>JAEETA010000075.1 GCA_016286555.1 Lachnospiraceae bacterium | reverse complement strand
GATGAAGATCATTTAGCGGACAAGACCGGCGATAATGGGCTTCTTTATAATATCCATTATCCCGTCAACCCTGAGAAAGTCGGCAAAACCGCCCGCGATTACGCGGGAGTACTGCAAAAGAAAATTGATGTTATGGAGTATTAAAAAAATGAATAAACCTAAGATGATTCTTTATCACTACTCGGTTGATTCCTATCAATCCGGTGAAAAACTGATCAATGATTTTAAGAAACAATATCGCTTCGCAGAGCCTTTCGTATTAGCTCTGCAGAGAGGGAAGGAATGCTTTTGGGGGACTTTCTTTTCCGCAATGTCCTACTCCAGGGAATTATGCGCTTTGGGATTACGAAAGCATGAGAATTATATCAAAGATGCCGTGGAAGGAATTTTTGAGTATATAAGAATCACCGAATTTCCGAACTCCTCGGCAAGTCGTGTAGGATGTGTCTATTACTGCGAATCGAAAGATGAGGCCCTTCAATACCTGAAAGATGATTGCATTGATAACGGCGATTTCACGGTCGATCAGGTCAGGCTCCTCGAAGTGGAAGTGGATGAAAAGACGGTGTATAAATATGACCAGGCTTTTTTCAACGAGGCCAGCGATATCATGGAAGAAAGTCGCGACTTAGAACGCGTTATGGAACTTGCAAGGAGTTATTATTCGCTGGAGCGCAGCAATCATCCGCTGATAGAAGTTTTGGCATACGGGGATAATCATATCGGCAGGGAAATTCCGGTAGAATAGAGGAGTGTCGGTGTCAACCCCCAAAGAGTGAATCGGAAAGAGCCGGAAGGACATAAGAAAGGAATCCGCCATGATATTTGAAGAAAAAGAGATCCGTTTGAAAGATGGCAGGACCTGTATCCTGCGTTCCGTCCGTCGTGAAGATGCCGCCGATATGATCGAATACCTTCGCACCGTATCCGGAGAAACGGATTTTTTACTGCGAAATGCCGATGAAGTCACCTATACCCTCGAAGGAGAAGGTGATATTCTGGAAAACAAGCGAAACGCCCCTGGAGAGCTTATGATGGTTGCGGAAGCAGATGGCATTGTGGCCGGCAATTGCGGCATCGTATCCAGAGGAAATCTGCGCCGGGTCCGTCACAGATGCGGTTTTGCCATCGCACTGAAGCAGGAATATTGTGACGCCGGTCTTGGGACCGCAATGATGGAATATGCACTGTCTCTGGCCAGGGAAATGGGCTACGAACAGGTGGAGCTGGAAGTTGTCGATGGTAATGACCGGGCCAGACATGTCTATGAAAAAATGGGATTTCGGGAGTCGGGCAGAGTGCTCCGGTCCCTGAAATATGACGATGGGAGCTACCGGGATGAGATCAGCATGGTGAAACTTTTCGATTAGAGAAGGAGGTTAACATGTCCCATCGAAAATCCGTAAAGCCAATCTATTCCATGTGCGTGCAGCCGTCCTTTATCATCGGGACCAACAATGAGGACGGCTCCGCCAATTTCGCGCCCATCACCTGGGTGAGTGCCACCGATGGAGGAGAAGGTGAATATCTGCTGGTCATCAGCATGTTCGGGACGAAAAGGACCAAACAGAACGTGATCCGCACCGGGATCTTCAGCGCCAATCTGGTCAGTACCGACATGCTCCCGCTGATGGATTATTTCGGCCTTAAGAAATCTGCCGAAAGCAGCGGGAAAACGATCGAATATACTGTGGTGCGGGGAGAGGTTCTGGACGTCCCGGTGCTGGACGCAAGCAGATGGGTATATGAATGCGAAGTGGTACAGAGCGTCCAAACGGGAAAATCGACCACGTTCTTTTGCAGGATCCGAAACATCCAGATGGATGAGAGGCTCGATCCGGAGGATGCCTTTGACGTGGATCTGATGGTTCTGGATCCCGTCATATATTCCGGAAGATACCACTGCCTGGGACAGAGCCTGGGAAAGATCGGAGATCACTTGCCTTAGTAACGACGAAAAGAAACGGGAGAAAGATATGGCACACACGAAAAAATTAGTACTGCTGCACTCGAATGACATGCACGGAGATTTCCTGGCAGAGGATGTGGACCGGAAGCTCATCGGCGGCGTTTCCATGCTGTCCGGCTATGTCAATCAGGTTCGGAATGAAGAGCCCAACACCCTGTATTGTATAGCGGGAGACATGTTCCGGGGCTCCGTCATTGACAGTGAATTCAAGGGGCTGTCCACCATCGAGATCATGAATATGCTGGCCCCCGACATCGTTACCATCGGCAATCACGAGGTGGACTACGGCCTGGCGCATCTGCTTTTCCTGGAAAAATGCGCCAAATTCCCCATCATCAATGCCAATCTCTATATCAAAAACAACCACGCCCATATGTTCAGCCCCTATCACATCTTCGAGATGGATGGCATGAAGATCCTCTTCATCGGGATCCTGACGGAAGAGGTGATGGCCAAGGCCAAAACAGAAGGGCTGGTGGGTACCTTTGTAGATGTGGAGGACGCTGCCACGGAGGTGGAGCGGATCTGCAATGCCCACAATTCCGTGGACATCGATCTGACGGTGCTGCTGACCCACATCGGCATTGATGCGGACCGGAAGCTGGCACAGATCCTGGATCCGGCCTGCGGCGTGGATGTCATCATCGGCGGCCATTCTCATACCTTCATGGAAGCACCGGAGGTGGTGAACGATATTCTCATCGTCCAGGCGGGCACCGGAACGGACCAGATCGGGCGCTTCGATCTGACGGTGGATACGGATGAAAACCGTGTGGTGGATTACAGATGGCGTCCGGTTCCCATCGATTCGGAGCATTGTCCCACAGATCCGGAGCTGGAGCGCCTCATCGAGGAATATAAGCTGCAGACGGATGAAAAATACGGCCGCGTCGTCACCAGATTTATGAGAAAACTGACACATCCGTCGAGAAATCAGGAGACGGAACTGGGGGCTGTTTTTGCGGACGCCCTGGGGGAGAGCCTGGGAGTGGATCTCTTCCTCTGTGCCTCCGGAAGCATCCGGAGTACGGAGCTGGGACCCATCGTCATGCTGGGCGATCTCATGACCTGTTATCCTTACAATGACACGCTGCATTTGTTTGAAGTAACCGGCGCACAGCTCAGGGAGATGATCCGCTACATGCTGCGGGACGGTGTCTGGGCGGGGGAACATACGGAGTTCTATCAGCTCTCAAAGGGATGGAAGGTGGTTTACCGGAAGGCCTCTCACGACTTTGCCGAGTTTTCCAAAGACGGCCGGGAGATCGACGATTCCGACAGGTATTCCGTGGCCATGGAAGGCTTCCATTTCAAGAATCTTGGGGACATTTTCCATGTGGATCCCGAGGAGATCTTCGCCAACAAAAAGCCCCGTGTCATCGGTACCGCTTCCCGGACGGTGATCGAAGAGTATCTCGCCGAGCACAACCGGCTGGACCATCATACGGGGGAAAGGCTGATCGTCCTGGAGTGATGGACAACTGCCCCCGTCCCCATGGTTCATGAAAATGTGGTATACTTCTTACAGATCTAGGCAGCAGGAGGAGACAGGATGGATAGGAAGGATTATGCAAGCAGCATTGACAACGGCGTTGGTCAGTTTGCTGCAGAAGCAAGTACGGAAGTCATCGATGAGATTCCTTTGTTTGAGCCTTCGGCTTATCCGGAGGAGCAGCGCGAGCTGATCCTGGAGTGTAACCGGAGGATCGAAGAAGCCAACAGCAAATACAGGATCGCGAAGTTCCGGGAGGATATGTTCGCCAAGGGCTTAAAGGCGGGTATGTATTTTTGCACGTTTGATCGCAACGAGAAGATGCTGAGCTTCGAGTTCAATGACGAGACGCGCCAAATGCTCGGCTACGATGGCCTTGAGGATCTGCCGAACGAGTTTGACAGCTGGGTCAAAACCCTTGTCCCTGAAGAAAAAGAAGGGATCGTAAAGCTGTTTTGGGATTCCGTTCGGATTCATAGAGAACTTCCCGATATTACGCATGCTACCTACCGGATGCAGAAAAAAGACGGCAGTATCATCTGGGTGACGGGAGCCGGAAGATTTATCCGGCGTCCGGAGGATGGCTCCCTGGAGATCTACATGGGGTGCTACCGCGATATTACGGCGCAAATGGAGCGGGAGGAATATTTAAAGATCATCGAGGCGGTCGGCCGGGTATTCAATTTCTCGCTCTTTATCGATGTCAAAGACATGAGCTACCGCATGATCAGTACCAATGAATATGTGGAGCAGATTCCGAAGGAGCCGGATGCGCTGGAGTTCCTTAAGAGGAATGTGGATGCGTCTGTGGCCGAGAGTTTTCGCAAGAGTCTGTACGACTGGCTGAATAAGGACCTGATCCTGGCGGCACTGGAAGAGCATGGATCCACAAGCATGGAGTTTTACAGTGCGAGTGCGAATCGCTGGTTCAACGGTATGTTTATGATCGGTGACCGGAATGAGGATGGAAGCATCGCGCACATTGTGTATGGCTGCCAGGACAATACGGATGTCAAGCTTCAGAATCTTGCGCAGCAGAAGATCATCTCCGAGTTCGAGACGGAGATCTATGTGGATTC
>JAEETA010000039.1 GCA_016286555.1 Lachnospiraceae bacterium | reverse complement strand
CGCAATCATGACAAGCCAGCTGGGAAGTGTTGTTACTAATCCGGAGTATGCAGATGCTTTAGGGATTAGTCCGGTATTAAAGCCGGAGCAGATCATGGCGGTTGTGCTTGATGATGCGCCTCTTGCATATGATAAGTTTTCTCTGGGAACGAAGATCCTTATCGGAAACTATGTAAAAGGTTCGATTTACCTTAATCGTGAGGAAGTAAACAGATATAACAACATTCTTTGGGTTGATTCTAATTATCCGCCTGCTGTTCTACTGGGAAGTGAATATTACGTGGACATGCGCGATATGGATAAAGCCCTGACAGAAGCAGGAGTAGTACATGAATTGATCGATCCTCTTGCAGAAAGAAATATGGAGATGCAGCATTGCTTTGTTGCATCGGAACGAGTGAACGATGTTGCGAGGGATGCATTTGAAAGGATGATAGCGTTCATACGCCAATATATTGATAAAAGAGCCTGATTGTGGTAACATACTGCTCGCACTTAGGCTCTTTTTCGGAAGAAGAAAAGCCTGTAAATTCGGGCACGGAGGAAATAAAATGAAACTCGGAATCGTGGGGCTCCCGAATGTGGGGAAAAGCACCCTTTTTAATTCACTGACTAAGGCAGGGGCGGAATCCGCCAACTATCCCTTCTGCACCATCGATCCCAACATCGGCGTGGTGCCGGTGCCGGATGAGCGCATTGTGAAGCTGGGAGAGCTGTATCATACGAAGAAGGTAACCCCTGCGGTCATCGAGTTCGTGGACATTGCAGGACTGGTGAAGGGCGCGTCCAAGGGTGAGGGCCTTGGGAACCAGTTCCTGAGCAACATCCGTGAAGTGGATGCCATCGTACATGTGGTGCGCTGCTTTGAGGATTCCAATGTGATCCATGTGGACGGCAGTGTGGATCCCATCAGAGACATCGAGACCATCAATCTGGAGCTGATCTTCGCAGATATGGAGGTGCTGGAGCGCCGTATTTCCAAGGTGACGAAGGCTGCCCGCATGGACAAGAACGCTGCAAAGGAGGAGGTCTTCGCAAAGCGTCTCTATGAGCATCTGGAGAGCGGCAAGCTGGCCAGAACCCTGGAGACCGAGGATGAGGATGAGATCCTGTGGCGCAAGGAGTACAATCTGCTGACCGATAAGCCCGTGATCTATGCTGCCAATGTGGCGGAGGACGATCTGGCGGACGACGGTGCATCCAATGACATGGTTGCGAAGGTGAGAGAGTTCGCTGCAGCAGAAGGAAGCGAGGTCTTCGTGGTCTCTGCCAGAGTGGAGGAGGAGATCTCCGAGCTGGACGACGACGAGAAGAAGGAATTCCTGGAGGCACTGGGCCTTACCGAGTCCGGCCTGGACAAGCTGATCCGCGCAAGCTATCGTTTGCTGGGACTCATGAGCTTCCTCACCGCAGGAGAGGATGAGTGCCGTGCATGGACCATCAAGATCGGTACCAAGGCACCCCAGGCAGCAGGCAAGATCCACACCGATTTCGAGCGTGGCTTCATCAAGGCAGAGGTGGTGAACTACAAGGATCTGCTGGAGATGGGCAGCCTGGCAGCAGCCCGTGAGAAGGGCCTGGTGGGCATGGAAGGCAAGGAATATGTGGTGCAGGACGGCGACGTGATCCTGTTCCGCTTTAATGTATAAGGGAGGAACCCATGAATTCCGGAGAGATTTCCTTTCCTCATCTGGGGATTGACATCCCCTACGTCTCCAAAGGTTTTTATATCGGGAACTTCCAGATCGCTTATTACGGTCTGATCATTGCAGTGGGTATGCTGACCGGTATCCTGGTGGCTTCCTACAACGCAAAGCGCACGGGGCAGAAGTCGGATACCTATTATGATTTTTCCGTCTATGCCATCATTTTCTCCGTCATCGGAGCCAGGATCTATTACGTGATCTTTGCCTGGGATTATTACAAGGATGACCTGAAGAGCATCTTTAATCTGCGGCAGGGCGGACTGGCCATTTACGGCGGCGTGATCACGGCCTTCATTGTGATCTTTGTATTCTGCAAGGTAAAGAAGATCAACCCCTACGAGCTGGGAGATACGGGCATGATCAGCCTGATCCTGGGACAGGCCATCGGCCGCTGGGGGAACTTCACCAACCGCGAGGTCTTCGGTGAGTATACGGATAGTCTCCTGGCCATGCGCCTTCCGGTGGAGGATGTGAGAGCCCGGGACATCTCGGCGAGCATCCTGGCCCACATGGAGGCCGGTCAGAACTACATTCAGGTCCATCCCACCTTCTTATATGAAAGTCTGTGGAACCTGGGACTCTTCATTCTGATGATGGTACTGCTGAAAAAGAAGCATTTCCACGGGGAGTTTTGTCTGTTGTACCTGGGCGGTTACGGCCTTGGACGCTTCTGGATCGAGGGAATCCGCACTGACACTCTGTTCGTGCCCGGCACCACGCTTCCCGTATCCCAGCTTCTGGCAGGGATCATGGTGGTCTTCTCCGTGGTGATGGAGATCCTGCTGCTGCGGAAGATGAAGGGAGCGTACCCTTATCCTTATAAAAACCCGGCGTCCTCTGCGGACTCCGAAAAATAACCTTTTTTCTTAAGAACTTCTTAAAGATTCGGTCTTCGGACCGGATCTTTTTCTTTTTCTTCAAAATTTTTTCTCTTCGTGGGAATTTCTCCCACCGGTACCAAATGAAGGACACTTTGTCCCACCCACACCTATATATGGTATTTCGGTAGAAAAAATCCACCAAAATTTCCGCCCTTTTGAGGGGTAAATCTTTGTGCATTTTGCACAGAACAAAATCTTAAGATTTCGTAATAATTTTCGCCCAAAACCCTTGATTTTACGGACACGATAGGGTATATTTTTACTTGTGAGTGGGATGAAGTGGGATGAAAACCATATAAAGTGGGATGAAAACTGAGGAAGGGAGGATGCCAATCCGTGTACGAAGAAGGCCTGGTTGGTGAGTATTACCACACCATAGACAGCAAAAACAGATTGAGCATCCCATCCAGGTTTCGTTCCGTTTTGGGCGACCACTTCGTGATCTCAAAGGGCGTTGAGAACTGCCTTATCATCTACACGCTGGAAGAGTGGGATGCATTTCAGGGCAGACTCGCCGAGCTGAACAACTTCGACGAGGACGCCAGAGCGATCAAGCGTTTCTTCGGCTCCGGTTCCGCTTATGTGGATGTGGATCCTCACGGACGCATTTTGATCCCCGCTCCCCTGAAGGAGTACGCAGGACTGACCAAGGATGTGACCATCGTCGGTGACACCGGCGGAAGAGGCGAGATCTGGGACAGCGATGCATGGACCGCTACCACTTCCCAGGAGAGCCCCGCAGCGTTGACCAAGAATCTGATGGCGAAAGGCTTCAAGGGTTGATGGAAGCAAAGAATTCGGAATTTTCCCATATCTCGGTGATGCTGAATGAAGTCATCGAGCAAATGGATATCAAGCCCGACGGGATCTACATGGATGGAACCCTGGGTGGCGCGGGACATTCCCACGCGATAGCAGAGCACCTGACCACCGGCCACCTCTACGGCATCGACCGGGACGAGGAAGCCATCCGGGCGGCGGGCGAGAGGTTATCGGATCTGCCGGGACGCTACACCATCCTGCGAGGGAATTACCGGGACGGCGTAAGGCTCCTGCAGGAGCAGGGAGTGACCGGGGTAGACGGGATCCTGCTGGATCTGGGAGTCAGTTCCAGACAGTTCGATACTCCCGAGAGAGGTTTTTCCTACCGCTTCGACGGGCCCCTGGACATGCGGATGGATCAGCGCCAGACCCTGACGGCAGCCGACATTGTAAATACCTACCCGGAGAAAGAGCTCTTTCGGATCATCCGGGATTACGGTGAGGACCGGTTCGCAGCGAACATTGCAAAGCACATCGCGGCGGCCAGGAGCAAGGCTCCCATCCAAACCACTTTTGAACTGAACGAGATCATCAAGGCGGCCATTCCCGCCAAGATGCGACAGAACGGACATCCTTCCAAGCAGACCTTCCAGGCGCTCCGCATCGAGTGCAACGGCGAACTGGAAGCCCTGCAGAGCTCCCTGGAAGAGATGATCGACTTCTTAAAGCCCGGCGGTCGCCTCTGTGTGATCACCTTCCATTCCCTGGAAGACCGGATCGTTAAGAACGTATTTAAAACCTGTGAAAACCCCTGCACCTGCCCGCCGGATTTTCCCATCTGTACCTGCGGCAAGGTCAGCAAGGGCAAGAATATTACAAAGAAACCCATCATAGCGAGTGAGGCGGAGCTGGAAAGCAACAGCCGATCGAAGAGTGCCAAGTTAAGAGTATTTGAGGCGTTGGGGAGATAGGAGACAGACAGCATGGAAGCATACAGCAGAAACGGGTACCGCAGTGAGCGCGTGAGCAGAGGAGCGGCAGGGTATCAGTATGGCACCGCAGCCAGAAATTACCGCCAGCCCCATCAGGTAGAAAGAGAATATCGCGTAAATCAGGCGGCTCCCGAGAGAAAGAGACTCCACATTGTGGATATCGCAGGAAGTCTGCTGGTTTTGGGCGCAGTTGCCATTTGTGCCATGATAATGGTAAACTATGTAAGATTGCAGGGAGAGCTGACCGCTGCACGCCGTGCCGTATCCGCTCAGGAGATCCACCTTTCCGAGATGAGATCCCAGAACGATGCGCGCTACAGTGAGATCCTGGCAGGCGTGAACCTCGGTGAGATCGAGAGCATTGCCAGAGAAGAACTGGGCATGAGCTATGCGGGCGAAGGTCAGATGATCTACTACAGTACCGACACCACGGACTACATGCGCAAGGTAATAGGAACGGATTAAGAAGCAATGGCAAGATTTGATCGCCGAAATGATAATACGGAAGATTCCGGAGAGAGCAGGAGCAGACGGGCTTTTAAGCCCCAGGCTCCCCTCCGCCGGGTAAGAAACACAAAGCTACTGGTGGCACTGGTTGTCCTACTGGTAGCTTTACTTGGTTTAGTGGTGCGCCTCGTGTACATCATTCAGGTGCACGGCGCCGAGTACCAGAAAATGGTCCTGATCAACCAGGCATATGACACTACCGTCATCCCCTTCCGAAGGGGCGATATTGTTGACTCCAAGGGGTCCATCCTGGCATCCTCAGAGCGTGTCTACAACATGGTGGTTGACCCTTCTGTCATTTTGACCTACGAAGACCACAGATACTATGAGCCGACCATGCGTGAGCTGGGGAATTGCTTCCCGGAGCTGGACATGCAGGCCATCCGCAACTATATCAGTGCCAATCCGAATTCCAAGTACTACATTCCGGAGAACGGCAGACGCCTTACCTATTCTCAAATCGCTGCATTTAAGGCAGTGCAGAGTGAGAACGACTTTGTCCGGGGCATCTATTTCGAGGAAGAGTACCGCAGAGTCTATCCCAACGGTTCCCTGGCTTCCAGTATTCTGGGCTTTACCACCGGCAGCAACAGTGTGGGCGGTATGTACGGTCTGGAAGGCTTCTACGAGGATGTTCTGGTAGGAACCGACGGCAGAGAGTACGGTTATCAGAATGAAGAGTCCTCCCTGGAGCGTACGGTGAAGGATGCCATCGACGGCTACACCCTTCACACCACCATCGACGCCTATGTGCAGGCAGTGGTGGAAAAATACCTCAAGGAGTTCAACGATACTTATAAGAACAATCACCACACCGGAAACGGCGCGGAGAATCTGGGATGCGTCATCATGGATATCGATTCCGGCGAGATCCTGGCCATGGCCCAGTATCCGGACTACGATCCTTCCGACTACAAGAACACGGACCCTCTGCTGGGCACCAGACTCATCGAAGCGGTGCAGAACGAGCGGGGCTATACGGAGTATAAGAAGACCGACACCTACATCACCCAGGAGGTGCTGGACGGCCTGGACAGCAGCCAGCTGAACGTGAATTTTGCTTCCCTCTGGAAGAATTTCTGCGTATCCAATACCTATGAGCCCGGTTCCGTGGCAAAGCCCTTTACCGTGGCGGCTGCCCTGGAGGACGGCTCCATCACCGGTAACGAGGTCTTCACCTGCAACGGTTTCCTGGAGGTGGGAGACCACAAGATCAAGTGCCACAACTATATCGCCGGTGGCGACGGCGCCGTATCCGTGCAGGATTCCGTCGCCTGGTCCTGCAACGTGGCCCTCATGAAGATCGGTCAGGCCATGGGAAGGGAAGAGTTCTGCAAGTTCCAGCAGATCTTCAATTTCGGACTGAAGACCAATATCGATCTTGCAGGTGAGGCGAGAACCGCAAGCCTGGTCTACGATTCCAAGACCATGTTGCCCACCGACCTTGCAACCAATACCTTCGGCCAGAACTTTGACGTGACCATGATTCAGATGATCACGGGATTTTGCAGCCTTATCAACGGCGGCTACTATTATGAGCCCCATCTGGTGAACAAGATCACCAATTCCTCCGGTGCCGTCATCGAGAACATCGAGCCCAGACTCATCAAGCAGACGGTGTCCGAGAGCACTTCCGAGCGGATCCGCGAGTATTGCAGGGCCGTGGTCATGCCCGAAGGCGGCGACCGCAGAACCGGCAAGACCGCAAGACCTGCAGGCTATGCCATCGGTGGCAAGACCGGAACGGCACAGACCCTGCCCAGAGGCAACGGAGAGTACGTGGTATCCTTCATGGGATATGCTCCCGCGGACGATCCCCAGATCGCCATTTACGTGGTGGTGGACAGACCCAACGTGAAGGAGCAGGATGACGCCAAATACGCTACCCGCATCGTGCGGAACATCCTGACGGAGGTCCTGCCTTACCTGAATATTTACATGACCGAGCCCCTCTCCGACGCAGAGCTGGCAGAGCTGGCGGAGAAGCAGCTGGATAATACGCTGCAGTTTGGCGGTTCCGACCACAAGGTGGCAGAGGAAGAAGACACGCCTCAGGAGACCATTACCGATGGCGATATCATCGATCCTACCGGTGAAAAATCCAGGATCTATCCCATCTGGATGACCTATCCCATCGACCCCGCCACGGGATATCGCGTGAGCCCCGACGGGCAGTTCTTTGATGCCTATACGGGAGAACTCATCGGGGGCGATAACAGTTCACTGGACGATACGGTGCCCGGGAACGACAATCTGATCGAAGGACAAACCGACGAAACCGGAGTGCGATAAATGGCAGAAACGAGAACTTACAATCAAAGAAGACGGTCCGGTCAGAATCCTCCCCCGGAGGAAAAACGCCGGGTTCGCAGACGCTACGCCCTCTGGGAGCAGCTGGATCTGTCACTGATCCTGAACCTGCTGATCATCATGGGCTTTGGTCTGCTGATGGTCTATTCCGCCAGCTCCTACAGCGCGCTGCGTATGTTCAACGATCAGTCCCACTTTTTCATGCGTCAGCTGCTCTGGGACATCGTTGGCCTGGGCCTGGGGCTTGTGGTGGTTTTTATCCCCTATGTGATCTACAAGAAATTCGCCCTGGTGATCTATCTGATCTCCCTGGCATCCATTTTCCTGGTCATCCCCTTCGGAAGCGAGTCCCACGGTGCGTCCCGCTGGGTGGTGATCCCCGGAACAAAAATGCAGTTCCAGCCCTCCGAGATCGTTAAGATCGCCATCATCCTGTTTGTGGCATTTATGATCAACCGTCTGGGGGAGGCCGTAAATACCTTCCAGGGCATGGCTTACGTCTTTGTTCCAACGATTCCCGCCATGGCCTTTATCTTCGGCCTTACCAGCCATTTGAGCTCCGCTCTCATCGTCCTGGGCATCACCATCATGATGTTGTTTATTTCCAGCCGGGACTACAAATTTTTTCTGGGAGTCCTTATCCTTCTGGGGCTCATTGCTGCGGGGGTCTGCGCCTATGTGGCTTCCTCGGACCTCACCGGAGGCAACTACCGTTTCGGGCGTATCGTGGCCTGGCTCTACCCTGAGCTGTCCACGGATGAAGCTGCCCACCAGATCCTGAATTCCCTCTATGCCATCGGAAACGGCGGTTTCTGGGGCAAGGGACTGGGCCAGAGCGTGCAGAAGATCAGTGCGCTGCCCGAGCCTCACAATGACTTTATTTTCGCTATTATCTGCGAGGAGCTGGGCGCTTTCGGTGCCATCGTTCTGGTGCTTTTGTATGTGCTCCTCCTGTTCCAGATGTACCGCATTGCCCGTAGGACCAGGGACCGTTTCGGCTTCCTTCTGGTGGTGGGCGTTATGGCGCACATCGCCATCCAGGTGGTGCTGCACATCGCGGTGAATACCAATTCCATGCCCAACACCGGCGTCAGCCTTCCCTTCGTCAGTTACGGCGGATCCTCCGCAGTCCTGCTGATCGTGGAGATGGGCCTGGTGCTGAGCGTGCAGCGGCAAAACGTGATTTCGGAGAGCGATTATGAGACGAAGTAGGATCATCATCAGGATCGTGATTCTCCTGGCCATCATCGCCGCCATTATGTACGGCGTCTATTACGTTCTGACCAATTACAAAATCTCGCCGGAAAAAACCTATGTGGAGGGCAATACCCACTACACGGACCGGGAGATCATCGACATGGTAATGAGCGGCCCCCTGGGGGACAATTCCCTGGTGCTTTCCTTCCGCTTCAAGGATAAGAAGATCGAAGACGTGCCCTTTGTGGATTCCGTGACGGTGTCCATTCTGTCCAGGGATTCCGTGCGAATCTCAGTCTATGAGAAGGCTCTGGCCGGGTATGTGAAATACCTGGACCATTACTTCTACTTTGACAAGGATGGCTATGTTGTGGAAAGTTCCACCGTGCTGACCCTGGGGATCCCGCAGGTGACGGGACTGGATTTTTCCGGCGTAGCGGTGGGAGAGCGGCTCATCGAGGATAACGAGGATATTTTCGAGAAAACCCTGCAGCTCACCAAACTGATGGACAAATACGAGCTTTCCGTGGACCGGATCCATTTTCACTCCACCGGCCGCGTGACTCTGTATTTCGGGGAGGTCCGTGTGGATCTGGGAAACGAGGCGGCCTATCTGGAGGACAAGGTCATGCGCCTGCCCAAGATTCTGCCCCATCTGACGGACAAGAAGGGTGTCCTGGATATGGAGGAGTACAATTTCGAGGGAATCTACATTTTTTCCCCGGACAAGGACTGACCATATCTTGCGTTTTGTCCGTTTCCGCAGGGTGTTCGCCCGGGGCCGTGAAACTGTCTGAAAATATGAAAAGCGGTTGAAAAAATAAAAATTTTCTAATATTATTAACAGTGTGTATTTTGAGATGAGTGTATCTGCGGCTTCTTATGCCGCGTGATTAGATAAGTCCGGAATTGGGAGGAGACTATCGTGATTGACATTATTCAGGAAGAATCTCAGGTTGGTGCGAAGATCGTTGTCATCGGTATCGGCGGTGCCGGCAACAACGCCCTCAACCGTATGATCGAAGAAGGAATCGAGGGTGTGGATTTCATCGCCATGAACACCGACCAGCAGGCGCTGTCCGGTTGTAAAGCACCCAACAAGATCAAGCTGGGTAAGGGAATCCGCGGTGCGGGAGCCCATCCCGAGGTAGCCGAGAAGGCAGCCGAGGAGAGCGCAGACAAGATCAAAGAGGCATTGAACGGCGCAGAGATGGCTTTCATTACCTGTGGTATGGGTAAAGGAACCGGAACCGGCGCTTCTCCCGTGGTAGCCCGTATTTCCAAGGAAATGGGCATTCTGACCGTTGGCATCGTGACCAAGCCCTTCGAGTGGGAGGCCAGCAGATGTGAGGCCAACGCCAGAGCAGGTATCGAGAAGATCTCCCAGTATCTGGATACCATGGTTGTGATCCCCAACGACAAGCTGATCGATCTGGTGGATCGTAAGGACGATCTGAACGCAGGCTTCCGCATGGCGGACAGCGTGCTGCATATGGCAGTCAAGGGCGTTACCAGCATCATCAACACCAACGAGCTGGTGAACGTGGACTTTGAGGATATCCGTACCGTCATGGAGGACAAGGGCCTTGGACATATCGGTATCGGTATCGGCACCGGCGACAATCGTGCGGAGATGGCCGTAGAGCAGGCGGTGAACAGCCCTCTGCTGGAGACCACCATCAATTCCGCAACGGATCTGCTGGTCAACATCACCGGCGATGTGAACCTGAACGACGTCAAGGTGGTGAACACCTACATCACCAATCTGACCGGCAGCGGTGTCAACCTCATCACCGGTCTGAACCAGGACAAATCCGAGCCCGACACCTGCAAGGTGACCCTCATTGCTACCGGCCTGGAGGCTCCTTCCGATCAGAAGAGTGCTCCTACCTTCCCCGGTGCGCAGGCAGTGGGCGGCGGCCAGGCAATCGGCAGACCCGGCGCAGCACCTCATTTTGTTCCCGGTTCCGCACAGGGCGCACCTGCAGCTGCACAGCGCAGTGCACAGCCCAGCCTTCACTTTGATTTCGACACCGGATTCGGCGGCGGACAGCAGGGCGGTCGTACCACCGTTCAGCCCACTCAGCCCGCACAGGGTCGTCCGAGACAGGCCGAGACCGATTTCAAGTTCGCACCTTTCATGAAGAAGGACAATAACGATCAGTAATGGAGTAGATCATGGTTTCAGCAGATGACATTCTCTCGATGGAGTTTTTAAAGCTGACGGAGTTTACCGGAAGCAGCGACGGCCTGCGTTATCGCATGGAATGCAAGGTGACGGAGGAGCCGGCGGGAGAGAATGAGGAGCCCAAAAAGGTGAAGACCCTTTTGTGCACCATCTGGCCGGAGCCCTTCAATTACAACACCACCCCCGAGGAACAGAAGGAGCGGAAAGAATTCTCCTTCGATCGGGACGGCGTAACGGATGCGGTGGCCTGGATCAATGACCGGCTGTTCGAAGAGCCGGAGAAATGGGCGGGTACCGCTGCCAATTGGGATTCTTATAGGCTTCCCAAGGCTTGACGGAGCTAACTGAGAAAGGGATACCCCTATGAAATGTCCTTATTGCGGAAATGACAATTCTCGCGTGATCGATTCCAGACCCGCCGATGACAATGCATCCATCCGTCGTCGCAGGATCTGCGATGATTGCGGAAAGCGTTTCACCACTTATGAGAAGGTGGAGACCATTCCCCTGATCATCATCAAGAAAGATAATAACCGTGAGGCCTTTGACCGGAACAAGGTTCGCTCCGGTGTCCTGCGGGCATGCCACAAGCGCCCCGTCAGTGCCGATCAGATCGACAGCCTGGTGGATGAGATTGAGAATGAGATCTCTTCCCTGGAAGAGAAGGAAATCCCCAGCGATGTGGTGGGCGAGCTGGTGATGGAGAAGCTCAAGGACTTAGATCCTGTCGCCTATGTGCGTTTCGCTTCCGTCTATCGCGAGTTCAAGGATGTGAACACCTTCATGGATGAGCTGAAGGGGATGTTGAATCATTGAGTTTCTGAAGAAATGTTGCCCGGTATGCGGATTTCGCATATCGGGCAATTGTGTATAGTTTCTAAACTTTTCTAAAATATCTGAAAAATGGGTTAACAAGCGTAATAAAATATCCGATACTGTAGGTGGATTGGGAAAGGAATCCCAAAAAACGGAAAGGAGGAAAGGACATGAGAATTAACGCAATCACCGATTACAGTTCGATATTGCAGAATTATCGTGTACCTGAGATCCCCTCCGTAAGCCTCGACGAGGTAAAGCTTCAGGATCAGCGGAAAGCGCAGGAAAGCGTATCCTCTCCCGTAGCCAGCCCCGTATCGGAGCAGATTCGTCCACGGAGGGACGCGGCACTGGAGGATATTTCTCTCGGCGCTCAGAAAGAATTCGGCTACATTGGCAAGGACAGTGATCTTCTGGCACTGGATCGTGAGGGTATCGCTTCTGAGAATCAGAAGGATCAGATCCTTCAGCAGTACCGCTTTTTCGCCGGCACCCAGAGCAGTGCACTGGTGGACAATTCCGACGGCATTGTTGTGGCAAAACCCTTTTAGTCGACAGAGAAATATGCTACTGTAAAGTCCGGGCGACATATCGCCCGGGCTTTTTGCTTTTTGATCGAGACGCTGAGAAAAACGGGGATGCAGCGCTTTTGGGCGGCAACCGCGCTGAGGATGATAAATGATTTATCTGGACAATGCGGCCACCACGCCGCTGGATGAACGGGTTTTGGAAAAAATGATGCCCTTTCTGACGGGGCTCTGCGGCAATGCGGGAACTGCCTATGGTCCCGGACGGGATGCGCGAAATGCACTTGAGAGGGCCAGGGGACAGGTGGCTGCTCTGTGCGGCGTAAGGCCTGAGGAGATCCTTTTTACCTCCGGCGGTACGGAATCCGATAACCAGGCCCTGCGAATGGGACTGAAGGCATCAGGCAGGAGGGGAATCATCGTCTCTGCCATTGAGCATCCTGCGGTGCTGCGGACGGCGGAGAGTCTGCAAAAAGAAGGGGCTCGCCTGACGGTGCTTCCCGTAAACAGCGAGGGCTTTGTGGAGCCGGAGACATTGAAAAATGCCCTGTCCGGGGATACGGGTATCGTCAGCATCATGACCGCCAACAATGAGATCGGAACCATCCAGCCCATCCGGGAACTGGCGGATCTGACCCATGCTGCCGGCGCACTCTTTCACACCGATGCGGTGCAGGCCTTCGGACAGATTCCTGTAAATGTGGATGACCTGGGAGCGGACCTCTTAAGCGCCAGTGCGCACAAGCTTTACGGCCCCAAAGGCGTGGGAATGCTTTATGTGCGGCGCGGGATCCCTCTGATGCCTCTTATCACCGGCGGAGGTCAGGAGCGGGGACGGCGCTCCGGAACGGAGAATATCCCCGGTATCGTGGGCTTCGGCGAAGCCTGCAGACTGGCTGCGGAGGAGATGGAGGCGCGGAATGCGGCAAAATCTGCCCTGCAGGAGCTGTTTTTTGACAGGCTTCTTTCCGAGAATCCCCATGCGATCCTTAACGGTGGAAGATCAAACAGACTCCCCGGAAATGTGAACATTTCCCTGCCCGGCGCATCGGGAGAGACCATGCTGATCCTGCTGGATCAGAAGGGAATCTGTGCATCCTCCGGTTCTGCTTGTGCCACGGGCTCCGTGGAGCCATCCCATGTACTGCTGGCTCTGGGACGCAGCGCTTTCGAGGCAAAAGGATCCCTGCGGCTCACCTTCTCCGAGCATAATACTGCGGAAGAGGTGCATCTGGTCTGTGACGTGATCCGGGAGGAGGCAGCCCGTCTGCGGGCTATGTCTCTGCCCTATGAGGAGTATTGTAGGGCCGGGAAATAAACAGGAAAGAAAGCGCCGGTGCGTTTTGTTCAACGAGGAAAAGCATGAAAAAAGTTGTGGTGGGTATGTCCGGAGGGGTGGATTCCTCCGTGGCTGCCTTGCTTTTGAAAAAACAGGGATATGAGGTCATCGGCGTCACCATGCAGATCTGGCAGCCGGAGACCCCCGAGCACATAGCTGCGGAAGGCGGATGCTGCGGTATGAGCGCGGTAACCGACGCTGCCGCGGTGGCGGAAGTGCTGGGAATCCCTCATTATGTCATGAATTTCCGTGAGGAATTCAAGGAGCGTGTGATCGCGTATTTTACCCGGGAATACCTGCAGGGACGGACCCCCAATCCCTGCATCGCCTGCAACCGGTATGTGAAGTGGGAGAGCCTCCTGCAGCGGAGTCTGGAACTGGGAGCGGACTATATCGCTACCGGGCATTATGCCAATGTGGAGCAGCTGCCGGACGGGCGCTATGCCATCCGCAATGCGGCCACCGCACGGAAGGACCAGACCTATGCCCTGTACAGCCTGACCCAGGAGCAGCTGGCCCATACCCTGTTCCCGGTTGGGGCATATGAGAAGGAAGAGGTTCGCCGGATGGCGCAGGAAGCGGGACTCCCCGTGGCAAACAAGCCGGACAGCCAGGAGATCTGCTTTGTCCCGGACGGCGACTATGCAGCCTTTATCGAGGAAGAGTGCGGAGGCAAAGTTCCCCCTCCGGGAGATTTTGTAGACCGGGGCGGAAACCGCATCGGCCCTCACAAGGGCATCACCCACTATACGGTGGGACAGCGCAGAGGCCTTGGAATCCCTGCGGGGCACCGGATCTTTGTGACGGAGCTGCGACCGGAGACGGACGAAGTGGTGCTGGGAGAGGATGCGGAGCTTTGGAAGCGTGACGTGTATGTCGGGAACGTGAGTTGGATGCGCCGCGCAGGCATTACGGAGCCGGTGCAGGTGATGGCAAAGATCCGCTACAACCACAAGGGAGATGCGGCAACTCTGTATCCGCAGGAAAACGGGGAGGTGCTGTGCAGATATGACAGTCCTGTCAGGGCGGCAACCCCGGGCCAGGCATGCGTCTTCTATGAGGGCGAGTACGTGCTGGGCGGCGGAACTATCCTGCGCGCCGATTGATCATATGCGCCACGCGAAAGTATATCCGATTTGTGAAAAGAATATTCAATAATCCGAAGTACAATCGTTTTACGATAGAATCGGGAAAGATTAGGCTAAGGTGAGAGGAGAACGGGTATGGATGATTCTCTGCGGGAATTCCTGGATGCCATGGAAGCGGAGCGGGAAACCATGGGTGTCACCGGTGGAGCCCCTGCGGGCAGCGCCTTTCTGGGCGCTCTGGGCAGAATGACTTCGGAAGCGGGCTATGCGCCGGCAGTCAGACATCTGGCGGAGCTGGGGTATACCGTGGAAGAGATCAAGGAGCAGCTCCTGTATCCCGCCACCGATGAGCAGATCGAGGCAGTGCTGCGGGAGAGCCGGGAAAAGGCCGAGTCCGGGGAATCGGAGTATGTGTACGTGAAGGACACGGATGCCTACGGGAAGCCTACGTTTCGGCGGGTTCGGAAAGATCAGGCGGACAAATAAAGTTGAATAACAAGACGTAGAGAGTATGGAAAAGGCGCCCACACGGGCGCCTTTTGTGTCGCAATATGAGAAAGTATCGCATGGGCTTGAAAGGAAGTTGTCCTGCGTGGTCGGGGCCAAATTACAGCTTCCGGAATTCGGGGGTTCGCTTCTCGTAAACCGCATAATATCCGAAACCGCAGTCCTTCGCTACCTCGGCAGCGCGCTCGAATCCCTGAGCCACGCGGTCGGGAGAGTGAGCATCGGAACCGATGGTAAGGATCTCACCCCCCAGTTCCCGGTAACGCTTCAGAATGGCCTTGCAGGGATGGAACTCCGCCATGCCGGATTTCAGGCTCCCGGTGTTGAGCTCCAGTCCTTTTTCCTTCTCGATGAGGGCCAGCAGGATCTCGTCCACGATATCCGTGTAGTCTGCGGGGGTGTAGATTGCCTCCCGCTCCGGCGCGTAGCGGACGATGTAGTCAAGATGGCCGTAAACATCGAAGTTGCCGGTCTTTTTGATGTTCAGAAGCTCCTCATCAAAATAGGCCCGGATCACGGCTTTCGGGTCCTTTCCCTCCCAGTAGGCGGGATAGTAGGGATCCTCGCCCCCCAGCAGATGGGAGGAACCGATGATGAAGTCGAAGTCGTGGGACTTGGCCAGCACCGCATTTTCCCGCATGCAGGAGGTCTGGAGTCCAATCTCGATGCCAAAGAGGACCTTGATGCGATCGGCGTATTTTTCCCGCAGGGAGAGGAGTTCGTAGAGGTAGGAGTCCACGTTCAGGTGCCAGCGCTCTCCGGGACCTTCCTCGGTTTCGGGGTAGTTAAAGTCATTGTGTTCCGTAAAACACATGGTATCCAGACCGGCTTCGATGCCGGCGGCGATCATTTCCTCCATGGTGGCGGTGCTGTCCGCGGAATGGCATGTGTGCAGGTGGCAGTCGGCTTTGATTGACATAAGCTCCTCCTTTGCTGATTTTGTCCGTCTCATTTTGTTTTTTTTGTGTATTTTTGTCTTTCTGACTTGAATTATACCTTAGAATTCTGTAAAATAAACTCGCTGACAAAAATTTGACAATCTGCGCCGTTTTTCGGGTGTTTTTCGGATTCGGTCAGGTTGGAAAAAGAAAAAATCTAGGAGGATTTGAAACATGGCAGTAAGAGTTGCAATTAACGGTTTCGGTCGTATTGGTCGTCTTGCATTCAGACAGATGTTTGACGCAGAAGGGTATGAGGTTGTTGCTATCAACGATCTGACCTCCCCTAAGATGCTTGCACACCTGCTGAAGTATGACAGCTCCCAGGGTAAGTATAAGTATGCTGACTCTGTAGAGGCTGGCGAGGACAGCATCACCGTAAACGGCAAGACCATCACCATTTACAAGGAGGCAGACGCAAACAAC
This sequence comes from Lachnospiraceae bacterium, assembly GCA_016286555.1. Classification (GTDB taxonomy): domain Bacteria; phylum Bacillota; class Clostridia; order Lachnospirales; family Lachnospiraceae; genus AC2028. The sequence continues at coordinate 6,225 of JAEETA010000039.1, read as the reverse complement.
CTTCCTTGGGGACAGCTGAAGGTTGACGTCGTTCTGGAGTGCACCGGCTTCTATACCAGCAAGGAGAAGTCCATGGCACACATCAACGCTGGTGCCCGCAAGGTTGTTATCTCTGCTCCTGCAGGAAACGATCTTCCTACCATCGTATACAATGTAAACCATGACACTCTGAAGCCCGAAGATCAGGTTATCTCCGCTGCATCCTGCACCACCAACTGCCTGGCTCCCATGGCTAAGGCACTGAATGATTTCGCTCCCATCCAGAGCGGTATCATGACCACTGTGCACGCATACACCGGCGACCAGATGATCCTTGACGGCCCTCAGAGAAAGGGTGATCTGAGAAGATCCCGCGCAGGCGCTTGCAACATCGTTCCCAACAGCACCGGCGCTGCAAAGGCTATCGGCCTGGTTATCCCCGAGCTGAACGGCAAGCTCATCGGCTCCGCACAGCGCGTTCCTACCCCTACCGGCTCCACCACCATCCTGGTTGCAGTTGTTAAGGGTGAGGTTACCAAGGAAGGCATCAACGCTGCTATGAAGGCTGCAAAGACCGAGTCCTTCGATTACAACGAGGACGAGATCGTTTCTTCCGACATCGTTGGTTCCACCTACGGCTCCATCTTCGATGCTACCCAGACCATGGTTAGCAAGATGGACGACGGCAACAGCCTGGTTCAGGTTGTTTCCTGGTATGACAACGAGAACAGCTACACCTCTCAGATGGTTCGTACCATTAAGTACTTCTCTGAGCTTGGCTGATCTGACTGATCACAGACCTATGAGGGTCCGGTCCGAGGACCGGACCCTTTTTAAGTTAGAAAATACATAAGGAGATCATTATGGGATTAAACAAAAAGTCTGTAGATGACATCAACGCAAAGGGCAAGAGAGTTCTCGTCCGCTGCGATTTCAACGTACCTCTGAAGAACGGTGAGATCACCGACGAGACCAGAATCGTTGCAGCACTTCCCACTATTCAGAAGCTGATAGGTGACGGCGGCAAGGTCATCCTTTGCTCTCACCTGGGCAAGGTTAAGAATGGCCCCAACGAGGGTGAGTCCCTGGCTCCCGTTGCTAAGAGACTCAGCGAGAAGCTGGGTAAGGAAGTTGTTTTCGTCGGCGATTACAATGTGACCGGCGAAGCAGCTACCAAGGCTGTGGAAGCTATGAAGGAAGGCGATGTGGTCCTGCTGCAGAACACCCGTTTCCGCGGCGCTGAGGAGACCAAGAACGGCGAGCAGTTCTCCAAGGAGCTGGCTGATCTGGCTGACCTGTATGTCTGCGATGCATTCGGTTCTTCCCACAGAGCACATGCTTCCGTGGAAGGCGTTACCAAGTTCATCACCGCTAAGGGCGGCGAGAATGTTGTAGGGTACCTGATGCAGAAGGAGATCAACTTCCTGGGCAATGCGGTTGAGAATCCCGTTCGTCCCTTCGTTGCTATCCTGGGCGGCGCTAAGGTTGCAGACAAGCTGAACGTGATCAACAACCTGCTGGAGAAGTGCGACACCCTGATCATCGGCGGCGGTATGGCATATACCTTCCTGAAGGCACAGGGCATGGAGATCGGTAACTCCCTGGTAGACAACGAGAAGCTTGACTACTGCAAGGAGATGATGGACAAGGCTGAGAAGCTGGGCAAGAAGCTGCTGCTTCCCGTTGACTCCGTTACCATCGCTCAGTTCCCTGATCCCATCGATGCACCTGTCGAGGTTCAGGTGTATGACGTACAGAACATGCCCGCTGACCGCGAGGGCTGCGATATCGGTCCCAAGACCCAGGCTCTGTATGCAGAGGCTGTAAAGTCCGCAAAGACCGTTGTCTGGAACGGACCTATGGGCGTATTCGAGAATCCTACTCTGGCTGCAGGAACCATCGCAGTTGCAAAGGCTCTGGCTGAGACCGACGCTACCACCATCATCGGCGGCGGCGATTCCGCAGCAGCTGTTAATCAGCTGGGCTTCGGCGACAAGATGAGCCACATTTCCACCGGCGGCGGCGCTTCCCTGGAGTTCCTTGAGGGCAAGGTTCTTCCCGGCGTTGCTGCAGCTGATGATAAATAATCGATATTGCGAAAACGTTCGGATTTCGGGAGCGAAGCGAAGAAATCCGAGAATATCGAGAAAAAGGAGAAATATACAATGGCAAGAAGAAAGATCGTAGCCGGCAACTGGAAGATGAACATGACTCCCAGCGAGGCAGTAAAGCTTGCCGAGGAGCTGAAGCCCCTCGTACAGAGCGACTCCGTTGACGTAGTCTATTGCGTACCTGCCATCGACATCATCCCCGTTGTGGAAGCTGTCAAGGGCACCAACGTTGCTGTAGGCGCAGAGAATATGTATTTCGAGGAGAAGGGTGCATTCACCGGAGAGATCTCCGCTGCAATGCTGAAGGATGCCGGCGTTAAGTATGTCATCCTGGGCCACTCCGAGAGAAGAGATTACTTCAAAGAGGACGATGCACTTCTGAACAAGAAGGTAAAGAAGGCCTTCGAAGCAGGCCTGACCCCCATCCTTTGCTGCGGCGAGAGCCTTGAGCAGAGAGAGATGGGCGTGACCATGGACTGGATCCGTTTCCAGATCAAGTCCGATCTGGTTGGCGTTTCCGCTGATCAGGTTGCTTCCATGGTGATCGCTTACGAGCCTATCTGGGCCATCGGTACCGGCAAGACCGCTACCACCGAGCAGGCACAGGAGGTTTGCAAGGGCATCCGCGACTGCATCGCTGAGATTTATGACGATGCTACCGCAGCTTCCGTTCGTATCCAGTACGGCGGATCCGTCAACGCAGGCAATGCTGCAGAGCTGTTCGCACAGCCCGACATCGACGGCGGTCTGGTAGGCGGCGCAAGCCTTAAGCCCGACTTCGGCAAGATCGTAAACTACTAATGCAAGCATGAAAAAAGGCTTCCGACGAAAGTCGGAAGCCTTTTTTATGCCCTCATATGAATTTCATTTAATGATGCTTTCCAGTTCTTTCTGTGCCTGGTTGAGTCCGTTCTCCACGCTGATTTCGCCGTTTATGATCTGACGCATTGTCTCGCCCAGGATCGTGTAGAAGTCAGGCCATTTTTCCATGGTGGGACGATAGGTTCCGCCCTGGAGTGCATCGCAGATGGTATCGTACTGAGGATACTGAGCCAGGACTGCTTCGTCCTGAAGACTGGAGTATCTGCAGGGGACACCGCCGATACTGACGGTTTCCTTCTGGACGTTTTTGTCCATCAGGTGAGAAAGGAGCTGAAGAGCTGCTTCCTTCTTGGAGCTGCCCTCACAGATGCCAAGCATCCATACGCCGTAGACATTGGCGTTGTAGGAGATGGAGTCCTCATCCAACTTGCCGGAGATGGAGCAGTAGTTCGCGGGAGAGTATTCGGTGGGAGTGTACCAGCCGGGCCAGCCGATGGCCATAGCGCCTTCACCGTTCTCGATGGATGCGATGAGAGTGGACTTTTCCATTGCCTCACCGGTCTCAATGAGATCCAGATATGCGTTCATGGCTTCCACAAATACCGGCGTATTGACGGTGGGATAATTGCTCTCGTCCACTACCCATCCGCCGTAGGTCAGCAGGAAGGGCAGGAAGTCTACCACCAGATTGTTCTCGGTATCGCCTCTGTAGAGGAAGCCGGCCTTGCCGATGCTCTGAGCGTATTCCGCAACCTTCACCACATCCTCGAAGGAGGAATCGGAGTTCAGATCCACGCCGCTTTCCTTCGCGATATCCTTGTTGTAAAGGAGCACGGTAACATTACCGTAATAAGGCACCAGGTAGAGGTGATCGCCGTAGTAGGAGACGGCCGTTGTGGCCGGGATGATATCGTTGTCGAGATTGTATCCCAGGGCCGTGAGATCTGCCACCGCACCCTGAGCGTAAAGCTGCGATGTCCAGGAAGCATCTGCCATGCACAGATCATACTGCGAACTCTTGGTCCCCTCGTTCAGAAGGAGATTGTGAAGATCATCCTCCGAGAGATCCACGACTTCGCACTTGATCCCTGTTTGCTCCTCAAAAGCGGGCAGGCAGGAACGGATGACACTGGAATAGGTGCCGTCACGAAGTGCCAGCCTTAAGGTCTGTGTGTGAGCCGCATCGACCTGGGCGTTGCCACAGCCGGTGAGAAGCGCAGCCCACAGCGACAGGGCAAGTATGCTCGAAAGTATACGCCTTAGCTTCATTTAGTTTCCTCCATGAAAAAGTCTGATTTCATTATATCAACCAATAATTCAATAAACAACCCGTGTTTATGACAGAAGTGCCGAGATTCCCCATTGTTTTGGCGTTTCCGATTTGTTAAAATATGATAAAGACAGGGTCAAAAGCCGAAAGGCGATCATGCTTGCATGAATCGCTTTGAGGATTTGTGACCCGCCCGAACATGAGGAAGAAGCAATTTACGAAGTAAATTTGCGGATTCCGAATGGTCGTAGAATTGCGTGAGTTTCGAAGAAACGAAGCAATTCGTGTCATTATATAATCTGTTACGAAAGGGGCAAGGCTTATGATTTATCGTTGTAAGAACTGCGGCGGCAACGCTGTGTACAGTCCCGAAAAGGGAACGATGTTCTGTCCTTCCTGCGAAGGAACGGATTGCGAGGAACCCTATCTGCCTTCGGAATCCGGCAATCTACTGCTGTGTCCGAACTGCGGAGGCGAGCTGCCTTTGGAGCAGTTCACCTCAGCGCTGAAGTGCCCGTTCTGTGACAATTATCTGATCCTGGACGAGCGCCTGGAGGGCTCTTACCAGCCGAAGATGATCGCACCCTTCCGTGTGGGCATGGAAGAGGTGAAGACCCGGATCCGCGAGCGCTTCGGCAAGATGAAATTCGTCCCCAAGGATCTGGTTTCCGATGCGAAGCTGGACGGCATGCAGGGATGGTATGTACCTTTCTGGTTCTATGATTATGACACGGAGCTCATTTTTGACGGTGTCTGCACTCATGTAAAGAACTGGAAGGATGAGAAGTTCGAGTATACCGAGCGCTCCGATTACGACGTTCACAGAAATCTGGGAGTGAACTTCAAAAAACTTCCCGTGGATGCTTCCGACGCAATGCCTGACAGCACCATGGACCTGCTGGCTCCCTTCAATTACGATGATACCCAGCCCTATGACAGCAGACTTCTGAGCGGCTTCTATGCGGAGCAGTACAACCAGTCCTCCGCAGCGCTGGAAGAGCGGGCGAAGAAGATCATGCAGTCCAGTGCGGACAGCATCCTGAATGACTCCCTTTCCAAGGGCCCCGAGTGCAACTATCAGGAGAATCAGGCAACGAACCGCCGTACGGATGTGAAGTCCAAGTCCGTGCAGTTCGGACTGATGCCCGTATGGAAATACGATTACATCTATCACGATCAGCATTATCCCTTCTACATCAACGGTCAGACCGGTAAGATCGTGGGTGATACTCCCGTTGATAAGACGAAGGTGCTTCTGTGCTCCGCGCTGGCAGGCATCATCCTGGCGCTGATCCTGTATTTTGCAATGCACAGCATTCCCGCAGCCATCATCGGCTTCCTCATTGCAGGCGGTATTTTCGCCGGTGTGAACCTGCACCAGAGAATGAGCGGCAACACCACCACTGCCATGACCTATGTGGCAGACAATCAGGTGAAGGTGAACCTGTCCACGGACCGCTTCATCAACAAGCGACTGGATAAGAAACCGTTGCCTCCGAAGCAGAATTAGGCGGCGCGGCCGGCTCCGTCACCGATCTGCTCCATCCCCGAAAAAAGAAGATCCCGGACCCTTCCGCAGTGGGAGAGGGTTCGGGATTTTTTTTCCTTTTCGCAAACCTCAAGACTGCGTCTTTCGGTTTACCGCAGTCGCCAAAGATCCACCATTTCATGCAAGCATGAATGTCGGATCATTGGCTCGTTGCGCACAAAACTCAAGACTGCGTCTTTCGGTTTACCGCAGTCGCCAAAGATCCACCATTTCATGCAGGCATGAATGTCGGATCATTGGCTCGTTGCGCACAAAAATAACGCCCCTCATGACGGTAAGGGGCGTTACGAATGTTTATCTTGTAGAGATCAGTTAAGCGTGTTTACTGCTTTGGCAATCTGGGAAAGCTTACGGGCTGCGTTGTTCTTGTGGTAAACGCCCTTGGTGCAAGCCATCTCGATCACTTTGGTAGCATTCGCAAGCTCAGCGGTAGCTGCAGCCTTGTCGCCGGCCTCAACTGCGGAATAGACCTTCTTCATAGCGGTCTTAACGCC
>JAEETA010000074.1 GCA_016286555.1 Lachnospiraceae bacterium | reverse complement strand
CACCAGAAAACAAAAGGAAAAGAGGATCGCAACGTAAAAATATGCAAATGCGGGAGAATCCACGGAAAAATCGGTTTTGGTTCCCTTCATGAAAAATACTCCTTAAGTTCACAATCCCTATTATTCTATCATAAAGGAATGTAAAATAAAACACGGTTGCCGCACAGGATTCTTTGCAGGGACGAAAAGAATGGTTTATAATATAAGAGAGTAATTATACTTTCCACACAGGAGAGAAAGATGGCAGTGAAGCGCAAGCTGATCAGTACTCGTACGCTCGAGTCCGGTATGCGGATCGACCAGACGATTACGGACAGCAGAACCGGTAAGGAAATGATTGTCAAAGGGACCTATCTGGATGATTTTCAGATAGGCTATTTGCGGTCCAAGGGAATCGCCAGCATCTACGTCAGTGAGGGAGATCCCGACCCGGACGAGCTGGAATTTCACATGTCCGCGAAGGCAATCGAGAATATCGCGAAAGAGACCAAAGCGGACGCGCCCAAGGTGGAGATCAGCCGTGAGGTCTTAAAGCAGGTGGGAGAGGGCGTGCAGTATATGTTCTCGAACACGGACTCCGAGAATTTCGCGGAAGCGTCCCAGAATGTCTCGCGGGAGCTGGTCAAGGCCGTCCTGAGCAATGACGCGGTGGCGATGGATATTACGATGCTCAAGTCGAGCGATGACTATACCTTCCGCCACAGTGTCGAGGTGGCGACGATGTCCATGCTCCTCGGGAAGAATTACGGGCTCACCCGCGCAGAGCTGGAAGAGCTTTGCATCGCGGGCCTTTTGCATGACATCGGCAAGTCCCGCATTCCGAATGAGGTGCTCAACAAGGCGGGACGACTGACGGATGAGGAATTCGCCCTGATGAAGCAGCATTCCCTGTTCGGCTTCCAGATCCTGAAGGAGAAGCAGAATTTTTCCGAGGCGATCCTGCTCGGCGTGCTACAGCATCACGAAAAGCTCAACGGGCGTGGCTATCCGGTCGGATCCCCCGCCGAGAAGATTCACAAGTTTGCCCGCATCATTGCGGTTGCCGATATTTATGATGCGCTTGTCACAAAGCGTCCCTACAAGGATCCCTTTTCCCAGCGTGTCGCGGTCGAGATGATCATGGCGATGACGGATGAGCTGGAGATGGAAGCCATCAAAACCTTCATGCGCAGCGTCAATATCTTCGCGGTCGGAAGCATGGTCAAGCTCCACAATGGAGAGAAGATCATCGAATACGCGAAGGTGGTGCAGAATTTTGACGGGTATCCGAACCGGCCCAAGGTCGTCGGCGTGGATACCGGTCAGGTTTATGACCTGCTCAATGACAGCCACTATCTGAGTATGGCGGTCGACAAGCTGCAGGCGAAGGAGGGCGAGGAAGAGAAGGTCGAAAAGACGGTGGATCCGCACGCGCAGCCGGCCCCTCCGTCGCCGGATACGCCGCTTCCCGCGGATGAAACGCCGGTATAGTAAGGGGCTCAGCCTTCGGACATCTGTGTAGTACATCAAGCGAAAAGTGAGGAGTGAAACATGAGAAAGAAGATTGCGGAATGGCTGAACAAACCATGGGCCGCGTATACCTTTGCCATCTGCAGCGGCGTGCTGCTCTTTGTGGTCCTGACGAACCTTGCGACGATCTTCGGTGTATTTGAGGACGCCTTTGCGGTGCTTTCACCGATCATCACCGGCACCGTGATCGCTTATCTGGTGAATCCGCTCGAAGTCTATTTTGAGAATAAGTGGTTTAAGAAGATCAAAAAGGAGAAGATCCGCCATACGATCGGAGGTGTGGTGGCCCTGATCTTCCTGGCGGCCATCATCACCCTGCTTCTGAATATGCTGATTCCTTCGGTGGTGGAGAGCGTGTCCGTCATCGCATCCAATACCGACAATTACATTGCAAAGCTCGAAGAGTACGGGGACAACATCATCGCCCTGGCCGGCAGATTCAATATCGACGCGCGCAATTTCACGGCCTCCTGGGAGAATTCCCTCACCTCGATCGTTTCGAGCCTGCCCGAGAAGGCGGCGACGCTGCTGGCTACCTCGATGGATGTGGGAACGGGGATTGCCAACGGACTCATCGGACTGATCCTGGCGGTCTATTTCATCTTCGGCAAAGAGACCATGGTGAACGGCATCCGCAGGCTGCGTTCCTCGATCCTGCGCCCGGAAGTTTATGAGCGCAACAGCCGCTTTTTCCTGCGCTGCCACAAGATCCTGATCCGGTACATCAGCTACGATCTGGTGGACGGCATCATCGTGGGTATGGTAAACGCGCTCCTGATGGCGATCTTTGGCATGCCCTATATCGCGCTGGTGTCCGTGGTGGTGGCCATCACCAATCTGATCCCGACCTTCGGTCCCGTGATCGGAGCCGTCATCGGCGGCTTCATTCTGGTCCTGACCAATCCCGTGCAGGCCCTGATCTTCCTGATCTTTACGGTGATCCTGCAGACGATCGACGGCTATATGTTAAAGCCCAAGCTTTTCGGGGATACCCTTGGGGTGCCCGGCGTGTGGATCCTGATCACGATCATCATCGGCGGAAAGCTGTTCGGGATGGTCGGCATCCTTCTCTCCATTCCCTTTGCGGCGATCTTTACCTTCGTCTATGAAGAGTTGATCCTGCCCTGGTTCGTGAAGAAGAGGGATGAGCGGTCCATGAAGAGGATGAAGGGAAGTGCGGAGCCGGCGGCGGAAGCGGAGAGCGCGGCGACGGAAGAAAGCGCAGTAGCTGCTGCGGAAGTCGTGTCTTCGGAAGCGGAAGATGCAGCTCCGGAAGCGGGAAAAGAAGCTCCGGAAGCGGAGGATGGGCCTTTCGTCGGAAAATAAAACGAAACATGGGATGCGCACAAAAAAGTCCTGCCCGGGTTCGGGCAGGACTTTTTTACGGTTTGCGCGCCATGGGCGCGCTCTAACGGGTGAAAGTCCCGAGTACGCGTAGGCAACGACGAAGTACATAGCCGAACAGCAAGGGTGTCTACCGTGAGGTGGAATCTGAAGGAAGCTGTAGGCAAATCCTTGGCCTGACGAACAGGAACCACATATAAGGCTGGGAAATGCGGGTAAGTCTGCCGTAAGAGATGAAGCCCAAAAGTTGCTGGAAGTACCAGTAAATGTGGCAGGTAGATGAGGAGAAAGAGCGTGCACCTTAAGCGTGGAGGTCTCACAGGCGGTCTCATTAGCCGTAGTAACAACGAACTGTGAGAAGTCAGCAGAAGCCATAGTAGTGAGGAAGTTCCTGTAATGGGAATGGAGCGAAGGGCTGAACAATCAATCAGTTGAAGTACGTTCCACTTCGTAGCCGGAGCAACGTCTGTCGATAACTTCAAAGGCGGCAAGGGCAAAAGGGGCAGAAAGGAAACAACGCATGGACACAAGTAGTCTTATGGAGCAGGTACTAAGCAACGATAACCTCAATGCGGCATATCTGCAAGTCGTTAGAAACAAAGGAGCGGCGGGCGTGGACGGTATGACCGTCGAAGAGCTCGGTGCATACCTTTCGGAAAACGGCGAAAGCATCAAGGAGCAGTTGCGGACAAGAAAGTATAAGCCGCAACCAGTTCGCAGGGTGGAGATACCCAAGCCAGATGGCGGTGTAAGAAACCTTGGAGTACCAACAGTGGTAGACCGTTTTGTACAACAGGCGGTAGCGCAGGTGCTCACACCTATCTTTGAGGAACAGTTTCACGACCACAGCTACGGGTTCAGACCTAATCGATGTGCGCAACAGGCAGTCCTTAAAGCATTAGAAATGATGAATGATGGACATAGCTGGATAGTGGACATTGATCTTGCGAAATTCTTTGACACGGTTGACCATGACAAGCTTATGACTATCTTTGGACGTACAATAAAAGACGGAGATGTCATATCGGTAGTTAGGAAGTTTCTTGTCAGCGGAGTGATGATTGACGATGAGTATGAAGACACCATTGTCGGCACACCGCAGGGAGGAAATATTTCACCACTACTAGCGAATATCATGCTTAACGAGCTGGATAAGGAATTGGAAGCAAGAGGGCTGGATTTCGTTCGATATGCAGACGACCTAATAATCATGGTCGGAAGCAGACAGGCGGCAGAGCGAGTAATGAAGAGTGTAACCAGATTTATAGAGGAAAAGCTCGGATTGAAAGTGAACGCCGAAAAGAGCAGGGTTGATAAGCCAAAAGGCATTAAGTATCTCGGATTTGGATTCTACTTTGACTCATTTGCCAAAGGATATAAAGCCAGACCACACCCCAAGGCGGTAGCGAAGTTCAAAGCACAGATGAAGAAACTGACATGCAGAAGCTGGGGTGTGAGCAACGCCTATAAGGTGCAGAAGCTGAACCAGCTTATCCGAGGATGGATTAACTATTTCAAAATCGGAAGCATGAAAGTACTGTGTGAGCGTCTTGACAGTAATATCAGGTATCGTATGCGTATGTGTATCTGGAAACACTGGAAAACACCACAGAACAGAGCGAGGAACTTGATGAAACTGGATGTGCCACGCTGGGCGGCTTTTAAGATAGCATACTGCGGTGACCGCTATGCACGGCTTGCTCATAACGGATGGGTACAGAAGGCAATAAGCAACAAGAGATTAGCCGATTTTGGGCTAATCTCTATGCTGGACTACTACACCGTAAGGTGTGTTACTTGTTAAGTTGATTGAACCGCCGTATACCGAACGGTACGTACGGTGGTGTGAGAGGTCGGCGGTCACTGACCGCCTCCTACTCGATCGACAACGAGCCGAGGTACCCCCTGCTTGTTCCCGGTAATTATTTTTCCTACAAGAGCC
>JAEETA010000038.1 GCA_016286555.1 Lachnospiraceae bacterium | reverse complement strand
TCAAGGTTAAGTCCAAACCCGGAGAAGGTTCGGAATTTCAGATCTATCTGAAGCGGTAAATCCGTCAAATCTTTCAAAACTGTAAGAATTCATCCCGGATCCGAAAGAATATCGTAGAGCGGATCCGGGAAATTGGATAAATTATGTAAACTAAAAAGCGCTCCTGACCATGATTTTTGTCCCGGTCAGGAGCCTTTTCGTTTCCTATTTGCTTCAAATCTGTGCTTAGAAGATGCAGGCGGCTTTGGGATTGATCACAATATCCGAAGCCTCTGCCCCCGGATTGGCCGAAACCACCGCGTCGATCTGTTTTTTCAGCTTTGTTTCGGAAAGGTGATCCGTGTTGTAGAAATTGCACTTCAGCCCACAACTGAGAGCAATCCCTGCATCTGCGGCAATGTCATTTCCGGTAAAAAGTGACTTTTCCGACTTCAAATCATGTTTCTGCATAAGTCTGCGCAGAAAATCCGGTTCCGGCTTCTTGATTCCTTCCTCAGAAGAAATGAAGACATCGTCAAAATAGGGCATGAGTCCAACCTGCTCGATCTCAGGTCTGGTAAAGATGGCCTGTGCGTTGGATAAAAGGTAAACCTTCTTTCCTGCTTTTTTCAGGTTCTCCAGCATTTCCGCCGTTCCGGGGAAGGCACGGAGTTTCGTTCTGGAAAGGGTGCGGAAGGTATTGGCGATGTCATAGAGCCATCCGCAATCCCGCAGCTCTTCCGGAGAAAGCTGCCAAAGCTGCTTTCCTCCTACGGTGTGCCCGATGGTCCGGGGATGCTCACACTCTTTCAGGAGCCGCACAAACACATCGTCCAGGCAGATCTCCACTCTTTGATAACCGGACTGCGCGCGAAGAGCTTCTTCGGCTTCTTTGCAGTAGCGGATGTAGGTTTTCCGTAGTTCTGCGGGTGCGTAATCTGCACCATAGACTTTATACAGTGCCGCGATCTGCTTCCAGAAGAGCGGGGTGCCCTCATCGGTGTGAATGTCGATGAGGGTCCCGTACAGGTCAAAAATGTAATTGTCGTACCGATATTTTGCCAAAACCGTCTCCTCAGAGATTAAACAACACCTGTGATTCTCAGGTTCTTGAGGCAGGTAACCTCAGGGATCACATAGCGGTCATACTGTGTCGTCTCCTTGGAGAAGGTCATATCCTTCAGCGCATCCTCCATGTTTCCTGCAACGGAGCCGCCGGTGACGATGGTGGTCACGCCGTCCTTATGCAGGTATCCGAGACGGATCTCGCCTGCGATATCTCCGCCCATTTCATCCACAGAGAAATCGGAGAACTCCACAACCTCCAGATAATCGCCGCTGCGCAGTTCTTCTGCGGAACGGGTTCCTCCGGATACCTGGGCATTGTAGATGATGGAATTGTCCTCAAGGCCCAGATACTGGCTGAACTGGCGGGCGCCGTTGTAGCTTTCCACCACGCCGTCACGGATCAGGTATCTCTCCTGGATGTAGGAGCCTTCTGCGTCCACATCGAAATTCTTGGAGGAATTAGGAAGATTACGCAGGACTTTGATGCTGACCTTGTCGCCGCGAAGCTCTTCGCTGATGGGCTTGCCGATCTCCCACTCGGAGACTCTCATGTACTTCAATCCTACGTTGGTCTGGGCTCCCAGGTACTCGTACACCAGGGTTGCCACATCGGTGGAAAGCAGCACGGGAATGCTCTCCATCTTGGGAGTAGGCACTGCCTTCAGACGATCCACACCAAAATTCATGGTGCGCATGATCTCTTTCTTCAGGCCTTCCTTGTCACAGGATCCGCTGTCGCCGATGCGGTACAGCTCGATCTCATGTTCCCCGTTCCGGGCGTTTACCACATACTCCAGCATGGACTGAGGATAGGTGCAGCGGTACTCGATGCCGTTGGAATTGATCATGTACTGCTCGACACGATTCACGAAGATCTCGTAGGAATTCAGGAATTTATCCTCGGTTTCGGGGATTTCCTTCATCAGAGTGACAAAATCTTCCGCAATCTTGTCCACGTCCACTTCCACGATCTTCTCGGTCTCGGGAAGGGGTTTGTCCGTCAGAGTATAGTAAGGATTCTTGATCAGGGATGCCTGATAGTACAGATCCTCCAGGGTCTTGTCGACCTCCTCCCGGGAAGCGGTGGGGAAGATCTCTCCGGTAGCCTTGCCCAGGAATTTTCCATCCTCCAGAGATCTGTATACAGATACGGTGATGGTGGTTTCTTCCTTGACTCTGTTCTGGTCAAGCTTGTGGCGGATGAAATAGAACTCCCATCCGGTCACTTTTTTCTCGGTAATCTCATATGCATCGCAGTGCATTGCCTGCAATTTTTCTTTGATATAGTTCAGCATTATCCCAACCTCGCCTTCGTTTTCAGGTACGGGCCGCCGTCTGCGACCTTAACCCATTCTTTATGTCCTTTTCCGCATCCGCCGTTTCCGTAGACGCATCTGTCGTTGCTGATCATGGAAACATTGCCCAGCAGATCGGGGACATAGCCCGTCATGACAACGGGAGCCACCACATTTCCGGTGAGCTTGCCGTCCTTGATCTCGTAACCGCGGGCGACGATGCACTGGATACCCCAATGCTTGGGATCCTCCATACCGCTCTCCATGCCTTCCAGGAGGTAGCCGTCCTTGACGGAGGCGATCATCTCCTCTTTGGTGGAGGAACCGGAGTCAAAAATGGTATTGGTCATACGGGTATAAACCTTGTGGCCGTAGTTTTCTCTCTTTCCGTTGCCGGTGGGCTGCACGCCGAGGCGGACTGCAGCCAGGGCATCGCAGATACCGGTACGCAGGATGCCGTTCTCGATCTCGGTCACATCTCCTGCCAGAACGCCCTCATCGTCGAAGGCATAGGCAGTCACGCTGTTGTCGCAAAGTGCGCCCTCGTGCATAGTCACCAGGTCGGAACCGATGCGCTTGTCCAGGTACTCTGCACCCAGCGCTCTCTTTTTCACGAACATATCCATCTCAACGCCGTGACCAAAGGCCTCATGGGCGATGAGTCCGGTCACCTCGGGAGATGTGATGATCTCATACTCGCCGGGAACGATCTTGCCCGCCTTCAGGGTATCCTTCATGATCTTTGCCAGTTCGTCCACGCACTCGTCCAGCTCGCTGAAGGTCTCGGGACCCTTACAGCCTGATTTTCCGAGGTAGATGGTCTTGACCTCTCCCTCCTCATTCCGTGCATAGGAAGCCATGGAGCACTCCGTGTATACATAGGACTGTCTCAGGAAGCGGTTCTTCGTCAGGAACAGCTTGTTGATGTGGGTGGAGGATCCGTTGACGATCACATCCAGTGCGCCTTCGATGCACTCCATTCCTCTGGTGGAAAGGCCGTTGCAGTAATCGATCAGTGCGGACATATCCTCCTTTTCGGGAAGACGCTCCGTCTCTTTCTCGACAAAAAGTTCCAGGGGCTCATCTGCAAGGACGCCGGTCTCGTAGATCTCGGACTTGGTTCTTGCCAGCAGTCGGAGTTGCGCCTCAAGGTTCTCACGGATCTTTGCGGAAACTGCCTTAGCGTAGGCGGTGACATCCCCCTGAACGCTGTCCCTGGGACAAATGTCCTCCGGTGCGTTGAAGGCGAACTCACTGTAGAGGCCGTATCTGCTCACGCGGACAACCACGCCTCTCTCCGTGGTCATATTGGACCCGGATACGATTTTTCTTCGCTGAGACAGAGAAAGCCGGAAGCCGACAGAGTCTGTAGCCAGCAAGCTGACATACTCATAGAACGAAGAAAGATCGGACACGATTTCCCGGAAGAAAGGTGTCTGATCATTCAGATAGGTGGAAAATGGTGCTTTCATATAATACTCCTTTGATATAATGCCAATAGGAAACTAGTCCTATTTGCTTTTTGTTCCTGCAATTTACACAATTCAATATCTAGTTGCATGAATGAAATCTTGCAACTAGATATTGTGTTTGCGCCCCGCAACCACAGGGGGTTGCGAATTTTCGAGTGGAAAACTTTGAAAAATTAGCCAAAAACAAAGCGGGTGTTTTGTCTATTTTGCAATATTTCTTTCACGTCGCTTTGTGGAGTTATGTTAACCAAGATCCAATTCTGCGATGACATTTTTGAGAGCTTCCGCAGAAGCACGAAGGGCAGCCTGCTCTTCCTCATTCAGAGGAATGGGAACCTGGGTCTCCACGCCATGCTCACCCACCACGGCCGGCATACTTAAGGACAGGCCTTCGATGCCGTACATTCCGTGCTGAATGGTAGATACGGGAAGAATGGATTTTTCATCCCGGATAATGGCTTCACAAATGCGGCGAACACTCATGGCGATACCGTAATAGGTAGCCTGTTTTTTCTCGATGATCTTATATGCGCTGTTTTTGACATCCTCTGCGATCCTGTCCATGGATGCCTCGTGCTCGAAGTATCCGCGCAGCTCGCAGAACTGGCTTAGCGGCACACCGGATACATTCACGCTGGACCAGGCAACGATCTCGCTGTCACCATGCTCGCCGATGACAAAGGCATGAACGCTTCTGCTGTCCACTCCCAGATGCTCGCCCAGGAGGTATTTAAGTCTTGCGGAATCCAGTACGGTACCGGAACCGAAGACACGATTCTCCGGGAATCCGGAGATTTCCTTCGCCACATAGGTCAGGATATCAACGGGATTTGCCACGATCAGGAGGATGCCCTGGAAATCCCGCTTGCTGAGCTCAGGGATAATGCTCTTGAAAATGGCCGTGTTTTTCTTCACCAGATCCAGTCTGGTCTCGCCGGGCTTCTGGTTCGCACCGGCACTGATCACCACGATGGAAGCGTCGGTAATATCATCATAGGTACCCGCATAGATGTCCATGGGCTGCGCATAGGGCAGGCCATGGGAAATATCCAAAGCCTCTCCTTCGGCTTTGGCGGTATTTGCATCGATCAAAACCATTTCGGAGAAAAGACCGCTTTCCATCAATGCAAAAGCAGAGGCAGAGCCAACAAAACCACATCCGATCAAAGCTACTTTTTGACGATTTACAGTGACCATAAGCCCTCCTTTTTCAGTAACAATTGTTATTTTGCTATCACTTCATGAACGCATCTAAAAGCCTGACTCCGGCCGCCATTTTCTTGATCTTCGCCAGGTTTTCTTCCATATAGTGTTCCAACGCCTCCACCTCGTCTTCCGTAAATCCCTTGGAAGAAAGGATCTTACACTCGGGGATCCGGCCCTCGGCGCTGCAATTCTCTCCGTCGGAGAATTGGACAAAGGCGTATCGCTTGCCATCCTTCTCAAACGGCTGCGTTACCTGCATATTGATATCTTCCCGCATGAGCATCCCCCTTTCGGGCTTCATCCATCACTTACAAGATGGTGAAAATCTCGTGCTTCTTCGTGTCCAGCGGTACGTTCTTCCTGCGAAACATCTCTGAAACGGTAATGAACTCGAAGCCTCTGCTCTGAAGCTCCGGAATGATCACTTTCATGGTCTCCACGGTAGCGTCATTTCCTTCGCTGTCGTGGAAAAGGAAGATCATGCCGTCGCACGCCTGCTGAAGTGTCTTCTCGATCCTGGCAGAAGCAGGCACCTCCGGAACCCAGTCCTCACAACCTGCGCCGCAGATGAAAACCTTATCCACATGATCGTAAAGGTAGTCATCCACATTGATGTAAGGAGGACGGAAAAAGATTGGAATATCACCCGTAATTGATTGAATCAGCTCATCGGTTTTCTCAATCTCTTCCTTAATTTCTTCCGGCGTCAGTTCGGTCATGGGCTTATGGGTAAAGGAATGATTACAGATATCACACCCCATGGCGAGAGCCCTTTTGGCCACATCGACAGCTTCTCCTTTGATGTTCTCTCCGATGAGGAAAAAGCTGGCAGGGCAATGATACTCCTCCAGAATGTCCAGGATCTGAGGAGTGATGGTGGTATTGGGTCCGTCATCAAAGGACAGGGCCAAAACCTTTGTTTCCATAGAAATGCCTTTCTCTTACATGCCCTTCCGTATCGTTCCGTTTCCATAACGGCCGTTTGCTTTGTCGAGCATGTCCTGTAAATTACGCTTTTTTTCTTCTTTGACGGCCTCTTCCTTTCGGATCTCGTCTTCTTTCATCCACTGGAAGATGTCCATCTGATGAAAAGGACTGTCCTCCAAGCCCGTCACCCCTACGCCGATGAGGCGGATACCGTCACCCTGATCAAAAAGGCCCGCGTGCTGAAACAGTAGATCGTTCAGCAACCTATCCACCGTCTGATAAATGATCTCAGGGTCATCCGTTGCTTCACTCAAAACCGTCTGCCTGGAGTGCCTGCGGAAGCCGGAGGTCTTTATGGATACAGAGACCGTTTTCCCCCGGGCGCCGTCCTTTTTCATTCTGCCGGAAACACGCTCCGACAGATCTTTCAGAAGAGAACGCCCCAACTCGTCGTAGTTTAATGGGGTAATGTCAACGGAGGTAGTTCGCTCGTTGGAGTAGCTTTTTGCCGCATCGGTTTCGGAGCATACATTGGTACTGCCCCAGCCGTTGGCCGCAGCGTAAATGTACTCTCCGGACCTGTCTCCCAACAACTTTTGAAGATAGATCAGGTCGGAAGCGGCCGCATCTCCGATGGTCTTGATCCCCACTTCTCTGAGCCTCGCGGAAGTTTTGCCACCGCAGCCAAAGAGTTTTTCAATGGGAAGGGCCCACATTTTTTCGGGGACCTCTTCCGGGAACAGGGTATGCACCCGGTCCGGCTTGGTAAAATCACTGGCCATCTTTGCCAGAAGCTTATTGTCGGATACGCCCACATTCACCGTAAAACCCAGAGCGTCTCTGATCTCGGCCTTGAGTTTTTCGGCGGCGCAAACGGGAAATGGATTTCCTGCCGCAATCTCCTCAGCAAAATCGCTCTCTTTGCCGGTCATATCCACATACGCCTCATCAATGGAAGCCTGTTCCACTGTATCGCTGTAGCGATATAGCACTTCCATAAAGGCGGCAGAGCATTTTTTGTAGGTAGTAAAATCCGATGAAACCAGTACCAGGTCAGGACACTTCTGCAGGGCTTTCACCACCGGTTCACCGGTCTCAATGCCGTACTTTTTGGCGGGAATGGATTTCGCCGTAATGATCCCATGCCGAGTACGGACATCCCCGCCCACAGCGGACGGGATTGTCCGAAGATCAACGGAATCCGGATCCTCCTCCAATGCTTTGAGGGCGGACCAGGATAAAAAAGCTGAATTGACATCTACATGAAAGATCACCCGGTCGCTCATTCCACACACCTTCCCCAAACAATAGTCCCTATTTTGGCAAAAGTCCGGGGATTACGATCAGTTCATGTAAGGATTATCGGTAGAGTTGTTCTGTCCTGCGGATGCGTTAGGATCGGTAGCCTGAGGCTGAGAATCCGTGGGTGCTGCTCCGTAGGTATTGGTGGTAGGATTGGAAAATGCCTGATTGCCGTAAACGGGATCGCCGTAAGGAGCGGTAGGTGCTGCGGTAGTATACGCAGGAGCACCGGCAATATAACGGATGTTATCAGACACACCCATGATCAGGAAGAACACGCCGGGCAGGAAGATCAGGCCTACGACCCAACCGCCGTTCAATCCAAAGTTCTTGGTAAGACCCACATACAGGATGATCTTGACAATAAACTGTACCAGGCTCGCAATGCCGGCGATGAGCAAAGAAATTGTCATGACACCGATCATGCCATAAGAAGAATCGTCAATTCCGGCAAAAGACATACCGGTGCCGATCAGCTGGAGGAATACCACCACCAGAGATACGACAAAAGCGATCCATCCGAAGAATGCAATGATCGTAGAGATCAGATATCCCCAGAAAGCATTCTTCTTGTCGGCGATGCGCGCCATAACATACTCTCTGTAAAAAGGAATGATGGCTGCCCAGCCGTTGTCATTGGCCTTGTTGAAGACCATCCAGGTTCCCACAATGGTCAGGATTGCCATTGCGGTGGAATACAGATTGGTGATGTAGTTTACACTGCCACCGGATGTATTCGCGTAGTTGTAGATCTGTTGCATCAGTTCGTTCATGTTACTGTTCATTCTGGTTCTCCCTCCTTATTTGCCTAAAAAGGCGTCAATTCCATCAGCTATCCCCTGTACCATTTTTTCCTGGTAATCCGCCGAGGCCATCAGTTCGTCCTCCGTCGGATTGGTCATAAATCCCATTTCCAAAATGGTTACAGGAACCGTGCACCAATTGATCCCGCTCATGGTATCGGTCTCCCAGACGTTCCGCTTTTTACAGCCGGTAGCTGCAACGAAAGCGTCGAGGACTGCCGTTGACAGGGATTTGCTCTGCTCGTAATAGGCGCTGTTGTACGGGTTGGACGACGTCTGACAAATGGTCATCGCTCCTCTGGCATCCGCGCTCTCCGAGCCGTCCGCATGAAGTCTTATAAATGCGTTTGCTCCTGCGTTGTTCGCAATTGCCGCACGCTCGCTGTTACTGATGTTCACATCATTTGTTTCCCGGATCATCACCACGGTGTAGCCTCTGTTTACCAGTTCATCTCTCAACTGCAGGCCTACCGTCAGGGTGAGCTCATACTCTGCGATTCCGGTGGAAACACCCCTGGTACCGCTGGAGACCTTTGCTTTCATCTCACTGGCGCCGGGGCCGATGGGTTCTTTTTCGTTGTTTCCGGTCTTCTGATGACCAGGATCGATGGCGATGATGTAGCCGTTTGCCGGCTGGGGGGTGGGTTCCGTACTCGGCTCCTCGGGAACCGGATCCACGGGGACCTCCGGAGTCTCCTCCACTTCCTCAGGTTCGGAAGGGATCTCCTCCTCCGAAGTCTGTTCACTGTCACTCTCTTCCGGGGCAAGATCCTCACCTTCGGCAGGCGTTTCCGGGGCCTCTGCCAGACCTTCGGAGGATCCCGATACCACGGGCTCCTCCGCGGCGGGTTCGGTGGGCAATTCCGCAATGGGTTCTGCAATCTCGGAAAGCACCGGAGGTTCCGCCGGCTCTTCCTTTTGTGCACACCCTGCCAAAACCGCTGCATACATAGCCAGGCAAAGGATCACCCATAACATTTTCTTTTTCATATCAGTCGTTATGTATCCTCTCTTTGTCAGACACCGAGATTTTTGAGGGTGTCTACCATCTCCAGGTCATCGGCGGTGACTTTCATATTTGAGGTGACGGGCTCCTGTCCGGGTTTGGTAATAGTGATCTCCACCACAGTTCCTTCGGGGATACCGCTGAAGACTTCCTTCTGAAAGAAGCTTACCACCTTCGGATGATTCCTTTCGAATCTACCCTTCAGCTCCATGGCCTTCATAATGTTCGACGGGTTCATTTCCTGTTTCCTTTCAATGCACTGATCTTCATCACTTCTTCTTGTCGTTTTTGTGCATCATCATATAACCGATGGTACCGGGGGCAAAATCGTCCTTCCGGCCGCCGGCAGGTCTGTCCTTGCCTTTTTGTCCGAAATTCTGATTCTTTCCGGAATGGTTATCCGATCTGCCGTTTCGATCTCCGGGTTTTCTGTTTTCGCCCTGCTTCTTTGCTCCTTCGGGGCGCTTTCCACCCTCGGATCTTTTCTCTGCGGCAGGTGCTTCCTCCAGACGCATGGTCAGGGAGATTCTCTCCTTCTCCAGATCAACCCCCAGAACCTTCACCTCTACGATATCACCGACGGATACCACCTCCAGAGGATGCTTGATGTAGCGGTCCGTGATCTGGGAAATATGGACCAGTCCATCCTGATGAACGCCGATGTCCACGAAGGCACCGAAGTCGATAACGTTGCGGACCGTTCCCTTCAGGATCATTCCGGGCTTCAGATCCTTCATATCCAAAACGTCGGAACGAAGAACAGGCTGAGGCATCTCCTCTCTGGGGTCACGACCGGGCTTCTCCAGTTCGTGCAGAATATCGGTCAGGGTCAGCTCGCCGACACCCAGCTCTGCAGACAGTGCCGCCTTGTCGGAAATGCTCTTTTCAAAGGCCTCGATGGCCTTGGCATCGTTAAAATCACACCCGATCTTTTTAAGGATCTTCTTGGCTACTTCATAAGACTCGGGATGCACACCCGTATTGTCCAGGGGCTCCTTGCCGTCTCTTACACGCAGGAATCCGGCGCACTGCTCGAAAGCTTTGGGTCCCAGTTTCGGAACCTTTTTCAGCTGTGCTCTGCTCTCGAAGGATCCGTTTTCCTCACGGTATACCACGATATTTTTGGCGATGGCGGAGCTGATACCGGACACATACTTCAGAAGTGCAGCGGAAGCGGTGTTCAGATCAACGCCAACCAGGTTCACGGAATCCTCCACCACGCCTTCCAATGCGGAACTGAGTTTTTTCTGATCCATATCATGCTGGTACTGACCCACACCGATGGACTGAGGGTCGATCTTCACCAACTCTGCCAGAGGATCCTGCAGTCTTCTTGCGATGGAAGTAGCGCTTCTCTGTCCCACATCAAAATTGGGAAACTCCTCCGTTGCCAGTGCGCTGGCAGAATACACGGAAGCTCCGGCCTCATTCGTGATCACATATTTCACGCCTGCTTCAGGAATCTCGTGAAGCATTTCAACGATCACCTGCTCGGACTCTCTGGATGCGGTTCCGTTACCCACAGAGATCAGGCTGATGTGATATTTCTTGATCAGGTTCTTAACGATCCTCTTGGATTCCTCAACTTTGTTCTGGGGCTCCGTAGGATAAATAACAACTGTATCTAATACTTTTCCGGTAGGATCCACAACCGCAAGCTTGCATCCGGTTCTGAATGCAGGGTCCCATCCCAGGACAGTCTGGCCGGCAATGGGCGGCTGCATAAGAAGCTGGCGGAGGTTCTTTCCGAAGACATCAATGGCTCCGTCTTCTGCTTTATCGGTAAGGTTTGCTCTTACTTCCCTTTCAATAGCAGGTGCTATCAATCTGTCATATCCGTCTGCAATGGCCTCTTTCAAAAGGGGCGTGGTGTACGGATTATCCTCTGTGATTATCTTGTTCTCCAGGAGCTGCAGGATCCGCTCCTCAGGAGCTACCAACTTCACGGTAAGGACCTTCTCATTCTCACCGCGGTTCAGCGCCAGGATTCTGTGGCCCACGACCTTGCGAATGGGCTCTTCATATTCATAGTAATTCTCATATACGGTCTTCTGGCTCGGATCCTTAGCGGAAGATACGATCTTTCCTTCCTCTTCCGTCAGCTTTCTGATAAAGGTTCTGTTGTCCGGATCGTCGGAGAAGATCTCCGCCAGGATGTCTTTTGCACCTGCAATGGCAGCCGCCACATCCAAAACCTGCTTCTCCTCTGCTTTGACCTTATCTTCCTTGGAATCGGAAGCGGGGGTGATAGGGCCGGTAACATACTTCTGCGCTTCGTTTTCAACAGGCTCCTGCGTCTTCTGCGCCAGAATAAACTCGGCCAGGGGTTCCAGGCCTCTTGCTTTTGCCGCCGTAGCTCTGGTCTTTTTCTTCTGTTTATAAGGGCGATACAGGTCCTCCAAAGTGACCAGTTTCTCCGCCTCTTCAATCTTCTTTCTCAGTTCATCCGTCAGCTTACCCTGCTCATCAATCGCATTGATAATACTGACCTTCTTTTCTTCCAGATTTCTTAAGTATGTGAGTCGCTCATACAGATTTCTGAGCTGCTCGTCGTTTAACGCGCCGGTTGCCTCCTTGCGGTAGCGGGCAATGAAAGGAATGGTATTTCCTCCGTCGATCAGTTCAATGGTTGCGTCTACCTGACTTTTCTTGACTCCTAATTCCTGTGCGATCTTAGTGCTGATATCCATGGACTCTCCTTTAGAATAGCGGCCGATATTTTATATTTTGCTTTCAGCTCGCTCTTTCTATTTTACCATTTTTATGCCTGTTCTCAAACAACTATTTGCGGTTCCCGGGCGCTTTTGTTCTGAGTTTGTTTTCAGACTTGGAATATAAAAGCGGCGCCCGAAGGCGCCGCTTGCTCAGTCATCTATGGACTGTCTGTTTTTGATCTTCTCTCTCAGATTCTCGGCCTTCTTCAGCACATCCGCTCTTCCCAGCAGGCCGGGGTACTTCTGCTCCAGTGCGTAATCTATCAATTCTCTGACGATCTCGGAATGGGTTCTGTCCTCCAGGAATCCCACTGTCTTGATCGCTGCCATTTCTTCATATGTATAATAGTAAGTCTGACGGCAGATCTCTTCCGTATCCCCCGTGGGTGTCGCAGCCTTTCTTCCGCGTTTTTTGGGAGCCGCTGCAGGACTGATGGGCTGTACGATAGGGGTCTCTCCTTTTTGTACAGAAGTTTCTGCCTTTGCAGGTTCGGGAGCCGGTACATTGATTTCCGGAACCTCAAGAATTTCCGCCGCTTTCGGCTGTTCCTCTACCTTTTGTTCGGACTTGGCCTCTGGCTGAGCAGGTTTTTCTGCTTGCACCTCTTTTGTACGGAAGTTCTCTTCCTTGGTCTCTTCTTTTACCGGAGCTTTTGCTACAGGTGCTGGCTCTTCCACTACCGGCTTTGCCTGTACTGCAGGCTCTTTCTTCTCTACTGCCTTTGCCTTCTGAAGGCCCGAAAACAGGTCGGGCTTGGATCCTTTTTTCGTTGCTGCCATTGATTATACCCCCAAGATCTCTTTGATCAGATCAACATAGTCAATTGCGCCCGTGCTGGTGGAATCCTTGTCGAACAATGAAACCTCTTCTGCCTGTGCAACCTTGATGGTCTGACAGATCCTGATCGGTGTATCAAACACCTTAAATCCGTTCTGCTCTCCCACTTCAGGCAATCTTCTGAACATTTCTTTATCTAATGCATTTCGTTTGTCGTATGCCGTCATGAGGACTCCGTAGATCTTCAGATCCTCATTCTCCGTTTCAACCACCTCATTGATGGATTTGATCAGCTCGGAAAGACCGTCGATCGCGTACTTCTCAGCCTTGATCGGAATGATGACGCCATCTGCAGCCACCAGAGCATTCAGCATATAAATCCCCAGGTTGGGAGGCGTATCAAAAACAATGAAGTCATATTGCTCTTCAATTGGCTTCAGGCTTCTTTTGATGATAGAATAAGCACCGGGCTTACTCATAAATTTGCTTTCTTCGCCGGAAAGAAGGTGATCTCCCGCAATAATGTCTCCCATCTCAGTCTTCTGGATGGCATCCGCAGCCTTCACAGCACCGGTCATGACATCGTATAACGTGTTACAATCTTCAATTTCTGCGTGAAAACTGTTCGTAGAATTGCACTGAGGGTCCAAATCCACCAGGAGCACCTCATATCCGCAGCGCTTCAGGGCATCTGCAATGTTGATGGCCGTCGTACTTTTACCGACACCACCCTTTTGGT
Organism: Lachnospiraceae bacterium; assembly: GCA_016286555.1. Lineage (GTDB taxonomy): Bacteria > Bacillota > Clostridia > Lachnospirales > Lachnospiraceae > AC2028. The sequence goes on along the minus strand of JAEETA010000038.1, from coordinate 10,393 downwards.
TAGCTATGGCAATCTTTTTTGCTTTCATTTCTTTACTCTCTCTTTTTTGTACAGAACAAAACCAACGAATTCATTATATACATTTGTATGTATTTTTGCAAATTTGATTATTGGTTTTCTTGTGTCTTTGTAATTCCACAAATATGTAAACATATAATCATTCAATTATATTTATTTTCTTTTATGATTGTTTGAAATCATAATTGTTTTCATTTATAATTCATTGTATTCTTGTTTCTATACATTTATAATTTCTTATTTACTAGTAATTTTGCAATTATAATGTTTCGTTTTCTTGTATCTTTTTTCAAATATTGGCCATTCATGCAGCTGCTCTCCATGGCTGCACATAACAATCCCCAAGAGCAATCCTTTCCATCTTTTTTCAACCAGAAACCCTCTAAAATAAAGGCACGTTTTGTGTAGCCTTGTAATTATGTAATTGTGTTTACATATTATATTGTAATATTACTGGCTTGCATTATTTTTCATATTGTATTATCATTATATCTGTACTCGTACAAGCATTCATAAATACATATAAATATAAATACATGTACTTAGGCAATTAAGGAATTATGTTTACAGATAAGCAAGTAATTAAAGAAATAAGATTGTTTGTAAATCAACGTGCAGAGAAATAAAATTACATGAAGATAAGTAAATAAAAAATTAAGTGTGTAAGAGTACAAGGATATAAGAAAGTCTGTACAAAAGAGTACAGGATTACTTGAACGTAAAATGATAAATCACACAAGCACAATGCCTTGGCGCTACCTGCAGCTACCAGAACAGCTTAAATCACTTCTATATATAAGATAGGCGATCCGGGCAGACAGGAGAGTAGCATATACCCTATCAGGTAGCCTGGAACAGGCCTGCTTAAGACCCACTAAAAATACCTAAAAAACAAACGTCATTAAATCAATCAGCTAACTTCCGTACAAAAAGTAGTGGGGATGCGTTGACTGACTTGATTAACAATAGAATGACTTGTTTAGATATCAAATTCTATTTAGTCAATTAAAATTCACTTATGTAATCTATCACTACTGTCAAAAACATTTCCTGTCATAATTGCACATGTGATTTTCCTCTATTTTTCGGTGATTTTTGTGACACCGTTTTTTTGTGTGTGATGAGAGGGTGTTATAAAAACAACCATTTTGTTAAATAATTAATTTATTTTTAATAACAACAAATTTGATTATTTATTTAGGACGCCGGGAAGCCTGTAAAACCAGGCAATTGTGAATCTAGTTCCGTACAGATCAGGTGCAAGAGCTGTACGATTCGGTGGACAGTTCTGTACAGCAGGTATAAAAGAACTGTACAAAAACGCCTAAATCCGTGATAAGAGCTCTGTACAAAAGGGCGCAAACTTCTGAACAGAAAGGCGCAATTTGCTGTACAAATGTGCCTGAAGAAGCGTACAATAATGGTGCGGTGGATTGAAATAGATGGATTCCACCCCCCCTGTAGGTGAGCTTCACCGGGCTGTAAAATCGGCAGAAATGGTGAATGAAGCAGGTTAGATCCATATCGGGCCGTACTGATTGAACCGGAATATTCCCGGAATGAGAGACAGATCAGGGCCGGAATTGTGCGCCACGTAAGTTCTGCATTCAAAGAACCGTACTAAAAGGAGAAGCCTTAAAAACCCAGTAAAATCAAGGCTTTCACAATGAAAATACGGTGGAAGAACTGTACAAAAAGGAGTTACTCGGAACAAAAAAGTGGTGTTTCATGTACAAATGTAGGGTTTTGCCGTACAAAAAGGCTTGTAATTGTGTACAAAAAGGCTTAAACTAGGGAATTGGAAAGGTGGGAAAGACTCTATGGCAGGGCAAATGCCGGAAAAAAACATAATAAAAAGTAATGTCCTCATCACTTCCAAATATAAGGGGACATTACTGGAAAATAAGATCGTTACCTATGCACTTTCTCAGGTGAAGGAAGCTGAGCTGGGAGATAAAGCAGCAGAGTACACGTTTACTGCGGCAGAGCTTCGAAGAGTGACCGGTTCCAACAGCGGATCCTTCTATTCAAAACTGATCCCGGTGGCCCAGGCGTTGGGCGGACGAGTGATCGGATACGAAGATCCGGAGAAGGGAGAGTTTGAATACATTCCTCTGATCCAGAAGGCCAGATATGAGAACGGAGAGTTCACCATCATCTTTAACAGTGAGCTCAAAAAATACATTTCCGATATCACATCCAATTTCACCAGGTTGAATCTTCAGACCATGATGAACTTCCGGTCTGATTATACCTTCCGTTTGTACGAGCTTTTGAAGAGTTATTGCTATCATCCTAAGGGAAGTACGGCAACGGGAGAATTATATAGCATCCGTTACGGAATTGCAGAACTGAAATTTGTCATCGGCGTCGTTGATGCGAACGATCCTGCGGCAAAGAGCTATCTCAGTAAAATCTCAAAACCTACCAATAAGGATTATGCTGCAGCCGTGCTGAAGGCAAAGCGGGATACGGCTTACGATGATTGGACGGCCCTCAGGAGAAGAGTGATCGATCCCGCGGTGAAGGAGATCTGCGAAAAGACGGAGATGATCGTCCAGTATGACACCGAGCGCAGCGGAAGAGGAGGTAAGGTGGAGAATATCCTCTTTACCATGCAGGTGGTGCAGCCGGTGAAGAGTGCTCCCAAGAGCGGAGAGGTCACCGAGGAAGAAAAAGAGAATGTCATGGACGTTGTCCTTCAGCTGATGAATGAGTCCGGACTGGCCATGAAGCTGAAGGATGTGGCAAATATCGCAGAAAAATCCAAGTACAATGTGTACCTGATCCGCAAGGCGTTTATGCTTTACGAGACTTCCAAGGAAAAAGTGGAGGATCCTATCGCCTACATTCTTGCGGCGATTGAACGGAATTTTATCCCCACCAAGGCACAGCTGGCTGCTGCAAAGGATCGCGGCATCATTCAGATCGGTGACCAGCCGGTAGAGGTGGACTTTACCCAGATGTCCCTTCCCTTTGAAGTGCCGGATGACGCAGAATAAAACGGGTGTTATTAAAACGCAAAACGGGCGAACCTGTCCTTTTGTGATGAAATGAATATCTATCAACAATGTAAGGAGAAAAGAAAATGAGTATCAGAGTCGGCATTGTGGGATACGGAAATCTGTCGAGAGGTGTGGAGAGCGCCATCAGACAGAATCCGGATCTGGAGTTGGTTGCGGTATTTACCAGAAGAGATCCTTCTGCGCTGAAGATCAAGACGGCGGGCGTTCCCGTCTGCTCCGTGGATGATCTTGAGAACTGGAAGGAGAAGATCGATGTTCTGGTCCTGGGCGGCGGCAGTGCTACCGACCTGCCCGAGCAGACCCCCAAGTATGCACAGTGGTTCAATGTGGTGGACAGCTTTGATACCCATGCGAAGATCCCCGCACATTTTGCAAATGTGGATGAAGCTGCCCGGAAGTCCGGACATGTGGGTATCATTTCCGTGGGCTGGGATCCCGGAATGTTCTCTCTGATCAGGATGGTCTCCACTTCGGTCCTTCCCGAGGGATCCAATTACACCTTCTGGGGCAGAGGCGTCAGCCAGGGACATTCCGATGCCATCCGCAGAATCCCCGGAGTAAAGGATGCCAGACAGTATACCGTTCCCGTGGAAGCATCCGTAGAAAGCGTCAGAAGAGGAGAAAATCCCGAACTGACTACCCGTCAGATGCACACCAGAGAGTGTTATGTGGTAGCGGAAGAGGGAGCAGATCTGGCACAGATCGAAAAGCAGATCAAGGAGATGCCCAACTATTTTGCGGACTATGATACCACGGTTCATTTCATCTCCCAGGAGGAGCTGAACGAAAAGCACGGGGGACTGCCTCACGGCGGATTTGTGCTTCGCAGCGGTGTGACCGGATTTGATAAAGAAAACAAGCATATCGTTGAGTACAGACTTCAGCTGGATTCCAATCCGGAGTTTACGGGTTCCGTCATCGCGGCATACGTCCGTGCAGCATACAAGCTGAATAAAGAGGGACAGACCGGGTGCAAGACTGTCTTTGACATTGCTCCCATCTATCTGTCTCCCGAAAGTCCCGACGAAGTTCGTGCGCATCTGCTTTAATATCATTGGGGTTTTGATTTGATATAGGGGGTATTTATGGGAAATATTGCGGTAGAAAACATCGGCAAATTGGGGTTTGGTCTGATGCGTCTGCCTCGCCTTCCGGAAACGGACGGTGTGATCGATGTGGCACAGACTGCGGAAATGGTGGATCTGTTTTTGGAAGCGGGTCTTACCTATTTCGACACGGCTTTTGTGTACGGAGGTTCGGAAGAAGCAACCCGGGAAGCGCTGGTTAAGCGCCATCCCAGAGACAGCTATACCATCGCCAGCAAACTTCACGCATCCAGCCAGCCCAATGCTGATCTGGCAAGAAAAGAGCTGGACACCTCACTGGAGCGATTGGGGACGGATTATCTGGACTTTTACCTGCTCCATGCCATGGACAAAAACAATTACGAGACTTACAAAGAGTACGGGCTTTGGGATTTTGTGAAGCAGGAAAAAGCGAAGGGAAGGATCAGGCACTACGGATTTTCCTTCCATGATCAGCCCGAGGTGCTGGATCGGATCCTGTCGGAGCATCCCGATGCGGAGTTTGTACAGTTGCAGATCAATTATGCGGATTGGGAAAATCCCAACGTCCGATCCCGCGAGATTTACGAAGTGGCTCGGAAGTACGAAAAGCCCATCGTTGTTATGGAGCCGGTAAAGGGCGGTGCCCTTGCAACGCCTCCCGCAGAGATCGCAGATCTGTTCAAGTCCATTCATCCGGAAGCGTCCTGCGCATCCTGGGCAATCCGCTTTGTTGCATCCCTGGATGGGATCATGACGGTTCTTTCCGGCATGTCCAATGTGGAACAGATGAAGGACAATCTCTCCTACATGAAGGACTTCCAGCCCTTGAACCAGGAGGAGATGAAGGCGATCCATCAGGCCATGGCGGCATACAATAACATCCGTAATATTCCTTGTACTGCCTGCCATTACTGCACGGACGGGTGCCCTATGAACATCCCGATCCCGGAGATCTTTTCTGCCATGAATACCAGACTGGCGGACGGAGCCATTGTAAGATCAAAGCAGATGTACGAGGCTGCCGTTGCAGGCAGAGGTTGTGCGGGCGACTGTGTTGGTTGCGGACAGTGTCAGCAGATGTGCCCTCAGCATCTGGAGATCATCAATCTTTTGAAGGAGTGTTCGGAGGCGTTCGGCTGATCGAAGCGTCCCCGTGTTCGTTGGAATGAACGACTGGATCGTATCGGCAGGGATTTTCTATTTTTTGTTCCTGAATGTGGTGGGGCTGGTCTCCATGGCGGATGACAAGCGCAGAGCCAAAAGGAACTTATGGAGGATCCCTGAACGTACTTTGTTTTTGATCGCGCTTTTGGGCGGAAGTATCGGCAGCCTTGGGGGGATGTATTTGTTTCGGCATAAAACAAAACATCCCCGGTTTGTAATTGGGATGCCTGTTATTTTATTACTTCAGGTCGCGCTTATTTGCGTGATCGTATACCGAAAAGGAGTCTTGTGACCGAGGGGAGAGGGTCGTGAATATCGTTGAAATCTACTATGTTTCTGCTTTCATAATATCCGTTATTCTATCCGGCATCTATTCCCATCTGTGGCATAAGAATTTCAATGTCAATCTGTCTTTATTGTTCGGATTTATTCCCATTGCCAATCTCGGCTACGTTTTTCTGGTCAAAGCAAAGACCTTGGAGGAGGCAGTCATCGGCATCCAGGTAAACTACCTGGGGGGCTGTTTTCTGATCCTGTTTATCACATTCATCATCTTTGATCTGTGTCAGATCGTGATCCCGCCCTGGCTTACTACATGCATGCTCGGCCTGAGCATGTTCGTCTACCTGTGTGTTCTGACCATCGGATACAGCGGGATTTTTTACAAGACCGCCAGTCTCAAATTCACGAAGGATGGAATCGCATATCTGGAGAAGGAATACGGACCAATACACACGTTATATTATGTGATGATGGCCATCTATCTCCTGGTAAGTCTGGCAACCATCGTTTTGAGTCTTTGGAAAAAGCGGGAGGTGTCCAGAAGGATCATCTGGCTGATGGCGATCCCGGAGATTCTTTCGTTTTTCGCATTTTTCGGCGGAAGAATGCTGAAGACGGAGGTTGAATTTATCCCGGTCTACTACGTCTTTGCGCAGGTCGTGTATCTTTTGATCGCACACCAACTCTGCATCTACGATGTGTCCAACACGGCGATGGAGTCCATCACAGAGACCGGGGATACCGGATTTATCTCCTTTGATTTTCGTCTGAATTACCTGGGAAGCAATGAGACCGCAAAGTCCATTTTTTCGGGGCTGCATGAGCTGACGCTGGACAAGTCACTGAAAAAATTCAATGCGTTATGGAATCTTTTTGGCCCCTGGATTGAAGATTTTCAGAAAGATGAGACCCAGAACAAGTTCTACTACGAGGAAGGGGATAAAGTCTACCTGGTAGAGATCAATTACCTTTATCACAGAGGATCCAAAAAGGGATTCCTGTTCCTTATTACGGATGACACGAAAAATCAGCAGTACATTAAGCTTCTGGACAGCTACAACTCCGATCTGGAGCGGGAAGTGGAAGAAAAAACCGCCGGCATCGTGAAGATGCATTCACAGTTGATCCGCAGCATGGCAATGCTGGTGGAAAGTCGCGACAATTCCACGGGCGGTCATATCGTCAGGACCAGTGATGTGGTGGAGATCCTCATGGATGAGATCATGAAGGATGAGACATTCATCCGGGAAAACTGCATCACGGAAGAGTTTCGTCGCAATATCATCAAGGCTGCGCCCCTTCATGACATCGGAAAGATCGCGGTGGACGACGCCATCCTCCGGAAGCCGGGGAGATTCACCGATGAAGAATTTGAGATCATGAAGACCCATGCACCGGAGGGAGCCAGAGTGCTGCGCGCGATCCTGGAAGGAACGGATGACGTACAGTTCAAAGCCCTGGCGGAAAATGTGGCCAAGTACCACCACGAAAGAATGGACGGATCCGGTTACCCGGAGGGAAAAGTTGGAGATGCAATTCCGCTGGAAGCGCGGATCATGGCCATCGCCGATGTGTACGACGCTCTGGTGAGCAAGCGTGTATATAAGGAAAGCATGTCCTTCGAGAAGGCAGACTCCATTATGATGGAGAGCATGGGAAAGCATTTTGATGAGAGATTGAAGAAATTTTATCTGGCAGCCCGCCCCAGGATCGAGGAGTACTATGTGATCCGCGGGGATCATTGATCGGAGCTTTTTCGAAAGACTCAAAAGATTCGCAGTTTCCGTCCGGTCTATGTTCGGAAAAGGTTTTGCGAATTTTTTGAAAAAAATAGTTTACTGTGATAAATTGATAAAGACGATGCTTGACTCCATGCTGTTAATGGTGTATATATAACACATAAACAGTATGGAGTTATTCATTAGCTCCAAACACTATTTGTTTCTATTGGCTTACATTAAGAGGAAAAAGAAATGAGCGATACAGAAATTCTGGATCAGATCAAAGCGAAGAAAAAGAAGAAGACCGTGGTGATCATTGTGGTGGTAGCGGTTCTTTTGATCGCAGTCATCGCCTTCGTGGTATCTGCCGTGAAAAAGAGCATTGAAGCCATGTCTGCCATCGGCTCCACCGGATCTACGGAGGAGGTTTCCACCAGAGACCTGATCAAGAGTGTGGGCGCAACGGGTACCGTTGTCAGCCTGGACAGTAAGGATCTCACCGGAGAGCTGACAGGCGTCACTATCACCGCCCTGAACGTCAAGGTGGGAGATAAGGTGAAGGCAGGCGATCTGCTGGTGACCTTTGATTCCGAGGACATCGAGGAGAAACTGCAGGAGGCCAGAGACGGTCTGGATCTTTCCGAGAAAAAGAATGCCCTGACCATGGCCAGCAGTTCTGCGAGCGTGAAAGATGCCAAGCGGGCCATGGACTATCAGATTGTCACCGCTCAGGAATCCCTGGCTGATGCAGAAGAGACGGTTAACAAAGAGCAGGAAGCCTACGACAGCCTGTGCGGCACCTATAACGGAAAGCAGAACGACACCAACAAGGCCTGGGATCTGTATCAGAAGGCAATTGCTGCCAGAGAGGCTGCCCAGAAAGCCTTGGACGAGGCCGGTGAACTGGCAGAGAACTATGAAGAGTTGAAAGCTGCGCTGGAAGCAGCTTTGAAAGCGGAGGCAGAGGCCAAGGCGGCTCACGAAGCGGCCAAGATGATCTCCGATGCAGCGGCTGATGCGGCAAACGCGCAGTTTTACGTGCTGAAAGCCGCCAAGAAGACCTACAGCGACCAGCAGCGCTCCTATGAGCAGACCGTGGCAAACGCCCAGAGCTCTTACAACAGTGCACTGAACAGCCAGGCCCAGACCAGTCTGTCCCTCACCACCGATGCTCAGGAAAAACAGATCGATGACTACCTGGAACAGCTGGATCTGGTGAACCTCTACGCTCCCATTTCCGGCGTGGTGACGGCTGTCAACATGGAAGCAGGCGAAAAATACGCCCAGGGTTCCATCTTGACCATTCAGGATGATTCCGATTACAGGGTCAAGGCCTACGTCTCCGAATATGATATCAGCGATATCGCGGTGGGACAGCGCGTTCTGATCAAGACCAACGCCACCGGCAATGAAGAAATGGAAGGCGAGGTTCTCTTTGTTTCTCCTACCGCCACCAAGGAGCAGACCTCCGTAAAATACGAGATCCAGGTGGGATTCAAGGAAAAACAGGAGAGACTGCGCCTGGATATGTCCGCATCACTCAGCATCATCGTTGATGAGCACCTGGGAGCCCTCACCGTTCCCTACACCGCAGTACAGACTGCGGAGGACGGCAGTACCTTCGTGGAGGTTCTCCAGGATGACGGTTCCTTCAAGGTAGTTCCCGTGGAAATCATCATGGAAAGCAGCTACTACACGGAAGTGGCAGGAGACGGTCTGAAGGAAGGCGATAAGGTCAAAGTGATCGAGAGCAGCGGTGCTCTGGACATGAATGACCTGCTGTATTTCTAATAGCGGAGTAACTATGGAAACGGAAGAAAAGAAGGCCCTTCTGCATCTGCGGGGGATCATCAAACGATTTTATATCGGCCAGCCCAATGAACTCCAGATCCTGAACGGGATCGACATGGACGTTACCCGGGGGGAATTTGTCTCCATCGTCGGCGCCTCCGGCTCCGGAAAAACCACCCTCATGAACGTCATCGGGCTTCTTGACAGGCCGACCTTTGGAAAATACATCATTGACGGCCTGGATATCGATCTGGCAAATGACACCGAACTGTCCTATGTGCGTAACCAGAAGATCGGATTTGTGTTCCAGACCTATAACCTGGTTCCCAAGACCAATGCCATCAAAAATGTGGAGCTTCCCATGCTCTATGCGGGCGTTCCCAGAAAAGAGCGAACCGAGAAAGCGGAGATGCTTCTGGAGATGGTAGGAATGGCGGACCGTATGAAGCATATGCCCGAGGAGCTGTCCGGCGGACAAAAGCAGCGTGTGGCCATCGCACGCAGCCTGGCCAACGATCCCGCTATCATTCTGGCGGACGAGCCCACAGGTGCACTGGATTCCAAAACAGGTCGCATCGTTATGGATCTGTTTCATAAGCTGAACGAGGAGGGCAAGACCATCCTTCTCATCACCCATTCCCAGGAGTTGGCAGGAGAGACCCAGCGGATCATCTCCATCAGCGACGGAAGCATCACAGGTGAGAGAACGGTGGAGCATTCGGCCCCTGCAAAGGAGGGTGAGATATGCTCTTAGGAGAAAATATACGAATGGCCCTCACCAGCCTGAGAGCCAACAAATCACGGGCTCTTCTGACCATGCTGGGCATTATCATCGGTATCGCATCCGTTATTGCCATTATGACCGTGGGTAATTCCCTGTCCAATGCCCTGACGGATTCCATGCAAAATCTGGGTGCCAGCAACATTTCCGTGTATGTGACCATGAAGCAGGAGGAAGAGGAAAAACGGGAGGACGGCATCACCTTCGGAACACTGGAAGCGGATTCCACCGTGACGAAGAATGATCTGATCTCTCTGGAGATGATCCAGGGAATGATCGAAAAATTCGGGGATCGGATCAAAGCGGTATCTGTCACCAAATCCGTTACCGAGGATACCGTCAAAGTCGGGACCAATTCGGCGGACATCAACATTACCGGCGTCAGCAACGGCTATTTTGTGGGAAATAACAAGGAACTGTTGGCAGGAAATTACTTTACCACCCAGGAGATTTCCGGTGAAAAAACAGTTGCTATTGTATCGGAATCCATGGTGAAAAGGCTGTGTGAAGGTGAGCCTGCCGAGGCTATCGGTAAGGATTGTT
>JAEETA010000014.1 GCA_016286555.1 Lachnospiraceae bacterium | reverse complement strand
GCAGGGATAAACGCTGAAGGCATGTAAGCGTGAAGCCCCCCTCAAGATGAGATATCCCTACCTTGAAGGTAATAAGACCCCTTAGAGAGTATGAGGTAGATAGGAATGAGGTGGAAGTGCAGTGATGCACGTAGCTGACATTTACTAATCGGTCGAAGGCTTATCCTGTTGAAGGGACATTGGTTGATGTTCATTTAGAAAATCTTTGCGAAGCATCCAATGATGCGAGCAAATATCGAATGAAATTCGATGGATTTTGTTAATGAACATGATTCGTTATCGGTTTTCAAGGTACAAACCTTAAAGAGCAGAGTGATCTGCTCTTTTTTTAATTTTCATTTAATTGAATGCGCTTTACTGCTTTGCTACAATGAAGTCATCTATTGCAATCTGCACATGAGGAGGGAGTATCAAGTGAGCAGTTCCCAAAACGCTGTATTTATTCTTCATAAAATGAGCATCATTGCCAGGGGCCTGGAGAGGAAACTGACGGATCGAGGGATCCGGGTGACCGCTGTAACGGATCAGTATGATTCCCTTCCGTCCCTTGCTTCCGAGACCGGTGTCTATGTTCTTTATCTTCCCGAAAATGTTACGGAAGGATCTGCGGAATACAGCTTCCTGGAACAGGTCTGTTCCCTGCTTTCCGACATTCAAAGCAGTGTTCTGGTGATTGGTGAAGCCAGACATAAAAGCGAACTTTCCGGGAAATTTCCCATTCTTGATACAAGTAGATGGTTTGTGAAGCCCGTGAATCCCGACCTGTTCTGCGCAGAGGTAACTGAACTGTGTGGAGGAGATGCTTCGGTTTCAGATGCACCCGCGGGTGCTTCTTCCGGTGCAGCCACAGCCGCCTCAAATACGGCGGAGAAGAAGATTTTTCTTGTGGATGACGATCCCGCTTTTGCAGCCATGGTTCGTACCTGGCTTAAGGATACCTACAAGACCTATGTGGGGACTGACGGAATGCAGGCCGTCAATTTCCTGCGGAAGAATCCCGTGGATCTGGTGCTTCTGGATTACGATATGCCTGTGGTGAACGGACCGCAGGTGCTGCAGATGCTTCGGGAGGATCCTGCGACTGCGGAGATTCCCATTATTTTCCTGACAGGTGTTGCTACGGAAGAAGAGATCCGGCAGTTGAAGGAGCTGAACCCTGACGGATATATCCTGAAAGCGACGCCGAAAGAGAAGTTGCTGGATTACCTGAAGGACTGGGTTTGATCGAGAATTGTTAAGGTAAGAGAGGGTCTGTTATGGATCGGATGCGGAATGACCAGTTTATCATTACGCTGGTATCATTGTCCTGCTTTGCACTCACAATCGAGAGTATTGCGCTGAAATGGGAGATGTGGGTCATCCCCCTGATCTTTATCGGTACGGTTCTGGTCTGGGTGCTGCATATCACGGAGCGGGGCACAGCCAATTTCAGAGAGAACTGCTACTTGATCTATGCCCTTCTTGCCGTCTATTTTCATGGAATTCATCTGACCAGCATGTATGACGTGGTGGTCGTCTACTGCATGGTGATCATTGCATTTTCCTTCCTGGACAAAATCTACATGATGAATCTGTTTCTGGGAGAATGCTTTTTCCTTATGATGGTGCATATCATCATTGCTGTCCGGAAGGGGCTCGTAACCCCTGACTTTATATTTGTATCCACGGAAATGCTGCATTTTGCCGTGGCTGTAGCCGTGTACTACGGTTGTGTTCGTTCCATCCAGGGCAGACTGGCAAATGCGGAGAAGGAGAAGCAGAAGGAGCAGGAGATCGCAACCATCGAGCAGGATGTGGAGGACTTTTTTTCCAATATCTCCCATGAGCTCCGCACGCCTATGAATGTGATCAGCGGCATGGCCGATCTGCTGATTCGGAAAGGGGTACGGGAGGAGGCGCTGGCCATTAAAGAAGCGGGTGTCCGTCTCACCGGCCAGATCGATGATATCCTGGACTATACCGAGGCGAGACGCGGAAATGCCCTTCTGGAGGAGGAGAACTACATGGTGGCTTCCCTCCTTCACGATATGGTGACGTCTTTCCATGCCATGAAGGATAAAAAGGAACTGGAACTGGTGGTGGATCTCTCGCCGGATATTCCCGCAGTTTTAAATGGCGATATCAAAAAGCTCCATAAGATCCTGCGGCAGCTCCTCGCCAATGCCATCGCCTTTACCAAGCAGGGCGGCATTTTGCTGAAGATCTATACGGAACGAACGAATTACGGTGTGAACCTGCACATCGATATTTCCGACACGGGTGTCGGAATGAACCGTAAGGAACTTTCCTCTCTCACGAAGGGATTGTATCAGGCGGATAAACGAAGGGACAGAAGCACCGGCGGCATCGGCCTCGGACTGTCCATCGTCTATGGATTTGCCCACAGAATGGGTGGTTTTGTTAAGGTTTTAAGCAATCCCGGAGACGGAACCTGCGTACGCGTGACTATTCCCCAAAAGGTGGTGAATCCCGCACCGTCCTTGTCGCTGAACGCCGATGTGAAGGGGGATGTACTGGTCTATGTGAACAGCAGCAAATTCGCGGTTCCGAAGATCAGGGATTTTTACCGGCAGATGAACATGAATCTGGCGCTGGGAACTCAGGTTTCCCTGTATCAGGTGGAAAACGAGGATGAAATGAAACGCCGGGCATTAGATCCCGGTGTGAAATGGCTCTTTACCGGACGGGAAGAATACGAGGCAAATCCTTCCTTCTGCGAAGAGCTGTGCAGAAAAAATATCATGGTGACTGTGGCGGCTTCCGAAGGATTTACCGCTCCCGCGGGAAGCGGCATTCTGGTGATCCCGAAGCCTCTCTATTCCTATTCGGTCATCAAGGTGCTGAATGAAGGCCGCGATGTTGCGGATCTGGATTTTGATACCCGCAGTGAGAAGCCTGATCTGACAGGCATCCGGGCCCTGATCGTGGACGATGAACCCATGAATCTGGTGGTGGCCCAGGGGCTTTTCGCCGATTACGGAATGATCGTCGATACCGCGGAAAGCGGCGCAGCCGCATTGTCAAAATGCGCCATGAAGGAATATGACATCGTCTTCATGGATCATATGATGCCGGAAATGGACGGTGTGGAGGCAATGAAACGTCTGCGCAGACAATCGGAGGATATCGGCGGAAAGAAGATCCCCATTGTGGCGCTGACAGCCAATGTGGTATCCGGCGCAAGGGAGCTCTTTATGAAGGAGGGCTTCGACGGATTCCTGGGAAAACCCGTAAATCTGCATGAATTTGAAAAAGTAATGATGCACCTGTTCCGTTAGGCAATGCGTGAAGGAGTACAGTCAATGAGTTTGTTCCGTGCGATCGGCAAGGCCATAAAGGAAATCCGCAACCCCGAGAGAGTGCTTTCGGAGCGTATTTTTCTGCTGCTTACCATAATCGGCGAGCTGGCAGTTCTGATCTCGCTGGTGGGGGACATTCTGACGGGAGAGTATCTTGCGGAGATCGTCCTGCTGGCAGTGATCCTGATCCTGGTGCCCTTTATCACCATTATCTGCCTGTACAAAAACAAACTTGGGGTTGCGAGCCGGCTGATCACCTACGGGCTGGTCCTTTTTGCACTGCCCGGCATTTTCTTCTTCGGCGGCGGCGTGGAAGGCGGTGGTGTAACCTGGGTCATTTTCGGTTTTCTCTTTGCGGCGCTGGTGCTTTCCGGCAGAGAGCGGAATGTGATCTTTATTTTCCTGGTGGTGCTGTATGGCGGATTATTCCTGACGGAGTATACCCATCCCGAATGGGTTCCCCAGCATACCAAGGGCATGTTTTATGTGGATACCTTTATCGCACTGGTGATGGTGGGGATCATCTGCTTCATCTCTGTGCTGTTCCTGAACCGCCTGTATATGGATGAAAATGACAGGGCCCGGAAGGAAGCAGAGAGAGCGGAGGAACTGAACCGCTCCCAGAACCGCTTCTTCTCCAGTATGAGCCACGAGATCCGTACGCCCATCAATTCCATTCTGGGACTGAATGAGCTGATCCTCCGCGAGGAAAATGCTTCGGATGAGATCGTCAAGGATGCCAACGGCATTCAGGGATCCGGGCGGATGCTTCTGGCGCTGATCAATGATATCCTGGACTTTTCCAAGATCGAAGCGGGGAGCATGGATATCGTGCCCGTGAACTACAATGTGGGAGATCTTCTGAGTGAGATCGTGAACATGATCTGGCAAAAGGCACAGGATAAGGGCCTTACGCTGGACGTCAGCGTGGATCCCACCGTGCCCACTGCCCTCTTCGGAGATGAGGTCAGGGTCAAGCAGATCCTGATCAATCTGCTGAACAATGCGGTGAAATATACGAAGGAGGGCAGCGTCGGACTCCACGTGGAGTGCGAGGAGGCGGAAAACGGCGAGATCCAGCTGCGGATGTCGGTAACGGATACCGGAATGGGAATCAAGAAGGACTCCATTCCCTATCTTTTTGATGCCTTCAAGCGTGTGGATGAAGCACAGAACCGTCACATTGAGGGCACCGGACTGGGTCTTTCCATCGTAAAGCAGCTGGTGGATCTGATGGACGGAACCATTTCCGTGGACAGTGTGTACGGCGAAGGCTCCTCCTTCCATGTGATGATCCGGCAGGGAGTAGCGGATCCCACCCCTGTGGGTGAACTGAACATCCGCAACTACGGCGTTGCCAGAAGAAGTGCCTATGAGAGCAGCTTTGTGGCGCCTCGTGCAAGGATCCTCATCGTTGATGACAATGAGATGAACCTCACGGTGGAGACCAAGCTCCTTGCCGCAACCAGGATCCGTGTGGATACTGCCATCAGCGGCAGAGATGCGCTGGGACTTACGGTGAAAAACAAATACGATGTCATCCTGATGGATCATCTGATGCCGGAAATGGATGGTATTGAGTGCCTGGAGGCCATCCGGACCCAAAGCGGCGGTCTGAATACCACCACGGCGGTTCTGGTGCTGACAGCCAATGCCGGTTCCGACAACAAGCAGATTTACAACAGAGCCGGATTTGACGGATATCTCTTAAAGCCCGTCTCCGGCGATGACCTGGAAGTTGCCCTGATCAAACACATCCCTTCGGATAAGGTGGTATTGTCTGCTTATCATCATCAGAAGGGCGGAGAGATGAGCAGCACCTCCGGCTACAAGCGGAAAGTTCCCGTGGTGGTCACCACCAGCAGCATGTGCGATCTGCCGGATGAAATGATGGACAATCCTTACCTGCCGATCCTTCCCTTCAACGTGCATACGGAAGCGGGGACCTTCCGGGATTGCTACGATATGGATCCGGAGGAGCTGATGCGCTACTTCAAGAGCGGGAAAAAGGCGGAAAGTGCCCCGCCGGATCCCGCAGCCTATGTGGCATTTTTCCTGGAGTGTCTCAAGTACGGACATCACCTGTTCTACATCGCCATTTCTTCGAAGCTCAGTGAAGATTATGCGAGAGCTGTGGAGGCGGCCAAGTCCTTTGACAATGTCACGATCATCAATTCCGGAAGTGTCTCCAGTACCACGGGTATCCTGACCCTTATCGCCTGCAAGCTGGCACAGCAGGATGTTTCCGTGGAGGACATGATTGTCGAACTGAATGCCGCTGCCGACCGGCTCAGATGCAGTTTCGTTGTGGACAGAACGGACTATCTGCAGGCGGGCGGCCTCATCGGCAGAAAGGTCAGCGATTTCGCAAGAGCACTGGATCTGCGTCCCGCATTTTCCTTCCGGAAGGAAAAATCCGGGCTCTTCGGCGTCTGGGCCGGCGGACGGAGACATGCCTACAGGCGATATATCCGTAAGGCATTCCCCGTGGAGATCGTTCCTGACCCTGAGATTTGTTTTATTACCTATGCTGACGTTCCGGAGGAAACCCTGCTGTGGATCCGGGATGAGATTTCCAGATATGCGTACTTTGAGAATGTGATCTTCCAGAAAGCCTCCGCCGCCATTACCTCCAACTGTGGACCGGGCTGCTTCGGCGTTCTGTATTTTGTCAGAGGCAATCAGACCTACAATATCTCGTCTCTGATCCCGGGCCTTGCGCCTGCTCAGAACAGGGAAGAGGAGGAGCTCCCTGCCGAAGCGGTTCATGCGGAGGAACATCCTGCAAAGGAAGAGCCTGAAAAAGCTGAGGCAAAATGGTACGAGAATATCGAAGGAATCGACGGAGCGCTGGCGCTGAAAAACAGCGGATCCGAGGACTCCCTCCGTACGGTCATCAAAATCTTCTACGATTCCGCACCGGCCAAGACCGGAGAATTGGAAGGCTTCTTCGGTGCGGGAGACTGGGCAAACTATACCATCAAGATCCACGCCCTGAAATCTTCCGCAAAACTCATCGGTGCCATGGAACTTTCCGAAGCGGCACAGGCACTGGAGCTGGCGGGAAAAAGCGGAGACGAAGCCTTTCTCCGGGAGCATCACACCGCATTTATGGAGCAGTATGCACGGTTCCGTGAGGTGCTGGCACCGCTGTGCGGAGAGGAAGAAGTGCAGGAGCCGGAGACGGAAAGCGGCCCTCCTATCGATTCCTATCTGCTGGAGAGTGCGTATGATGCCCTCGCGGATGCGGCGGGCATGATGGACTGCGATATGATCGAGGAAGCCATCGGAGAGCTGTCCGGTTACAGTATCCCGGAAGCGGATTGTGAGAAGATCGCGAAGATCAGAAAAATGGCTGCGAATTTCGAATACGACGGAATCCTGCAGCTTTTGGGAAAGATGTAAAACCGATGCTTTCCTATGATCCCGGCCTTCAGAAGGAGGCCGCAAATGCCTTGAAAAAAGGACTGGAATAAATTTGTTGAAGAAGAGGCGATCCTGATATGAGTGACAGTGTCATTTACACGAATGACAAATGTATAGGCTGTAATAAGTGCATCAAGGTCTGCAGTGCCATCGGTGCCTGTGTTTCCGTGGAAAAAGACGGAAAGCCCAGGATCGATGTGGACGGTAACCGCTGTGTTGCCTGCGGCAGCTGTATCGATGCCTGCCAGCACGGTGCCCGGGAATTCCACGATGACACGGAGCGCTTTTTTGCAGATCTGGCAAAGGGAGAGGAGATCTCCCTGCTTTTGGCGCCCGCATTCCGGGCAAACTATCCCGAGGAGTATGAAAGCGTGCTGGGCGGATTAAAGCAGATGGGCGTTCGTCATATCATCAGCGTTTCTTTCGGCGCGGATATCACCACCTGGGGATATCTGAACTTTATCCGTGAGCACGATTTTGTGGGCGGGATCTCCCAGCCCTGCCCTGCTCTAGTCTCCTACATCGAGCGGTATCTGCCCTCGTTGCTGGACCGGCTTTTCCCCGTGCAGAGTCCTCTTATGTGCGCTGCGATCTATGCCCGGAAGGAAATGGGGATCAAGGATAAATTTGCCTTCATCAGCCCCTGTATCGCCAAAAAGATCGAGATCGAGGATCCCCACAATGCGGGACTGGTGCAGTACAATGTGACTTTTGACCATCTCATGCGCTATGTGCGGGAGCACGGGATCTCCGGCCCTTCCGTCCACAGTGAGATTGAGTACGGTCTCGGCTCCTTCTATCCCACCCCCGGCGGCCTGGCAGAGAACATCAAATGGTTCCTGGGGGACGAGGTCTACATCCGCCAGATGGAAGGGGAAAAGCATCTGTACGAATGGCTCCATAAAAATGAAGAGCGGATCCGTGACCGAAAGACGCCCTTCCTGGTGATCGATGCCCTGAACTGTAAGAACGGCTGTATCTGCGGAACCGCCGTCAATCCCGACAAGGCGGAGACGGATGATGCCCTCTATGCCCTGCTGGATATTCGGGAAAAGTCCAAGAAGGCTACTGCGGGGGACGCCTGGTCCAGACCGGATACGCCGGAGGAGCGCCTGAAAAATTACAACGCGCAGTTTACTCATCTGCATCTGGAGGACTACCTCAGAGGCTATACCGACAGATCCGAGAGCTGCAGATATAAAGAGCCCGATGAAAAAGCGCTGGAAGAGATCTTCCTGAGCATGAACAAGAAGGACGAAGCCTCCAGGCATATCGACTGTACCTGCTGCGGCTACGAGAGTTGCCGGCAGATGGCCATGGCCATTTACAACGGCTTCAACCGTAAAGAGAACTGTATCTACTACGAGAAGGCTATGGTCCAGGAGCTGGGCTTCGAAAAGGCCGTGGCGGAGGAGGCTTCCAAGGCCAAGAGTTCCTTCCTTGCCAACATGTCCCACGAGATCCGCACTCCCATCAATGCGGTTCTGGGCATGAACGAAATGATCCTGCGGGAGTGCAGTGACGAGAAGATCACCGAATACTCCGAGAACATCAAGAGCGCAGGAAAGTCCCTGCTTGGGCTGATCAACAATATCCTCGATTTTTCCAAGATCGAAGCGGGAAAGATTCAGCTGGAGGAGAGCGAGTACGAGCTCGGTTCCCTTCTTTTTGATGTGGTAAATGTGATCCGCCCCGTTGCGGAGGAGAAGGCACTGGAGCTGCATCTGGATTTCGACGAGTCCGTGCCCGGCCGTCTCAGGGGCGATGAGGTCAGGATCCGTCAGGTGATGGTCAACATCCTGACAAATGCCGTCAAATATACGAACCGCGGAAGCGTCACCTTCTCCGTGCACAGTGAGCCTGACGAAAACGTGAAGGATACGGTGTTCCTGCGGATCACCGTCAAGGATACCGGCATCGGCATCAAGCCCGAGGATATGGAACGGCTCTTCTCGGAGTTCGAGCGCATCGAGGAAAAACGCAACCGCAACATCGAAGGAACGGGTCTGGGACTGAACATCACCAAGAGTCTGCTGGAGCTGATGGGATCCCGGCTGGAGGTTTCCAGCGTATACGGGGAAGGATCGGAATTCTCCTTCCTGGTTGGGCAACAGATCGTATCCTCTGAACCCATGGGGAATTACGAGGAGGCCGGCAGACATGCCGCCGGGATGAACAGCGGATCCGTCAGACGATTTATCGCTCCCGAAGCACGTGTGCTGGTGGTGGATGACTATCCCCTGAACCTCACCGTCTTCCAAAATCTCCTGAGTCGTACGCAGATCCGGACGGACTGCGCGGAAAGCGGAGATGCGGGCATCGCTCTTACCCGGAATCAGAAATACGACATGATCTTCCTGGATCATATGATGCCCGTAAAGGACGGCATCGAGACCCTGCAGGAGATCCACGCCGATGAGAAAAATCCCAACCGGGACGGGATCTTTGTGTGCCTTACCGCCAATGCCATCCTGGGAGCAAGGGAAACCTATCTGGAAGCGGGATTTGATGATTATCTGACCAAACCCATCGATTCGGATCAGCTGGAAGCCATGCTCCTGCACTATCTGCCTGCAGAGTTGATCGTGGAAGCGCCGGAAGAGGAGGGGAACGCGACTCCCAACAGCGAAGAGCTTCCGCCGGAGCTGGAGCTTCTGAAGGGCACCGCCGTCGATGTGGCAGCAGGTGTGAAAAACAACGGAGATGTGGGAACCTATCTGACGGTGCTCCGAACCTTCTATGATTCCATCGAGGCACAGAGTGAGGAACTGAACCGCTGCTATGAAGAGGAAGATTTCGGCGCATACACCATCAAGGTGCATGCTTTGAAAAGTGCTGCCCGGATCGTTGGCGCCGCCGCCCTGGGCGAAGAAGCGCAGCAGCTGGAGAATGCGGGAAAGAGCGGGGATATCGACTACATCCGCTCCAGGAATGATGCCTTCCTGCAGGAGTATTTCGACCTCCTGGAGGTCCTTGCTCCCGTGTTTGCAACATCGCAGGATGCAGAGGACAAAACACCCATCGATGCGGAGATGCTCCTGGAGGTGTACCACGAGATCCGCCGTGCCGCAGAGGGCATGGACATCGACCAGATGGATACCCTCTTCGAAGACATGGAGGAGTACGCCGTTCCCCCGGAGGAGCAGGACCTGTGGAATACCGTCCTCACCGCCTATCGCAATTTCGATTACATGGCCATTGTCGAAGTGTTAGAGGGAAAATAAGGGGAGAGAGCACTCGGCAAAAAAATGATTGACAGAGGAGATCATTTTTGATAATATAACCGTTGTCGTCGTGAGATGGCACGCTGCGCGATTGCGTAAGCAACGCGCGTTTATTTAGAAAATCTTTGCGAAGCATCCAATGATGCGAGCAAGTAGATTTTCTTAATAAACTTTCCTCGATAGCTCAATGGTAGAGCACTCGGCTGTTAACCGAGTTGTTGTAGGTTCGAGCCCTACTCGGGGAGGTTTTCGATAAGACTCCGTAATCGCTCGCATCAATGGATGCTTCGCGAACGGACTCTAATCGAAAGTCGAATCGTACTCCGTGCGATGTCGACATGGATCGATCTTCGATCGATGTCGACAGTTTCGTCCCCAATGGGATAAGGCTCCGTGGTCAAGAGGTTAAGACATCGCCCTTTCACGGCGGTAACACGGGTTCAATTCCCGTCGGAGTCAGTACCTTGTTATTTTTCTAATCGCTCGATGCAAGGGCATCTTCGCGAAGAAAAATATACAAAGTACATGAATTCTTCGCTTCGCTTGAATTCATCATCAAAGCAGAGCTTTGATACTTGTGAATCCTCGCCTTGCTCGGATTCAAATATTTACTTCGGATCTTTAGCTCAGTTGGTTAGAGCAGCCGGCTCATAACCGGCGGGTCCTGGGTTCGAGTCCCCGAAGATCCACGAAACCGAAAAAGGAACACTTTTTTGGTTTATGTAGATGTAAACTTAGTTAGGTATACTGCATGCTTGCCGAAGGCAACATGCGTTCACTTAGAAAATCCTTGCGAAGCAGCCTCTGCTGCGAGCGATTACAAAATGTCAAAGTTCTTGGCGACTTCGCCGAAGGCGAATCGCAGTTTTTGCAGATTTTGTTCGCGAAGCAGCCTCTGCTGCGAGCGATTACAAAATGTCAAAAAAATGGCCCGGTGGCTCAGTTGGTTAGAGCGCCGCCCTGTCACGGCGGAGGTCAAGGGTTCAAGTCCCTTTCGGGTCGCGGAACAGATCGGATTTTTCCGGTCTGTTTTTTTGTTGCACCAACCCGGCAAACGGTTTCCTTTTTGTTCTGATTTTATGCTATAATCTTAATACACTCCCTTTTTGGAAGTATTCATTTTCCTTGAGGGAAACCGATTTACGATTTTTCTTTGTACACCCGGGGAGAGCCCTTGCGGCTCATTGTGTGCGGAGTGATATTTGGGGGCTATATGGTTCACATTTTTCTGCTGGATCCCTACACGGGGAGCGAATTCAATACAGCGCGTCTGCGCTCCGTTCTGTCCGGCGTGGATGATATCGAGTATTATGTCTTTACCCTGATCTCCGACTGGGTCCGTTCCGATTACATTTCCAGGATCCAGGAGATCTTCGACGAGGATCAGATCCGCTTTTACGTCTGCGGCAGTTCCGACACTCTGAACAGTTTCATTAATGCGGTTTCCGACCTTTCCCAGGTGGAGATTGCTTATATTCCTGCGTCGTCCAACGACAGCTTCCTCCAGATCTTCGGGGAGAAGTATTCCTATTTCACCGATTTTGACCGCATGATCCACGGAAATGCGGTTCCCATCGACTATATCGAGACCAATCACGGCAGAGCCATGAACATTGTTTCTCTGGGGTATACCCTGGGGTTCTATTCCGGCTCGTTTCTTTCCCGCCACAAATCCATCGATCTGCTTTTCAGCCGGGCAGTATTTCTGCTTTCCCGTATGCTGGGAGCTACCCGTTTCGGCGCGCAGATCATTGCCGACACCCATCACGTGGACGGAAATGTATCCAGCATCTATTTCGGCAACGGCTGTTCCCAGGGCGGGAACCTTTTTTTCGAAGAAGAGCCTGTCATCATCGACGGACGCGGCACCGTTGGCTATCGCAAGTCCGAGGGACTTGTGAAGAGTCTGCGGTACTATATACACCTGCGGAATAAGGATTTTGCGGAACTGAAGAAGGACACCAATTCCTTCCTCGCTACCTCCATGAAGGTGGCAGTCAAGCGCGATAAGAAGATCACGGGGTATCTGGACGGCATTCCTGCCGCCGAGGATTCCCAGTGGGAGATCCGGATGGTCAGGGAAGGCCTCCGCTTTGTACTTCCCAGGGGGGTGATCTTATGACGAATCAGAAAAATGTAGCCTTCTGGCGTAGAATCTTCCTGATCTTTTATGTGCTGATCGGGGCCATTGAGTCCGTGAGCATTCTCTTTTTCTCCGAGAGACCTCAATGGGTGGGACTTACCTTTGCTCTTTATCTGATCGTTACCTATATCCTGATCCTGGTCTTTGACCACAACAAGGTGCTTTCTCCCACGGCCTTTCAGAAGTTCCTCAGCATCGTCTGGATGCTGAATTCCTTCGTGTTTATGGCCTGCATGGAGAATGTGCTGTATTTCCTGTATCTCATGTTCCTGGAGACCTTTGTGCTCTTTTCCTTTGTGGATCCTTCCATCTTTAAGGTGCAGGTCCTGGGAATCCTTGGCGTGGGCACGTTTTTGTTCTTCTACTGGCTCATGTTCGGGGATGTGGCACACTTTGATTTCCGGGTGCTTTTCGGATTTTTCATTCTGCTGTTCGGCCAGTGGATCTGCCGCACCAAGAGTAAATTCGCGGCCAGACAGATTGCCATCACGGAAGAGCAGGAGCGGGGCCTTTCCGACATGCTGAAGGTGGTGGAGGCCAAGCGCCGGGATGCCAGAAGGGCGAACCAGAGTAAATCTCTGTTCCTTTCCAACATGTCCCACGAGATCCGCACCCCCATCAATTCCATCCTTGGAATGAACGAGCTGATCCTGCGGGAGCAGCCCGGAAAAGAGATCTCCGAGTATGCGCACAATATCGAAAAATCCGGCAACCTGTTGCTGACGCTTATCGAGGATGTGCTGGACTTCTCCAAGATCGAGTCCGGCCGCATGGAGCTGTTCCCGGTGGATTACTACCTGAATTCCATGCTGAACGATGTGCTGGTGCTGCTGGAGCAGCGGGCCAGGGAAAAGGGGCTGGAACTGATCCTGGAGGTGGATCCCGCTCTGCCCAATCACCTGCGCGGCGATGAGATGCGCATCCGCCAGGTGCTGGCAAACCTTCTGAGCAATGCCATCAAATATACCAAGGAAGGCAGCATTACCTTCCGTGTCAGCGGCCGTAAGGTGAAAAATCTGGCATTCCTTCATTTCGAGGTGGAGGACACGGGTATCGGCATCAGCGAGGAAGAACTGCCCAGGATCTTTGAAACCTTCCATCGTCTCTACTCCCTGGATACGGTCAATACCGAAGGAAGCGGTCTGGGACTGAACATTTCCAGTAACCTGCTGGAGCTGATGGGAAGCCATCTGGATGTGAAGAGCCAGAAGGGCATCGGTTCCAATTTCTACTTCACCATCAAGCAGGAAATCATTGAAAAGACCGCTATCGGCGAGTTCCGCCGTGAGAAGGTGGAAGAGACGGAAAAGAGCCATCTGGTGCCCCTGGTCTATGCGCCGAAGGCGAGGGTTCTGGTGGTGGACGACAACGCCATGAACCGTAAGGTGTTCCGCAGCCTTCTGAAGCGAACCGGCGTGGAAGTGGATCAGGCATCCGGCGGAAAAGAAGGCGTGAAGATGGCGGAGGAGAATCACTACGACATCATTTTCATGGACCATATGATGCCGGAAGTGGACGGCGTGGAAGCCTTCCATCAGATTCGGAACGGCAACGGTCCCAGCAAAAATGTGCCCGTTCTGGTGCTTACTGCAAACACCGTCAACGGTGCGAGAGAGTTCTACCTGGAGGAGGGCTTTACCGATTTCCTGTCAAAGCCCATCATGCCGGACCGTCTGGAGATCGCCATGCGGGATTATCTGTCGGATGATCTGCTGGAGGAGCCGGATGAAGCAGCCATTCTGGCAGGTGCTCAAAAGATGCCGGAAGCTCCCGACGATATGGGCGAGCCACTGCCGGAAGTGGACGGTCTGGACTGGAACCTGGCGCGTCTCCATTTCCTGAACCGGGAAATGATGATGGAAGCCCTGGAAGAGTTTGCACACACCATCGAGGGCAGTGCGGACAAGCTGGAGGGCCTGTTTGGTGCCATCCCCGACGGAAATGCCGTAAACGACTACCGAGTTACGGTTCATGCCATGAAGAGCACCGCAGCTCTGGTGGGCATCGTTCCCCTGGCAGGCACCGCAAAGCTCCTGGAAAATGCGGCTGCCAAGAAGGATGTGGACACGATCCGGGAGGTGACTCCCGCATTCCTGCGCTGCTGGCGCAGTTACTCCGCCCAGCTGGCACCCATTGTGGGAACGGAGGGCGAAGGAAAGGAAACCTTCGACGCTGCTTTGTTCGGCGAGCTGTACGAGGATCTGCTGCTGGCCACCGGCGAGCTGAACGTGGATGTCATGGATGACCGGATGGAACAAATGGAACATATGGATCTCCCCGGAGAGCTGAAGAAAGAGGTTTCGTCCCTGCGCGGCATGGTGACGGAGCTGGATACCGAAGGCATCCTGGGAACGGAAAACAGGATCAAATCCTGGCTGGAGAGTAGACATGGCTGATTCCTTTTTTCAAGTAGGAAAAATCAAATCGAAGCTCTCGGAGCTGATACCGCCGGAGGTGGAGCGCTACATCCCCATCTACAATGCCTTTTTTGAGACCATGATCCGCTATGTGGATCCCGAGGTCTCGGTGGTGAAGGTGGATATGGTGGATGCCCTGCCCAAGGGGAAACAGATGACCCAGGTCATGGTCTGGGAGGACGGTCTGGTGACCTGTCTGTCGGAGTGCGACGGCGGGCTCCTGGAGGTGGCTAACGGCTATGGCTTCACGGACCTGATGGCGCTGGATGAGGACGCCCTGGACGCAGTGGGAGAGTTCCTGAACTGCTCTAACGGCATGTTTGTCTCCGAGCTCAGCAAGCAGGGAACTTTTCTGGAACTCCTGCCCCCGGAGGCCGAGCCCCTGGAGGAACCTTTGGTGGAGAACGCCATTTGCAAGATGATGGTAAAGGCAAAGGGAAAAAATCTGTATTTCACGGTGGCGGAGCTGGCTTAGCGCAGCGGTCATCGGATAGCGTAAGTTTACGCAGAATGATCTGTCATTCTGCAGGACGGAAGAAGGAGGGGATCCTATGCCAATCGGTACAGTATTGATCGTAGATGATTCCAAGACATCCCGCAGACTCCTGCGTAATATACTGGAAAAGAATAATTTCGAAGTCCTGGGAGAGGCGGAAAACGGAGAAGAGGGTTGGATGCAGTTCCGGAAGCTGAATCCTGACATCATCACCATGGATATCACCATGCCCAAGATGGACGGCATCGAAGCCCTGAGTCTGATCCACCGGGATGATGCCCACGCGAAGGTGATCATGATTACTGCCGCCGGCCAGAACGAGAAGATGGTGGAAGCCATCCGCCGCGGCGCCTATGATTTCATCACCAAGCCCCTGGATGAGGAGAAGGTGATCAAGGTCATGATCGACGCCATTGAGGATGGGAAGTGATCGGAAAGGAACCGTCAGCCCCTGGGAGCTGTGCTATCTGCTGAAGTTCCATGCGGAAAAAACTGATGGATTTTTTCCTTGACATATCAGAGGACATGGATATATAATATCTTTTGCTGTGGTTCACTACAGCAAAGATAAGTGCGCGTAGCTCAGCTGGATAGAGCGTCTGACTACGGATCAGAAGGTCGGGAGTTCGAATCTTCTCGCGCACGTAAACATTAGAGCCCGTACACGAAGGAGCCATTGCTCCGAGTGTGTACGGGCTCTTATTTTTACGTGCGACCACTCACAAATGTGGTCGTGTGGCACACACGGACACATTTGTGTGTGTGCGCACTGTGCGGCCTTCAGGCGTTATGCGATGTTGTGCGCGCTCGGACAGCGCACTTGCGTCCACTCACTCTATGCTTTCCTCACTATCCCCTCCAGCAGATCCACACAGGCATCAATCCCCAATCGCCCGGAATTCAAAATGACATCGAAAAATTCCGGCGAGCGCCAATTGTTGCCGGCGTGTGCATTGAAGAATTTCTCACGGCGCTTGTCGATCTTGCGCATCATGCCTTCCGCCTCGTCCGGCGGGAAATCCTCCACATTGATGGCTCTTTCGAGACGATATTCGTCATCCGCGGTCACAAAGACCCGGAGAACCTTTTTATCCTTCAGTACTTCGCTGGCACAGCGTCCCACGAAGATGCATCCCGGCTTCTCCGCAGCTTCCAGAAGGATCACCTTCTCCGTCTCAAAGATCTGCTCTTCCAGTGACAGGGTGCTCCCGGGAGAACGGAAAAACAGCTTGGAGGGTGCGGTCTCATCCAGCTTAGCGATGTAGGTATAGTCCATATCCATCCGTTTGCAGGTCTCTACCAGCACGCCGCGATCGTACAGCTGGTACCCCAGGCGCCTGGCCAGCTTCGTTGCGATTTCCTGACCGCCGCTGCCGTATTGCCTCTCAAATGCTACATACTCGTACATAGGAACACCTCCTTATTCCGCCGTGTACCCCCTCCGATATCAAACTCTATGACTTATTATAGCATATTTTCTGAAGATGATCTGGAAAATCCCAAAATAGTTATACAATTTATCAATGAAAGATCCTCCGGGTAGGGGCTCCTCAACCCATGAGAAAAACCGCAAAA
Organism: Lachnospiraceae bacterium; assembly: GCA_016286555.1. GTDB lineage: Bacteria > Bacillota > Clostridia > Lachnospirales > Lachnospiraceae > AC2028. The sequence continues at coordinate 62,102 of JAEETA010000014.1, read as the reverse complement.
GGAGCATTGAGATAATCCGCGCCTGCCATTATAATTGTAATGTTAAGGCTTTAATCAAAATGCATAGAAACGAGTACCTATGAAAACTTTTGAACTCATCGCCCCCTGCCATTTCGGCATGGAGGCTGTACTGAAAAAAGAGATCATCGACCTGGGCTATGACATCACCGAGGTAAACGACGGCAGAGTCAGCTTCCTGGGAGACGCCGACGCCATCGCCCGCGCCAACATTTTCCTGCGTTCTGCGGAGCGCATTCTCATGAAGGTTGGAAGCTTTCATGCCGAGACCTTTGAGGAGCTTTTCCAGGGCACCAAAGCCATTCCCTGGGCAGATTTCTTGCCTCAGGATGCGAAGTTCTGGGTGGCGAAGGCCGCCAGCGTGAAGTCCAAGCTTTTCAGTCCTTCCGACATTCAGTCCATCATGAAAAAAGCCATGGTGGAGAGCATGAAGCAGGTCTACGGCATCTCGCAATTTCCCGAAGACGGCGCATCTTTCCCCCTGCGGGTCTTTCTCATGAAGGATGAAGTCACCGTGGGCATGGACACCACCGGCGAGTCCCTCCACAAGAGAGGCTATCGTAAGCTCACAGCCAAGGCACCCATTGCAGAGAACCTGGCTGCGGGACTCATCATGCTGACTCCCTGGCACGCAGATCGCATCCTGGTGGATCCTTTCTGCGGCAGCGGTACCATCCCCATCGAGGCTGCCATGATGGCGGCAAATATGGCACCCGGAAGGAACCGTTCCTTCCTGGCGGAGAGTTGGACCGGCATCGTGCCGAAGAAGCTGTGGTACGAATCCGTCACCGAGGCCGAGGACCTGATCAAGATCCCTACGGACACCGACATTCAGGGCTATGACCTGGACGAGGAGATGGTGCGGATCTCCAGAGAAAATGCGAAGGCCGCAGGAGTCGAGAACCTCATTCACTTCCAGAAGCGGGATGTGGCAAACTTAAGCCACGCGAAAAAATACGGCTTCCTTATTACCAACCCGCCCTACGGCGAGCGCCTTTCCGACAAGGAGAGTGTGGAAGCCATCTACAAGGTGCTGGGGGAGCGTTATAAGGCTTTGGACAGCTGGAGCCTCTACCTCATCACCTCTTATGAGCATGCGGAAAATGCCATCGGCAGAAAGGCCGATAAGAACCGTAAGATCTACAACGGTATGATGAAGACATATTTTTACCAGTTCATGGGTCCCAAGCCCCCTTCCGGGAGAAACAGGAACCGGGAAGAGGATCAGAACAGTTAAGTTATGGAAAACACCCAAACCCTTCGTCCTTACAATCCCATATGGACCGCAGGTATCTGGGGGATTTTCCTCATTGCATGGACCGTGATCCTCTTAAATGCCGCATCCCACAAGACCGTGGTCATCGCGGAGGGCACCCAGGCGGAAGTCGCTGAACCCCAGTCCATGATTGCCATGCCCATTCCCTTAAAGCTCCTGTCCTCTGACGCGGCGGACATGCTTTATGTGCCCCTTCCAGAGGGCAGCAAGGCTGACCAGATCTACGTGGAGAATCGCTACCTGAGCCGCAGCCTGGACATTCACATCCAGGGCGTGGACCGGGAATATTACGGCGTGCATCCCATTTACGGAGATCTGTCTGATGTAAGGGATTCCGGCGGAATGGAGCAGGGAGGAGACCTGACCCTTACCCTGACCTTCGGTTCTGTCCGGGAGTATCGCACCGTCATGAACGGCAATACCCTGGAGATCAACATGCTGGATCCGAAGGATGCCTATGATACTCTGGTGGTGCTGGATCCGGCCTCGGATCCCGACGGCATCTGCTTCGGCGTGGCTTCTCAGGTGGCGCTTTTTTTGGAAAATGACACCCGTGTCTATTTGAATGAGACCGGAGAGGGACGGATAGACGGCGAGGAGTTGCAGGATTTTGTCCGGGACTCCAAAGCAGATCTGTACATTGCCCTGGATCTGTCCTCGTTTGAGGACGTGTCCAAATATGGAATCTCCGCAGGTATCAATGAGACCTGGTTTACCCCCGGCTTCGGGAATCCGCAGTTGGCGGATGCTCTGGTACGAAACACCGCCTTGCGGACCGTTAACCGTGGCCTCGGCATTGATGATGCGACGGAGGATCAGGTGCTGGGATCTCTGGAATTGCCTGCAGCAAGGCTGTATCTGGGAGCCGTCACCAATGAGAAGGAGCGTGAGTTGCTCCTGATGGAGGAATATCAAAAACGCCTGGCCCAGGGCATCGCGGAAGCCATCCGTGAGGCAAAAGGAGAATAGGGGCAGGTTTAGGAGGATAGCATGAAAGCAACAAGACTTGTTTTTGCCACCGGCAACGAGGGCAAAATGAGAGAGATCCGGGAGATTCTGGAGGGAAGCGGCTACGAGATCCTTTCCATGAAGGAAGCGGGCGCCGTGGTGGACCCTGAGGAGAACGGAACCACCTTCGGCGAGAACGCCCTGATCAAGGCGAGAGCCCTGGCAGAGATCCTGCCGGATGATATCGTGATGGCGGACGATTCCGGTCTGGTGATCGATGCGCTGAACGGAGAACCCGGTATTTACTCCGCCCGTTACATGGGCAGAGAGACCCCTTACAGCGAGAAAAACGCAGAACTCATCCGCCGGGTGGATGCATTCCCCGAGGATCAGCGCACCGCCCGTTATGTCTGTGCCATCGCAGCTATTCTCCCCGGCGGGAAGGAGCTCCTGACGGAGGGCACCCTGGAAGGCGTCATCGCGCATGAGCAGCGGGGCACCCACGGATTCGGTTACGATCCCATTTTCTATGTACCGGAGCTGGGCTGCACCACCGGTGAGATCCCCGAGATCGAGAAGAACAAGATCAGCCATCGCGGCAGAGCTCTGGAGAAGATGAAAGCGGAACTGGAAAAGGAAGAAGTTTAGAAGTATGAAGATTCTGGTCGTCAGCGATACCCACGGAAGATTGGACAATTTCCGCAGGGTCATGGAAATGCATAAGCCCGATCTCCTGATCCATTGCGGAGACATTGAGGGACAGGAGACGGAGATCGCGGAGATCGCCGGCTGTCCCGTGCGTATGGTGGCAGGGAACAACGATTATTTTTCCGACCTGCCGGGCGAGGTGGAGTTTACCGCCGGCGGTCAGAAGATCTGGGTCACCCACGGCCATCATTACTATGTGTCCATGTCCCCGGAGTACATCGCCCAGGAGGCCATGGCCCGGGAAGTGGATGTGGCCATGTTCGGCCATACCCATAAGCCCTGCGTGGAAAACAGAGGGGGGCTGGTCATCCTGAATCCCGGGTCCCTGTCCTATCCCAGACAGGAGGGGAGAGAGCCTTCCTATATCATCATGGAAGACGACCGGAAGGGGGACTGGCACTATACCATCGCGTACCTTCGCAGGTAGGTTCAGTGCTTTGTGACGGCGTATTGCTGCTTGCGGTATTTGGCAGGCGTGATCCCCGTTATCTGTTTAAACTGCCTGAAAAAATGGGTCTCGCTCTTGTAACCGCACATCTCCGCGATCTGTGCCATGGACAGCTCTGTGGCCTGTAAAGCGAACTCCGCATTGGCAATCCGCATCCGGATGAGATCCTGCTGAAAAGGAATCCCGAACTGGGCCGTATAGAGATGCTGAAAATGGGATTCGCTGATCCCGAGTTCCCCGGCGTGGATCCGGATGCTTTGCTCTTCCGAGAGAAAGTGCTGCATCTGAAACCGGATATTGTTCAGAGATTCCCTGTAGGGAGCCCCTTCATCGAACTGATCCTCCCGGTTTGATGCTGCGATGAGATGGTTCAGCAGCACCGTAAAGAGTGCATTTATGTTTTGGCTTTTGTATGTTTCGTCGGTAAAGGATGCTTCCCACAACAGCATACGCATCAGACCGGTGCAGGATTCCCGGTCTGTCAGATGGATCGGCACGTTTAAGGAAAGGGACCTCGGAAGCTGTTCCCCCGGTTCCAGACCGATGTGCATCCAGTCATCAATGTATTCGCCCTGCGGATTGTGGTATTGGTAGGGCGTGTTTTCCCGGATCACAATGGCATCTCCCGGCTCCATCGGGAATTCCACTCCGCCCACTGTATAGTCTCCGTGGGTCCTGACGATGAGCAGGACAGGATTGTTCAGTCCATCCGGTCTGGACATGTGGAAGCCCGGCAACTGCCTGGTCCCGCAACCTCCCTTGATCACATACATACAGCGTACCTCCTCATATTACGTTCGTTTTATGTTTCATATCTTTTTCTACGATCTTGATCATCCTGCACAACCTCCGTGCGGATCCCGAATGTATTTTACTATTAATCACAGGATATGTCAGTTTTTTTCATCGGATTATTCATTTTCTTTTTTTCGGTATTTGATTACAATATTTTCAAGAATCATTTGTCCGGAAAGGAGCACGCATGAAGAACTGGCAGGAGATTGCAGATCGTATCATCCGCAAGGAAAGAGAAACGGCTCGCAGAAACAGGGACAGGATTCCTTATACCACGGAGCCCCCCCATCGGTTCAATGATTATTCCGCTCCCGACCGGATCGGGTGGTGGACCAACGGCTTCTGGGGCGGTATCCTCTGGCAGCTCTATGCTGCGACGGGAGAAGATACCTTCCGGGATGAAGCGGAGCACGTGCAACACCGTGTGGAATCCGTGCTGCTGGATGCGGGATCCATGGATCACGACAGCGGATTTCGATTTCTGCTGACATCCGTGGCGGATTACCGGCTCACGGGGAATGCCGATTCCGCAGGAAAGGGCATCCTGGCAGCCACCAATCTTGCAGGGCGCTTTCATCCGAAGGGGCGGTGGATCCGTGCCTGGAACGATCCCCCCGGGAATGACCGGACGGCAGGCTGGGCCATCATCGACTGCATGATGAATCTGCCGCTCCTGTTCTGGGCATCGGAATACCTGGCAGATCCACGGTTTGCGCAGATTGCGATGGCACATGCGGATACGGCGGCCCGGTATTTTATCCGGGAGGATGGATCTGCCAGGCATATCGTGGCATTTGATCCTGTGACCGGAGGCTTTCTCCGGGAGCTGGGAGGACAGGGCATGGGCGAAGGCACTTCCTGGACCAGGGGTCAGGCATGGGCACTCTACGGTTTTTCGCTTTGCTACCGGCATTCCGGAGACCCTGCCCACCTGGAGATAGCGAAGCGCATCGCCGACAGGTGGATCGACAGGATGCCTGAAGGAAAGCTGCTCCCCGTGGATTTTGATCAGCCGGAGGGGGACGCCCTCTATGATTCCTCCGCTGCGGCCATCGCATCCTGCGGACTGATCGAGCTGGCGGAGCACCTGAAGGAGGATCCTGCCTGCAGCGACAGGTATCTTGCGGCGGCCGAAGCCATGCTTACCGTGTTGGATGCGCAGGATGCAGATTACGATCCGGAACATGACGAGATCCTGCGGAACTGCAGCGTGGACTACCACGGAGAGGCTCATAACATCCCTCTGGTTTACGGAGACTATTTCTACATGGAGGCGATCCTGCGACTGACAGGGCAGGCTGCCTTTTTATGGTGATTCTCCGGTGTATGTGAACTTTTCTGATGATGTGCGTGAAAAAGGAGAACGGAAATGACATTTATTCCCAAAACGCTGGACAAAGAACTGAGTCCCTATACGGGCTTTACCAGGCAGACCTGGATCGAGGCTGCCACCTGGATGCTGGAGGGGATCTTCCGTCATATCGAAAATTTTGACGATCCTGTCATTTTGCCCAGATCGGAGCGGGAGATCACCTATCCTCATGCGGGATCCTCTCCGGTATGGCAGCAGGTGGAGCGCAGAGCGGAGATCTTTGAAGGACTCACCAGATCCCTCTTTATCGCTGCACCGCTCCTTGCCATCGATCCGGAGTTGACGGTCTGCGGGAAGAAGGTGGCGGAGTATTACCGTTCCCAGATCCTCCACAGCTGCACCCAGGGGGATCTTCTTTACGTGGGAACTTATCAGGAGCTGTATGCGGAAACCGGGTGTGACGATCCTTTTCGGTGTTTTCAGCAGACGGTGGAGACCTGTGCCCTGGTCATCGGCTTGTGGACGGCCAGAGAGGTGCTGTGGGAAAAGATGACACGGGAGGAGAAGGATACCGTTGCCCGTTTCCTGGAGGCCTATGCCTGCAGCCCTACGGTGCCGCAGAACTGGCGGCTCTTCAATATGCTGGATCTGGCTTTTCTGGATAATTGCGGCTATGAGATCGATCATGCCGTGATGATGGATCACGCCCAGGCCATTTTGAATTATTCTGTGGGAGACGGCTGGTACCGGGACGGACAGAGCTTTGACTATTATTCCTGCTGGGCTTTTAACGTATATGCGCCACTGTGGAATCTGTGGTACGGATATGAGAAGGCGCCCGGGATCGCAGCCCGCTTTGAGGAGCAGCTCCACTCCCTGATGCAGACCTATCCGGACTTCTTTGATGCAGAGGGGCGTACACAGATGTGGGGCAGGAGCAATATCTACCGCTGTGCTTCCGTCAGCCCTTTTGCTGCCTGGGCCATGCTCTGTGCACACAGAGAGATTAACGGGGAGGAGACAGATCCTGCCTTTGATTTCGGTAATCTCAGACGGATCTGTTCAGGCTCCCTGATGCAGTTTTTCTCCCGGGAGGATTTTGCAAAGGACGGCGTGCCCTCCATGGGCTTCTACGGACAGTTCGCTCCTCTGGTACAGGGCTATTCCTGCACCGAATCTCCGCTGTGGCTGGGGAAGGTTTTCTTATGCCTGGAGATTCCGGAGGATCACCCTTTTTGGACGGCACGGGAGACAAAAGGAGACTGGGGGCGTCTGTCTCCCGGTCAGACGTTGACCACGGTGCTGGACGGCCCGGCGCTGTGCTTTACGGATCATGAGGCGAACGGCAGCGTAACACTGCGGACGGGCAAGGTGCGGAAGCACAAAGATGACATCCATGGGATGTGGAACTATTCCAAACTGTCCTATCACAGCCGCCTTCCCTGGGAGGCTTCCGCACCGGGGGACGATGCGGAATCGCAGCAGTACATGCTCCTGTATCCCGGCGGCGAAAAGGAGCGGGCCAATGTGACCTTCTGGACGGGGGAGCTGGACGGAGTCCTTTACAGGAGACAGTATTTTGGATATTGCCCCGAGACGGAGACCCATTGGAACCAGGCGGTGGATCTGGCGGATTTTGCGGTGGCAAAGGGGCTTTTCCGGGCGGACCGGCTGCGCCTGTTTAAAAAGCCCGTGACCCTCACACTGGGCTCTTACGGATTCCCGGACAACGGGACGGAGGTGACCCGTCTTTCTTCCGGAGAGGCTGCCTGTGTGATCCTTAAAGGACGAGACGCACAGGGTGTGCGCCGCAGCATGGCAATGACGGTATACGGAAGGCACTTTGATCTGCAGGTGCGGCAAAAGGAAGGGACGAACCCGGATTCACCCAGGTCCCTGATGGTCGTGGCGAGCTGCGTTTTCCGCAGACTCTACGACAGCACGGAGCCTTATGTGATGTTTTCACAGGTGATCACTGCAGAAGGAGACGGTGGATTTTCGGAAGAAGAGTTGTTCCCAGTAGAAGCCGTGCGGTATGTGGATCCCATGGGAACCGGGGGAAGTGGCCCCGTGATCCTGGAAATGAAGGACGGCAGACGGATCCGGATCGACTATGACGAGATCCAGGGAAAGATGATGCTGTAGCGTTTCAACAGGCCGGATTCGGATTTCCTGGTCCGGCCTGTAAATTTTGGTTGACATCGGACAGAAGTTTCGATAAAATAATCGTTGTCGGTTTTGACGTATGTGCGTGTCCGTAGCTCAGCTGGATAGAGCAACGGCCTTCTAAGCCGTGGGTCGGGGGTTCGAATCCCTTCGGGCACATTTGTTCCAAATAAATATGGTGGGTATAGCACAGTTGGTTAGCGCGTCAGATTGTGGTTCTGAAGGTCGAGGGTTCGAGTCCCTCTACCCACCCTTTTCTCTTTTTGTCGGGACTGGCCTTATAGGGCTATCGCCAAGCGGTAAGGCACAGCACTTTGACTGCTGCATACGCTGGTTCGAATCCAGCTAGCCCTGCTTTTTTCATGGGATGACAGCGGTCATTTTTTTTGGGACACTAGCTCAGTCGGTAGAGCACTTGACTTTTAATCAAGTTGTCGCGGGTTCGATTCCCGCGTGTCTCACGCAAGTAATCAGTATCCGTTTTTGATCGGGCGATCACAGACGGGTACTTTTTTTGTATCTTTTTCCCGTTTTTCGGTTGTTTCCGCGGATTTTTTGGTATACTATAAATGTCTTTTTCTGTTTTCGCAAAAAGAGGGAAAAGGGATGGAACAATCTGAAAAATACATTCAGTGGATCAAGCGTTTTTTCTGGTGTTTTCTGACGGCAACCATGCTGCTTTTTGCGGTGTTCTGCGCATTGGATCACAGCTCGCCCATCCGGCCGGAGGGCCAGACCTATCTGGAGGACTGGACTGTGACGGACCCGGAGGGGAATGTGTTTACCGCAGGCAGCTCCTATCGCTATGATGGGAGCAGTGACGGCACCTTTGTCATGACGACCCGTCTTCCCGGGGAACTGGGAGGCAGTGACGTCCTGGTCATGGTCGTGGGCGGCGATGTGGAGATCTATGTGGGGGGAGAGCTGCGGAAGAAATTCATTTCCTCCGAGGAGTTTCCCATCCCAGGCGCCGTGGTGAAGCGCTTTTATTTTCTCACCCAGCTGAAAGCGGAAGATGCCGGGGCAGAGGTACGGGTGATCCGGGCCGGTACGAACCGCAGCGGCTATGTCTATCAGCAGACCTTTGTGGCATCCCCCAACGGTTTCTATTCCTATATGAAGGATCATTTCGGACTGTCCTTTATGCTGTCCGAGATCCTGCTGCTGTTTTCTCTGGTGACCGTGGTCGTCAGTGTGGCCATGAGCTTTATGTACAAGCGCAAGATCGAGATGCTGTACGGCTCCATGGCGATCCTCGTCATTTCCGTGTGGCTGACGACCAATTCCTACCTGTTCCCTTTTATCTATGGGCACTATCACATCGACGGGATCATGAATTATCTGTTCTGTCTGATGATGCCCTTTAATCTGGCCTTTTACATGGACGCCCTGATGAAGGGACGTTACCGGAAGATGGTCGTCATCGCGCAGAGCATCAGCACGCTGAACTGCGTCCTGTGGACCTTCCTGCATTTTACCGGACTTTTTTCCTTCCCTCACGCCCTGCTTTATATCGACACCGTTCTCGGGATCCAGGTGCTGCTCTTCCTGCTCCTGCTGATCTATGAGGCGATCCTGGGCAATGTGCGGGAGTATAAGTTTACCGCCATCGGCTTTGCCGGTTTTTTGATGCTGTGCATTTTTGAGATCATTACGCTGAATTTCCTGTCCATCATGCAGGATGATGTGCCCATGCTCATCGGTCTGGGCTTTTTGCTGATCATGGCAGTGCTGCAGCAGATCTCGGACCTGAAGAAGGTGCGGGAGGACGGTCAGAAAGCGGTGGACCTCTCCGAAGCCAAGACCCGGTTCCTGGCCAGCATGTCCCACGAGATCCGCACCCCCATCAACGCAGTCCTGGGCATGAACGAGATGATCCTCCGGGAGAACAAGGATCCCGTTATCGAGGAGTATGCGCAGAGTGTAAAGAGCTCCGGCCAGATGCTGGTGATGCTGGTGAACGACGTCCTGGATTTTTCCAAGATTGAGGCGGGAAAACTGGAGATCAACGAGGCACCTTACAGGCTGTCCGCTGTTTTGCGGAGCATTATGCCCATGCTGAAGGAGCGGGCGGATGAAAAGGATCTGTCCATCAAAACACTGGTCAAGGGCGATGTGCCCGACGGTCAGATCTCCGATGAATTCCGTATCCGCCAGATCCTCATCAACCTGGGGAACAATGCCATCAAGTACACCGACAGCGGCTATGTGGCCCTCATCGTCAGCGGGGAGTATGTGGCAAGAGACAGATTTATGCTGAAGTTCTGCGTGAAGGACACCGGTCGCGGCATCAGCGATGAGGGGCAGAAGCATCTCTTTGAGGCCTTCTCCAGAGCAGATCTGAAGAAAAACCGCAGCATCGAGGGCACCGGACTGGGCTTGGCCATTGTAAAGAGCATCCTGGACTCCATGGGAGGTGACATTGATGTCGTAAGTAAGGAAGGGGACGGCTCCGAGTTCCGCTTCCGGATCCCTGTGGGCGTGATGGACCAGGAGCCCCTGCGAGGCGACTTTATGGAGCAGGCACCGGATGTAGAGACGGGCATCGAGCGCTGCGATTACTATGCACCGGATGCGAAGGTCCTGGCGGTGGATGACAATTACGCGAACCTGAAACTGGTGAAGCTCTTCCTGAAGCGGGCCGGCATCGTGCCCGATATCTGCGACACCGGCAGGAAGGCCGTGGAAAAATGTACGATCGTGCGTTATGACCTGATCCTGCTGGATCATATGATGCCGGAGCTGGACGGCGTGGACGTGCTGCATCTCATCCGTACCGACCCCAACTCCCGCAATAAGGCGGTTCCGGTCATCGTCCTTACCGCAAATGCAGTGGCGGGCAGCAGGCAACTGTATCTGGACGAGGGATTTGCGGACTATCTGACGAAGCCTCTGGATTCCGTGCTGCTGGAGCAGACGGTGAAGAAGTACCTGCCCGAGAAGAAGGTGCTGCCGGTGCCTGAAGAAGGGGCGGAAGCGACGGCTGAAGCAGTTGCCGGCGAGAAAGGCGCAGGGGCGGATGTGTCCCGGAATGCGGGAGACAATGCGCAGAGAAGTGATGACGTAGCCGCAGCGGAGGCATCTGCCGAGAAACAGAGGGTTCTTCCGGAGAAAGAACAGGGGACGCCGGTTGCAGAAGCGCCTGCGACGCAGTCCATCAAGGAGCGCCTCACCGCCATTGATGGTTTGGACTATGAGACAGCCCTGGCTTATTCAGGAGAGGACGAAGGCCTGTTGGAAGAGGTGGTGGGAACCATCGTGGAAGGCTGTAACGAGAACGTGGAGATCATGCGCAAGGCCCTGGCGGACGGAGATCTGGAGCAATACAGGATCCAGGCCCATGCCGTGAAGGGCATGATGGCGACGGTGGGTCTTACCGCTGCCAGCGAGCATGCGAAGCAGCATGAGTTCGCCGCCAAGGAAGGAAATACGGACTTCCTGAAAGAGGACAGCGAAGCCTTCTTCGCGGAGTATCTGGAGCTTTGTGACAGACTGATCGGAAAATGATACGGAAATACCGGGACTTGTCGGAGGATTTGTTATGAGTCTTGCGAAAATGCCTGAGATCAAAGTGTTGGGGAATGGAAGGAAAGCCTGGAGTGCGGACTTCGGCAGCTTTCGTGCGAAGGTGTATGTGCCGGAGCAGCTTCCCCTGTCGAACATCGTGAATTACGGCTATCTGGCTCCCTATCTGATGGTTCTGGAGGAGCAGGAACGCTCCCTGGAAGGGGCGGCGGATTTTGCGGAAAATGCAGGCTTAGCCGATATCGCACGAAAGTATTCCGGCAGTGTTGTGTTTATCTATCCCGCGTTGGAGCATGGCTGGGAGGATGCGCCCGAGGACCTTTTTGCGGATGTCATCGCAAACTCCCGGATCCATGAGTATTTTACTGACGGATGTGTCACTGCGGTGAACCGTTTTACAGGACAGAAGGAGGGATATTACATTCGCGGTGCCATCTTCCGTACCGCCGTCTACGGCTATGGAAAATCCGCGGACTATATCGCCCGAAATCTGCTGAAGACCGTGAACGGCCAGTTCCTCTGGGGCCCCGGGGAGATCACTCCTGCCTGCGTGATCCTGGATGGGCTGAGCGTCGTTCCTGCGCCGGAGCGCAGGGACATTCCTGTGGTGTCCATCGGGAACAGCGATGAGATCAATGCGGCGTTACAGAGCACCTGCGATCATCTGCTGATCAAAGAGTCTGCCGATGTAAAGCAGGATTTCACGGATTTCGTTTGGAAGTTCAAACGCTGGGTCGGAGGTCTGCAGATCAATGATGACCTGAAGGAAATGGGCATGGTGCAGGAGTCCGGATCCGTGGACGTCCAGACATCCCCTGACAATAACGGCGATGACAGAGGTACGCCCTGCCACGACATCGGCTATGTTGCCTGGTACAACGAGGGCCTTTTAGAAAAGGGGCCGTTGCCGACACTTCTGACCTTTCACGGCGGCGGAGATTCCGCGCTCTATATCGCCTATGAGTCCGGCTGGTACCGGATCGCGCACGAGTACAGATTCCTTCTGATCTCCATTGAAAATCACCTGAACAGCACCGCCACGGAGATGATGGAACTCATTGATATCTTGAAGGAAAGATATCCCATCGATGAGCACAGGATCTACGCCAGCGGCTTTTCCATGGGAGGGTGCAAGACCTGGGATCTCTATCAGGAATATCCTGAGGTATTCGCAGCTCTGGCACCCATGGATGCAACCTTCGAAGTGGGGCTTAACACCTACGGTCAGCCCGCACCGAAGGAAATCAACCGCAGCGTGCCCGTACCTGTATTTTACGCGGGCGGAGAGGAGACGCCTCTGCCGGAGCTTCCTTTCCAGGCAGAAAAATGCCATGACCGCATCCGGTATCTCTTTGAGGTGAACCGTCTGAAGACGCCTTACACCGCAAAGTATGAGGACCGGGAGCACTGGGCGGAGCCCATCTATGGAATTTCCGGGGATAAGGAAGAGAAAGTCTACGACGAGACCAGAGACAGCTACCTGACCCTGCGGTATTTTGCGGATGAGACCGGGACCTATACCACTGTCCTAGCCAGCATCATCGGCCAGGGACATGAGTGCAGGCCACATACCTGCGAAGAGGCGTGGAAGTTTATGAGCCAGTTTAAGAGGTAAGGAAAAAAAAGGGCGACTGTCGTGCCGAAGGCACGATCGTCGTATTATATCATCGGGGCACTGTCGACGCGATGATAAACCAAGAGACTCTAACGCTTCTTCGCGAAGAGTCTCATAATATTCCATCCGGTGAGAGAGTAGGCAATGGAAAGGGCGACTGTCGTGCCGAAGGCACGATCGTCGCCCCGATTAGAAAATTAGAGCCTCTACGCGAAGAAGCCAATGCTTCGAGCGAAAGAGGCTCTTATTTTATCATCGGGGCGACAGGATTCGAACCTGCGACTTCCTGGTCCCAAACCAGGCGCTCTACCAAGCTGAGCCACGCCCCGTATGCGGATAACAGGAATCGAACCTGCACGCCTTGCGGCACAAGAACCTAAATCTTGCATGTCTACCAGTTTCATCATATCCGCTCATATATGCACACACAGGGGATTATAGAGGAAAAAAGGAAGGCTTGTCAAATAAAGGAAAACGATTTCCAAATTTTTCTTGAAAGCGCGAAAAAGTGGTGCTATATTGAAAGAGGAAGTGTGGAAATGTGCCGTTTTACGGAGATTTTATATGAGCGATTTCAAACCCGGATTAAAAATCTACCTGGGGATCATCATCGCTACGGTGATCTTTACTCTCTTTGCGGTATTCGGTTCCCATTTGAAGGTCACATCCGCCGATCCCTGTGAGGGATATACGGTGCTGAAGGATATGGTCCCTTCTGTTTTGACGGGGCGGGAATATCCTTGCGGTGTGGCGGAGAGCTATATCATCTCTCCCGGGATGCCGGAGGATCATAATGAGGTCCTGATGTTTTATACCAAGCATTCCAACGTGGCAGTTTATGCCGACGGAGAGTGCATCTACGAGATCAAGACGGATCCGAGAGGTCTCTGGGAACTGAGCCCGGGCCATGTCTGGAACAAGATCCCACTTTTGAATTATGAAGGTGCGAAGCTGGAGATTGTAATTATCCCTGTCTATAAACAGGTGATTGGCAGAAGTGTCACTTTTTACCTCGGAAACGGAGACGATATCCGTTCCGCAGCCAATAAGCAGTCCTGGGCCAGCACCTTTATCGCCCAGATCGTGATCATCACGGGTCTGTTCTTTATCCTGTTCGTTCCCATGTTCCGGGGGCAGTCCAGGAAGGGTAAGGACCTTTTGCTCCTGGGTCTCTTCTCGGTGGAAATGGGACTCTGGGGTGTCATGGAGCAGGACTCTTTCCTGCTGATGGACATCGATCCCGTCGCTGCCACCACCACCATCTTTCTGCTTTTGATGATTATGCCTTCCAGTCTTCTGTGGTATTTCCGGGAGACCCTGTCCCATCCGGATCATCCGCTGTGGAATGTTACGGTTGGATTTAACATTGTGGCGATGCTGCTGGTACTCCTTGGGGAGATCACCACGCTGGCCCATGTGCGGCAGACGATAATCCTGACCCATCTGCAGATGGTGGTGACCATCGCCTGTCTGACCTACATGTTTGTGCTGGAGAACCGGGAGCGGAAAAACGACCGTTTTATGCGGCGTATGTTCTTCGGAGTGGGTATGTCCTTTGCGGGCGCACTTATCGATGTGGCACTGTACTACATCAACGAGGACATTCCCCGCTTTGCCATGATCCTGGGATTTTTGTTCTTTATTTATTTCATGGGCACCAATATGCTGATCGAAGCCAGAAATCTGGTGGATGCGGGTTCCAAGGCTGTGTCCTACGAAAAGATCGCTTTCCACGACCAGCTTACCGGCGCCATGAACCGTGCAGCTTTTTCCTATGATACCGGGGCGCCGGAGTTCAAAAAGGAAGGCTGTATCGTGGTCATGTTTGACCTGAACAACCTGAAGGCAGTCAATGACAACCTGGGACATGACAAGGGTGACATTTATATCAAGGAAAGTGCCAGGATCCTGCAGGAGTGCTTCGGCCCCATGGGCAGTGTGTACCGCATGGGCGGAGATGAGTTTTGCAGCCTGATCCATGACAAGCCCCTGGAAGCCGTGCGCGGTGCGGTAAAAAAGATGCGGGAAGCCTGTGACAAATGGAACGCTTCCTCCAAGGATATCGTGATGCAGATCGCCTGCGGGTATCAGCTCTACGATTTCCGCATGGATTATGACATCGCCGACACGGGACGACGGGCGGACAAGCTTATGTACCACAACAAGCTGGAGCTGAAGCAGATGCTGAAGACAGCGCATTCGGATGTTGCGGATACCGAAACGAAAGAGACACCTTCCGCAGCGGAAAGCGTTTCCGAAGAGACGATTTCCCCCACGATATGATCCCAATCAAAATTTTAGTTCCGGAGGAAGATATGAAAAAACACAAGACCCACATTCGCCGGGCAGGAGTCCTGCTCCCCATTTCCAGCCTGCCGTCCCCTTACGGCATCGGCACCTTTGGCAAGGAGGCATATGCTTTTGTTGACTTTCTGTCAAAAGCGGGCCAGAGCATCTGGCAGATCCTTCCGCTGGGACCTACAGGCTACGGAGATTCCCCGTACCAGAGCTTTTCCACCTTTGCAGGGAACCCCTATTTTATCGATCTGGAGGAACTGATCTCCCAGGGACTGCTGAAGCGCGAAGAGTGTGACGAGAGAGACTGGGGCAGCGATCCCGCCAACGTGGACTATGAGAAGATTTATTTTTCCCGCTTTGAACTCCTGAAGAAGGCATATCAGCGAGCAAAGAAGAAGGGACTTCTGAACCGCTCCGAGTATCTGGCATTCCAGACGGGTGAGCAGGACTGGCTGGAGGACTACGCCCTCTATATGGCGGTGAAGAACCATTTCGGCGGCGTCAGCTATCTGGAGTGGGATGAGGACATCCGTCTCCGGAAGAAGAAGGCTATGGCAAAGTACCGGGAGAAGCTGGCGGAGGAAGTGGATTTCTACAAGTTCCAGCAGTTCCTGTTCTTTGAGCAGTGGAAGAAACTGAAGGCATATGCCAACAAGAAGGGCATTTCCATCATCGGCGACATTCCTATTTATGTGTCTCCCGACGGATCCGATACCTGGTCCCATCCCGAGCTGTTCCAGCTGGATGAGAAGGGATATCCCACCGCTGTGGCAGGATGCCCGCCCGATGTTTTTTCCGATACCGGCCAGCTCTGGGGCAATCCGCTCTATGACTGGAAGGCGCACAAGAAGACGGGGTACGAGTGGTGGCTGAAGCGCCTGGAGGCAAGCTTCAAGCTCTACGATATCGTCCGCATCGATCATTTCCGCGGATTTGATGAGTACTGGTCCATCCCTTACGGCGACGAGACCGCTGTTGGCGGCAAGTGGCGTAAGGGTCCCGGCTACGATCTATTCGGTACCGTGAAGGAGAAGTTGGGTGATCGTCCCGTCATCGCGGAGGATCTGGGTGTCATGACGGATTCCGTGGTGAAACTGGTGAAGAAGACCGGCTATCCCGGCATGAAGATCATGCAGTTCGCGTTTTCCGCTTACGGCAACAGCGAGCATATCCCTTACAACTATGATCGGAACTTCGTGGTCTACACCGGAACTCACGACAACGACACCATGGTGACGGCAGTGAAGAACATGTCTGCAGCTGACGCAAAATACGCCATGAAGTATATGGGCGTGACCAAGCGAAAAGAACTGCCCAAGGCATACATCCGCTATGCCATGGCAAGTGTGGCCGACACCTGTATCATTCCCATCCAGGATTACCTGGGACTGGACAACTCGGCCAGGATCAACCTGCCCTCCACTCTGGGCATCAACTGGAAGTGGAGACTGGTTCCCGGTCAGCTCACCAAGGAGCTGGCAAAGGAGATGAAGAGTCTGGTGAAGGTCTACGGCCGATACGGCCAGGAGAGTCCTAGATAAAGTAGATAGAAAACATAGTTTCGCTCTGCGGGGAACATCCTCGCAGAGCGTTTCTTGATTGGCGGGAACGTTCGTAGAACTTTCCCGCCAATCAAGAAAAAGGCCCGGGCGCTTAGGCGTCCGGGTCTTCTTTCATCAGATCCATCATCGACATTGTGGAATTGTGATATCTGGTGTCGTAGGTGACCTCCTCACCGAACCAGTCTGGGGGAAGGAAGGCTTCCGCCGCTTCCTTGCTGCCGAACTCTACCTCTGCCATTACCAGAGGAGCAAAGGGGTCGTTGAACACGTCCAGCTCGATGAGAAGGGTATAGCCCTTGGGAGGCTGGGGCGCTCCGGGGACCACATTGGGATCCTCCAGAGGGATGAGATAACGCTTCTTGGAAATGACATTCCCGTCAGCTTTTAACAGCAGATGGTAGTATGCTTCGCTGGTGAGAGGAAGATTGCTTTCCTCTCTCTGCATGAGTCCTGCGCCCTTGTAGGTCAGATAGAAATCATCGTCCTCTCTGCGGACGCGCACCACGGGATTGGTGCACAGATATGCCTGCTCGATCCTGTGGCAGGGGTAGGACTCCAGATCCGCGGGAAGCTCCTTGATCAAAAACTTGCGTTCTATTTCCATTTCTGTTTCGAAATACCTTTCTGTTGTGGTGCGATCAGCCGCCGAATTCGCCGGTGTAGACGATGTCGGATGCGACCTTCTGCGCAACTTCCTTTCCTGCAAAGATCTCAGCGATGGTGAGGGCGAAGGGAACGGAGTATGCCATGCTGCGGCCGGTGATGATCTTGCCGTCTCTGGTAACACCTGCGCTTGTGACATCCGCACCTTCCAGATGGCTCTCAAAGGTGGGATAGGAGGTTGCCTTTTTACCCTGTAGCAGTCCCAGATGTCCGAAGATCCTGGGGGCTGCGCAGATGGCTGCGATATATTTGTCCTTTGCCACGAAATCCTGCACCGCTTTCTTCAGGGGCTCGCAGTCCTCCAGGTTGTTGGTTCCTTTGAGGCCGCCCGGCAGGATCAGTATATCATATTCATCAAAATTCAGCTCGGAGAGCAGGAGATCCGTCGTCAGAGGGATCCCGTGAGAGGTGACCACATCCTTCGTATCCTTAATGGATACGGTGTCGATGTCCAGGCGGGCTCTTCTGCAGATGTCCACCACCGTCAGTCCTTCGATCTCTTCAAATCCGTCAGCCAGAAAAATCGCCAGTTTACTCATTATCGTTTTCCTCATTGATGGCGCCCGGATGGACGCTGATACCATTGACTTCCACTTCGCCGCTGAGGGCGATCATGAGACAGGGTCTGCCGCCGGAGACGCCCTGTTCGATCAGGTCCGTGCGGTCGGGCTTTACCTTTACCACCACGTCCGGAGTCTTCACATCGAAGGAACGGGTGTTGTACACATTGCTGATGCGGAGAGAAGGATCGGCACCTGCGGTTCCGACACTGACGTCATAATGTCTGTCGAAATCCGCCATGCGGTCGTTGGCCACACCGCTGGAAGCAAAGAGGGACTTTACCTCCGCTCTGTCCAGGATCAGGGGCGTGGGCTCCTCGCTGTGCTCTGCAATGAGCTCGGACATTTTCTCGTGGATGTTCTTTACTGCTGTGAACTCGCAGCCGTCTCCCAGAGTTTCCTCCACCAGAGCCTGGAAGGTTTCCTTCTGACTGCCTGCAGTCATGGGACGTTCGCAGCCCAGCATGAGATCGATGAAATCGTCTCCCAGAGCTTCCGCATCCTTGGAATAGTATAGCATATTATGGATGTCCGTACACCGATCGTTGAAGGCCGGGAACAGGAAACCGTGGAGAGGCATATCCACCACCCAGTCTCTGTTCCGGTTGTGGAACTCACCGGTGATGGGATCGAAGGAAAGGCCGGGATCCGAGAGCTTCACGGGACAGATGGAGGTCAGGAGATAGGAGTACACATCATCGGATGCGTCGTCCATCACCATACCGTCCTTGGACTTTCCGGGGACATCGTACACATCATGCACCACCAGGATCAGGTAGTTTCCAACGAACTCATAGCTGGAGATGATGCGATCGAAGAATTCCTCCACCAGGGCATCATCCTTCAGCCCGCTGTCCAGCAGCTTCAGCAAAAATGCCTGCTGACCGTCCTCTTTTTCCGCATCCGGCAGGAATGCCAGATCGATGGTGTTTTTGCCGGGGGTGCCGGAGAGAGGCTTGCGCAGCAGTTCGAAATACTTGAAGGTCTCTTCCTCGGGAAGGCTCAGGAAGGAATGGGCAAACTGTGCCTTTTTGTTCTTGTCACCGTCCACATAGCATCCGCAGATGCGGGTGATGTGGCAGTTTTTCTGGGTAAGGAGCTTTTTGAGCTCCGTCATTTCCGCTTTGATCATGGATGGTCTCCTTTTTGGTTCTCGTTTCGTGCGGGAGCCGTGGCTCACCGCAACCAAACCATTGTACCACATTTCAGGGATTTTTGCTCCCCTCATTTTCCCTCGGGGAGTCTTGAAATAATGGAGCGCGATTGCTACAATGAATGACGGTAAAACAGTTTACGGACGGAGGATACAATGGAAAATTATAAGGAAGAATTTATCCGTTTTATGGTGGATTGCAATGTGCTGAAATTCGGGGAGTTCACCCTGAAGAGCGGCCGGAAATCTCCTTTTTTCATGAATGCGGGCGCCTATGTCACCGGCGCACAGCTGGCAAAACTTGGAGAGTACTATGCCAAAGCCATTCACGAGACCTACGGCGATGATTTTGATGTGCTCTTCGGCCCCGCTTACAAGGGCATTCCGCTGAGCGTTGCCACCACCATCGCATACAGCAATCTCTACGGCAAGGAGATCCGCTACTGCTCCAATCGCAAGGAAGTAAAGGATCACGGCGATGTGGGCATCCTGCTGGGCAGCAAGCTGCAGGACGGCGACCGCGTGGTCATCATTGAGGATGTCACCACCTCCGGCAAGTCCATCGAGGAGACCTTCCCCATTCTGCAGTCCCAGGCAAAGGTAGAGATCGTGGGACTCATGGTTTCCCTGAACCGTATGGAGAAGGGCCTGGGGGGCAAGGTCAGCGCACTGCAGGAGATCAAGGAAACCTACGGATTCCCTACTTCCGCCATCGTTACCATGGCAGAGGTGCTGGAGTGCCTGTACAACAAGCCGGTGGATGGAAAAATCCTGATCGACGATCGCCTAAAGGCAGCCATTGACGAATATTACCGTACCTACGGCGCATAAGGATCGCACACAAAGGAGGACAGATATGGACGAGCATGTATATAAGGTCATGAGAGGGGCCGGCGGATGGAGCATCGGCCTGGGCGTGACAGCCATTGTGCTGGGCATTGCGGGAGGGATCCTGATGATCATCTCCGGCGCAAAGCTCCTGGGAGAGAAGAGCAAGCTCATGTTCTGAGCAAAATAAACAGTATCCCTGCATCGCTGACAGCGGCTGCGGGGTCAGGAGGGCAGTTTCTCACGGAATTGCCCTCTTCGTGTTGTAACATAGGAAATTTTCGGACAGGTTTTGGAAAGCAGGAGACGTTATGCCCAGAAGAAGAAAATACATGTTTACCAATAAAAAGCATCCCGGAGTGGCCATTGTTTCCACCATTCTCGGGAGCCTTTCTCTTCTGGGGCTCATCTATGCCATTTTCGGGAGCTTTCTGCGCCGCGGTGAGGTGGGAGGACGCTTCGGCGCCGGAATCGCCCTCTGTTTTTTGTATGCTCTGGGTGGCACCGTCACGGGGCTTCTGGGCCTGCGGAAAGAGGACAGTTTCCATACCTTTTCCGTTGCCGGTCTCATTCTAAACGGTCTGTCTCTGGCTATCTGCGGATTTTTGCTGTGGCTTCCCGCCTGATTTTGCTCCGGTAGTTTCCGCAGAAAAAACAACCAAAAAGTTTGTCGGATCCACCCACAATATCTAGCGTTTTTTATTACGAAAATATCTAAATATTGTTGCAAGAGGTGGCGGTTTTTAGTAAGATAACCTTGTATGGGAAGAACTCCGGAAAGGTGGATTTTTCATGAGTGACGTAAAAGTTGGGATCGTGATGGGCAGTGACTCCGATATGCCCGTAATGGCCAAGGCGGCAGACATTCTGGATCGTCTGGGCATTGGCTATGAGATGCGTATCATCAGTGCGCACCGGGAGCCGGATGTATTTTTTGATTATGCAAAGAGTGCTGAGGAGAGAGGCTTGAAGGTCATCATCGCAGGCGCAGGCATGGCAGCTCATCTGCCGGGTATGTGCGCGGCCATCTTCCCCATGCCGGTCATCGGCATCCCCATGCATACCACCAGCCTGGGAGGCAGAGATTCCCTCTACTCCATCGTGCAGATGCCCAGCGGCATCCCCGTGGCTACGGTGGCCATTAACGGCGGTGCCAACGCAGGCCTGCTGGCAGCGAAGATCCTGGCGGTCTCCGACGGAGCACTTCTGGAGAAGTTGAAGGCATACAGCGCCGAGTTGAAGGAGCAGGTAGAGGCGAAGGACGCCCGGTTGCAGGAAGTCGGATACAAGGAATACCAGTAATGCCAGGGGATAAAGGGCTAAATCCGAATTAAGCTTGCTTATAATGAGGATTTAGACCTTGAGACCCGCACACACATGAGCAAGTAGCAATTTTCCTGCGCAGCAGGGAAATTAGCGGATTGCGAATGAGTGTGGGATTGCGAGAGTTTCGAAGAAACGGAGCAATCCGAGGTATAAAATAATATGTTTAGATGTCAGGAAGAGGAAAGGAAGACTATGGGACTGGATTACAAGCAGTCCGGTGTGGACATTGAAGCCGGATACAGATCTGTGGAACTGATGAAGGAGTCCGTGAAAGGAACCATGCGCCCCGAGGTGCTGGGAGGCCTGGGCGGATTTTCCGGTGCGTTTTCCGCACAGGGACTGAAAAATATGGAAGAGCCCGTGTTACTGTCCGGAACGGACGGTGTGGGTACCAAGCTGAAGGTGGCATTCCTGATGGACCGCCACGATACCATCGGCATCGACGCAGTGGCCATGTGTGTGAACGATGTGGCCTGCGCCGGCGGCGAGCCTCTCTTTTTCCTGGATTACATTGCCTGCGGTAAGAACGTTCCCGAGAAGATCGCAGCCATCGTCAAGGGCGTTGCTGAAGGCTGTAAGATGGCCGGTTGCGCGCTGGTGGGCGGCGAGACCGCGGAGCATCCCGGCATGATGCCCGAGGATGAGTACGACATCGCAGGATTTTCCGTAGGCGTTGCAGATCGTAAGGAGCTCATTACCGGCGAAGATATCAAGCCCGGTGACACCCTCATCGGCATCGCTTCCTCCGGCGTGCACTCCAACGGATTTTCCCTGGTGCGCAAGGTCTTCGAGATGACGAAGGAAAGTATGGACACCTACTATGCGGAGCTGGGCACCACCCTGGGAGAGGCACTTCTGACTCCCACCCGCATTTATGTGAAGGGGCTGAAGGCCGTGAAGGATGCGGGGATCCGTGTCAAGGGCTGTAGCCATATCACCGGCGGCGGCTTCTATGAGAATATCCCCAGAATGCTGCCCGACGGCGTACGTGCCGTGATCCGCAGCGGAAGCTATGAGATCCCGCCTATTTTCCATCTGCTTCAGCAGGTGGGTGGCATCGAGGATCAGATGATGTACAACACCTACAACATGGGTCTCGGAATGGTGCTTGCCATCGATTCTGCAGATCAGCCCGATGCCGTGATCCGCGCCCTGGAAGAGGCCGGTGAGAAGGCATACGTGGTCGGCTATGTGGAGGCCGGCGAAAAGGGAGTGACCATATGCTGAGGATCGTAGTGCTGGTCAGCGGCGGCGGAACCAATCTTCAGGCCATCATCGATGGTATCAAGGAAGGTACCGTCACCAATACCGAGCTGGTGGGAGTGATCTCCAACAACCACGGCGTGAAGAGCCTGGACAGAGCAAAGGAAGCAGGTGTCCCCGCAAAAGTCATTTCTCCGAAGGATTTTGCGGACAGAGCCGAGTTCCATAAAGCACTGCTGGCAGGCATTGACGAATTCGTACCGGATCTGGTGGTGCTGGCGGGATTCCTGGTACGGATCCCGGAGGAACTGCTGGAGCGGTACGAGAACCGTATCATCAACATCCATCCTTCCCTGATCCCTTCCTTCTGCGGCGTGGGGGCTTACGGACTGAAGGTCCACGAGATGGCTCTTGCCAGAGGAGTGAAGGTGACGGGAGCTACGGTACATTTTGTGAACGCAGGCATGGACGAGGGCCCCATCATTGACCAGATGCCCGTTCGGGTGCAGGACGGCGATACGCCGGAGATCCTGCAGCGGCGCGTGATGGAGCAGGCCGAGTGGGTGATCCTGCCCGGTGCCATCGACGACATTGCCAACAAGCGGATCTGCCTGGAAAACGGCAAGGTGCGCAGAGTATAGTTTGGTAGCAAAACAGTTTTCTTATGAAAGGAACATGACATGAAGATTCTGATCGTAGGGGGCGGCGGAAGAGAGCATGCCATCGCGGCCCGGGTGGCGGAAAGCCCTCGCACGGAGAAGCTCTACTGTGCGCCCGGAAATGCCGGCATCGCTTCGGTTGCGGAATGTGTGCCCATCGGCGCCATGGAGTTCGACAAGCTGGTGGCATTTGCTAAGGAAAAAGAGATCGACCTGGTCATTGTGGGAATGGACGATCCTCTGGTGGGCGGCCTGGTGGACCGCATGGAGGAAGCAGGGATCCGCACCTTCGGTCCCAGAGCGAACGCAGCCATCATTGAGGGCAGCAAGGCATTCTCCAAGGACCTGATGAAGAAATACAAGATCCCCACTGCGGCGTACGAGAACTTCACCGACGCAGAGGCAGCAAGAGATTACCTGAAGACGCAGGCAAAGTTCCCCATCGTTCTTAAGGCCGACGGCCTGGCACTGGGGAAGGGCGTGCTGATCTGCAACACTTTGGAGGAAGCTCTGGAGGGTGTGGACACCATCATGACGGACCGGAAGTTCGGCGAGGCCGGCAAATGCATGGTCATCGAGGAGTTCCTTACCGGCAGAGAGGTCAGCGTACTTTCCTTCGTGGACGGCAAGACCATCAAGATCATGTCCTCCGCACAGGATCACAAGCGTGCCTACGACGGAGATCAGGGGCCCAATACCGGCGGCATGGGAAATTTCTCCCCCAGCCCCTTCTATACCAAAGAGGTAGATGATTTCTGTCAGAAATACATCTACCAGCCTACGGTGGATGCTATGGCCTCCGAGGGACGTCCCTTCAAGGGAGTCATCTTCTTCGGCCTGATGCTTACCCCCGAAGGCCCCAGAGTACTGGAGTACAACGCCAGATTCGGCGATCCCGAGGCACAGGTGGTGCTTCCCAGACTGCAGAATGACATCGTGGATGTGATGGAGGCCTGCATCGACGGAAAACTGGATGAAATCGACCTGAAGTTCGCGGATAACGCGGCGGTCTGTGTGGTCCTGGCCAGCGACGGATACCCCGTCAGCTATCAGAAGGGCTTCCCCATCGAGGGCTTCGAAGCCTTCGAAGGCAAGAAGGATGTATTTTGCTTCCATGCGGGAACGAAATTCGACGAGCAGGGCAGGATCGTGACCAATGGTGGAAGAGTTCTGGGCATCACCGCACTGGGCGCTACCCTGAAGGAAGCCAGAGCCGCAGCTTACGATGCCACCGAGTGGATCCGCTTTGAGAACAAATACATGCGTCACGACATCGGCAAGGCCATCGACGAGGCATAAGCGATTCCGAAAGGAAGATCCCGAAACAGATTCGGAAGGAAAGAGAGAAGGAACATGCAAAAGAAAAATTGGAAAATCAATCTGCTGCGTCTGACCCTGCCTCTGGCACTCTCTCTGGTAATGCTCTTCGGCATGGACCAGACCAGACTCATCAGCAAGGCTGACAGCGCGGCAACCGTTATCGCCAACAGCGCAAATGTCCGCGCCAGCGCAGACAGTAACGGCAGCATCGTTGCAAGCGTACAGAACGGCAACAAGATCACCGTCATCGGCCAGACCATCGGCAGCGACGGATACACCTGGTACAAGATCTATGTGGACGGCAACAACACCGGCTTCATCCGCAGCGATCTGGTATCCATCACCGACGGATCCACTCCTCCGGCACTGGAGGGCGCTACTCCCAGCACCGACGGCATGACCGCAGTCAATCCCGTGGGCGCTAAGGTTACCGGCGGCACCGGCGTTCGCGTGAGAGCGGATGCTTCCACCGACAGCGGCATCGTGGCAACCGTATCCAACGGACTGGATGTGACCGTCACCGGCACCAAGGCTTCCTCTGACGGAAAGGTTTGGTACTATTCCGAGTTCACCCAGGGCGGTGCAACCCTTCACGGATTTATCCGTTCCGATTTCGTTACCCTCTCCGGAGAACTGACAGAGCTGACGGAAACCGATGTGATCGAGGACGTGCCTGCCGACACCGGCGAGGTGACCGAGGAGCCTGCCGAGACCACGGAAGAGCCCGTCGCAGCTTACAAGGATTACGACACCTCTCTCCAGGGAAGCACCTGGTATCTGCTGGACAACAACAACGGTGTTCAGTACAGCATCGATCAGATCTTTGAGAACATCACCCAGAACGAGAATCTGGTAAAGACTCTGAAAACCAAGAACCGGAACCTGAAGGTGGGTATGGTCATCCTGATCATCCTCCTGGCAGCAGCCCTTGCAGGAACCGCGTACTTCTTCATGCGCTACAAGAACCTGGATGACGACAGAGCCTTCCGCGATGCGGAGAAGAGCACTGCTCATCGCAGTCCGCGCGCAGGAGGCGCACGTGATCGTGCAGCTTCCGCAGGCAAGCCTTCCGGTGCCGCAAGACCCGCCCGTGACCGTGAGGGTGCAGGCCCCGAGGGCAGACCTCAGGGACAGAGACCTGCAGGCCAGGGACAGCGTCCCGCAGGTCAGGGACAGCGCCCCGCAGGCCAGGGACAGAGACCGGCAGGTCAGGGACAGCGTCCCGCAGGCCAGGGTCAGAGACCCGCAGGTGAGCGCAGACCCGAAGGCATGCGTGACGGCAGACCTCAGGGCGCAAAGGTGCAGAGCACCAGCCGCCCCGGCGCTCCCGCAGGCGGAAGACCTCAGGCGGACCAGAGAGCCCGCGCTCAGCAGGCAGCCGCACAGCAGCAGAAGGAAGCGGCAGCAAGAAGCCGCGCAAGAAATTTTGCCGAGGATGATGATGACGATGAATTCGATGTCGGCGTATTCACATGGGACAACGATGATCCGAAATAAAGCGAATTGACACGGATAGCCCTCTGTTATACAATAGATATAACAGAGGGCTGTTTTCCTCTTGGGAGCGTGTCTATGTTGATAGAGATTGATTATAACAGCAATGAAGCTTTATATCTGCAGGTCTGTAACCAGATCATTCTGGGGATCGCCACCTCCAGACTTTCGGAAGGGGACGAGCTTCCCAGCGTGAGAGCCATGGCGGACAGCATCGGCATCAACATGCATACCGTGAACAAAGCCTACGCCCTGCTCCGGCAGGAAGGCTACGTGAAGGTAGACAGGCGCCGGGGCGCGGTGATCGCGGTGAGCAATGACCGAATCGGGGCCATGGAGGATCTGAAGGAGCATCTGCGTATCGCCCTTGCCCGCAGCAGATGCAAGAATATCTCCCGCGAGGAGGTTCACCGTCTGATCGACGAGATCTACGGGGAATATGACAGGGAACAGGAAGGATCGGTGTAGTGATCTGAGACACCGGTTTTGGAGGACAAAATGCAACCTAAGTTTACGAAGTCGGCTCAGGCGGCCCTTTACGAGGCGGCCAAGGTCGCGAAGAAATACCACAACGGCTATATCGGATCGGAGCACATCCTGGCAGGACTCCTGGCCGTTACCGATTCCGTTGCGGGGAGAGTACTGATTGAGAACGGCGTGGATGAGGGCCGTTACCTTGAGATGATCAAGGAACTCATCACTTTTGACCGGAATGTGCACATCGAGGAGCGGGGAGAGTATTCACCCAGAGCGAAGAGCATCCTGGAGGGCGCCCACAAGATGGCAGCCCGCTTCGGGCAGAGCGAGACCGGCACGGAGCATCTTCTGCTGTCTCTGATCCGGGAGGGAGAAAATGCAGCCCTCAGGATCCTTTCCTCCGTTATGGAGATCAATGTGACGAAGGTCTATGCGGATACCCTGATGGCTATCGGCCAGGATCCTTCCCTCACCAGAGAGGATCTGGCCGGCGGTAACAGCTCCCGCGGCGGCAAACAGTCCATGCTGGAGCAGTACAGCCGGGATCTGACGCAGATGGCCAGAGAAGGGAAGCTGGATCCCGTCATCGGGCGCAACGACGAGGTTCGTCGCCTGGTACAGATCCTCAGCCGCAGAACAAAGAACAATCCCTGCCTCATCGGCGAGCCCGGTGTAGGTAAGACCGCAGTGGTGGAGGGCCTGGCACAGCGCATTGTGACAGGAGAAGTGCCTCCCACCATGAAGGATAAACGCCTCATGACCCTGGATCTGTCCGGCATGGTGGCTGGCAGTAAGTACCGTGGAGAGTTCGAGGAGCGCATCAAGCGCGTGATCCGGGAAGTGATCGATGACGGCAATGTCATTTTGTTCCTGGATGAGCTCCATACCCTCATCGGCGCAGGTGGTGCAGAGGGAGCCATCGATGCCTCCAATATCATGAAGCCCTCCCTGGCAAGGGGTGAGCTGCAGCTCATCGGTGCCACCACCATCGCGGAGTACCGGAAGTACATCGAGAAGGACGCCGCACTGGAGCGCCGTTTCCAGCCCGTCACCGTAGAGGAGCCGGATCAGGAGGAAGCCATCCGCATCCTCCAGGGTATCAAGGGCAAATACGAAGAGCATCATCAGGTGAAGATTACGGATGAAGCAGTGGAAGCTGCGGTCCGTCTCTCCGCCAGATACATCAACGACCGGAACCTGCCGGACAAGGCCATTGACCTCATCGATGAGGCAGCTGCCGGCGCCAGACTCCATGCCATGGATCTGCCGGACAAGCAGAAGGCCCTTCTGGACCAGATCCACAAGATCGACCGTCAGATCGAGCTTTCCATCCGGATGGAGGCATTCCTCCAGGCACATGAGCTCCGGGAGAAGCAGAACGAGCTGATCAAGAAATACGAACGTGCCCAGAAGCGCAAGGAGGAGCAGGAGAAGGATTACCAGACCTCCATCGGCGAAAAGGAAGTGGCCAGAGTGGTGGCCATGTGGACGAAGATCCCCGTGGAGAAGCTGGCAGAGAAGGAGAGCGACAGACTCCTGAAGCTGGAGAAGATCCTCCACAAGCGGGTCATCGGCCAGGACGAAGCGGTTTCCTCCGTGGCCAAGGCCATGCGCAGAGGCCGTGTGGGTCTGAAGGATCCCAAGCGTCCCATCGGTTCCTTCCTGTTCCTGGGACCTACCGGTGTGGGTAAGACCGAGCTTTCCAAGGCATTGGCGGAGGCTATGTTCGGTTCCGAAGATGCCCTGATCCGGGTAGATATGTCGGAGTACATGGAAGGCCATTCCGTTTCGAAGATGATCGGATCCCCTCCGGGCTACGTGGGCTTTGAAGAGGGCGGCCAGCTGACGGATAAGATCCGCCGGAATCCCTATTCCGTGGTTCTGTTCGATGAGATTGAGAAGGCACATCCCGATGTGTTCAACATCCTGCTGCAGGTGCTGGACGACGGCCACATCACCGATTCCAAGGGCCGGAAGGTCAGCTTCAAAAACACGATCCTCATTATGACTTCCAATGCTGGAGCGGAGAAGATTGTGGATCCCAAGAACCTGGGATTTGCCGCAGAGAAGAACGAGGCCAAGGATTACGAACGGATGAAGAGCCAGGTCATGGAGGAGGTCAAGCGTTCCTTCAAACCCGAGTTCATCAACCGAATTGACGATATTTCCGTATTCCACCAGCTCAGCGACCAGAACATGAAGGAGATCGTGGATCTCCTGGCAAAACAGCTCTCGGATCGTTGCATGGCTCAGATGAACATTTCCCTGACCCTGACGGCGGGACTCAAAAAACATCTGGTGGAGCGGTACGCAGATCGGAAGATGGGTGCGAGACCCCTGCGGAGAGCGTTGCAGTCCGTGGTGGAGGATGCCCTGGCAGAGGAGATCCTCGCCAAGCGTGTGGCACCGGGAGATGCGGTGACCGCAGGATACGGCAAAGGAAAAGTAACCTTTCAGGTAAAGGATAAAAACAAAGCATAAACGGAGGTAAAAAAATGGCTGCGAATTTACTTTGGACTGAGGAAGACGGAAAGCTGGGATTCGGCGATTTCACGCTTCCCGAGAAGCAGAAGGCCGAGGACTATCCTCACGACGGTGATCTTCTGAAGGTGAAGACCTTTAAAGACATCACTAAGCTGGAGAAGAATGGCCTCTTCCTCTATGAGTCCGTACCGGGCACCAGAGTCGAGCATTTCGTTGAGACCGCAGACGGTGTGTCGTTTACCGTTTCCGGTGATCAGGATGCACAGATCACTCTGGGACTGCAGGATGATACTCTTTATGACATCACTGTCGACGGAGAGGATGCAGGTGCCGTGCAGACCGGTTTGGGCGGAAAGCTCTCTGTCAGCGTGGAGCTGGCAAAGGCCGAGAAGGTTTCCGTTCAGGTAAAGAAGGCGTAACCTATGGCAAAAGCAAAATCCGGGGTGGTCTTTTTCTGCCAGAGCTGCGGGTATGAGACCCCGAAGTGGATGGGCCAATGCCCCGGCTGCAAAGAATGGAATACCATGGTGGAGGAGCCCTCCGCCGGACGCACCGTGAAAGCGGGTGCGGGACTGTCCGCATCCGTCAGCCGGTCAAAACCCGAGATTCTGGCGCAGGTCAGTGTCCGGGAGGAGGACCGGGTCGGTACCGGCATGGAAGAACTGGACAGAGTCCTGGGCGGCGGCATCGTGCAGGGTTCTATGACCCTGGTGGGCGGTGATCCCGGTATCGGAAAGTCCACACTGCTCCTGCAGGTGTGTCATCACCTGGCCGCAGCGGGACATTCCGTGCTCTATGTCTCCGGCGAGGAGTCCAAGACCCAGATCAAAATGCGGGCGGACCGCATCGGCACATTTGATGAGCGGATGATGATCCTCTGCGAGACGGATCTGGGCGCCATCGAAACCTCCATCCGGGAGACGAAACCGGAAGTGGTGGTCATCGACTCCATTCAGACCATGTACAATGATTCCGTATCCTCAGCCCCCGGCAGTGTCTCTCAGGTCCGGGAGTCCACGGGAGTCCTGATGCAGATCGCCAAGGGACTGGGAATCTCCGTGTTCATCGTAGGCCATGTGACCAAGGAAGGTACGGTGGCGGGCCCCAGAGTGCTGGAGCACATGGTGGATACGGTACTGTATTTTGAGGGCGACAGACATGCATCCTACCGGATTCTCCGGGGGGTGAAGAATCGTTTCGGTTCCACCGACGAGATCGGTGTTTTTGAAATGCGGGAGGAAGGCCTGATGCAGGTGCCCAACCCTTCGGAGTTTATGCTGGAGGGGAGACCTGAGAAGGCTTCCGGTTCCGTGGTGGCCTGTTCCATGGAAGGGACGAGACCTTTGCTTCTGGAGATCCAGAGTCTGGTGTGCCGGAGCAATTTCGGAATTCCCCGCAGACAGGCAAACGGTACTGACTTCAACAGAGTCAACCTCCTGATGGCCGTTCTGGAGAAGCGCTGCGGCATGCATCTGGGAGATTGCGACGCCTATGTCAATCTGACCGGCGGTATTTCCCTGCGGGAGCCGGCGCTGGATCTGGCCATTGTCCTTGCGGTGCTGTCCAGCTTTAAGAATGCCCCCTTAGATCCCGGTATGGTAGCCTTCGGAGAGGTGGGTCTGTCCGGAGAGGTCCGGAGCGTATCCATGGCGAGAGCCAGAGCTGCGGAGGCACAGCGGCTGGGATTTACCACCTGTGTGGTACCTGCAGGCTGCGCCGAGGAGTGCAGGAAGGTGAAAGGCATTAAGATCCTGGCAGTATCCAACGTGCAGGAAGCCCTGGATCTGGCCTTTTAAAAAATCCCTTGCCAAGGGGTGAGGGGCTATGTTATAATCTCATTCGTTGACGCGACGCGAGGCAACTGGCGCCGCGATAAAGGGGAATAGTACAGCGGTAGTGCGGCGGTCTCCAAAACCGTTAACGGGGGTTCGATCCCCTCTTCCCCTGCTGATCCCGGACGATTCCCGTCCGGGATCTTTCATTTTATCCTTTAGGAGTTTTCTATGAGCTTTACATACGCAGGAAAAACCATCACCACCGTGGTCAGTGACCTGGACGGCACCATCTTTTATCCCAGAGGGATGCAGAGCCTGCCGGAGCGCAGCAGAGAAGTGATCCTGCGCCTCATTGACGGCGGCATCCGCTTCATCGTGGCCAGCGGCAGACAGTACCCCAACCTGCGGGATATCTTTGCGGGGATGGAGAGTCGCATCGGCTACATTGGAGAGAACGGCTGCGTGG
This sequence comes from Lachnospiraceae bacterium, assembly GCA_016286555.1. Lineage (GTDB taxonomy): Bacteria > Bacillota > Clostridia > Lachnospirales > Lachnospiraceae > AC2028. Next base: position 31,023 of record JAEETA010000014.1, on the reverse strand, counting down.
GTGTCTGGCAGGACAGGGTGATCTGTGAGAAGAACCTGGACATCCCCCTGGCCATGGAAATGGTGGCGGACCTGCAGGAATATGAAGGCATCGAGATCCTTCTGTGCAAGAAGGAGGAGAGCTGTATCGTTCCCAAGGATCCGCAGTTTCTCTATCACCTGACGGATGAGGTGGGAAACCGGACGAAGGTCCTTTCTTCCTATGAAGAGTTTACCGGCAGCCTGCTGAAGATCTCTGCCCACTTCCCCGCCACCGTCCCTGCGGATGCCAACGCTTACCTCCACGAGAAGTATGCGGGACGCATGAATGTGACGGACAGCGGAAACGGCTGGTTCGACTGCATGCCTCTGGGTGTGGGCAAAGGGGAAACCCTGCTGGACATGGCACGGGACCTGGGCATCGGCACCGAGGAGATCATGGCCTTCGGCGACGGAGAAAATGACATCAGTCTGTTACAGGCTTCCGGCCTGGCAGTGTGCATGGAGTCGGGAAACGAGATCCTGAAGCCTTACGGCGATCTGTTCTGCACCGATGTCTGCAGCATTTTGGAAGAGTGCGCCTCGCAGCTTTGACCCCGGAAACGCGTTTAAAAAATTTCTGTTATTTTATACTGTACATTTTACGAAAATATGATAAAATAATTACGCTCGTGTCATATTTAGTTCTTATTTTTGTCGATTTTAGCGTTTGAAAAAGTGACAACCGTGCTGTTTTGAAAAACGGATCGCCGTTTTTCGGGGCTCGTGAGGTCCGGGAGGGTACTATGGAGCAGAATGAAGAATATCTCCGTTCCAAAATGAAAGAAAACAGAATTCTCCTGGCGCCGCTTTTTCGCTATCTTCCCTGGCTGGAAGAGGCATCGAAGAAGACCGTGGTGAACACCTATTCTGGAGACGGACTGGGTGACAGATCCGTCGCCTTCCCCGTGTACGATTCCACCCTGATGAGCTTCATCCGGGAGGCAGAGAAGTCGCCGATCCTGGACAGGAATTATCCTTACGTTTACACCCGTAAGGGACTGAAGAATCACGAGCAGGAACGGGCCCTCATTGAGAGAGCCGACTGGAGAAACTGGGACGATCTGAGAGGTATTTTGTCCAAGTATGTTATGGGGGGACGGACCAGATCCAGTCTGTGGAGCGAAGGAGTTTCGGAGCAGATCTTTTATCTGACACTGAAGCAATTTCAGTCAATCGTGGATTTCTGGGATCACCCGGAACGCAAATAGCCAAGGAGGCTGGGAGGTAACAAAGTGGGAGACAAGTCGATTAAGAAAAAGCAGTTTATCGTAGACAAGGCAAGAGAGGTATTCGTTGAGAAGGGCTACAAGCGCGTCACCATGAAGGATATCGTGGAGGCATGTGACATCAGCCGCGGCGGTCTGTATCTGTATTTTGAGAATACCAACCAGATCTTTCTGGAGGTTCTGCGCCAGGAGAGCGAGGAGACGGATGATGTCTTCTCCGGACGCATCACCGAGGATGCTACCTGCGTAGATATCCTGCTGCTGTTCCTGCAGGAGCAGAAGAAGGAGCTTCTTCGCAAGAAGAACACTCTGGTTCAGGCCAGCTACGAGTTTTATTTCGAGAACAAGCCCGCCCGCAAGGACGATGTGCTGAAGAAGCAGTTTGAATCTGCCGTGAAGATCATCGAGAAGCTGATCGAGGCAGGTGTTGAGAACGAGGAGTTCTATTGCGAGAACTGCTCCGAGGCTGCCAGAAACATCATGTTCCTGCTGGAGGGTCTCCGCATCAGCGCTCAGACCGTTGGAATCACCGCTGATACCGTAGATAAGCAGATCGATTACATCTTCTCTACCCTGGGAGTGATCCTTGAGGAAGAGTAAGTTTGATCCAATTGCATAGATTGCCGAAAAAAGCTTCAAAGGAGAACGCTTCTTTGGGGCTTTTTTTCTTGCGCAGGAAGGCCCTTCGGTTGTATCATTTAATGTGAGTTTTTGCGGACTGGAGAGTATCCTGATCCGCGCGAAAAAGCCGATTTTGGAAGGAGACTTGTAATGGCGAACGTAAGACGCATCTATGTGGAGAAAAAGAAGCCTTACGCAGTGAAGGCGCTTGAACTGCACGAGGAGCTGAAGAGCTACCTGGGGATCGACGCGAAAGAGGTTCGGATCCTGATCCGGTACGATGTGGAGAACATCTCCGACGCTGTGTTTGACAGGGCCGTGACCAGCGTATTTTCGGAGCCTCCGGTAGACGATTACTATCTGGAGAAATTTGACGTCCCCGCGGACGGCAAGGTATTTTCCGTGGAGTATCTCCCCGGACAGTTCGATCAGAGAGCGGATTCCGCCGTACAGTGCGTCCAGTTCCTGGATGAAAACGAGTCTCCCACCATTCGTACCGCAACCACTTATGTGATCTGCGGCGATATTTCCGATGAAGACATGGAGCGCATCAAGGCCTACTGCATCAACCCCGTGGACTCCCGGGAGACCGGCATGGAGAAGCCCGCAACCCTGCAGATGGACTATGCGGATCCCGCGGATGTGAAGATCTTTGACGGCTTTGCATCCATGCCCGAGGCTGAGCTGAAGGCACTTTACGATTCCCTGGGTCTTGCCATGACCTTCAAGGACTTCCTTCATATCCAGAAATACTTCCATGACGACGAGAAGCGTGATCCTTCCATGACCGAGATCCGCGTGCTGGATACCTACTGGTCCGATCACTGCCGTCATACCACCTTCTCCACGGAACTCACAGGCGTCCGCTTCGACGAGGGAGTTTACCGCGCTGCTTTTGAGAAGAGCTTTGCGGAGTATCAGAAGACCCGCGCAGAGCTTTATGCGAACCGTCCCGACAAATTCTCCTGCCTTATGGATCTGGGCACCATCGCTGCCAAGAAGATCCGCAAGGACGGGGGCCTGCAGGACGAGGAGGTTTCCGACGAGATCAATGCCTGCTCCATCGTGGTTCCCGTAGAGATGGATTACGGTGATCATAAGGAAACCGAGGAGTGGCTTGTATTTTTCAAAAACGAGACCCACAACCATCCCACGGAGATCGAGCCCTTCGGTGGTGCTGCCACCTGTCTGGGCGGCGCCATCCGTGATCCCCTTTCCGGCAGAGGCTATGTCTATCAGGCAATGCGCGTCACCGGCGCTGCAGATCCCACCGTTCCCGTGGGCGACACCCTGAAGGGCAAGCTTCCCCAGAAGAAGATCGTTCGTACCGCAGCAGCGGGCTACTCTTCTTACGGCAACCAGATCGGTCTGGCTACCGGCTACGTGAAGGAAGTCTACCACCCCGACTATGTGGCTAAGAGAATGGAGATCGGAGCCGTTATGGGCGCCGCTCCCCGGAAAAACGTGATCCGTGAGAATTCCGATCCCGGAGATATCATCATCCTCCTGGGCGGACGCACCGGAAGAGACGGCTGCGGCGGCGCAACCGGATCCTCCAAGGCACACACCGTCAGCTCCATCGAGACCTGCGGTGCAGAGGTGCAGAAGGGTAACGCTCCCACCGAGCGTAAGATCCAGCGCCTGTTCCGTCGCAGTGAAGTGACCCGCCTCATCAAGAAATGTAACGACTTTGGTGCCGGCGGCGTCTCCGTTGCCATCGGCGAGCTGGCTGATGGCCTGAAGGTGGACCTGGATAAGGTTCCCAAGAAGTACGCAGGTCTGGACGGCACCGAGCTTGCCATCTCCGAGTCCCAGGAGCGTATGGCCGTTGTGGTGGCGCCCAAGGATGTGGATGAATTTCTGAAGTATGCGGCAGAGGAGAACCTGGAAGCGGTCTGCGTGGCCGTTGTCACCGAGGAGCCCCGTCTGGTGCTGAACTGGCGCGGCAAGGACATCGTGAACATCAAGCGTTCCTTCCTGGATACCAACGGCGCTCATCAGGAGACCGAGGTTGAGGTGGAGATGCCCGATCCTGCAAAGGATTACTTCGCTTCCGTTTCCGCTTCCAACGGTGTGGCGGATGCCGTGAAGGCAGGCGACCTGAAGACTGCATGGAAAAATACCCTGAGTGACTTGAACGTCTGCTCCCAGAAGGGTCTGGTGGAGATGTTTGACTCCTCCATCGGCGCAGGCAGCGTCGTGATGCCTTACGGCGGAAAATATCAGCTCACCGAAACCCAGAGCATGATCGCAAAACTGCCCACTCTGAAGGGCAAGACCGATACCGTCACCATGATGGCTTACGGCTTTGATCCCGAGCTTTCCAGTTGGAGCCCTTACCATGGCGCCATCTATGCGGTGATCGAGTCCATGGCCCGCATTGTGGCTTCCGGCGGAGATGCATCGAAGATCCGCTTTACCTTCCAGGAGTACTTCCGCAGAATGAACGAAGAGCCCTCCCGCTGGAGCCAGCCCTTCGCAGCACTGCTGGGTGCTTACGATGCACAGATGGGCTTCGGTCTGCCTTCCATCGGCGGGAAGGATTCCATGTCCGGCACCTTCGGCGACATCGATGTACCGCCCACTCTGGTATCCTTCGCCGTGAACATCGGCAAGGGCGCAGAGATGATCACTCCCGAGCTGAAAAAAGCGGGAGATAAGCTGGTACTCTTTACCATCACCAGAAATGACCTGGAACTGCCCGATTACGAGCAGATCAAAAAGCTTTATGCGCAGATCCGTGACCTGAACAAGAAGGGCCTCATCGCTGCAGCCTATGCGCTGGACGGCAAGGGCCTGGCAGCGGCACTGCCCAAGATGGCCTTTGGTAACGGCCTGGGCGTGAAGGTGGCAGAGGGACTGATCCCCGAAGCGTTCTTCGGCAGAGGTCAGGGTAACATCGTGGCAGAGATCCCTGCAGAGCGCATTGGGGAGCTCACCGCCTCCGGCGTTCCTTTCACCGAGGTGGGTACCGTCACCGATGACGGCAGCTTCACCTACGGCAGCGCAGTGCTTTCCGGAGAGGAGGCACTCGCCGCATGGACCGGCAGACTGGAGAAAGTCTTCCCCACCAAGGCAGTGAAGGGTTGCGAGCCTGTTGAGAGCAAGCCTTACCACGAGAGCAGCGTCTATGTCTGCAAGCATAAAGTGGCTAAGCCCAGAGTCTTCATCCCCGTATTCCCCGGCTCCAACTGCGAGTACGATACCGCAGCAGCCTTTGAGAGAGCGGGAGCAGAGACTTCCGTCCGCATTTTCCGTAACCTCAGCCCCGAGGACATCCGTTCCTCCGTGGAGGAGTTTGAAGCAGAGATCGAGAAGGCACAGATCATCATGTTCCCCGGCGGATTCTCCGCAGGTGACGAGCCCGACGGCAGCGCGAAGTTCTTCGCTACCGCCTTCCGCAATGAGAAGATCCGTGAAGCGGTTGAAAAGCTCCTGAACGAGAGAGACGGTCTGGCACTGGGTATCTGCAACGGCTTCCAGGCACTGATCAAGCTGGGCCTGGTTCCTAACGGACACATCACCGGCCAGGATGCGAATTCTCCCACCCTGACCTTCAATACCATCGGACGCCATATCTCCAAGATGGCGTACATCCGTGTGGTTTCCGACAAATCGCCCTGGCTGGCAGGCGCTACCCTGGGAGATGTGTACTGCAATCCCGCATCCCACGGTGAGGGACGCTTCGTTGCACCGAAGGAGGTTCTGGCAGAGCTCTTTGCCAAGGGCCAGGTAGCAACCCAGTACTGCGATCCTGACGGAAATGTCACAATGGATGAGAACTTTAACATCAACGGATCCTACTGCTCCGTGGAGGGTATCACCTCTCCCGACGGCCGTGTGCTGGGCAAGATGGCACATTCCGAGCGTCGCGGCGACGGCGTGGCCATCAACATTTACGGTGAGCAGGATCTGAAGATCTTTGAATCCGGCGTCGCATACTTTCAGTAAGGAGTAAACCGCACTATGAAAGCTTTTTTGATCCTTGAGGACGGCACTGTTTTTGAAGGAACACGCATCGGATCTGACAGAGAAGTCATCAGCGAGATCGTGTTCAACACCAGTATGGCCGGTTACCTGGAGGTCCTGACCGATCCTTCCTATGCGGGACAGGCGGTCTGCATGACCTACCCTCTCATCGGCAACTACGGCGTCTGCCTGGACGACTGTGAGTCCCGGAAGCCCTTCCTGGACGGATTCATCGTCAGAGAACTTTCAGACACCGCCAGCAATTTCCGCTGTGATGAGTCTTTGGAGGACTTCCTGAACAAATGGGATATCCCGGGTATCTGCGGCATCGACACCAGAGCCCTGACCCGGATCCTGCGGGAAAAAGGTACCATGAACGGCTGCATCACCACCGACGAGCACTTTGATTTTGCGAAGCTGCAGCCCGCCATCAAGGCCTACACCACAGGCGATGTGGTGGATCGTGTGACCTGCACGGAAAAAACCGTGATCCCCGGTGTGAAGGACCTGTCAGAAAATCCCCCCATCTCCGGAAGCGCAGTCTTTGACAAGGCGGCGTACGAGAAGGGCGAAAGAGAACTGAAGCCCTCCCTGGTAACGGAGGTAAACGGTGCGGGATTAAACGTCGCCCTCCTGGACTTCGGTGCCAAGGGCAACATCCCCGAGTCCCTGAAGCAGCGTGGATGCACCGTGACCATCTATCCGGCCAGAACGCCCGCGTCCGAGATTCTGGCCAGCCATCCCGACGGCATCATGCTTTCCAACGGCCCCGGCGATCCTAAGGATTGCGGTACCATCATTGATGAGATCAAAAAGCTTTACGACAGTGACGTTCCCATTTTTGCCATCTGCCTCGGACATCAGCTCATGGCGCTGGCAACGGGAGCGGATACCCACAAGATGAAATACGGTCACCGCGGGGGCAATCACCCCGTGAAGGACCTGGCCACCGGAAGAGTCTACATTTCCTCCCAGAACCATGGATATGTGGTGGATACGGATCATCTGGATCCCAAGGTGGCAACCCCTGCCTTTGTCAATGTCAACGACGGAACCAATGAAGGCCTGGCCTACACCGGCAAGAAGATCTTTACGGTGCAGTTCCACCCCGAGGCCTGCCCGGGTCCCCAGGACTCCGGTTACCTCTTTGACCGCTTTATCCGTATGATGAAAGGACAGGAAGAAAATGCCTAAGAATGCCAGTGTAAAAAAAGTAATGGTCATCGGTTCCGGTCCCATCGTGATCGGACAGGCGGCCGAATTTGACTATGCGGGAACCCAGGCCTGCCGCTCCCTGAAGGAAGAGGGCGTGGAAGTGGTGCTGGTAAACTCCAACCCCGCAACCATCATGACGGACAAGGACATTGCGGATGAGGTCTACATCGAGCCCTTAACCGTGAAGGTCCTGGAGAAGATCATCGAGAAGGAAAAACCCGATTCCATCCTTCCCACCCTGGGCGGTCAGGCAGGACTGAACCTTGGCATGGAGCTGGAGGAGAGCGGCTTCCTCGCATCCCATGGCGTACGCCTCCTGGGCACCACCGCAGCCACCATCCGCAATGCGGAGGGCCGTCAGGAGTTTAAGGACCTGATGGAGCGCATCGGCGAGCCCGTGGCAGCTTCCAAAGTGGTAGAGTCCGTGGAGGAAGGTGTGGAATTCACCGATTCCATCGGCTATCCTGTCGTGCTGCGTCCCGCTTATACCCTGGGCGGCAGCGGCGGCGGTATCGCTCACAACCGGGCAGAGCTGGAGGAAATCCTGGAGAACGGATTGCGTTTGTCCCGTGTGGGCCAGGTGCTGGTAGAGCGCTGCATCGCCGGCTGGAAAGAGATCGAGTACGAGGTCATGCGCGACAGCGCCGGCAACGTGATCACCGTCTGTAACATGGAGAACATCGATCCCGTGGGTGTTCACACCGGAGACTCCATCGTGGTGGCACCTTCCCAGACCCTGTCTGACAAGGAATACCAGATGCTCCGTACCTCGGCACTGAAGATCATCTCCGAGCTGCAGATCACCGGCGGATGTAATGTGCAGTTTGCACTGCATCCCACCAGCTTTGAGTACTGCGTCATTGAGGTGAACCCCCGTGTGAGCCGTTCCTCGGCCCTGGCTTCCAAGGCCACCGGCTACCCCATCGCCAAGGTGGCTGCAAAGATCGCTCTGGGCTACACCCTGGACGAGATCCCCAATGCCATTACGAAGAAGACCTTCGCATCCTTCGAGCCTACGCTGGACTACTGCGTGCTGAAGATGCCCAGACTTCCCTTTGATAAATTCCTCACCGCAAAGCGGACTCTCACCACCCAGATGAAGGCCACCGGCGAGGTCATGAGTATCTGCTCCAATTTCGAGGGCGCCCTGATGAAGGCCATCCGCAGCCTGGAGCAGCATGTAAACAGCTTAAGAAGCGTGGACTTTTCCGGGCTGGATCAGGATGCTCTGATCGAGCGTTTGCACGTCTGTGACGATCAGCGGATCTGGGTCATCGCTGAAGCACTGCGTCGCGGTGTTTCCTACGAGCAGATCCACGACATCACCCAGTTTGACAACTGGTTCATCTCCAGACTGGATCACATCGTGAAGATGGAAGCAGCTTTGGAGCAGGGACCTCTGACTCCCGCACTGCTCTTCGAAGCAAAGCGCATGGAGTTCCCCGACAGCGTCATCGCTTCCCTTACCGGAAAGCAGGAGGGCGAGATCCTGGCAATGCGCCGGGAAAACAAGATCATCCCCGTTTACAAGATGGTGGATACCTGTGCTGCAGAGTTTGCGGCAGCCACCCCTTACTACTACTCCGTGTACGAGAAGCCCGCAGCCATTTATTCCGCTCTGGGTGAGCTTTCCTCCGAAGTGGTGATCAACGAGGCATTGGCCGAGACCGGTTCCGCATCCGCCGCCGGCAAAAAGGGCAAGGTCCTGGTGCTGGGCAGCGGTCCCATCCGCATCGGACAGGGTGTGGAGTTCGACTATTGCTCCGTTCATGCAACCTGGTCCTTTGCAAAGGCAGGGTATGAGACCATCATCGTCAACAACAACCCCGAGACCGTTTCCACGGACTTTGATATCGCAGACAAGCTGTATTTTGAGCCTCTGACGGACGAGGATGTGGAAGCCATCGTGGATCTGGAGAAGCCCGACGGCGCCGTGGTGCAGTTCGGCGGCCAGACCGCCATCAAGCTCACGGAGCATCTCATGCGCATCGGCGTTCCCATCCTGGGAACCAAGGCCGAGGACGTGGATGCTGCCGAGGACAGAGAGCTCTTTGACGAGATCCTGCAGCAGACCGGCATCCCCCGTGCAGCGGGCGGCACCGTCTTTACCGCAGAGGAAGCAAAGGAAGTGGCGAGACGCCTGGGCTATCCCGTACTGGTGCGTCCTTCCTACGTGCTGGGCGGCCAGGGCATGCAGATCGCATCCTGCGACGAGGAGATTGAGGAGTTCATGGCGATCATCAACCGCATTGCCCAGGATCACCCCATTCTCGTGGATAAGTACCTCCAGGGTAAGGAGATCGAGGTGGATGCCATTTGTGACGGCAGTGACATTTTGATCCCCGGTATCATGGAGCACATCGAGCGCACCGGCGTGCATTCGGGTGACAGTATTTCCGTCTATCCCGCACCCACCATCGGTAAGCTCATCAAGGACAAGATCGCGGAGTACACCAGACGCCTTGCTCTGGCCCTCCACGTCAAAGGCATGATCAACATCCAGTTCATCGCCATCGATGAGGATGTGTATGTCATCGAGGTGAACCCCAGATCCTCCCGTACCGTGCCTTACATCAGCAAGGTCACCGGTATCCCCATTGTGGATCTGGCCACCAGAGTCATCCTGGGTGAGACCATTCAAGGTATGGGCTACAAGCCCGGTCTGCAGCCCGAAGCAGATTATTACGCCATCAAGATGCCCGTCTTCTCCTTCGAGAAGATCCGTGGCGCAGAGATCAGCCTGGGCCCCGAAATGAAGTCCACCGGCGAGTGCCTGGGCATTGCGGCAGATTTCCACGAAGCCCTGTTCAAGGCCTTCCTGGGAGCAGGCATCGAACTTCCCAGACACAAGCAGATGATCATCACCGTAAAGGACGCCGACAAGGGCGAGGCCATCGGTGTGGCGAGACGCTTTGAGAAGCTGGGTTACACCATCTACGCAACCCGTTCCACGGCAGCAGCCCTGAACGAGGCAGGTGTGAAGGCCCGTAAGGTCAACAAGATCCATCAGGAGAGCCCTACGGTCATGGACCTGATCCTGGGTCACAAGATCGATCTGGTCATCGATACCCCTACCCAGGGACGTGACAAGAGCAGAGACGGCTTCCTGATCCGCAGAAATGCCATCGAGACCGGCGTCTACTGCATCACCGCCATGGATACCGCCAATGCCCTGGCAAACGCTCTGGAGCATCGGAATGAAGGCTTGAGTCTGGTGGATGTGGCGAAGATCTCCGGGAGATAAAGCTTTACGTCTTCCGGTGAGAATACGGAATAAGACATGAACAAGAGAAATTTCAGTGCTGAGCTGGAAAAACTACTGGAGGGGCTGGAGGCCCGGAAGGCAAACCTGACACAGGCGTCAGAACCCGCCTCCGTGCCCACCCTTCTGCTCCACAGCTGCTGTGCTCCCTGCTCCAGCTATGTGATGGAATACCTGGCACCCTATTTTTCCATCACGGTGCTCTACTACAATCCCAACATCGACGAGGAAGCGGAGTACCGCAAGCGGGCAGCGGAGGAAAAACGGCTCATTGACCGCTACAACGAGGAAAAAAAGGGATACCCCATCACCTACGTGGACGGGCGATACGATCCTCAGGAATTCTATGCGGCGGCAGCAGGATTGGAGGATGCGCCGGAAGGCGGCCCCAGATGCTTTCGCTGTTATGAACTGCGGCTCCGGGAAACGGCCCGGATGGCTGCAGAACAGGGGGCAGATTATTTCTGCACAACCTTAAGCATTTCTCCTCTCAAGAATGCAGAGAAGATCAATGAGATCGGTGAGCGCATCGCAGCAGAGACAGGAGTAAAATGGCTCCCGTCGGATTTTAAGAAAAAGGACGGCTACAAGCGGTCCATCGAACTGTCGAAGGAATACGAACTGTACCGTCAGAACTATTGCGGATGCAGTTTTTCAAAAGCCTCGTCCTCCTGCGCCAAATGCGCGGCGGGAGGAACGGACTGTATCAGCGTATGATGCAGGGCAGGATTAACATCAAAATGGAGAAGAAGTTATGAAGAGTTTGCTGGAACTATTGTCACAGGAGATGGGAAAAGCCTTTGAGGCTGCCGGATACGACGCTTCCCTGGGAAGAGTCTCCGTATCCAACCGCCCTGACCTGTGCGAATATCAGTGCAACGGCGCCATGGCGGGAGCCAAGCAGTACCACAAGGCCCCCATTCAGATCGCAGGAGAAGTGCTGGAGAAGGTAAAGGAGAGCGGCGATGCCGTTTTTTCTTCCGCGGAAGCAGTCAATCCCGGATTCCTGAATCTGAAGGTTTCTCCCGCGTATCTGGCGGCTTACCTGAAGGAGATGGAGGCTGCGGACCGTTTCGGTATGAACCTTGCCGAGAAGCCTTCCAAGGTGATCATCGATTTCGGCGGCGCCAATGTGGCAAAGCCCCTGCACGTGGGACATATGCGTTCCGCAGTCATCGGAGAAGCCATCAAGCGGATGCTGCGCTATGCGGGCAATACCGTTATCGGTGACGCGCATCTGGGGGATTGGGGACTGCAGATCGGTCTGGTGATCGAGGGACTCCGCGACCGGAAGCCGGACCTTCCCTATTTTGATCCCGATTATACCGGGGAATATCCTGCGGAGGCACCCTTCACCATCGAAGAGTTTGCCGTGATCTATCCCGAGTCCAGCGCGAGATCCAAGGAGGATCCCGACTTTAAGGCAAGGGCTATGGAGGCAACGAAGCGCCTGCAGCAGGGAGACCGCGGATTCCGTGCTCTCTGGAAGCAGATCATGGCAGTGTCCGTGCCGGATCTGAAGAAAAATTACGACGCCTTGAACGTGGAGTTTGACCTCTGGAAGGGCGAGAGCGATGCGGATGACCGTATTCCTTCCATGGTGCAGTACATGAAGGATGCAGGCTATGCCCACATCAGCGAAGGCGCCCTGGTGGTGGATGTGAAGGAAGAGACCGACACCAAGGAGATCCCGCCCTGCATGATCCTGAAGTCCGACGGTGCGTCCCTGTACAACACCACGGACCTGGCAACCATCCAGAATCGTATGGAGGAGGATCATCCCGACCAGATCATCTATGTGGTGGACAAGCGTCAGAGTCTGTACTTTGAGCAGGTCTTCCGTTGCGCTTACAAGACGAAACTGGTTCCCCCTGAGACGAAGCTGACATTGCTGGGATTCGGTACCATGAACGGTCCCGACGGCAAGCCCTTCAAGACCCGTGAGGGCGGCGTGATGCCTCTGCAGCGTCTTATTGCAGACACGAAGGAAGAAATGTATCACAAGATCCTGGAGGGACGTCCCGTCTCCGAGGAAGAAGCTCGCGAGATCGCGGATCTGGTGGCTGTGGCAGCGCTCAAGTACGGCGATCTGTCCAACCAGGCTTCCAAGGATTATGTCTTTGACATTGACCGCTTTACCTCCTTTGAGGGAGATACCGGTCCTTACATTCTGTACACCATCGTCAGGATCAAGTCCATCCTGGCAAAATACGAGCAGCAGGGAGGCACTCCCGACCGCAGCAAGCTGAGCCCTGCGCAGGGTGAGTCCGAGAAGAACCTGCAGATGATGCTTTCCGGCTTTGCTTCCATGATGGAAGGCGCCGTTGCGGAGCTGGCTCCTCATAAGGTCTGCGGTTATGTGTATGACCTGGCAAATGCGTTTAACAAGTTCTACCATGAGACCCAGATCCTGACGGAAAGTGATGAAAGAAAGGCAGTGCTCATTGCACTGCTGATGCTCACCAGGGATGTGCTGGAGACGGCGATTGGGGTGCTTGGGTTCAGTGCACCCGAGCGCATGTAATGTTTCAATTCACGTTGTGAATTGAAACGCACATTTTTGTCTGCTTCGCAGAAAAAAAGTGTGCATGTATCTAAGGTATTGTCTGCTGCGCAGAAAAAATGAGTACAGCCACGAAAGTTGTGTCTGCTTCGCAGAAAAAAAGTGTGCATGTATCTAAGGTATTGTCTGCTACGCAGAAAAAATGATTACAGTCACCAAGTCAGGTCTGCTGCGCAGAAAAAAAGTGTGCATGAGGTCATGTATGTACAGTTTCCGGGAATTGCAGAAGGCTGCGAAAAAGGAAATAGAGGGGAAGGAGATGAAGCTGGCAGTACTGGGCAACAGCGCTACCCAGTTTCTCTCCGCTTCTTTGCAGGGGTATGCCCGTTTAGAGGGGCTGAACCTCTCTGTTTTTGATGCGCCTTTTGACCAGATCGATGCGCAGCTCCTGGATCCCGCATCCGAGACCTGGAGCTTTGCTCCCGATGTGATCCTTCTGTATCTCGCTACGGAGCGGCTTTATGAGTCTTTCCTGGATCTGCCCCTTGCTGAGCGCAGCAGCTTTGCGGAAGGCGTCATGAACCGGCTGACCGGATATTATGACATCATTGCCGGAACAGGAGCCCGGATTCTGCAGTGTAATTTCACGGAAAGCGCAGATCAGGTCATCGGGCAGTATTCCGCCAAGGTGGACACCACCTTTATCTATCAGATCCGGAAGCTGAACGTGCTGTTGCAGGAGACCATGAGCGCCCGCAGAGACGTATACCCGGTAGACCTCTTAAGCATTCAGCTGCAGGTGGGCAGCAAGGCATTCTTTGATCCTGCTTACTATTTCAATGCCACCATGACCATGGCTCCTGCCGTGCTTCCTCAGGTGGCAGCCGCCGTGACAGGCGTTTTGAAAGCCATGGAGGGACGGATCCGGAAATGTGTGATCTTTGATCTGGACGGTACTGTCTGGGGCGGTATCATTGGCGATGACGGCATGGGTGGCATCGAGATCGGCAACCTGGGCAAGGGACATGCTTTTCAGGAGATTCAGCGTTACTTAAAGGAATTAAAAGAGTACGGCATCATCCTGGCAGTGTGCAGCAAGAATACGGAGGAAATCGCCAAGGAGCCCTTTGAGCGGCATCCTGAGATGATCCTGCATCTTTCCGACATCTCTGTCTTTGTGGCAAACTGGGAGGACAAGGCATCCAACATCCGCACCATCATCGATACTTTAAATATCGGTGCGGATTCCGTGGTGTTCCTGGATGACAATCCCTTCGAGCGGAACCTGATCCGGGAGATGATCCCGGAGATCACTGTGCCGGAGCTTCCCGAGGATCCGGCGGAATATACCCGTTTCTTAAGAGAACAGAACCTCTTTGACATCGCATCCTACACCGGTCCCGGCGAGGATAGGACAAAGCAATATCAGGCGGAATACGCCCGCAGGCAGATGCAGCAGAGCAGCGCTTCCCTGGATGATTACCTGGAGAGCCTTCAGATGCTCTGTACCTCCGGTCCTTTCCTGCCGGAACAGTACGCCCGCATCGCACAGCTTACCCAGCGTTCCAACCAGTTTAACCTGCGGACCGTGCGCTACACGGAAGAGGAGATTGCCCGCATTGCGGAGGATCCGAAGAAGCTGACACTTCGTTTTTCCCTGAAGGACCGTTTCGGGGATCATGGCCTGATCTCCGTCCTCATCCTGGACCAAAGGGAGAACGGGGAAGCCTTCATCGATACCTGGCTCATGAGCTGCCGCGTGTTAAAGCGGGGCATGGAAGAGTACGTCATCAATACCCTGGTCAGGGCCGCGGAGGAAACGGGGATCAAAACGATTTTCGGAGAATATCTTCCCACTCAGAAGAACGGAATGGTGAAAGATATCTACGAAAAAATGGGATTTGCCCGGAAGAACGAAGGGCAGTTTTCCTTGAAAACAGCGGATTTCCAGCCCCTTCCCACCCACATCAAAGAAGACAGATAAGCCTGATCGCAGCAAACGGTCAGGCTTTTTTCTTGAGAACTTTACGGAAACTCTTAAAGAAATCTTAAAGGTTTACCTCATAGACTCTTAATATTATCTATGTCACAATAAGCCTGTGATCACGCAAGAAAGGGAGAACGACAGATACATGAACGGAAATGCGAACGAAAAGATGACGGTTTTGGTCTGCGACGACGAGAAGGACATCGCCCATGCTATCGAACTGTTTCTGCAGTCGGAAGGGTACAGAGTCCTGACAGCGGGCAACGGACAGGAGGCGCTGGAGGTGCTGGACCGTGAGGAAGTGCATCTGGTGCTTTTGGACATCATGATGCCCGTGATGGACGGGGTGACCACCCTGGCCCGGATCCGGGAGCGCAGCAACATCCCCGTCATCATGCTGACGGCCAAGAGTGAGGAGACGGACATCATCCTGGGTCTGAACCTGGGAGCTGACGATTATGTCACAAAACCCTTCAATCCCGTGGAACTCATGGCAAGAGTTCGTTCCGGACTGCGCCGGTACATGCAGCTGGGCGGCAGCGGCGTTACGAAAAACACCGAGCTGGGCTGCGGCGGCCTGCGCATCGACGACCGCACCAAGGAAGTGTGGCTGGACGGCGAATCTGTCAGACTCACCCGTACCGAATATGATATTTTGAAATTCCTTATGGAAAATCAGGGGAAGGTTTTTTCTCCGGCGGAGATCTACCGCCAGGTCTGGAAGGACGACACTATGGGCACCGAGAGCATCGTGGCGGTTCACATCAGACACCTGCGGGAAAAGATCGAGATCGATCCCTCCAATCCCAGATATCTGAAGATGATCTGGGGCAGAGGCTACTACCTGGATGAGCATCAGGAAAGAAAGGGATGAAATGATGAAAATGCAAACGACTGAGAAGATGGAGCGTAAGCCCCACGGCGCTTTCTTCTGGCTGATACTGACTGCTATCTGCGCCACGATCGCAGGACTGGCCATGGTAGTGATCGAGTTGTTTGGAAACTATGGGATGTATGAGAGCAAGGCGGTCTTCCGGAAGAATTTTAACGACCGGATCCTGCGGAGTTACGCGGTTTACGCACTGCATGATTATCAGGATGATTTCGAACTGGCGCATCTGAAGGATTCGAATTTCCGTTACGCGATCTATCAGGCAGATCCCGATGTAACGGTGGACCTGCATCAGCGGTCTTCCTATCTGGTGTGTACCCTGTCCGATGAAGATCTGGCGGGAAATGTGGATGACCTTTTTACCTACAGTGCCTCCATCTCCGAGAATACGGTATTCGATTACAATATCACCAGCATTCTGGATTGCTACGGTTATATCCGAAACAACAGCGACCGCTATAGCGCAGCGATGAGTGGAGATGCAAGATCCATTGATGAGGTGCTGTATTGCTGGAGCAACGATTCCGCCTATGTGGTCTGCGAGGGAACCGGTTATCCCGTTCAGATGACTCTGTACGTGGACAATTGCCAGGAATGGGATAAGCAGCGTTTCGTCAATGCGGCCAGGGACGGCTGGGACGAGGAATATAACATCGATGCGGTGGTAGTGCAGCCGATGAACGGCGGGCAGGGTGTCTATGTCGATCCGCAGGATGTAACCGTATGTAAAAACGACGAGCTGAGAAACTACACGATCGCCGGATCTTCCGACGCGTATCGTGTGGATCCGGAAAAATGGGAAGTGCTGGTGGCGGAGGATTTTACCGGCACCTACACCGATTATTACCTCTATGCCAAGGTGGCGGATCCCATGACTGCCGGTTCCGATGATCTCTTCACCAGGAGTGCGGCACTTCTGGATCTGGCCTGCACCTTCCGTTTTTTGCCCTTTGTCGTTGCAGCGGTCTTTTTCGTACTGTTTTTGATCTGCTTCTGTCATTTCTGCGCGAGATTTTTCGGCAGGATGAAGAACCTCTGGAAAAAGCTTTCCTTCCAGTGGCATGAGAATCTGAGTCTGATGGTCCGCCTGGTGATCGGCGCGGTGATCCTCTGCTTTTTGGAGATCCTGATCGCCGGGACGCTGCTCTACAACGATGCGGAAGAGCTTCTGATTTTTATCTTGTTCCTGGAGGCAGTGGCGGTTGTCGTCGCAGTGATCTTCGCCGTACTGCAGCTGAATCGCCTGGCGCTGGGAGCTAAGCGGATGGCGGAGGGAAATCTGGATCATCCCATCGACACCCGGCATATGTTTTTTGATTTTAAGTCTCTGGGAGAGAGCATCAACAAGGCTTCCGTCGGCATGGAGAAGGCTGTGGATGCGCGCATGAAGAGTGAGCGGTTCAAGACGGAACTGATCTCCAACGTGTCCCATGACATCAAGACGCCTCTTACTTCCATCATCAGCTATGTGGAGCTGCTGAAAAAGCAGCCCGAGGGCGAGCCCGCAAACCGCGAGTATCTGGACACTCTGGAGAACCAGTCCGTAAAGCTGAAGAAGCTCCTGGAGTCCCTTATCGAAGCCTCCAAAGCTTCCACCGGTAATATCAAGGCGGAACTCACCCCCTGCAACCTGAACATGGTGCTGCAGCAGGTGCTGGGCGAGTATCAGGAGAAGGCCGCCGAGAAGGAACTGGATCTGCGGATCCGTATGACTGACGAGCCTGTCAATATCATGGCGGACACGAAGCTCCTGCAGAGAGTCCTGGACAACCTTTTTACCAATATTACCAAGTATTCCCAGCCCGGCACCCGTGTCTACGTGAACCTGAACGCAGGCACCACCGACGCTGTGATCGAACTGAAAAATACCTCCAGAGAGCCTCTGAACCTAACCGGTGACGAGCTGATGGAGCGTTTCACCAGAGGGGACAGTTCCCGGAATTCCGAAGGAAACGGACTGGGCCTGAACATCGCAGGAAGCCTCATGGAGATCATGCACGGCAAACTGAATCTGGTGGTGGACGGCGACCTCTTTAAGGTAGTGCTGTTATTCCCCAGATGCAGGCAGGAGGAGACTGCCGCAGTGGCAGCGCCCGCAGTCCCTGCAGCAGAGTCTGTGACGGTATCTGAACCCTCTGCACAAGTGATGGGAGAGTGATAGCATGACAGCGAAAAAGATCATTCTTTGGATCATCAAAGCTGTGCTGCTCCTGATTCTGACCTTTATCGCACTGATTGCAATGGACTTTTGCCTTTCGCCTTTCTGGCTTACCGGAAACATGGCGGTGGTCGTTTTAGTCATGGTACTGGTGTTGCATACGGCGGTGAGCATCGTGAGTTCCCAAAAGCATGGGAAAAACACCGGGAAGCAAAACGCCGGAAGGCAGAACGCAGCAAGGAATCGGAATGACAGAAATCTGAATTCCGCCCGCACTGCCGAAAGAGGTGGGGAGAGAAGACCTACGCAAGTTTCTGAGGGGAATCATGAACTGAGACTGGGATATGCATTCGTTGGGGAATGTGATGATGTATTTGCCCTGGCGGATGAGTGGCCTGAGAGTCGGAGAGTAAGAACGGCGGGGAAGAGCCCGGCTCGCTCCTCCGCGAGGAGAAGAACCCAGAAGAAGCAGATGATTGCCGGAGTAGTGGCGGTTGCTTTGATCATCGGCCTTGCCTGGAATGAGTTCTACGATCGTGACACGGCAGGCGTTCCCGATAATATCGTTTCCTTCGGTGAGAAGTACCCCGAAGCGTGGGAATATGTGGAAAACTACAACAAATATGCAAATGCGGACCTTGATATGGATGTCAGCCGGGAACTGGCAGAGTCCGATATCCCCCTCTTCATCCAGTGGGATAAGAGATGGGGTTACCGCCATTACGGCAGCAATTATGTGGGCGTCGCAGGATGCGGCCCTACCTGTCTGGCCATGGTGATCTGCGGCCTGGAACGGGATCCCGACATTAACCCTTACGTGATCTCCGAATACGCTTCGGATCAGGGGTATTACGTCTATGGTCAGGGAACCTCCTGGTCCTTCATGACGGAAGGAGCGGAGCAGTACGGCCTGGACGCAACCTGTGGCAGTGTCTCCTCCGATTACATTCTGACGAACCTGTCAAGTGACACTCCCATGATCTGCTCCATGTCCCCCGGAGACTTTACCAAGGCGGGCCACTTCATCGTCCTTACCGGCATCGATGAGGACGGCCGGATCATCGTAAACGATCCCAACAGCCCGAAGAACAGCAGCAAGCATTGGGATGTGGACACCCTCGTGTCCCAGATGAAAGGAGTCTGGAAATACAGTCATTCGTAGGATGCGCTCCCATTGCGAAGCACGATTTCCACACCGCTAATGCTGCCCGGAAAATATGTAGCCCGTCCCGCAGGCGCTTTCCTCTTCGTCTCACCTGCGGTTAACGACAGCCCCCCTGCCCCGGGGGCTGTTTTATTGTGCTTTTTTCGGCGTTATCATCCTCGGGAAAGGAGGTTGAAAATATGTCGAAAGTATATGGTTATGTCCGTGTTTCCAGCACGGATCAAAGGGAAGATCGTCAGATGATCGAAATGAAGGAGGTGGGCGTTCGGAGAGAAAATGTCTTCCTGGATAAGCAATCCGGGAAGGATTTTGATCGTCCGAATTACAAGCGGATGATGCGCCGATTGAGGGAAGGGGATACCCTCTACATCCTCAGCATCGACCGCCTCGGCAGGAACTATGAGGAAATCCAGAACCAGTGGCGTGTCCTAACCAAAGAGAAAGGAATCGACATCGTTGTCATTGACATGCCTTTGCTGGACACCAGACAGGGCAAAGACCTAATGGGCACCTTCATTGCAGACCTGGTCCTCCAGATCCTGTCCTTTGTCGCTCAAAGCGAACGTGAGAGAATCAAAGAACGCCAACGCCAGGGCATCGCCGCCGCCAAGGCCAGAGGCGTACGTTTTGGTAGGCCGAAGAAAGAACTGCCCGAGGATTTTGCGGAGCTTGTGGAGCAATGGAAGGCTGGGAAAATCATTTTTCAGGAAGTGCTGGAAAAATGCGGTATTTCCGAGGCAACTTTCTATCGCAGATTGCGTAAGATGAGCGGAGGAGAATAGTAGGAAGGCTGTCAAAAATTGTACTTTTTGACAGCCGCCTTATGCTATTAATCTACCATGATTTGTTAGATTAATCTAATAAAATAATTATAATCTCTGATTTCATGGAGTGGATATTTATCTGAAGATGATCCTCGCATAAAGTACACTTTATAAAAGGAGAGAGAAAAATATGCGAAATAAAAAGTATCTGAAAACAATATTATTGTTGGTTGTATTATGCATGTTTGCAATCGGATGTGCAGATAACAAAAACGCAGAATCTAGTACATCTGTATCGGAAGAAGATGTAAATCGACCAGCAACAGTACAAACAGTATCAGAAGAAGACATAAAAAGCGCGGTTAAAAAAATTCATACTGCATGTGAATTTATATCGGATTGTGCATCATATCAAATAGATCATTGGTCAACAAATAGTGAACTTATGAATTGGTATTTTAGTGATACAGCATATAAAGATGCTAATTCTACAGATTCAAAAATGGCTGCAAAACGGGCATACGAATCACGAGTTTCTGCTAGGGAAAATTTGACGGAAGCAAAGGTATTACTGGGTACCAATGGAGAAGGTGAATATTATAATGCGGCAAAGAATTACTATATTTCCGTGGATAAGTATTTGACATTAGTTTCAACGTTTCCAGAAGGATATTCTCTGTTAACTTATTCTGATGCGGTAAAAGACGCTAAAGATGATTGCTCATCAGCATACAGCGAAGTTTCATTTTATAATTGATAGGGATAGTTTTTGCTGAGAATAAATACTAGCAAAAACAAATCAAATTCTTATGAATATCGAAATTGACAATGATATGAAGATTAATGCTTTTTTATCTGTGTGATAATATGACTGTTTCGATATTGGAGAGAAAAAATGGATAAGGATGCTGTAAAGAAAATACTCTGTGAAAATGGATATCAGGTAATTCTTGATAAACCGTATAAATCATATGGGTATAGACTTAAGCTAAAGCAGGGATCCGCCGTTATTTGTTATCAAAATGCTGATAAGATAACGGGATTTGGAAAACTAAAAGAACCTCTTGAAAAACTACTATATTCTAGAGAAAAAGAGTGGAAATACAATAATCGTGTATTTTTGGTTTATGGACATGATAACCAGGCCAAAGAAGATATGATATCTGCTTTAACAGAGATTGGATTGGAAGTACTGACAATAGACAGGTTGCCTAGCGAGGGAAGAACAATTATTGAACAGCTCGAACATTATATTCCGAGGGCAAATTTCGGTATTATTTTAGCCACCCCTGATGATGTAGGATACGAAAGGAATGACAGAATAGAGCGGTTCAGAGCTAGGCAGAATGTCATACTAGAAATGGGTATGCTTTTTGCAAAGCTAGGCAGAAAAAGAGTAGTTGTAATATTCAAAGGTGCTAGCGAAGAACAAGAGTTGGATTTTGAAAGGCCATCCGATATAGAAGGGATTTTATATATTTCATATTCCAACTCTGTAGCGGAGACTGTTCCGCGGGTGATAAGAGAAATGAATAATTGTGGCTACAGATTGAACTAGATGGGGAAGACAAGCAGAATGCCCTTCGGATCGTTGGATCCGGAGGGCTTTTCAAATTACTTAAAGCTCAAAAGAAAACATATGTTCGAGTTCTGCTTTTTGTGCTATACTCTTTTTGAGGGTGTCACCCTTTGGCGCGCAAGCGTGGTGGACGGTTAGACTTCCGTTTTTTCGGAGGTCGTATATTTTTGTGAATATGCCCTCCGAACCGAGAAGTTCTTACTGATGCATAGCATCTAGTATTACCGGAGAGGAGGGGATGCCTATGTTGACGTTGGAAGGATTAATCGCAGTGATCAGCCTGGTGCTGACGGCGTTCGGTCTTGGCTACGCCATCGGATGCAACAAAAACGCACGAAAATAGCCGCCCCGGTCGCTCAACTTGGGCAGCTATTTCGTAGCTGTATAAGGAAAGCCTGACCGTTGCCGGTGGCATCCTTTTTTTCATAGTATCACCTGATCAGAGAATTGTCAAAAAATGAAACTATCATGAAAGGCTCTTCGGATCGTTGGATCCGGAGGGCTTCTTCAAATAATTCATTATCGAAAAGAAAACATATGTTCGAATCCTGCTTTTTGTGCTATACTCATTTTCGAGGGTGTCACCCTTTGGCGCGCAAGCGTGGTGGACGGTTAGACTTCCGATTTTTCGGAGGTCGTATATTTTTGTGAATATGCCCTCCGAACCGAGAAGTTCTTACTGATGCGAAGCATCTAGTATTACCGGAGAGGAGGGGATGCCTATGTTGACGTTAGAAGGATTAATCGCAGTGATCAGCCTGGTGCTGACGGCGTTCGGTCTCGGATACGCCATCGGATGCAGTAGAAACGCACGAAAATAGCCGCCCCGGTCTGCAAACTGAGCGGCTAATTCGTTAACCAATCGGAAAGCCTGACCGTTGCCGGTGGCATCCTTTTCTTTATAGTATCATCCGATTTTGGAATTGTCAAAATACGAACGCTTTTCTTTCTTGACAGAGGCTTTTTCTATTTCTTGCGAAGGATGCTTTGAAACGGTACAATGATAGTATCTGAAAGGATCTTCGGGTTCGTACATTTTTGGAAAGGATGGGATCGCTATGGCGAACAATCAGGCATCGGAGCATTTGTATTCTGACGCGGGTATCATCACTTCCCACAAGCGTACCAAGGTTACCATTTTCGTTTATCTGTGCAGGATCCTGAGCATCGTACTCATTGTCCTGGGCGTGATGGCACTGATCATAGGGAATATCTGATATGGACAGAGAACAATTCAAACACAGAGTCTATGAAGTGATCGAGGTATCCAACATCGGTGATGTCTCCAGCCGCGCTTACGATGTGTTGATGACAACGGTGGTCATCGTCGGTATGATTCCCCTCACTCTGAAAAAAGACAACCCTTACACCATCGCCATTGAGATCATCACTGCGATCCTTTTGCTCATTGACTATGTTGCCAGGGTTTATACCGCCGATTACAAGATGGGCTACAAGAGCGCGAAGGCGTATGTGGCCTATATCTTCACGCCGCTGGCCATCTTTGATTTCCTGTCGATCCTGCCCATTTTGTACCTCTTTTTTCCCATCTCCATCATCGGACTGTTAAAGATGTTCCGAATCTTCCGTGTGCTGAAGCTGATCCGGTACTCCAAGACCATGATCATCATCGCCAATGTGATCCGGAAGGTGAAGACCCAGCTCCTGGCGGTACTGATCCTCATCACGGTATATATCTTTGTATCCGCCATGCTGGTGTTCCAACTGGAGCCGGACCTGTTTGAGAATTTCTTTGATGCGCTCTACTGGGCCACCATTTCCATCACCACCATCGGATACGGTGATATTTCCCCGACCACGACGGTGGGACGCTTTATCACCATGATCTCGGCCCTGGTGGGAGTGGCTGTGATCGCGTTGCCCTCCGGTATGATCACCGCAGCCTACATGCACGAGATCACGAAGAAAAAAACCAAATACGAGCTGTAAAATGCAGGGGTCACCGGCCTGGGCTACGCCCTGCAATAACGGAATCCATCGGGACCTACCCCTTGCGAAAAGCTGTGGGGGAGGTCCCTTCGTATTTGCGGAAGCAGGCGGAGAGATAATCACCGCTGCCGAAGCCGGTCCGCAGAGCGATCTCAGATACCGGCAGGTCCGTTCCGAAGAGCAGCTCCTTGGCATGCCGCAGCCGGATGTTGATCAGGTATCCGGAAAAGGGGATCCCCACACTGGCGCTGAAGAGCCTGGAAAAATGCCCCTCCGAGAATCCGATGCTGCCGGCGGCATCCGCCAGTTTGATATCCTCTGCGTAGTTTTTTTCGATAAAGTACATGGCATCCATGATCTCCGGGGTCAACTCGCTCTGAAAGGGAGTCCTGTCGTGGAGGGTATTCTTCTCCCGGATGAGGATCAGCAGTCTGTAAAACATCCCCCGCAGCACCGCTTCCGCGTAGGGGGCACCGCCGTTATAGAGCTCCAGCATATCTGCCAGGAGCGCTTCCATCTTTTCCCGTGACTGCGCATCAAAGGAAAAGCGTTTCTGTTCAAAGATCCAGTCCCAGATCTCCCGGTCCACTTCCCTGCAAAATCCTTCCTCGACCTCTCTTGATACCTTGATCAGATAGTTTTCATAGGGCTCCTCGCTCAGGGAAAAAGTGCGGTGGTAGATCCCCGGCGGCATGGCTGTCACATCTCCCGCATGGGCTTCATAGCGCTCAAAGGGGGTGATCACCTGCCGGTCTCCGGACAGGATGTACCCCAGGCTGAAATGTTTTTCGGCCTGCTCCATCTGGGGCATTTTAAAGTCCGCAGGCAGCTGTCGTTTCTGTATGGTGATCTGCGCATGTTCCGGCATTTCCAGGGGCATAGCGGGCTCCTTTCTTTTCAATCGGATGCGTTTTGTTTCGCGGGTCGCAAAGTCAAAACGGCGTTTACATGAGAGGGGCTTTGGCTTTGACATGAGCCCCTTTCATCATATCATGATTTCTCGGATTCTTTTCTCTATTTAGCATAAAAATGAAGGAAAACCGTATTTTGATAACATATGATGAAAATGTAGCAGGAAGGTTACCCTGTGAAAAGGTGCGAAAGCGGGCCCCGTGCCCGGCAGGAAAGGAGCAGAGATGTCACGTAAGAATGAGAGATGGTTATTTGCGGCTGATGTCGCAGGTGAGCCCGCAGGAGAGGGCGTCACACGCTTTGTGAAAAGCTACACGGACGAGGTGATGGTGGTGGAGAACCATTTTGAGAAAGACGCAGTGGGAGCGCTGCATTCCCATCCCCACACCCAGATCACCTACGTGGTCTCCGGACGGTTTGAATTTACCATCGGCGATGAGACCAAGGTCGTGCAGGCAGGAGACACCATGCTGAAAAAGGACGGTGTGATCCATGGTTGCAAATGCCTGGAAGCAGGCGTGCTTCTGGATATCTTTTCCCCCATGAGAGAGGACTTTGTATGAGCAGACAGATCGAGATCTTCCTGGATAAGCTCTATCGCTACGACCGGAAGAACGAACAGTTAAGCATCGGGTTTCCCTTAGAGCAGGGTCTGACCCGGGAGATCGGGGGGATCCGCATCACGGATCCCGAGACGGGACGGAGACTTCCCGTGCAGGGGAAGGTGACTTCCCGCCACGCGGACGGATCGGTCCGCTTTGTTTTCCTGCGCTTTCTGGCAGATGTGCCTGCGAACCGAAAGCTCCGGTATCTCTGTGTGATCCCGGAGCAGGCAGAGAGCGGGAAGCCGGAGGAAGCGCCCGCCGAACTTTCCTTCCACCCCCTGGTGCCGGAGGAGACGGAAGACGGATTCCGGGTCTCCACCACGGATGATGTGACGGGTGCGTCATTTTCCGTGTCCGTGAAAAACGGATCTGCAGGACTTCTTTCCGCCGTGGCCTTCGGAGATCGTATTTATGACGGCAGCAGCTTTGCAGGTCCCGCGCTGCAGCGGGCAGGGGAGACAGACCCCTTTGAAATCCGGATGGGAGCATGGGAGATCGCGGAAGCAGGCCCTCTGTGCGTGATTCTGAAAGGAAAGGGCGCCCACAGGAGAAAAACGGACGGCGCGCAGTATTCCTTTGCTGCCGGGATCACCCTTTTTGCAGGCAGATCCTATGCAGAGGTTTCGTATCGCATCATCAATGACACGGAGGATCCCTTAAGGATTGGCGCTCTGTCCTACCGCGTCAGCCGGACGGATGCCGGAAAGGCAGCGCCGGAGGTGCCTGCTACGGTGCGTCAGACTTTGGACTCCACGGGCTGCGGGGATCAGCTCATCGGGAGCACTTTGGGAGACGGGCCGCTTTATCATGTAAAGAGCAGCGACGAAGCGGACAAGGTGGCGGCAGCGCTGGATCCTGCGCAGGTGCGGACGGTCACTGCTTCCTCCAATTACAAGACGGATTATTACATCGGACGGGAGGGCGCCGCATCCCGCCGGGTCATCGATGCCGAGTGGCTCATGAAGGAAGCCAATGAGCATTTTGCGGAGACTTTCTACGGGACCTTTTTTGCCGACTGCACCGATGGGGCAGGCGGAGTCTGTGCCACTGTGTACCAGGCGCATCAGAATTTCCCGAAGGCCGTTCAGGCGGATGAAGACGGTATCACGGTTTGCCTGGTGCCCGCAGAGTCCGAGACTGTCGAGCTGCAGAGCGGGATGAGCAGAGAGCAGCGTTTTCTCCTGCACTTCCACGACGCCGCAGCGCGACTGTCCGAACTAAATGACAGGAGTATCGTTTATCAGATGCCCTACAGGCCCTATGTATCTCCCGAGGTCCATGCAAAAGCCGGCGTCTGGCCGGATGTGTTCCCGCAGGCAGCGGAAGCGGATGTGGAGCAGAACCTGGTCGCCCGTGCGGATGGTCATTGCAGAGCTTACGGCATGCTGAATTTCGGCGATTCCTACGATGCCAATTACACCGCTCAGGGCAGAGGCGGCGGCAGGCTGGTCTGGTGCAACAACGAATATGATTATCCCCACGCCTGTGCCGTTTTGTACGCCAGGACCGGGATCCGGAGATTCCTGGACTACAACATCGCATCCGCTTCCCACTGGATGGATGTGGACGTGTGCCATTACCACAAGGATCCGCTCTATGTCGGCGGACAGTGGGAGCATACCGCCGGACATGTGGTGAACGGGACCATGGTCTGTTCCCACGAGTGGGTGGAAGGCCTGCTGGATTACTATCATTTCACGGGAGACGAGAGAGGCCTGGAGACCGCGCTGGGCATCGGCGAAAATGTCAGAAGGCTGCTGGATATGCCCATGTATGCCAAGGCAGGAGAGTCCAACGCCCGGGAGACCGGCTGGGCCCTGCGCACGCTGGTTGCGCTGTACGTGGAGACCCGGGATGAAAAGTGGCTGGATAAATGCGGCAAGATCCTGGATGATTTCCGCATCTGGGAGGAGCAGTACGGTCACTGGCTGGCACCCTACACGGACAATACCATCATCCGTGTCGGTTTTATGATCTCCGTGGCCATCGGCTCCCTGATGCGGTATTACAGGGAGTTCCCGGAGGAGGAGATCAAGGGCCTGATCCTGCGGGCAGTGGATGATATGATCGAAAACTGCTATGTGGAGAGTTGGGGCGTATTTTACTACAAGGAGCTCCCTTCCTTAAACCGGCTGGGCAACAATACATTGCTGCTGGAAGCCCTGACCATCGCCTACGACCTGTCGGGCGAGAAAAAATATCTGGAATATGGTCTGGAAACCTTCCGCAAGGCCATCTCGGATACCCCTGCCTATTCCGGAACCAAGCGAAAAGAAGAGGACGCCGTCCTGGTGGGAAATGCCAGCAGCAAGAATTTTGCGCAGAGCATGATCCCCATCGCAGGCTTTTACAGGGCGCTGTCCGAATCGGGTATGAAGTATGAATAACACGAAAAAGATCGATATGACCCAGGGGCCCATCATGCGGAATATCATGCTGTTTGCGTTCCCCATCGTCCTGGGAAACATCCTGCAATATCTCTACACCACGGTGGATACCCTGGTGATCGGACGGTATTGCGATTATACGGCCATCGCGGCGGTGGGCACCAGCTCCCAGCCTGTTGAGGTACTTTTGTGCATTTTTCTCGGAATCGGCACGGGTGTTAGTATTCTGGTCTCGCAGCATGCGGGAGCGGGTGATCGTAAAGGGCTTAAGGATGCTTGCAAAACGGCGGTATCCTTTGTGTATCTCTGCGGTATCCCCGTGAGCATTGCAGGCTGGTTTGCCGCCCCTCTGATCCTGCGCTTTATGGATGTGCCCGCGGATGTGTGGAGCAATGCGCTCCTCTACACCAGGATCGTGCTGTGCGGTGCCATCGGTAACATCGGCTACAACATGAATGCCGGGATCCTGCGTGGCCTGGGAGACAGCAGGGCGTCCCTGCATTTTCTCATGGTGTCCACCGTTGTGAACATCGTCCTGGATGTGCTGCTGGTGGGAAGCTTCGGACTGGGCGTGCCGGGCGTTGCGCTGGCGACGGGGATCGCCATGTTCCTTGCCTGGATCGTCAGCATTGTTTACATCTGTCGCAGGTACCCGGAGCTGGATTTTACCTTTTTCCCGCGGGGGATCGTCCGGAGTGAATTCCGCGCGATCCTGTCCGTGGGCCTGCCCATCGGTCTGAACAATTCCCTGTTTTCCTTCGGACATGTGGCGCTCCAGACACTCATCAATGCCCAGGGGTCCCTGTTCATGGCGGGCTGGTCCATCGCCGGCAGAGTCACGGGACTGGCCAATATGGCCATCACCGGGATTTCCTCAGCGGCCACCACTTTTTCCGGGCAGAATTACGGTGCAAAGCGCATCGACCGTCTGCGCTCCGGGCAAGTCATCATCCCTTTTTCCAACGGGGCCATCACCTTGGGCTTCGGCCTGCTCTTTATCCTGGTCCGCTATCCCATCCTGC
The DNA here is from genome assembly GCA_016286555.1 of Lachnospiraceae bacterium. Classification (GTDB taxonomy): domain Bacteria; phylum Bacillota; class Clostridia; order Lachnospirales; family Lachnospiraceae; genus AC2028. Next base: position 2,786 of record JAEETA010000014.1, on the reverse strand, counting down.
GGCTTTTTACGGAGGAAGCCCAGGTCCTTGCGCTGGGCGCACGAAATGTGGTGATCATGCTGTCCTGTCAGTGGATGTATGCGGTGTTTAACGCCATTTCCTGCATCGTCAACGGCACCGGGAGAGTGCGCTACACGACGCTCATCAATCTCATGATGCTCTGGGCGGTGCGGATTCCTTCCGCATATCTCATTTCCCGGCTGATCGGCGGGAGATATCTGATGTACAGCTTTCCTATTTCCTTCGGATTTGGTATGCTGAGCATGATCGGATATTTTCTGTTCTCGCCTTCCTGGAGGGCGCTGATGGGGGAGCACCGCATCGGCTGGACCAAGAGGGCTGCAGCGGCCGGAAAGTAAGAAGGCCGGAAGGAGAGAAAAGCACTATGCGTTTGATTGATATTGATATCCCTGCGGGGAGGGAATCCACACAGCTTGCAGGGTTCCGCGGGTATCTGCAGGACGATTCGCCGAAGCTTGCGATCCATGTGCGACCCATGATATTGATCCTGCCCGGCGGGGCATATGCCTATACCAGCGACCGGGAGGGTGAGCCCATCGCTTTTGCTTTTCTGGGACAGGGATACCATGCGGCTGTCCTGCGATACTCCTGCGGGGAATACGAGGATCCCTATGCTGCCGCGGCAGAAAAAAGAGTGGACAGAAATCCGGGCTTTCGTCTTGATCCTGCAGCACGGATGCAGGTGGCGGGAGCTGTTAAATACATCAGAGATCACGCAGAGGACTGGAATGTGGATCCTGACAGGATCTATCTGTGGGGCGCATCTGCAGGGGGGCATCTGGCAGCGCACTACGCCTGCACCTGGCATGATGAACTGCCGAAACTGACGGGACTGTCAGCCGTTGACCTGAAGATCGCAGGACTGCTGCTGAATTACCCGGTCATCACCTCAGGGGAATATGCCAATCGGCATTCCATCACGAACCTTCTGCGGGAGAAGGCGGAGGATTCGGAGGAGCTGCGCAGAGTCTCTCTGGAGTATCGCGTGAACGAATATATGCCGCCCGTATTTCTCTGGGCGACCTGGACCGACGGAAGCGTGCCTGTGGAGAATTCCCTCCTTTTTGCATCGGCGCTTCGCAAGCAGGGGATCAATACGGAACTCCATATTTTCTCCGAAGGAGGACATGGCCTGGCCCTGGCGGATGAACGCACCATGGGGCCGGAAGGAAAGGAAAATGTGCCGCGCTGCAGCGTGTGGTTTGATCTGGCCTGCGCATGGCTGAAGCGGCAAGCGTGCTGAGCTGAGAAAGGAAGGTACCCGGATGATAGAGATCAAAATCTGCAAACTGTTCGATAAGCTTGGACTGGGAGCGGTGACGGAACCCATCGTGTCGGTGGCCGGCGGCTACATGCACAGAATGTACAAGGTGGTGACGGCGGAAGGCTCCTATGCCGTAAAGCATCTGAACCCCAATCTCATGAAGCGTCCCGAGGTCATGGAGAATTACCGCAGAGCGGAGAAGCTGGAAGCAAAGCTGGAGGATACGGAGATTCCCATCGTGCCTGCTTTGGTCTTTAATGGGGAGAAAATGCAGAAGCAGCGGTCGGATTATTTCTACATCTTCCGTTGGCAGACCGCGGAGCCCAGTGAGAATGTGGAGATCACGGCGAAAAAATGTAAGATTGCGGGAAAGATCCAGGGCATGATCCATGCCATCGCGCCGGAACACATGGATGAGCCGCAGCTGCAGGTCTCCTCTATCAACTGGGAGAAGGTCATCGCCAAGGCAAAAAAGAAGACGCCGGACATCGCTGATCTCCTGGAGGAAAATGTGGAGCTGCTGAAAGATGCGGAGGAACGTCTGAATGTGGCGTGGAGTGCACTCCCCTGGATCCGCTGCATCGTGGACGATGACATGGATCCTAAGAACATGATGTGGGAGGGCGACAAGCCCGTGGTCATCGATTTGGAGTGTCTGGATTACGGTAATCCCGTGGCCGGGACTATGCAGCTGGCTTTGCAGTGGGCGGGCGCAACGGACTGTGCTCTTGATTATGAGAAACTGAAGGCATACTTTGACGGCTATTTGGAAGCCTACGATAACGGCTTCCGCGACTATGGAGAAGTATACGGTCTGACCTATGCCTGGATCGACTGGCTGGCATACAATGCATCCCGTGCCAACGGAAAATGCGCCGATGATGCGGAGCGGGAGCTTGGAAAGAGCGAGGTCAGGAAGACGCTGGAAAGGATCAAGTACCTGAGAGAGATGGAGGATGAGGTGAAGGCGAAATTCGCTGAGTGGTTCGCGGAGTAGGACGGGAAGAAGTAATAAGTAGTAAAGAGTATGGAATGATATCTATAGGTTATTCTTACATTCTTATGGAGGCGTCAAGCTGTGCTTTCTTATCTGATCGTGGGTTCCGGATATCGTTCGGAATATTTTGGCAGGATCGCTGCGCGTTACCCTGAGCTGTTCCGTGCCATGTTTTTGTGCAGATCCGAGGAGAAGGTCTGCCAGGTAAAAGCCCATACCGGGATCCCTGCGACCACATCATTGCAGGAGGCGGAAGGCTTTGCTCCTGATTTTGTGGTGGTTGCCGTAGACCGGGGTCACATGGCGCAGGTGATCGAAGAATGGGTCTTGCAGGAGGCTGTGGCAGCCCCGGGAACGGTGGTGAGGAGTCCCGGGGTGCCTTGGAGGTAAGCAGGGTTTTTCCATTCCTGTTACCGATTAGACATGGAAAACGACCGTTTGCGCAATAATTGTTGTTCAAAAAAAAAAACGGATATAATATTCGCACAACAATTCATCTTCTCA
>JAEETA010000073.1 GCA_016286555.1 Lachnospiraceae bacterium | reverse complement strand
AGCCCTATAGGTTCCACGGCGAGATAGCTCTGCTGGCTAGAGCACGCGGTTCATACCCGCGGTGTCGAGGGTTCAAGTCCCCCTCTCGCTACGAAGAAAAGCCCCCATTTCGGGGGCTTTTTTTCGTACCGTTCGGGGGCTTGAACATTGATGCACACTAGGTACCGCGGTGCCGAGGGGTGAGGTGGATTAAGAAAACGCTCCGGTGGAGCGTTTTCCCGCCGAACCGACCGACGAGGCGTTTACGCCGAGGAGGCGCATGGCGTCCAGTGGACGCCAGAATTGCGCGGACCGGAGCGGAGCGGAGACCAAGTCCCCCTCTCGCTTCTTTTTGCGTACTCGAGTTGGACTTGAACACCGACGAGGCTGCGGTACCGCGGCGTTTTCTATATCAGTCCTTAAATCCTCTTCAGGAAAAAATACTCCGCGAATCCATCCTCCCGATTCTCATAGCTGCCGACGATGGTATACCCCATCGCCTCATAGAAATCCTTTCCCTGCCAGTCAAAGGTGTCGAGGCGGATGGTATTTGCGCCCAGTGCCTTCGCCCTTTTCTCCATCTCCTCGATCAAGGCTTTTCCATATCCTTTTCTTCTGCAGGCTTCCTCCACATACACCGTGGATACGTACAGGATCTTAAATGCCGTCATGCAGGCATCCAGACCTGCGACAATCCTGTCGCCTTCCCGGATACCGATCCGGATCCGGCCTTCCATCTTATATGTGATATGCTTCTCATCGTATTCTTCGAGTTTCTCCTCGATATACGAGACCTGATCATCTGTTATGTCTATTACATTCATTGCTTTATTCTCCGAAGGTTTGCGTAAAAACTATTCTCCCCAAACCTCTTTCACATATTCCCGGAAAAACGGCAAAATAAAGTCGACCGTTCCGTATGCCGAGCCTCTGCTCAACAATCCACTCTTGTCCAGCGTATCCTTATAGGTTGAGAACAGATTTGAATTCATCTGTAGCGTTTCTCTGATCTGCTTCACATCGGTTCCCGGTGCAGACTCCGCAATTGCAAGAACCACAGACCGTTCACCGGCTGACAGTTCCTCCCAGATTTTTTCATAGGAATTCTCATAGAGGTTCGCCCGATACTCATTCAGGATGCGTTCATCCGGCCGTTTCTTCCCCGCTTCAAAGGTAAGGTACCCAAGCATCTGGAAGCCATAGGAATACCCCTTCGTCATCTGCGCCATTTCCGTCGCCTGTTCCGAAGGGATTCCAAAAATCTCTTCATACTGCTGCGCGATCCTTATCTGACTTAAGGGGCCCAGATTCAGTCTCGTTGCCCTCCTCAGAAATGTCTGAGAGCGGTTGTTCTGCAACGCACGCAGGTTTTTATACAATCCTGTCATCAGGACGAATACCGGCAGTTCTTCTCTCAGGCAATGTTGAAAATAGCCCGTAAAAGCACGAACATCCTTCGAATTATGGATCTCATCCACGGTGATCAGGAGGCGGATCTTTTTCTTCTTCAGCGTTTCCAGAATCGAATCCAGGTCGACCTGAATATCACTGTATTTCTCTTCCACATCCGAAGATACCGTCACACCTTTTACAGAGATCTCGAACTTGAGACGGGGATACTGCTTCTTTGTCTTCCTGGTGATCTCAGCCGCCAGTTCGTTTAGCATGTCCCCCTCCGGGTTCAGATCCACATGAATCCAATTATCCATGTCTCGGATCTTATGGGAAACAGACGTCATAAGGACAGTCTTCCCCGAGCCTCTCGCCCCCACCAGCAGGAAGATATGCGTCGAAGGAGATTCTGCGGTAAATGTTTCGATGATCTTATTCTGCTCCGTATACCGGGGGATCATCAGATTCGGTTCTGCCCCAAAATCCAGACTAAACGGGTTGTTTTTCATATGGATTCCTCCTGCAGGCTCCAAAATGCATTACATCTTATTACTACTTATTACTATTTCAAAAATATATTACAACTTATTACTACTTATTACAACCTCATAATTGTATTACAACTTATTACTAGTTCGAGCGAACCATACTTTCTGTGCCCTACTATAGTGCAACCTGATCCCGGCCCCAAAGAAAACGGCAGGTCCAAAGACCTGCCGCCTGCATATTTACTTATTGGATCTCTCCGCCGATCTCGATGCCTGCATGATGACACTGGTTGATGAACTCGGGAGAACCGGTAAAGCCGTTCAAGACCTGCTCTCTGGTCTTGGCACCGGTATCCAGATCATTTTTCCATCCGTTATAGCCATCCGCATCGGGCTCGCGGTTAAAGATGGCGTGATACAGATCGGTCACATACTCTCCGTTATTCCGGTTCAGATTCGAATACTCCTCACCGTTCAGGAAAGTATTTACCATGACCCGGGCAGTGACGCCGGGGGTATGGTTTGCCATATGGTTCACCCAGAAGTCCACCTCATCCTGCGCGGGAACGCGGCCGAAGACGGTGTTGTAGAGACTGGTGACCAGCGTTACCACAGGTGCCTCATTGGGGCATCCGGCAATCGTGCAGTGGGCCGTCTGAATGGTGCCCAGGACAGGCACATTTGCGAGGCCCGTTCCGGGATTCACCTCATAAGCTTCACACAGATCAAAGAATTCAGGGCTCATGAGGAATCCCTGCACCACCATCTCTCTGGACCAGCCTTCATCCAGATAGAATGTCCATCCATCCTTGCCTGTAGCATCCGCAGCTCTGTTAAAGAGTCCCAGATAGAGATAGTCCAGGAAGTGGGCGTTACACATATTCCGGTTAATGAACTCAGGACTGAAGATAAACCCTGCTGCCGCCTGTCCTGCAGTGATGGTTCCGCCTACGATCTGCTCGGTCCAGGCTTCCACCTCCCAGGCTTCCGGCGTGCGATCCAGGAAGACATGGTACAGTCTGGTGACAAAATTGCTGACGCCCTCATGGTCGGGATCCGGCGTGGGATCGGGCGTCGGGTCCGGCGCAGGATCCGGATCCGGTGCAGGATCGGGGTCCGGATCAGGGTCAGGGTCCGGATCGGGATCCGGAGACGGTTCCGCAGCAGCAGGGAACTGGATCTTCTTAAAGTTCAGGTGCGTCCCTGCTGCACTGGCGGGGATAGCTTCCCTGCCCAGCGTTCCGGCAGCGTCAGACCAGCCGGTTCCGGCGATGGCATTCTTTACCAGTCCGATCCCGACAGCAGCATCATATCCGCTGGCAACCACGGAATCCGCAGAAGCAGAGATCTGGAACACCGCATCATCATCGCCGAAGGCAAGACCACAGCTGTCGCCGGTTTCCGCAGTTCCTGCCAATGCAGTGAAAGAGCCGCCGTTCACAGTAACATTTCCGTTGGGCGTCAGATAGCCGTAGCTGTGTTGCCCTGCATTTCCGGCAATTGCAGTAACGGAGGCGTCCTCCTCCACCGTGACATTTCCCGCATAGATCCCGTAGCTTCTGCCATTGGTACCCACTGTTCCTCCGGTGGCCACGATGGTTCCGCCTTCCGCCGTAACATCTTCAAAATCCCAGGAGTAGATGCCATAGGACCGGGACTGGTTATTTCCCGCTATGCTTCCGCCTGTCGCATTCAGCGTTCCGCTGACGACCTCCAGACGGTTAAATATACTGACTCCATTGGTGGAGTAGGCAGCGTTATTTCCACCCCTTGCATTTACGGTTCCGCTCCTGACATACAGGGAACCGCGCGTGATCCAGATACCGTAACTGTCGTAGGCACCGTCTCCGCCTTTTACGGTCAGGGAGGATCCTTCCTCTCCCGAAATGGTTAAGGAATTATCCGCAGCAAAAAGACCCAGCGTGATCTCGGTGGGATCGGTAGTCCCGGGCCCTGTCTGGGTAATGACATTTTCACCCACCAGATGGATCTCCAGTGGTACATCATTCCTGTTTCCCCAGAAAATACCTGCCGAAACAGGGCTGTGGTAATATTCGTTGGGGTTACCCGCGTCCGTGTGACCGACCCCTTCGTAATGCAGACCGTCCAGGGTCAGAAGCAATCGACCCGGGTCGAATTGCGCTGTTCCGCCACCCGGAAAGACACGGCTCCATAGATGTCCGTCGATGGTAATGACCTGCTCCCCGCCTACCCACAGATCCCAATTGGTGATTACCTGATCTGCGTAAACCGTAGTCCCCCTCAGATTTGCTCCGGTCAGCACCAGCAAGGCGCCCAACGCAAAAGTCAAAAATCGGGATAATATCCGCTTTCTTGTCCTCATAGGCATGATCCTCCTTTGATGAGAAGATGAATTGTTGTGCGAATATTATATCCGTTTTTTTTTTTTGAACAACAATTATTGCGCAAACGGTCGTTTTCCATGTCTAATCGGTAACAGGAATGGAAAAACCCTGCTTACCTCCAAGGCACCCTGGGACTCCTCACCACCGTTCCCGGGGCTGCCACAGCCTCCTGCAGCAGGATCCAAAACAGGGCATCCTCCAGCGCCATCCGCAGGGGATAGGGAGAGGGGCCGCCGGCCAGGTATCCTTCCATATCCAGGAGGAGGCTGGCGATGGCGAATTCGTCCTGCTGCGTATCCAGCTGAAGTTCCGGCTCCCAGGTCCTGCGGATATCCCGCAGTGCCTGGGTATCCAGCACCCGGTATTCCTCCGGGATGGAGGCCAGGAGTATCTCCTTCCCGGGTACCCCATTTTCATCTACATAATACAGCATCCGATCATTCCACTCGCCGCGTTCGCAGCGAACGGTCAGATGCCTGGAACGGATATAGGACCTGTATTCCACAGGAGAAAAATCATACAGCGCCGTCTTCCCGGAGGAAAAGGTGATCTGCACCACATCCCGCACTTCCGTGGTCTGCCTGCCGTCGTAAAAGGCCCCGTACCTGGAATCCGTCTCCACCACCGGCGTACCGGTCCTGGATCCTGTCAGGGTATACTCCTCCCCGTCCGTCAGCATCATCTGCCGGAGCAGGGCAAAAGCATGATAGTCGTGCATCAGGGAGAGATACCCGCTGGTCGGCGTCCCCAGCCTGCCGCCTCGTATGGCCTTTTCCCCTGCCAGGAGAATGGGATGTCTGGGATACTGCTCGCAGCAGACGATCCTGGCCCCCTCCTTTTCCTGCAGATACCACAACCGCTTCAGCTCCTCCATCGTAGAGCCCACAGGGGTCTCGGAGACCACAGGATACCCTTTCGTGACCCATTCCTCGATCACCTGTGCCATGTGGCCCCGGTCTACGACAACCACCACAAAATCAGGAGCAAAGCCTTCCGCCTCCTGCAATGATGTGGTCGCAGGGGTCCCGGTATGGGCTTTTACCTGGCAGACCTTCTCCTCGGATCTGCACAAA
>JAEETA010000072.1 GCA_016286555.1 Lachnospiraceae bacterium | reverse complement strand
CAAATCCGATCTTTCTGCGCCGGAAGATGGTCAGCTCATCATCCTTCAGTCCAGAGATGTCCACATCATTTACGAAGACCTTGCCGGAGGTGGGTCTGTCCAGCCCGCCCAGCATGTGCAGGAGCGTGGACTTGCCGCTGCCGGAGGTACCTACGATGGCGACGAACTCGCCTTTGTTCACCTGAAGGTTGACGCCGTCCAGTGCATGGACGCTGTTCTCGCCTTCGCCGTAGATCTTCTTCAGATCTTTTGCTTCCAGAATGCTCATTGTAAAACCCTCCCGAAATGTAATGGTGTATCGCCCGGCGATGTGCTCGCGGGCGCGGTGTCGCAAAAAAATCAGTGTGCGGAGTTCTCTTTTCTCCACACACTGATTATCGCACCCGATTCTTTCCAGAATCTTTCAGGATTCACTTTAATTCTTACAGTTTTGAAAGATTTGGGCCGGGTCAGATCGCCGGTGCCTTTTTCAGATAGATCAGGAATTCCGATCCCAGCCCGGGGGTGGAACTGACCCTGATGTAGCCGCCTTCCTTCGAAAGGATCTCCCTGGCAAGGTACAGACCGATGCCGACTCCCTCCTTTTCTCTGGAGGAGGAAAGGCGTCCGAAGCGGGCAAAGATCCGGGGGATGTCCTCTTCCGCGATGCCGATGCCGGTGTCCTTCACACTGATGCAGGCGAACATCTCGGTGGATTTAAAGCCGATCTCAATACCGCCCTGCCCGGTGTATTTGATGGCGTTGTCCACGATGTTGCTGACGGCCTCCAGGGTCCATTTGTAGTCAAACACGGCCCGCTCGGAATCTTCCGTTACACGGAGGTACAGGCCTTTTCCTTCCGCCTTCAGGCGAAGGGTGCTTCCCACCTCTTTCACCAGTCTGCTGAGGTCCTCCTCCTTCGGCTCCAGCACCAGGATCCCGTTTTCCAGGCGGGACAGTTTCACCAGGGCGTCCACCAGGAACCGCAGCTTTTCCGCCTCGTTCTCGATGGCGGTGAGACTCTCCCGCTGATCCGTGGTAAGCTCCGACTCCTTCAGGAGCTCGCTGTGAAGGATCAGGTTGGCGATGGGAGTCTTGGTCTGGTGGGAAATGTCGGCGATCAGGGTTTTGATCTTGTCCCGGTCATTCTTCACATTGGCGGCGGAAAGGGCGGAAGATTGCAGATAATCCGCCAGGGCGGACTCCAGCTTCGAAACCCGGTCCTCGCTGTATCCGCTCTCGACAAAGTCCCCGCGGGTCGCTGCCTCCAGCATTTCCTGCAGGCGGCTCATGACCTTCCTCGTGCTGTATTCCTTATAGATGGCATAGGCCAGGGCTCCGACGCAGAGGATTCCCGCTATGATCAAAGGCCAATTATTCATCACTCTTTACCCACATGTATCCGAGGCCGTAGATAGTCTTGATGTAGTCCTTCGCGGAAAGCTTGTCCCGGAGCCGCTTGATGGCCACGGAAAGGGCGTTCTCATCCACATATTCCGCACCGTCCGTCCAGAGCCTGTCCACCAGGTCGTCCCTGGACAGGGTGACGCCCCGGTTGCTCACCAGCATCTTTAAGAGGCGCTGCTCGATCTTGCTCAGGGACACCTCCTGCCCCGCCACGGTAAAGATCATTCGCTCAAAATCAAAGGCGTAATCGCCGATCCGAAGCTCGTCTCCCGCGCTGCCCGTCTCGTGCTTGCGTAGCTGGGTGCTCACACGCGCCCGGAGCACGCTGAGGGAAAAGGGCTTCGTCACATAATCGTCCGCCCCCAGCTCCAGTCCCTTCACCACATCCGCATCCGTATCATTGGCGGAAAGCATGATGATGGGCACCGGCAGATTTTTCTCCCGGATCTCCTTTACCAGATCGAGGCCGTTCCCGTCGGGAAGGTTTACATCCAGGAGCACCAGCGCAGGGCTTGTGAGAAAGATCTGATCTCTGGCGCTCTTCAGATCCTCACAGGATACGATGTTCCTGCCCTCTTCCTTCAGGGCCTTGCACAGGCCCGTCGCCAGGTCCCTGTCATCTTCAACGATCACAATCTGAACCGTCTTTTGCATGCTGTATCTATCTCCTAACCATGCCTTGCGCCTGCTGCGGGGCACGCTGTTCGATCCTGAGGGATTACCCCACAAACGCGTTCCGACACCTTAATGGAACGAGATCACCTTGTCGTAATCGTAGCCTCTGTCGGGGGTAAAATGCCGCTCCGTGAGGGTAAAGTAAACGACACCGTTGTTTCCCACCGGAATGGTGATCGCTGCGCTGTCTGCAGTTACCACGCTGCTCTGCGTCAGCGGCCATGCGGCGCTCCGGAGCAGTTCCGTCTCCGCTCCCGTAGGATAAGCGGGCTCTCCCAGATCATGCCAGAGCTTCAATGGATTGCAGCAGCTTTCGTCCACGGTACGGGTGACACACACAAACTCTTTTCCGGCATCTCCCAGGTCAAAGGAAAGATTAACCTCCTTGTCTCCCTCGTCGATGTTCCAGAGAATCCCGGCATAACCCGCGTCGCTCTTTACGACCACGGCGTTATCGTCTCTGTAAACGCACTTCGTGCCGAAAAGCTTCAGCTGTTTAAAGAAATAGAAGGTCCAGAAGGTGGGCTTCGGAATGTTGCCGGAAGCCACGAGGCCGAAGCCGCCGTGGAACAGGGAATTCTGGACGCCCTGCTCCTCGAAGACATCGCCGAAGGTCCAGTAGGAGTACGCCTCGTTCACGTCGCCGAGACCTGCCAGCTGCCTTGCGAGATAAGCGGCATTGATGTTGGTATCATGGATCACGCCTCTGGGAGTGTAGGAAGTACTGAACTCCGTCAGGTGGATCGGCAGTCCCTTGAACTCCTCGTAGGAGTCCACGATATCCCTGGTGGACTGCAGGTTCTCAAAGCGCATCTTGGAGTCTTCCAGTTTGGAATAGTCGTAGTGACCGATCCGCTCCGGGAATTCCACGGTATAGTGATGTCTGGTGATGCGATCGGGACGGATCCCCTCCTTTTTGCAAAAATCCAGGAAGCCCTGAATCCACTCCGCATCCCGCACGCCGCAGATGGCGGGACCTCCCACCTGAAAACGATCGTCGTAAGCCTTGATGGCCAGGAAGGTCTCCTTGAACAGGCGGAAGTACTCCTCCATATCCGCCTGGTACCAGAAGCCCGGCAGATTGGGCTCGTTCCACACTTCAATGGGCCAGGAGGTTACCTCCTCGCCGTAGCGCCCCTTCAGGTGCGCCAGCAGGGCGATGACCATGTCCGTCCACATCCGGTAATCCTTGGGAGGCGTAGTATTTCCCTTCCAGTAAAAAATGGTCTGGGTGCCGCTCGCCAGCTTCCCGGGCATAAAGCCCAGCTCCAGGTAGGGACGGATCCCCAGCTCCAGGAACCGGTCAAAGATCCTGTCGATGTAGGTATAGTTGTACTCTACTTTGGTCTCCCCGTCTTCCTCATACTCATGATAGATGGCCACATCATCGGAAAAAAGGCCATGTCCCCTGATGTAGGAAAAGCCGATCATGTCCTGTACGAATTTCAGTTCCTTCAGGTATTCCTCGGTCAGCGCCAGTCCCAGCCGTCCGGTGCCCACGCAGTAATCCACGTGATTGTTGAAAAGGAAGTCCCCGGAAGCATCCACTTTGATGTTTTCAGTATTCATAGTTTCCCCCATATCGATCCGTTTCCTTCTGAAGCGGATGTTTCGCCCATTTCATTCAACGAGCCCAGAAAGTAGTATATCACAAAAAGAACCCCCGGAAGCATCCGGGAGTTCCGAAGATCACGCTATCAGACAGATCAGGCCTTTGCGGACGACCTGCTCATGAGGACCAGCATAAGGATCAGCACTACGGGGAAGATCAGGCCCACGCCCATACCGGCACGGATGTCGTCTCCGGCATACTGGGTGACCCTTCCGACGATGGCAGGTCCGATGCTGCCTCCCAGGTCCCCCGCCATGGCCAGGAGGGCGAACATCGCTGTACCTCCGGTGGGGAATTTCTGTGAGGAAATGCTGATGGTACCGGGCCACATGATGCCTACGGAAAAGCCGCAGAGGACGCAACCGATGAGGCCGATGACGGGACTGGCGGAAAGGGATGCCAGAAGATAACAAACCACGCACAATGCGCCGGACCCCAGCATGAATCCCCGCAGGTTCAGCTTTTCGCCGTACTTTCCGAAAATGATGCGGCTGATGCCCATGGTCACCGCAAACATACAGGGTCCCAGCAGATCCCCGAGAGCCTTGGACAGCCCCAGGGCAGCCTCCGCATAGGCCGATGCCCATTGGGCCATGGCCAGCTCCGACGCTCCCGCGCAGACCATGAGGCAGATGGAGCCCCAGAAAAGCGGCTTCTTTCCCAGCTGCCGGATGCCCAATCCCTGCCCGTCCTCCACGATGGGGACGATGGGGCAGGTGGCGAAATTGTAAATGTTCACGGCAGGCACCAGCGCCCAGAGGACGGAGAGCCATTTCCAGCTGTCCATGCCGAAGAGCCGGAAAAACAGGGTGGATATCAGGATGGTTCCCACGCAGCCCCAGCAGTAGAAGGAATGCAGCAGGCTCATGGTGGCTTCCTTGTTCTCGAAGGGACAGGCCTCGATGATGGGACTCACCAGCACCTCGATCAGTCCGCAGCCCATGGCGTAGACCGTGACGCTGATCAGGATCCCAGCAAAAGCGTTGGGCAACAGCTCCGGCAGGAACGCCAGTCCGATCAGCCCCGCCGCGGAGCAGATCTCCGAGATCACGATGGAGACCCGGTAGCCGATCCTGTCCACAAACTTTGCGCAGAACAGATCGATCAGCAGCTGCGTAAAGAAGTACACCGTGGAGATCAGTGCAATGTTTCCCAGGGAGATCCCATAGTCCTTATGAAATTTCAGAAATAAAAGCGGTGCGAAGTTTGCCGCGATGGCCTGGGTGATAAAACCCAGGTAGCAGGCAAGCTTCGTCTTTCTGTAGTCGGGCATTTTGGATTCCCTTCCTTCCATAGCCTCCGATTTGTTTAGTTCTTTGTATATGCAACCAAAATCTAAATACAAGTAGAGACTACTCAATCCTCATATCAAACGCTTTTTTCGATTCTCCGTTGAAGCCCATTTTCTCGTAAAACCGATGTGCTTCCGTTCGAGTGCTTCCGCTTTGCAGTATTACCTTGTAGCAATGGTGCTCCTTAGCAAAATCAATAGCCATATTATATATCTATTATACATTCAAATATATTCTATCCTTAGCAGTTAGAGCGAAATATATAAATTTAACGTTCTACACCGCTTTCCTTTGCCGAAAATCTGAACAGCGGATCTCCGTTTTCTTCCGTTCCATACTGCACCATGCCGCCCCTTTCCATGGCTCGGGCGGAGGCAATGTTCTCTTTGGCACAGCCGCCG
>JAEETA010000037.1 GCA_016286555.1 Lachnospiraceae bacterium | reverse complement strand
GCTGCGATGACCAGAACGCTGCATCCGTTGGAGATCATGGTCTCGATCTGGGACAGCTGGGTCTGAGGATCGTTGTTTGCGAACTGAAGCTCTACTTCGTAGCCTGCTGCCTTCAGCTCCTTCTCCATGTTGCTGCCGTCCTGATTCCATCTCTGGAGATCCTTGGTAGGCATGGACACGCCGATCTTCTTAGCTGCTTCGGTCGTGGTCGAGGTGCTTGCGGTGGAGCCGCCGCCGGAGCTGCCGCATCCGGTCAGCAGGGTAGCTACCAGAGCAACACCCAGCAAAATGCTTGTGAGTTTTTTCATAGTGTATTCCCTCCAATAGTGAAAAACTGTTTTGGGGCTTCCGGCCCCTTGCAAGACCGATGTTATCACAGGTCAAATAGAAGATGTTTGCGAAGTACAGCACTTTCTTGTTTAGATTTTTTTCACAAAAAAACCGTGCTAGCAATATTTTGCCATCGCACGGTTTCTTCATCGCAAAAAAGTCCTTTTCGATATCACTTTACATTGATATAGACGTCATCCTTCATATGGAAGCCGCTGCCGATCACGGCTTCGTCCATGTTCTCCCGGGTCACCTTCACGGGCTCCAGGCGAACGTAAGGAACAAAATAGGCTCCGTTGGAGACGCCGCCCACGTCATACCCCGTCACGGAATCTCCTCTTGCCAGCTGTACCGCGCAGAGAGCGGCACGGCGCGCCAGGGTCTCCACCGGCTTGTAAACGGTCATGAGCTGGGTGCCTTCCACGATCCGCTGGCAGGCCTCCAGATCCGCATCCTGTCCCGTCACCAGCACTTTTCCCGCCAGCATCTGCACTGCCAGGGCGCTGACCACCTGACCGGCCAGACTGTCGTTTCCGCACATGATGGCATCACATTCCGCCACCAGATCCGCATGCTCATAGACATACTCCGACGCCAGCTCCGCACGCCAGCTGTCACAGTGGGTGGTGTCCAGGATCTCCACGTCGTTTTCATCCATGACCTTTGTAAAGCCGTCCTCCACCAGGAAGACGTTGTTATCCTTCGGAGAACCGCCGATGATGATGACCTTCCCGCCGGACAACCCGGCATCGATCATGCTCTCTCCCATGAGGGTTCCCACCTTCTCATTGTCGAAGGAGATGTAAAGGTCCAGATCCGCATTGTTGATCAGACGGTCGTAGGCGATGACGGGGATCCCCGCTGCCTTGGCCGCTGCCACACTGTCCGCCAGAGAGTCGGAGTCGATGCAGACGATGACGATGGCATCCACCTTTTTCTGGATCAGGTATTCGATCTGTTTTTTCTGTTCCTCGATGTCACCGTTGGCGTTCTGGACGTTGACTTCCGCTCCCAGATCCTTGGCAGCCTGGACAAAAATGTCCCGGTCCCGCTGCCAGCGCTCGATGACGAAGGAGTCAAAGCACATCCCGATCTCGAGGGTGCTGTCTTCGTCTTCCTGGGAAATATCGTCGTCCTCCACCGCCCCGCCGCAGCCGGTCATTCCGGCCAGGAGGCATGCAGCCAACAGGAGCACGAGAAGTTTATGGGTGATCTTACGCATGTTTTTCCTTATACTCCGTGGGAGTAAGTCCTACTTTCTTCTTAAAATTCCTGCTGAAATAGTTGGGATCCTGATAACCGCAGGCGGCACAGATCTCCTTCATGGACAGACCGGAGCCCGTCAGCAGTTCCTTTGCCTTCTCGATCCTGATATTGGTCAGGTAGTCGATGAAATTCTCTCCCACCGCTTCCTTGAAGAGCTTACTGAAATAGTAGGGCGAGATATTTACCACTCTGGAAACCTCATCCAGCGAGATCTCCTTGGAATAGTTCTGCTGGATGTATTCCTTCGCCGTCCGGATGGTGTCGGAGGAACTCTCCTCCCGCTTGGAAGTGATGTTCTCGCAGGAGGTGCGGATCTTACCCAGGAACCAGTCCTTCAGGGCAGGAACGGCGTCCATGGACATGATCTCCGGCAGATAGGAGTCTCTGGAGCCGAAACGGTAGGTCATACCGCCGTTCTCGTAGGCCAGCTTCTCCGCCCAGAGGGTGAATTCCAGGAGCTTTAGCCGGATGGCCATGAGGTTCTGTCCGTCGTACTCCTGCATCCAGGAAATGAAATTCTCCGCGTACACCGCAGCCTCGGTGTAGTCGCCCCGCTGAATGCTCTCGAAGAGCCCCTTCTCCAGATCCACGGGGTAATCCTTCTCGTAATCACAGCCGATGGGGAGATCGTCCGCATGGGCCACGGGCTCCGTGGTGGCGATGAGGGAATTCACCGCTTCACGGTAGGATTTTTCCAGCTGCCGCAGAGGCTTCACGCCGCCGATGCCCAGACGGAAGCTGATGTCCAGCTTCCTGCGCAGGTACCGCACCAGCTCTCTGCCCTTGTCGATCTGCTCGATGCGGGCGTTGTAGTCCAGCTCTGCCGTCTCGCAGGGCACCAGCACTGCGATCTTGTTGGCCATAACGGAGCCCACCTTGCAGGGGAAGAATTCCTTCAATCCCTCCCGGACCTCAGTATACTGGTTGGACATGCGGACGGAACTGCCCACGGCGTTGGTCATGTGGTTCCCCTCCTGGGAATCGCCGCAGACCACGCACATCATGTAGCCATAGTCCACGTTCACGTCCAGCATGGTCTTGTAATTGTCCACGTCCTCGTCGAAATGCTCATGGAACAGAATATTATAGATGAGACCGTTCTCGATGATGGGCTCGACGCTCTCCAGCTTCTCCTTGATCAGTAGATCGTTGCTGCGCTTGGTCCGCTCGTTGTCGATGATCTCCATGGCCTTTCGCAGCGCCGCCACGATCTTGGTCTTGTCCATGGGCTTATTGATGTACTCCAGCACGCCCAGCTTGATGGATTCTCTGGCGTAATCGAACTTATCGTAAGCACTCATGACGATGAAGACGGTACCCGCGGAAAAGCTCCGGATCTCCTTCATGGCCTCGATACCGTTGATGCCGGGCATCTGGATGTCCATGACGGCGATGTCCGGCCGGAACCGCTCCGCCAGCTCGATGACGCTTCTGCCGGTTTTTGCGTACTCCACCTCGCATTGGTCACCGAATTCCTTCTCTATGATGAACTTCATCGAGTCGATGACGATGCCCTCGTCATCCGCAAGCATGATCCTGTACATGGTTACTCTCCGTCTGCCCCTTCCTCATGCAGGGAAAAATTGATAATCACTTCCGTGCCCTTGCCTTCGCCTTCGCTGCGGATCTCCACCACATCCTCCCGGCCGGCGTAGAGCCTTAAACGGGAGATCACATTGTCCATGGCGATGCCGCCTCCGTCGCCCTTTTCGGCGTCGCTCTCCCAGCGGCATCCCACTACCTTCTCGATATCCTCCGGGGTCATGCCCTTTCCGTTGTCCTTCACGGAGATATAGACCCTGTCTCCGTCCTTATAAACCTGAAGGTCGATGTGCCCCTGATCTCCCATCTCCCGAATCCCGTGGTTTACCGCGTTTTCCACGATGGGCTGCAGGATCATTCCCGGCATTTTGACATTCAGAAGGCGCTTATCCACCTGCCTGTCATAATGGATATCCCCGGAAAAACGGACGTTGAGGATACTGATGTAGGCGTCCACCAGATTCACCTCTTCCTCAATGGTGACCGGTGCATCCAGCTTCTTTACATTATAACGGAAAAAATCCGCCACGGTCTGTACATATTCGTAGGTCCTGTCCGCTCCCTCCATCATGGCCAGCTGGGCGCCGGCGTTCAGGGTGTTAAAAAGGAAGTGGGGGTTGATCTGCGCCTGCAGGTATTTCAGCTGCGCATCCTTCAGATGGGTCTCCATCATCAGCTCACGCTTCTGCATGATCTGCTCGTTTTCCATACTGGTCCGCAGCCGGTCGATGTACTCCCGGATGCTGATGAGCATCTTCCGGAAGGCAGTGTTCAGTCTGCCCACCTCATCGGTACCGGTACTGACCGGGATCTCCACATCAAAGTTCGCATTGGACACTTCGTCCGCCGTCCGCGCCAGCTGCCGCAGAGGATCAATGATGGTACCCGTAAGTCCCGTGATGATGAAGGCACTTCCCACCAGCACCACGATCATCACAGACATGGCCACGTACTGGAATCGCCGGAAGTTCCGGGCCAGAGCAGTATAGCGGACCGAGTTTTCCGCGAACCGCTCCTCGTTGAGGCTTCGCATGTAGGCCTTGATGTACTCATACTGCCTATTGGTCTCTTCGTAGCTGGTCCTGTATTTTTCGATGTTTCTGCCGCGCTTGGCCTCGATGGTCTCCGCCACCCGCTGCAGATAATCCTCCGACATGTACTTGATGTTCCTCTCCATCCGATCGGGAGTCCTGTCGGTGATCAGCTCGTTCAGATTCTCCACGGTGGAGGAAAATGCCTGCTCCCGGGAATAGTAATCCGACAGGGAATCCGTGGACTTGGAGTTCAGGTATTCCGTCATGGCCCGCTGGAGATTGTCCAGTGCCTCGATGGCTTCGTTCAGATGCAGATTGTCCTGATAGGATTCCTCCATCCGTCTTGACAGGGAGTTGATCCCCAGCAGCAGCACCACGATCACCACCAGGCTGAAGAAATTGGCCATGATGAAGATGCCGCTGATCTTTATGGAAAGAGGAATGCTTTTGATCTTATTCTTCATCTTCCTCGACCTTCTTCATGTACTCCGCCACATTGCTTCTGTCTATAATGACCAGGTCCGCCGTGACATACTGGCTGGTGTTGCCGTATTCATTGTACTCCACCAGGGCGTTCACACCGATTTTTCCCAGTTCCTCCGCATTCACCGTCAGGGAGGAAAATACCACGTTACGGCTGATGGCATCCAGGATCTTCTCCGAGTCGTAGTATCCCAGGATCTTGACCTTTCCTACCATATTGAAATCCACCACCGCCTGGTAAACGACAGTCGTGTCAAGTTCGCTCAGACACACAAAAATATCCGGCACCTGTTCCTCCATGAAGACACTGTGGATGGACTCTTCCACGGAGAAAGGGTTGGTGCTGTCCACCGTCACGGAACGGATCTCAAATTCCGCATTCCGCATTTCCTTGCTCATGGCATCCACGATACCGGAGAGGATCACGTTCTGATCATACGCAAACCCGCTGTCGTCAAAAAGCACTGCAACGGAGGTGACCCGCTTGTCCCTTCCGGTCCAGGCGTCATCCCCCGCAGCCTCTGCAAGGCGTAAGAGCTCTTCTCTGGCACGAACCGCCTGTTTGCCGTACTCGCTGCCGATGGTGTATCCGTTGACTCCCACAAAGGAGCAGCGGTCGGAATCCTCATTGTCCGAATACATGGTGACCACGGGAATCCCCTGTTCCGCAGCCCTGCCGATGAGTTCGGTCATCTCCTCCCGGCCGTTTCCCGACACCAGAATCCCGTCCACATGGGCGGAAATGGCCATTTCCATCAATTCTTCCGGGGAATAGTTATATGTCAGGTTGGAACCGAAGAGTTCCACAAAGACCCCATCCTCCAGAGCCTCCTCCAAAGCGCCCCCGTAGACGGACTGCCAGAAAGAGGATTTATAGTCGTCGGTGATCATGGCATAGTACCGGGAAAAGGTCCTGTTGTAGGAGTCATCGCTCACTTCCGCCGTATAGATACGGAAATAAACTACGGCAACGGAAAGAACGGCCACCGAGAAGATCGCCGTGAGGATAAGATAGATAAACAGTTTTTTGCCGGAGATGGTTTTTTTCTTCATTGCGAAAGTATTATAACACACTAATTTGTGATATACTTACTATACTATGCAATAACTGTCGCCGTTTCCCGAAAATGCGGGATCCGGCCGAGGAGGATCATTACTATGCCAGCCAAAAACGGTGATGAATGGAAGGAGCTGGGTGAAGATCTGGGCCGTACCGTCCAGGACGCCATCTCCAGCGGCAACTTCACTCACCTTGCAGACGATATCAGAGTCATAACCACAAAAGCTGCGGATACCGCACAGAAGCAGGTGCAACGGTCTCTTCACAGGGACTCCGTCACCCACTACTCCAGTTCCGCCGGCCCGAAAAAGGGCCCGAACTACTCCAGCAGTGCTTCCACCGGCCCCCGCAGGACCTACGCGAGCAACGCGAACTACACCGGCACCGCCAGAGAGGTGTCATCTCAGCCCACAGGCACCTACAACGCCCGTCCCACCTACCCCGGCGCCTACAACTATTCCAATGCGCCCGGCGGTGCTGCCCAGCCCCCCGCACTTTACGAGCGGACCGTGGCGCCCAAGGTGCTCTCCAGCATCGGCATGGGCCTGGGCTATTCCTTCGGTATTACCTTCGTAGCCCTGAGCGCCACCTTTTTCGGCACCGGTCACCCCTTCCTGGGACTGCTCTTCGCACCTTTCTCCCTGTTTCTGGTGGGAGGCATCTGCTCCAGCGTTTCCCTGGCCCGGACCCTTCGCTTTGACAAGTACCTGAAGGTTCTGAAAGGGAAATCCTACGCCACCATCAAGGCATTGGCGGAAGCCACCGGAAAGTCGGAAAAATTCGTCCGTGCGGACGTAAACAAATGGATCCGCAAAAAATGGTTCCGGCAGGGCCACCTGGACAATGCCGGCACCACCCTTATCACCGACGATGCCACCTACCGGCAGTATCTGGAGCTGGAGGAGAACGCCGAGCGGGAAAAGGCCGAGGCCGAGGAAGCCCGCCTGCGCAGAGAGAAGGAAGAGACCGAAAAATACGCCGGTCTCACCGAAGGACAGCGCCTGATGATCGTCCAGGGCGAGGAATATCTGCGCCAGATCCATGAATGCAATGACGCCATCCCCGGGGAACAGATCTCCGCAAAGATCACCCGGCTGGAGGAATCCGTGGAACGCATCATGCAGCGTGCCCGCAAGCATCCCCGCTATGTGGGAGACCTGCGGCGGCTCATGAACTACTACCTGCCCACCACCGTCAAGCTCCTGGGTGCCTACGCCGACCTGGACAGGGAGGAAAAATCCACCGAGACCATCGAGCGCTCCAAACAGGAGATCGAAGCGACCATCGATACCTTAAACGATGCCTTCGACAAGCTCTTTGACGATATGTTCGTTGACACCAGCCTGGACATCTCCACGGATGCCGAGGTCATGAAGACCCTTCTGGAGCAGGAAGGCCTCACCGGCGGCAACGACTGGACCGACATCACCTCACCCCCGCCGGGGTACGGTGAGACGGACGCCGCGGCAGAGCCGGAAACAGATCCCGAGACCAATGATTAACACGGTTAATCTCAGATAAATCATTTTCAAGGAGGTTTCTTATGGAAAACAATCAGGAGACTCAGACTCTCACCCCCACCCTTACGCTGGATCCTTTCGGAGAGGTTCCTTCCGCATCCGCGATTCCTGCTGTAACTAAGGCGATCACGCCTGCAAAAGTGGACGTGGACAAAGAAATCCTCGACCTGGAAGCGCGTCTGACCCCCGAGGAGCAGAAAATGGTGGAATCTTTTGCTACCCAGATCGACATTACGGATTCTACCTCCATCCTGACCTATGGTGCTCAGACCCAGCAGAAAATGGCTGATTTTTCCGATCAGGCACTGCAGAGCGTCCGCACCAAGGACATGGGCGAGATCGGCGAGCTGCTCACCGGCATCGTGGGCGAGCTGAAAGGCATCAACGATGAAGACAAGGGCGGCCTGAAGGGTCTCTTCAAGAAGCAGGCTGACAAGATTTCCATGATGAAGACCAGATATGACAAGGCAGAGGTCAATGTAGGCCGCATCGTGGATGCACTGCAGGCACATGAGGTGCAGCTCCTCAAGGACACCGCTACCCTGGACAAGATGTATGAGATGAACCTGGTCTACTTTAAAGAGCTGACCATGTACATCCTGGCAGGTAAGAAGAAGCTGAAGGAGGCCGAGGAGGTCACCCTGCCCCAGCTTCAGGAGAAAGCAAGACAGAGCGGACTGGCAGAGGATGCGCAGGCTGCAAGAGATTACCAGGAAATGTGTGAGCGTTTCTCCAAGAAGCTGACGGATCTGGAGCTTACCAGAACCATCTCCATGCAGACCGCTCCCCAGATCCGCATGATCCAGGCAAACGACGTACAGATGGTGGACAAGATCCGCTCCACCGTGGTCAATACCATTCCCCTCTGGAAGAGCCAGATGGTCATCGCTCTGGGCATCCAGAACAGCACCGAGGCCGCAAAGGCTCAGCGCGCCGTTACGGACGTGACCAACCAGATGCTCACCGCCAATGCGGAAGCTCTGAAAGTTGCCACCGTTGAGACCGAGAAGGAAGCACAGCGCGGCGTGGTGGATCTGGAGACTCTGAAGAAGACCAACCAGAACCTGATCGAAACCTTCGACGAAGTCATGCGGATTCAGGCGGAAGGCCGCCAGAAGCGCGCAGAGGCAGAGGAAGAAATGCTTCGCATGGAAGCCGAGCTGAAGGACAAGTTGCTGGAGATCCGCAAATAAACCGCAATTACAGTTCAACACAGATGTCAGGAAAAACCATATGAACGATCGCCCGGTGATAAGAAAAGACTCCGTATATACTGAATATTCGTCCCCGTTTTTGAACGTTTACGACTACCGCTATGAGCCGGGACGGCATTACTATACCGCCACCAGACGGCTCGCCAACCATCTGGTAGCCACCATGTCCGATGAGGATTTCAAGGATATGACGCCGGATGCGGTGAGCTGTATCCTGCTGATCCGTACGCCGGACTCTGCCCCCAGGCTGCTGCTGACCCACGAATTCCGCTATCCTGCGGGGCGTCCGCTGCTAAGCGTGCCTGCCGGTCTCATCGATCCCATGGACATGATGAGCGACTTTCCCGTGTTCGAAGCGGCAAAGCGGGAGATCCGGGAAGAAACCGGCATCACGGTGAAGGACACGGACACCATGGAACTGGTGAACCCCCTGCTCTTCAGCAGCCCCGGCATCACAGACGAGAGCAATGCCATCGTCTGTGTCACCGTCACGTTGCCTGACACCTCCGTCATAAACAACCGTTCCACGGAAAAATCGGAGCACATCGGCGGCTATCTCCTTCTGAACAGAGAGCAGGCAGCCCACTACATCTCCAAAGGCTCCGACGAGAACGACTATTTCTACTCCGTTTACACCTGGATCGCCCTGACCTATTTTGTGGGTATGAAATCCGCTGCCGGCGCTGCCTCTGCTTCGGAGGCAAAGTCCGAAGCCGCAGCAGATAAGGCTGCTTCAGGCTTCTCCCTGGACAGACATGAAGAATCGGGCGGAAAATGGGACGGCGAAAGCGGCCTCCTGAGCCGTGCGGGCTTCTCCGAACAGCTCGCCAGAACCATTCCGGGCGCTGCCAGAAACGACTATCCGTTGCTGCTGTTTAACATTATCCTCGGAGATCTGCGAAAGATCTACGAGCTCTACGGAGAGGGAGAGGAACACTCCGCCATCAGTGCGGCTTCCGACCTGATCTCCGACGTTTTCAAGACCCATTCCGTCATCGGCAGGATCGCCTATGACGAATTCGTGGTGGCCCTGGAAGTAACCTCCGAGGACCAGAATCTGGCGGAGCGGCTGCGCTCCGAGGTTCTGCTGCATTTTGAGCGTTACAATGCGGTGTCCGGCCTGGATTATTCCCTGAATCCCCTCATTTCCATTCTGGAGGTATCTCCTCACGGTCTCACCGCCGAGAAGGCTCTGGATCAGCTGGCCTACCATCACAGAGAGCAGCTGGAAGCCAAGCCCCAGAGCAGATACCAGCCACCCAAGAGCAACGAAGCGGATCCGGAGATCCGGGAATTTGTCCGGAAGATCCTGGATACCAACGATTTCCGTTATCATTTTCAGCCCATTGTGGGCGCCCGTACCGGTGCCATCATCGGCTACGAGGCCCTGATGCGGACGGCTCCGGAATACCACATCTCTCCTCTGCTGCTGCTGAAATACGCCAGCGACGACGGACGGCTCCATGATGTGGAACGCTGCACCATGTTCAATGTCCTGGGCCTGATGAAGAAATACCATGAACGCCTGGGCACGAAAAAGATCTTTATCAACTCCATCCCCGGGTACTATCTCTCCGAAGAGGAGTACGCGGATCTGGTAGGCAAATACGGCGAATACCTGAAAGATGCGGTCATTGAGGTTACCGAGGAGACCAACATCGAGGAATCCACTGTTGCCTTCCTGACCAAGCACAGCGAGAGCGAGCACTTCCAAGTAGCCGTAGATGATTTCGGTACCGGTTACTCCAATGTGACCAACCTGCTGAAATTCCTGCCCAACTATGTGAAGATCGACAGATTCCTCATCTCTGAGGTCCATCTGGACCCGAAGAAACAGCACTTCGTCAACACCATCGTTCAGTTTGCCCATGACAACGGCTTCCAGGCTCTGGCAGAAGGCGTGGAGACGGTGGAGGAGCTTCGTGCCGTGATCCGTATGGGTGTGGACCTGGTCCAGGGCTACTACACCGGCATGCCCCAGGCTGAACTGCTGGATACCCTGCCTGCTTCCATTCTGGCAGATATTTCCAAGGCAAATCTAGACGCTGAGAGCGATTCCCACCAGAAGGTTTACCTGGTAAAGGACGAGAAGGAACTGTCTCTGATCGATCTCTCCCTGCAAAAATACAGCACAATCCTGCTTTCCGGCGGCGAGGTGACCCTCATCGGCAATCCGGACTTCGTCTCCGGCGTCACCATCCGCGTGAAGGAGCGCTCGGAATGCCGTCTCACCATCCGAAACATCAGCATCGGTGATGTGGACACCGTTCCCTGTATCGACATCGGTCAGGGTGCACGACTGACGCTGAACGTAGAAGGCGCCAACCTGCTGAACGGCAACGGTATCCGTGTTCCGGACAGCGCAACCCTGGAGCTGGAAGGCTACGGCGAGCTCACAATCACGCCCAACCAGATCGATGCCTACGGTATCGGCAACGACTATCAGAACACCTTCGGCAGGATTGTATCCCGCATGAACGGCGATCTGGAGATCAATATCAACGGTGAGAACTGCGTCTGCATCGGCGGTAAGGGATCTTCCGGAGAACAGGGCATCGACCTGAAGTCCGGCGCTTTCCGCAGCATCTGTGCAGCCACCAACTGTGTCTGCATCGGCTCCTACGCCCAGACCACGCCCATCTCCATTTCCCATATGAGCATTTCCATCGATGTGCGTATCGCAAAAGGCGCCATGATCGGATCCATGGAAGGGAACCAGGACATCCGTATTTCCAACTCCATGGTACACATCTTCGGCTCCGGCAACGTGGTATCCGCCATCGGCAGCGTGAACAACACCGTTGGAGACATCCTCCTCAGCGACTGTCAGGTGGATGTGACCTTAAACGGCTGGAATGCTACCTGCATCGGTGCTCCCAGCGGCATGCTGGAGATCCGGACCTTCCATGTAAAACTGGTACTTCGTGCGGATGCCAATACCGCCATGGGCATGGGCTGCCGCAACGGAGATTCGGACATCTATCTCACCAGTTCCGGTGTGGATCTGGCCATCAATTCCGCAAATGCCGTTCTCTTCGGTACCCGCAAGAGTCACTTCAGCATTTTGAACTCCTCCTCGGAGATCTATCTGAACGGCCTGCCCGCCAAGGAGGATGAGTACTTCGTTTCCAACCAGTAAGACACAGATCAATCCATGATACGACATACAAAAGCTCCGGCACTTCCCCAGGGAAGTACCGGAGCTTTTCATTGCTTATCGTTCCGCGCAACGTTCTTTTAGTTTGTTTCAAATCCCGGAACAGGCTTCGTCCAGTAGTGCTGGTTGAAGATGTCCGTGAAGCGGTAGAGCTGGATCATACGGTCCGCATCCACTTCCGTGTTGGAGATGAAGAGCTCCCCGTTTACTGTCAGCTGATTTCCCAGGAAATAGCTGTCAGTGAAGGTGCCGTCATAGGTGTAGTAGTCGCAGAGGAAATCGATGACATCTCCGTCATTTACTGGGATGAGGCCCTTTGCCACCGTATCCGTCTCTCCCTTCACATAGGCTGTGGAGGCACCGGAGACGTAGCCGTAGGGATTCTCGTCGTCAAAGACCAGGATCAGATCCACCCGTTCTCCGTTCAGGAGTGCAGGCACCCGTCCGGTGATGGCATATTTATCCTCGGCGGAATAAATGGTGTCAATGTAGTAGAAGGCAACGGGCTGGTTGTTGATGGAGATCCAGGTGCCGTCCGCACCGGAATACATCCTGCCGTTCTCATCCACGGAAAAGATCGTATCCAGGCCCAGATCGATGTAGCCCTCGCCGTCGTCATAGAAGGCATCCAGGGCGATATCGTCCACCAGCTTCCACTGATCAGGGCTGACGTACACATAGTACCCCAGATCATCCGACTGCCAGGTCAGCGACGTAATGTCGAACTGATGCTCCGACACGTAGGAAGCAATAGCCTCCTGGGAATAGCCGCTCTGGGTCAGGAAGGATGTATTGCCGGCATCCAGTCCGCTGATCACGGAACGGTTGCTCATAAAAGCACTGAGGAGGCTCGTCACCGCATCCAGGCTCTGGGTGCCGCTGCCGTATCCGCCGCCGGAAAGCAGGGAGAAGGCGCTGGTGCTGCCGCCGGTAGCCGCCTGTCCGGAGCACTCCACACTGGCGAATTCACGGATGCACTCACCGTACTCGTCATCCAGTCCGATCTGGTCGTAGGTCTTTACCGCCTTGTCCACATAGGAAGTCCGGCGATACGGGAAATAAATGGAAATGCCGTTGGCATTGGTCATGTTGGAGGAGGTGCGGTTGTATTTCACGGCGCTGAGCAGGGTCTTCGCCAGTGCCTCGCCTTCCTTCGTTCCAACGCTCTTTGCAAAATGCACCAGGTCAATCTGGTCGATCTTGGAGCTGGTGGCAAACTCTCTCACATCGCTTCTGGCTGTGGAGACAGTGCTGTAGTCATCCTGCTTGATCATATCGGACAGACCGCCCGCAAAGGCCTTGAAATCGTCGCTGAGGGTCTCTCCCAGTTCGGAGAGATCCACCACGGAAAGGGTGGTCTTCTGTCCCGGGCATCTGGATGCACAGGTATCCACAAAATCATCCGTGATCCGCTTGCCGATCTCCAGGGTGCTCTTGCCGGGATCCGCGGAAAGCTCTGTCAGCCAGTTGGTGTAATACCAGCCGATGCCGGGCTCCGTCTCCTCGGAAGCGATGAGATAGTCCGCATATTTGCTGGCCATCAGATCCGTCTCCACCGTCGCCATAAGGCAGGCGTCGAAGCCGATAAAGTCAAAGGTCATGCCCACATTTTTCAGGGCACTGTTGATCCCCGCCAGATTCATGGAGCCTGCGGAAGCATTCTTCTCGTCATATCCGTAGCCGGAAACGGATCCGCCGCCATGATCCCAGAAGATCAGCATGTTCCGGTTCGCAGGGAAATGTTCCTGACAGAAGGACAGGAAATCCACCAGCGTATTGGGATCCGTCATTGCGCCGCTCCCCGCATCGGGAACCAGGCACTCCATACCGCCGCTCTTAATGCGGTAGATCTGATTGACGCTGTTGCTGATGCCGCTGGTCTTCCAGGCCTTGCAGCCGCCGGTGTAGACGATGATGTTCACTCGGTCGCTTAAGGTAGCGGAAGCCATCTCCGCCAGATCGTTGGAAGCCATGCCGTTCTTGGACTCCAGGTCCGTGCCGCACATGTAGACCATCACCGTGACCTGATCCGTGCCGTCACCCTTGATGGTGGTATACTTGCTTCTGGCCTGAGAGGAAACCGTAGTATCCAACTGTCCCCGGTTATCACTGCCGCCGTACCAGCCTGCCGTGTCCGCCGTGGTGCCGTAGCCGCCCATGTAGGAACTCATGGAGCTTGAAGAGGTTAATCCGCCGCCCAGGAGCGACCCTGCCAGATCCGTCAGAGTACTTACCGCAGAGGACCCGGAAGTAGCGGAGCTCGAAGTATCATAGGAGCTGTAGCCCCCATCGGAACTTCCCCCTCCCAGAAGGCTTCCGATCCCACCGCTGTGCAGGAGGAAGTAAAGCACCACGATAACGATGAAGATCAGTCCCGCGCCGCCGCCCCGTCTGCCGGGGAATCGCATTCCGCCGCCACCGGAAGGCCTTCCGCCGCCGGAATAATTCGAATGTCCGGAACTGCCGCCCAGTCCTGCGCCGCTGCCCAGCGCGGATCCGCTGCCGACCTTCCCCATACCGGTGCCGCTGCCCCGTCTGGATACGCCCTGGCCGCCGGAGGTCACTCTTTTTTGTCTGCCCTGTGGAATGTTTGGACTCATGCTGCCTCCTTTAAAAGAAAAGGCAGACGACCGAGGCCGCCTGCCATCACTTTCTTTCGCTTCCTTACTTTACGGTAACCTTGGTAAGGTGAGCATCGGGGCCTTCATACCAGTAAAGGAAACCCTCGACATCAACGGTAGCACCAACCTCCAGGTTGCCGACAGTGTCATAGAATGCGGTGTCGGAGCCGTTCAGGTAGTACTCCAGGCAGAACTCAAAATTGGTTCCGTCCTTGGAAAGGGTAACATAGATGTCATCGCCGGGCTCGTTGTTCTTGTAGGAAACAGCCTCAACGGTCATGCCGTTAAATGCAACCAGCTGGTTCTGATAAGCCTTCAGCTGATCTGCGCTCATGCCGGTAACATCCTTTGCGGGAGCGATGTAGTTGCTGCCGCCGTCAACGAACTCGAAGGTTGCGCCCTCAGCGATCTCAACCTCGCCGGACCACTCGGTCTTGTAACCGGTAACCTTGATCTTGGTGCCGGGGGTCAGCTTCTTCGCATCGTCCTCGTTGCAAGACATGTTGTACATAAAGTAAGCGCCATCCTTGTCAGCTGCGTAAACAGTGATCTTGTTGTCCCACCAGCTCTGGGTAGCCTGTACGTAGCACTCGATCACAACCTGATCATCCACAGCAGCGACCTCGTACTCAGCGTAGGTCATTACGCCTTCGGACTTAGCTTCGGTTTGTGCATTTGCAACAGTGTCAGCGCTAGAGCTTGCGGAAGAGCCTTCGCCCTTACCACAGCCGACAAGCGCCAGTACCATTGCACCTGCAAGCATCATGGATACAAATTTCTTCATAATCTCCTCCTTAGGTCTATAAAACCATATTATCGGTAGAAACCGACATTAATGACAAAGGTATTATAAAACAAATGACCGACAAAGGAAAGAAATATTTACGATCTCCCCTTTTCCCTGCGTTTTTGCAGGAAAAATGCGGCTCCCAGGCATGCCCACACCAGGAGCAGGCCGCCGATCAGCAGCTTGGAGGGCGTCGGCAAAGGTCCCAGATCCTGTTTTCCCCCTGCGGAAGCTCCCACATCCAGCTGATCCAGCCGGTAAAGGGAAGTCACATTGGGATAAATGGTTTCCTCAATGTATGCCGCATCCACATTCTGCTTCCGGCGAACGGACTTGGCAGCTTCCTCGATGAGCTGGGAAGCGGCGCTCCGCAGGGAAGCGGAGCCGTTAAACACCGGTGTAACGAAGGAATCGTTCACATGCTCCAAAAGCAGTCTGGAGGCATCAATCTTCACCGCGTAATGATCCGTATTATCCTCGCCTCTACGGGACAGATAGTCCTGATATTCCGGGCTGTTCTGGGCCTTGCTCGTAACCGGCACATATCCTTCCGTTTGGGCGTAGGCATTCTGCACGTCATTGGTCAGCAGGAACTGGACAAAGAGCCAGGACGCCAGCACCTCCTGGGGATCCTTCTTGTTAAACACACACACGGAAGGTCCCTGGGAGATCATTTTCGGATCATCGGGGTTAAACTGCGGCACTTCCATTACCACGGTCTCAAACTCCCGGAACCTGTCATCGCTGATATCCGCCAGCGGTGCTTCGGATCCGATCCAGGTAGAGCCTGCCGTGGAATCCACCGCAAAAATGCACTGTCCCGCATTGAAGAAGTTCCCGGGGTAACCGGAGATCTTAAAGGTGGAAAAAGCGCCGGTTCCCACATGCTTCGCCACTTCCAGCAGGATCTCTTTCGTGCTGTCGTTGAAGATCTCGATGTCCCCCTCCGGCGTGGAATAACCCGCATCCAACTGCCGCAGCATGGTGATCATCATATTGTCCGTGGACTTGTAAATGAAGGGGATCATGACATCCTGGTCATTCACCGCATACAGGCCACCAGCCTTCTGCTCCATGGCAGCCTCGGATACCTCCCAGATGAAGTCCCAGGTCAGCACCTCGGGAAGTTCGTATCCCATGGCCTCCACATAGGTCTTGTTCACGTAGCAGGCCTCGGTGGAACGCATGTAAGGCACCGCATAGTGCGCTCCGGAGAAGCTACACTCCTCCAGGAACTTCGGGATCATCTCCGAAAGCGTGGGTCCGTCAAACCGCAGCTCGCTGCCCCCCAGGCCGTACTTCGGATCCTCGAAGAGAGCATCCAGAGGCACCACCGTATTGCTGCCCGTCAGATACGTAGCAATGTGATCCGGATAAGTGATACACACATTGGGCGTGGTACCGGTGGCCAGATTGGTAATAACATCGTTGTAAATCTTTCCGTAGTCGGAGTAAAGCCGCATGTTCACGGTCACATTGGGATAGAGGGTCTGAAAGTCCTCAATGGCCTTCTTGTAAATGGCGGTCTGGACCATGTTCGTGTCGTTTTTCGCCCAAAAGGTCAGTTCGATCTCCCGGGAGGTATCAAACTCCTCCGGGATCTCAAACTCCCTGATTCCCTTCGATCCGTGGCAGCCTGTCAGCGAAACCGACATTACTGTCAGCAGTGCTGCGCATACCCCTCGCATGAATCCTTTTCTCATCCCTTGGTTCCACCTCTCGATACGCCCGCCATGATCTTGTTGCGGAAGATCAGGAACAGTACGATCAGCGGGATGGACACACTGACCACAGCTGCCATCATGGCAGGGATATTTTCACGGCCGAAGCCGTTTTCCCGGATCTCCTGGATACCGTTGGATACCAGGAAGTAATTCTTGTCATCCGTGATGAGCCTGGGCCACACATAGGAGTTCCAGCACTCGATCACCTTCAGGATCACCACCGTCACGATGGTGGGCTTGGAAATGGGGATCATCACCTTCATCAGATATTTGAAATCTGTGGTGCCGTCCACCTTCGCCGCCAGATACAGCGAATCGGGGATCTGCTCGAAGTTCTCCTTCAGCAGATAGATGTAAAACACGCTGGTGACGGAGGGGAGGATGAGTCCCGTAAAGCTGTTCCGCAGGTTCCAGTTGGTGATGGTGACGAAGTTCGTGATGACCACCAGCTCGTTGGGGATCATCATCAGGGAAAGGAACAGGGTAAAGATCAGATTTTTCCCCTTAAACTCCAGCCGCGCAAAGGCGAAGGCCGCCAGCACGATCACCACCAGCATCAGTGCCGTGGTCAGCACCGTAAAGATCAGGGTATTCAGGAAGTATTTTCCCAGGGCCACCTGTGTAAAGGCGTCCACGTAGTTCTGCAGCGTGGGATGCAATGTGTAGAACTTCGGGATCCGCTCTGCGGTGTAGGCACTGTAACTCTTCACGGAGGAAAGGAGCATCCAGTAAAACGGGAACAGCACCAGGATCGCCCAGACCGTCAGGGCAAAATAGATCACCCCGTGAAAGATCCGGTCCTTCCTGGCAGCGTCTTTTTCGATTTTTTGATATTCCGTACGTTTCTCCATGATTACCTTCTATCCATATCAACAATCGCAAACGAATGATTCAGTACTGCACATGTTTTTTGCTCACCATCAGGTTGATGCAGGTAATGGTCAGCACAATGACAAAGAGGATGATGGCTGCCGCCGAGGCGTAGGAAGGATAGCCTCCGCTGTCGCCGTAGAGCATGTCATAAACGTAGCCCACGATGGTGTTCATCCCGGCACTGTTCAGGTTGGTACCGAAGAGGGCCACCGCGTCACTGTAGGACTTGAAAGCTCCGATGAAGCCGGTGATCACCAGATAAAAGATCATGGGGGAGATCATGGGCAGAGTGATCTTCGTGAAAACACGCCACTTCGGGGTTCCGTCCACCTTCGCCGCCTTGTAATACATGGGATTGACGCTGGCCAGGGCGCTGGTAAGGATCAGGATCTTGAAAGGCATTACCACCCAGATGATGTAAAAGCAGAAAACGAACATCTTCGCCCAGTAAGGGCCCTCGATGAAGTCCACGGATCTTCCGCCGAAAAATTGGATCAGCCGGTTTACCATACCATCGGAGTAGGGCGTCTTCCGGAACAGGATCATGAAGACCAGGCCCACCGCAAGGGTGTTGGTCACATAGGGCAGGAAATAAATCGTCTGAAACAGATTCTGCAGGGGCTTGATGGAGCTGAGCGCCAGGGAGATCAGCAGGGACAGCCCCGTGGAAATGGGCACCGTGATGATCACCATCAGGAAAGTGTTCTTGATGGCCTGCAGGAAATAAGGATCGTGGAGCACATAGGAGTAGTTGTAGAGACCCGTGCCGAAAAAGCTCTCCGAGGCGAAATTGTAGCCTTCCTCAAAGGAGTAGATAAACACATCCACCAGAGGATAGACCATAAAGAGCCCCAGGAATAGAAAGGCCGGGAGCAGATACAGCCACGCCTTCTTGTTATTTGTTTCCATAGCGTATCCTCTCTTCGGTCTCGTGATCAAACAAAAGCACCTTGGAAGGACGTAAGGTGAAGCGCACCTGCTTTCCCGTGATGGTGGCCGCATCCTCGGAGTCGATGATGGAGCGCACGGTCACGTCCCTGGAGGCTGCATGGGTAGAAACGACACTGGTGTCTCTTCCCATCACATCCACGCCGGTAAGGTCGCAGGTAAGGGGCCCGTCAGGGCTTAATCGGAATCCTTCCGGGCGGATGCCCACATATACTTCTCTGTCCTCCACACCGGGAGTATCCAAAACCTTCGCATCGCCGATGTAGAGTGCGCCGTCCTTCACCCGGCCGTCAAAGGTATTGATGGGAGGCGTTCCCAGGAACTTCGCCACGAAGAGGTTCACCGGATCATCATAGACATCCTGAGGCTTTCCGATCTGGTGGACCACACCGTCCTTCATCACAACGATCATGTCGGAAATGCTCATGGCCTCCTCCTGATCGTGGGTAACAAAGATGGTGGTGATACCGGTCTCCCTCTGGATCCGGCGGATCTCTTCTCTGGTCTGGAGACGGAGTCTCGCGTCCAGGTTCGACAGGGGCTCATCCAGAAGCAGCACACGGGGCATCTTTACCAACGCTCTGGCGATGGCCACACGCTGCTGCTGGCCACCGGAAAGTTCACTGGGCTTCCGCTCCATGAGACCGTCGATCTGCACCAGTTTCGCAGCTTCCACCGCTCTCGCGTGCATTTCCTCCTTGGTAGGGCGCTCCGCTTTCTTCAGGTTTTCCAAAGGGAAGGTGATATTCTGCTCCACGGTCAGGTGAGGATAGAGCGCATAGTTCTGGAACACCAGTCCCACGCCACGATTCTCGGGAGGCAGCTCCGTCACATCGTCCTCGCCGAAGTAGAGCTTTCCTTCCGTGGGCTTTTCCAGGCCGCAGATCAGATACAGCGTCGTACTCTTGCCGCAGCCCGAGGGCCCCAGCAGGCCGATGAGCTTGCCGTCGGGGATCTCGAAATTAAAATGATCCACCGCCGTCACAGGCTTTCCCTTTTTTCCTCTCGCAGGATATACCTTTGTCAGATCCTTCAGTACCAGTTTCATCGCTTCTCCCTCTCAGAGTATGGTTTCCATTCCCACCTTTTGGGGCTGCATCCCCATGGCTTCGTAGAACCGCATGGCGCCCTCGTTGCAGCACCACACGTTTAAGGTCACATTGTAAAATCCCTCCGACCGGGCATAGGCCAGGATGTGCTCATACAGTGCCTTCCCGATCTGCCTCCCCCGGGCCGTCTCCTCCACGCAGATGTCGTCGATGTAGAGGGTTTTGATATCCGTCAGGATGTTGTCCCCGGGATGGGCCTGGATCACGCAAAATCCGTGGGCCAGCACCTGCTCCGTGCCGTTCTCCGCCTCTTCCGTCACCACGAAGACCGGGCGGGCATCGTCCCCGAGCAGTGCTTCCAGCTCGGCGTCCGTGTATTTGTTCCCCACCTTAAACAGGTCGGGCCTGCCCTTGTGGTGCACCAGATTCACCTGGGAAAGCAATCTGTGGAGTCCCGGGATATCCCGCTGCTCCGCTCTGCGAATGTTCATCCTTTGTCCTTTCAGGGAGTCTGCATCTCCGGAATCGGGCCGTTTCGTAAGCTACCGTGATCAGTACCACAGATCTCCCCACACATTATCGCACAAATCGGTGCAATAATCTCGAGAAAAATGACCATCCTGCCGAATAATCTCGTTTTCTGCCGCAAGGTCCTCGGTGTAATCCGCCAGATCATACACCGTAACGCCTCCGAGGCCACTGCTCACATGGCAAACCAGCGCCCGGATGCCGTACTCGCTGATCTCCACCTCTCCTGTTTCCGGGTCTCTGGCAATGATCACTTCCGCCATGCCGCCCACCATCCGGTTCGCCGTGCCGTCTCCGGTGCCGGAGGTCCAGTTAACAAAGTTTCCCAGGGAATAATACACCAGCATCTGCTCCGGATCCTCCTCCGTGCCGACCCATTCCACGGGCTCGATCACATGGGGATGGGCTCCCAGTACCAGATCCGCTCCTTCTTCCAGGAAGATGTTCGTCCATTTTTCCTGCATGGAATCCGGCTTCAGCCGGTATTCCGTCCCCCAGTGGGGGATCACCACCGTAAAATCCGCCAGCTCCTCCGCTTCCCGCAGTTCGGATCGGACCTTGGACTCCTCCAGAAGATCCACCGCATAGGGCATATCCTCCGGCAACGGGATTCCGTTGGTTCCGTAGGTGTAGTTCAAAAACGCGACAGTGATGTCGTTTTGCTCATAGAGATAGATATCCCCCTGCTCTTTCGGCGTATTCCGGATTCCCAGTACCGCAATGTCCGGATATGTCGTATCCCAGAAGTTCAGGTCGTTCAGGATTCCACGCTTTCCCTTGTCCATGGCATGATTCGTTGCCTGGCAGATCACATCAAATCCCGCATCCACCAGGGCATCTCCGATCTGCACCGGAGCGTTGAATGCAGGATAACCGGACACTCCCAGCTCCTCTCCGCCGATGATCACCTCCTGGTTCACCAGGGCCAGATCCGCTGCAGAGATATGCTCCGTTTCATTTGCAAAGATAGCAGAAAAATCATAACTTCCGTCCGGCTGATGGGCACTCTCCTCCACGGGGGTGTGGAGCAGGATATCCCCTACCATGATGAGGCGGATGGACGACGGCGCTTCGCTGTCAGGATCGGAAGAGTCGTCCTGAAGGCCGTCCTGAGAGCCTTCGTCGGTTATATTTTGGGGATTCTCCGTCGCTTGTTGTTCGGTTCCATCTTCAAGGGCGGTGTCTTCCGCCCCCATCGATTCCGCAGCCTGCAACATTTCATCGTCTCCCGCATTCTTGCCAGGATCACTCTCCGCTTGCCCGGCAGGACCGCTCTCATCCTCCACTGTCCCGGGAATCGGCACCGCCATCTCCTCCATAGTAGGAGCTTCTTCCGGCGCAGCAGTCCCGCAGCCACCGAAAACACACAAAATCAGGGCGCATGCAAGCCCGCAAGCCGCAATACGCCCCGCTTTTTTCTTTCGGATCATTTTCCTATCTGCCCCTTTTCCAGCCACGGTCCGTCGCACCTCACATCCACCGATCTCTTCCACTCCACGATCACAGATCCCGCTTGCACTTCTCAAGCAAAGCTTCACACCCTTCCAGGATCTGCCTGTAGACCCCTTTGAAATCTCCCGTATACCAGGGATCGTCGATATCCTCAGGGTGACCGGTAAAGTCCATCAAGAGATGCACCTTCCCCTCCGGATCCTCTCCCACGATCCGCAGCATATAGCTCATGTTCAGCTGCTCCATCCCGATGATGTAATCATACCTCTCATAGTCATCCCGCCGCAGTTGTCGCGCATGATGCCCTGCGCAGGAGATTCCATGAGCAGCCAGCTCCCGCACTGCAGGCGGGTAAACCGGGTTCCCGATTTCCTCCGTGCTGGTGGCTGCAGATGCGATCTCAAACTCCCCTGACCGCCCGGCTTTCGCCACAAGATCTTTCATAATATACTCTGCCATCGGCGACCGGCAAATGTTGCCCCAGCAGACGAATAAAACCTTTATCATTTTTTCTTACCTCAAAAGTACATTAAAAGCGCGTATTTACGCAGTTTTCTGGCTATAGTGATAACGAGTATATGATTATCTTCCAAAGCATTACCTTACACAGAATATCCTAAGTTAATATCAAATGGTGCAATCAGCAGTTTTTGCAAATCTTTATTGTAATTGTCAAAAAAGATTTTTATGGCTTTGCCGTAGTTTTCTTTTGTGTCAAACTCCCAGTATGAGTAATACTTTACGCATTTTACTATCTTGGTTAACTCTCTTGGAGGCTCACCTAGTTCGATTCCGTCTATAGTATAAAATCTCTTGAAATACTTAAGGGATGTGCAACCTTCGCACTTAAGCTGATATGCAGACATCTCTTCAATCTTTGTTTCAAATTGCTCGAGTTTATCCGGCTTAACCTGAAAGAGTTTCATCTCGATAAAGGTCTTGTCCATCACACTTTCTCCAATTCTTTCTGCATATATCCGCACGGGATTCCATTTTCTTCGTATAGGAACATCAAACGATTTTCATTATCCATCTGCCAAAAGAGCCTGTTTAGTAATTCGCTATTCTATCCCACACCTGCACTTCCACATAGGCATACTTGCCAAGTGATTCTTTTAAGAAAAGGTCAACCGAACCATTAAATTCCTCGATACGCTCAAACAAAAGCTTTTTCGTAAGAACAATCGGTTCATTTCCGTGAATCATCAGAGCGCAACTGTCTCCAATTGTGAAGCTTACCTGATCATCGGGAATATCATCCAAATCAATAATGATCTTATCGCTACTGTCAAACCATTCTCTCAGATATTCACAATCCATAAGTGCAAAAGAATACGGATGCTCAAGCTTCGGCTTTCCGCCTAATTCAATAAACTTACCCCGCACAAATGCATCTGCTTTCTTACGTGCCGGATAATAGTTCTCGAAGTCAGCGAAGCGTCCGAAACTTGTAGTATCAGGATGTGCGTTCGCCAGTTCTTCCGCCTTGCGAAATGCTTCCTTCTCCGTTAGAAGCATTATGTTTTTCCACGGATCTGTTCCGGGATAGTAATAATGAGTAATATATAGCTTTTCCATCCTCAAAATTCCGCCTACTGTTTCCCTGTCTTTATCCAATATCGCTTCATTTTGCAACCGTCTACTTCTATGATGTTTTCCAACTGACCTCCATTTACAAGAATTGTTTTTTCACTGGCAAAATTATCTGCATCACATACTACAAGCATTTTATCAATTCCCATTTTTTCAGCATTTATCACGTTTAGACGCAGCATTTCTGTAGCGTATCCTTTTCCTCTTTCAGACGGCCTGACTGAATACCCGCAATGACCGCCCCAAGTACTAAGGATTGGATGATTTATATGATGACGCAAATCTATTACTCCTACCAGTCTCCGGTCATATTCCCTTATTGCAAAATATGTTGTTGATGGCACCGCTGTACCGGCCTGTTCACAAGTCTCGGAAGACTTTCGCAATTTACAAATGTCTATCCATTCCTTGGAAGTAGCGCAATCTCTTAGCCCTATGCAACCTGCAAACTGATCATCATTGTCTTTATCTGCTTCAAGCACTTCATCTTTAAATTTCTGAAGTTCATCAGCATACTGTTCATCTGCTTCTGTAAGAAAAATCATTCTCATACCACCTTAATCATGATCATTTCCATGGATTGCTCATATCTTCTTCTCCATCAGATCAAACTTACCCTTGCACATGTAATAGATAAAAATCATCCGCATAAATGCGCTCTCCCTGCACATACGGAATCAGGTTTTCCTTATGCCACCGCTGCATTCTCGGTGCAAACCACTCCTGCTTACGCCACTGTTCATAATGAATTCCGAGACAATCTAGCAAGGTAAGAATAAAACAGGCATCTAACACATCGTAACGGATCGTACCGCCTGCATTCCGATATCCTTCTGCCATTTGTTTCCTACACGCCAATGTTCCGCCGATATTTCCAAACAGAACAGCAAGATCATACATCGGATGTCCCATTCCGAAAAACGAAAAATCAATAGGCACAAGTCCATCCGGTGTTTGCAAGATATTCGATGCAGACAGATCACCATGGATCATCTGAAATTCATCCTGCGCGTTTTCCAATACAGCTCCGGCATGGTCACAGCACTTTTGCATGATCAAAGAATACTCGGCGCTTAACCCCAGATTTTCCAGTGCCTGAAATCTCCTTTTCGTATAATTTATTTAGGTGATAAATATGGGTCAATATTGGATTCAATATATAGTAATAGGTCTAATATTATTATTTATATTATTAATAGTATTAAAAGCTACTAAAAAAGATTTCCATGTAGAAGCTAATAAATTAGTAGATTACCTAGGAGGTAAAGATAATATTATTAGTATGGAAGTAAATATGTCTAGATTTAAAGTAACTTTAAGAGATGTATCTATAGTTAATAAAGAAGGTATTCAAAAAATGGGTGCTAAAGGTATAGTAGAAATAGATAATCAATTAAAGATAATACTTGGACCTAATGCTAAAACATTGGAAA
This sequence comes from Lachnospiraceae bacterium, assembly GCA_016286555.1. Taxonomy (GTDB): domain Bacteria; phylum Bacillota; class Clostridia; order Lachnospirales; family Lachnospiraceae; genus AC2028. The sequence goes on along the minus strand of JAEETA010000037.1, from coordinate 565 downwards.
AATATATAGATGATTTAAAAAAATAAAAATACATCAAATGATGTATTTTTTATTTTATTAATTTATCTATTAATAAATATACAAATGAGTATCCATATGAAAAACCATTTAATAATAATGATAATTTATATGGAGATATAATACTTTTATTTAATTTTTTAAAATATGTGCCTTCTATTAAAAATACAAATATTTCTAATATAGGTACTATTAAATAAAATACTAATTTATAATTTAATACTAAATATAATAAACAAACTATTATATTTAATGTAACATTAGTTAATATATTAATAAATGTAATTCTAAGAAGATCATTACCTTTAATACCAAGTACGAATGCTATTGTTAATTCTATTAATAGAGTAAGTATTAAACTAAGTATTATTTTACTTAGCATTTTTCTTTTTTAATAATACAGTGCTAATAATACCAACTGTTAAAACAATTACTATAGATATAGATACTATAATAATAGCAGGTATATTATTTACTGCTGGTTCAATTGGAGCTACGTCTAATATCATTTTTTACCTCCTTTTTTAATTAATAATGTTATTAAAAC
>JAEETA010000036.1 GCA_016286555.1 Lachnospiraceae bacterium | reverse complement strand
AACAAGATGGAGTTTTCCTTCGGAGACGAGTATAAGGACGGCCCCTTAAGCCTCGGCCTTCACAGGCGCGGAAGCATGTTTGACGTGCTTTACGTGAAGGATTGCTATATAAGTGACGGAGACTATAGAACGATTCTTTGTGCGACAAGAGAATACTGGCTTAAGACGGGCTTAAAGTATTATCATCGCATGAATCATGCGGGCTTTTTACGGCATCTGCTGGTGAGAAAGTCTGCAGCCACCGGCGAAATCCTGGTGGCACTTGTAACTACAAGTGAGGAAAAGCCTGATTTAAAGCCGTATGTCGATATGCTTCTTTCACTGAAACTTTCCGGCAGGATAGCGGGTATTTTGCATACAGTGAATGACTCTCTTTCGGATGTGGTCAGAAGCGATGTGACCTATCTTTTGTACGGACGCGATTACATCGAAGAAAACCTGCTGGGTCTTAAATTCAAGATCGGTGAGTTTTCTTTTTTCCAGACAAATTCAAGGAGTGCCGCAGTGCTTTATGATACGGTTCGCGGCTATGTCCGGGATATTACGGGCACAAAGAAAAATTCAACCGTTTTTGACCTTTATTCCGGCACCGGCACAATAACACAGTTAATGTCTCCTGTGGCGAGTAAGGTTATCGGAGTGGAGATCGTTGAGGAAGCGGTGGAGGCCGCAAAGATCAGCGCAAAGGAAAACGGGATTGATAATTGCGAATTCATCTGCGGTGACGTTTTGAAGGTGCTTGATGAAATCACCGAGAAGCCCGACTTTATCATCGTTGACCCGCCCCGCGACGGAATCCACCCGAAGGCGCTTGCCAAAATCCTTGATTACGGAGTTGAAAACATCGTTTACATTTCCTGTAAGGCCACAAGTCTTGCCCGTGACCTTGAACCCATTCAGGCTGCCGGCTACCGCGTGGTCCGCGCCTGCGCCGTGGACCAGTTCCCCTGGACCGCAAATACGGAGACGGTAGTTTGCTTAGGATTACTATAGAATCAAAGAATCGGAGAAGAAATCGGAATAAGCTTATGGATAAAGATTGGTCGGAAAAGAATAAAGAAATACAGAAACTGTTATCTAAAGAAGTCACGTTCGGTGAAGCCATAAGGAAACTGATAGAATTCAGAGATGAATTGTTTCAACAGATAACCTGGATCGTAGAAGGGTATCCCGAGAAGGCTTTTTATCAAATGCCTTTTGCAGGTGCAAAGGGATATCACAGCAAAACGCTTGCTTATTCCATCTGGCATATTTTCAGGATTGAGGATATCGTGGCACATGAGATGATAGCAGGGGATGAACAGATTCTGTTTAGGGATGATCATCTGAGCGCGATTGCTTCCCCAATCATTACGACCGGGAATGAACTTGAGGGTGAAGAAATTGCTGAGTTTTCGAAGAAACTGAGTGTGCAGGAACTCTATCTCTATGCAAAGGCGGTCAAGGAATCAACAGATCAGCTTCTTTTGCGATTACAATACAAGGATCTAAAACGTACATTTAGTGAGGATATAAAGCAGAAACTGACAGAAAGCAAGTGTGTCAGCGAGGATGAGAATGCATTCTGGCTGATAGACTACTGGTGCGGCAAGGATGTTAAAGGCCTTATTCAGATGCCCTTTTCACGTCACTGGATCATGCATATTGAAGCAATGCAGCGAATAAAAAATCGGCTTTGCAAGATTGCAAGAAAGGGTATAGATCCTGTTGCCATCTGTGGATTGTCCTGCAACCACTGTTTTCTTGGTGAATGGTGTGGGGGATGCAGGACGGAGTACAATGCCTGCTCTTTTGCCACATGTTCCGAAGGCAGGATATGCCCGAATGTAAAGTGTTGTAACGAGAAAAATATCGACGGATGCTATGAATGCGGTGAACTTGAGACCTGTGAAAAGGGATTCTATGTACCGTCAAATGACGGAGCAAATGCCGCAAAAGCGCAGTCTCTTTATATCAGGAAGCATGGAAAGAAGGAATTTCTGAAAGTCCAGACAAGGCTACATGAGAAATATGAATTTGAGAAGGTTCAGGAAATCCTTGGACAGGACTATAAAGAGGCACTTCAGATATTGGAAGAAAACTGATAAATAAAGGGATGCAACGGCCGTTAACATGAATGTCAGCCTCCGTGGACGGATTGTTAAGCATGGTTGGTAGAGCCTTTTACAGACCTCCTATAGTATTGGTATGAAAAAACAATTCCAGGGAGGAAGCATCGATGAAAAGACACGCTATCAATCTATCGCCCTTCAATAACAGAATGGAAATGTCGGGAACGGAGTATGTGATCAAAAAACTTCTCGCATTTGTCCTGATATTTTTTGCGGCAGGGGTTTTAGGCGAGGCTGTTGTAATTGGATCATATACCGGAATGGGTTATGATCCGCTTCATGGAGTAATGCCGGAGGGGCAGATCGCCGGTCTGATTCCCTATTACGGATATATCCTGTTCTCTATAATAGCGGTACTGTATTGCAAACATATAGAGAAGCGCAGCTTGCAGGATATCGGATTGACGAAGCATGGGACGGACTATCTGCTGGGGGCCCTGATTGCCGTAGCAATGCTTGTACTTGTTGTGATCCTCTGCTTAGTAACAGGCTCTGTTTCTTTTTTGGGAATGAATCGGGACGTGAGCGTTAAAGGGTTGCTGTTATGGGGGGTGGCCTTCATCATTCAGGGCTCTGAGGAAGAGATTCTATGCAGGGGCTTTTTGATGAATACGCTGATGAAAAAGATACCGGTTGCGCCGGCGGTATTTATCAGTTCAACGGCATTTGTTGTGCCGCACCTGATCATGACCTCCATCCTGGATTCGGGATTGGTATATGCATTGATCGGCATTGCAAATTTATATCTCATTTCCGTTCTGTTTTCCATGATCGTTTTATGGCGTGGGAACATATGGATCTCCTGCGGACTTCATGCGTCGTGGAATTATGTTTTGAACATAATCCTTGGTCTTACGGTATCGGGAAATGATGCAAAGATGGAAGGATTGTTTCTGATCAGGGTAAACAGGCTTAACATTATCAACGGGTCAGAATACGGATTTGAGGCCGGAATTGCAACGACGACAATAACCATAATAATGATCTGCGTTGTTCTTTATCTATGGAAAGGCAGGAATGATAATGGAATTCAATAATAAACTGTATGAACTTCGTAAGAAAAAAGGTCTTTCGCAGGAAGAACTCGCGAATCGATTGAATGTTTCCCGCCAAACGGTTTCCAAATGGGAGGTGGGAGAATCTGCCCCGGACATGGAGAAACTGGTTGCGATCAGTGAACTTTTTGATATTTCGCTGGATGAACTGGTGCTTGATAAAGCGGCAAAAAAAGAAGAGGCTTCGGAACAGATTGTAAAATCCGAGTTGTATAGTGATATTAAAGAACATGTATTAACGGAAGATAATAAGGAAAAAGCAAAGAAAGGGCTCAAGATCGCAGGCATAGTGTTTGGAGTGATACTGTTGCTCGATCTTATTTCGATGATCATTTATTTTGCTTATTTCGGAATTCCGCATTAAGAAAAGGATGGAGATAAACCGGCGAAAGTATTCAGAGGGAGCTTCATGAAAACAAGAGAAGACGTAAAAAAAGAAATAGTACATCCCATTATGGCTGCCGTAATTCTGTCGCTGGTTTTCTATGCGATAGAAATACCGATGGTCTTACTCAAATGTGATCGACTATGTAATATTCCCGATCGTGTCGATTCTCATCTGCGTATTCTATGATAGGATCAAAAATCCGAAACCCGAAAATCTTTAAGGAGTGTATTGACTCTCACATTATGTGAGGGATTATCGTTGTAGTGAGCTCAGGAATTACATCCATGGAGGTAGGAACGAAATATGCTGAAAATAGGCGAATTTTCAAAATTGTCCAGAGTAAGCATCAGAATGTTACGCCACTACGATGATATCGGACTGTTGAAACCGGCAGAAACCGACGGATTTACAGGATATCGCTATTATCGTGAGGAACAGCTTTTTACCATCGGGAGGATCACATCATTAAAGGATATGGGCTTTTCCCTAGCCGATATCATTAAGATTCTTGATGATTATGATGACAGAGAAAAGATGGATGCCTTCCTGTCAGAGAGACAGAAAGAACTGTCAAAGCTTTCCAGGGAGACGGAGTACAAACTGATGCTTCTGGATACAGCCCGAAAGAGGCTGAGAAAGGAGCAAAACATGAGTTTTGATGTTACGGTAAAAACAATTCCGGAGAGATATGCGGCAACGGTTCATATGGTGGTTCCTCATTATGAGGATGAAAACATCCTGTGGGGTACCATGATGGGCGAATGCAGGAATCTGGTGCCTTCGGATCCCTGCCTTGCGGCAGCGGAATTCCTCGATGATGAGTACAAAGAAGAAAACGTTGAGATCATCACCTGGATGACCGTGAACGGTACCTATTCCGATACGGAACATGTGAAGTTTAAGACGCTTCCCGCAGTGAAGGTTGCAAGCTGTATCATAAAGGGCAGCTATGATCAGATGGGTGAAGCATATGCAACGGTAGTATCCTGGATCAAGGCTAACGGGTATAAAATGAACGGCCATATGTTCAATATCTATCATGTGAGTCCGGCACAGACACAGAATCCGGATGAATATGTGACGGAAGCTTGTTTTCCGGTGGAATAATGACTATCTATGCCAAGGAGCTTAATTGCTCCTTGGCATATTTTCAAAAGAAGCAGAAGAGCAAGATTCCCCTATGGTTTATATATAAACTGTGGGGGATTTTTGATAGAAGTGATATTATGACTATAAGTGAGAGACTATTCACATTCGGATATTGCTGGAGGACAACCAATGAAAAAAAGAACTGTTTTATTAACACTGACATGTATCATGACACTTTCGATCACTGCATGCGGTACGGAAAAGGCAACATATAAACCGGATGAAAGTGAAATGCCCAAAGTAGAGGTTGTAACTCCGGATATCGATATTTCAAAGCTGCAGGAAGCTGCAGATAACATCAAGGATCTTGATCTTACTCAGGATCAGGGAAATGACAGCGGGCAGGAAAGTACTGAAAATGCAGCAGATACTGACACCCAGACAAGCGAAACTCCAGAGGAACCGGAAGGAGAAAAGACATCCTATAGTTTTATTGATGTTATCAGAACCGATTACGGTCTTTATATGACAGCAAACGGTGGCATGAACGGTTCCACAGTTCTCTTTGCGGACAAGGACCTTAACGGATTCCTTGATTATGTTGATAACACTGTTTTGGAAGAGGGACGTACCATCAACAGAGATCTGTTATATGACATCCTTGCATATATGCTTGTGGATGACGAGCTTTCCTCTGATGAAAACAGCAGGGAAAAACATCTGATGATGGCTCTTGCTGTGGCAAACAATTTCCATGATGTGGAAGTGAACATTAAGAGCTGTATCATAGATGCCAATAATGCGGCAGATTACCATTATAATCTCACTGCCTATGGTGCAGAGGATACATGGCTCGTAAATTATCAGGATTGTAAGTTTTATTTTCACGACGGCGATACAGAATATGTTACCGATATGTTCAAAGACGAATATCTGGCTGTATGGCTGATGGCCATTGAAGATTATTACGGTGTAAGTATCAGGTAGTTATGAGGCGAAACGATGAATGAGTATAAAATTGTTCCCCTCCCAAAGTCAGAATGGAAGGGAACCCCGATATTGATGAAATATACCACGGAAGAATACTACGACCTCGAAAGGGCAGAGAGCGCGGATTCTTTTTCGGTGAAAATGGTAAAGAAGAAATTCGACACTCCGGTAACCCATACGCCGGAGGAATACGATTTTCCGGACAGTTTATATCAGGATCACTGGGAGAAAGCAGAGGCCTTCGGAATCGTTTTCGAGGAGAACGGGGAAAAGAAAATGATGGCCTGCATCGAGATCTGCCCGGAAGAGTGGAGCAACAGGCTGATGGTAACGGAACTGTGGGTTGCCGATGAACTTCACAGGCAGGGGATCGGAACCGCACTGATGAATATCGCGAAGGAACAGGCCAGACTTCAGAACAGGCGCGCGATCATTTTGGAAACCCAATCCTGTAATGTAAGGGCCATTTCTTTTTACCGCAGTCAGGGATTTGAATTGATCGGATATGACACATGCTGCTACACGAACCGGGATATAGAGCGTCATGAGATCCGGTTTAACTTCGGATTCTTTATGGATGATAGAACCGGGAGATGGTGAGATGAAGAAGGAAGAAAAGACAAATGTGATGAGGGTTCTTGATGGGAAAAAGATCGCCTACGAGAGCCATACATACGAACCGGATGCAACTCTGACCGGAGAAGAGATAGCAGGCATTCTCGGAGAAGATCCGGCAAAGGTATTTAAGACCCTTGTGACACAGGGAAAGAGCGGAGCGTATTATGTTTTCGTTGTTCCTGTACAGGCGGAACTGGACTTAAAGAAAGCTGCCAAAGCGTCCGGAGAGAAGGCTGTAAGTATGATCAAGCAGAAGGATCTTTTGCCGCTCACGGGATATGTCCACGGGGGATGCTCTCCCATCGGTATGAAAAAGCAGTTTCCTACTTTTTTCCATGAGACTGCTTCTGCGTTTGACAAGGTGTTTGTCAGTGCGGGAAAGGTGGGATTTCAGATAGAGCTGGCACCGGAGGATCTTATTTCGGTTTCAGGAGGTAAGTCGGCAGATATTGTTCCTTTATGGGACATATGATGAAAACGGCAATCCTGATTGGGTTATGACGGCAGAGATCTTGGTGCATGGGGCGAACCCATGAAAAAACTTGGGGAATAAGTATTAGCGATAGGAGAGCATGCCTTTTTCGAGAGGGGAAAAACAGGTTTGAAGATACTGTACGGATTAATATATAGAGGAAATTGTAGACATGTTTGAACATCCGGAAAAAGATACAGTGTTACAGGAAGCCGTAGAGTGGCTTGAGGATTAAACCGAAGTCGGATGTGAATTGTTCCGGGAAGAAGTAAGAGAGAAGGGCTCAAAGAATGCTTAGTCTAAGACCATACAAGTCCTGTGATGCAGAGGTAATCGAGAAGTGGATCAGGGATGAAGAGGTATTCAATAAATGGGGAGGACTCTTGTTTGGGGACTTTCCCATCTCGGCTAAAACCATTGACGATATGTATCTTCTGAAGAACGGAAGATGCGAGGAGCCTGACAATTTCTATCCCTGGGTTGCTTTTGACGATAAGGGGAATGTCGTCGGGCATTTTATCATGCGCTATCTTCACGGCGACAGAAAAATCCTTCGTTTCGGCTGGGTCATCGTAGACGATCACCTGAGAGGTAAAGGCTACGGGAAACAGATGCTTTCTCTGGGGCTGAAATATGCCTTTGAAATCATGGGTGCCGACAAAGTTACCATCGGGGTTTTTGAGAACAATGAACCTGCGCACAGGTGCTACGTGGGGCTGGGATTTCAGGACAAAGAGATCGTTCAGAAAGAGCCCTGGGATGTGATCGAGATGGAAATCTTCAGACAGGACTATGATAAAAAAGCTAAAAACGGAGGATTTTGAAAAAACATGTATTACACAAATGTACTGGATCTCATAGGCAACACCCCTTTGATCAGTCTGGAGCAGACTACCGGATTGCAGATTTTTGCAAAAGCCGAATTTCTCAATCCTGGCGGCAGCATCAAGGACAGGATCGCGCTGAACATGATCGAGCAGGCTGAAAAGGAGGGGAAGCTCAGACCCGGAATGACGATCATTGAACCCACCTCCGGCAACACCGGTATCGGTCTTGCTCTGTGTGGCGTCCGCAAAGGCTATCGTGTGATCATCGTGATGCCGGAAAATATGAGTGAAGAGCGGAAAAAGATCATTCACGCGCTGGGAGCAGAGCTGGTACTGACGGACCCGAAGCTCAGCATCGGCGGATCTGTGGACAAAGCTCTGGAGATCGCTGCAAGCTCCGATGAATACTTCGTGCCTCAGCAATTCCAGAATCCCGCCAATCCGGAGATGCACTACCGGACGACGGCAGTGGAACTCACGGAGCAGCTGGGGAAAAAGATCGATATTTATGTATCCGGAATCGGCAGTGGCGGCACACTTCAGGGTGTGGCGAAATACCTCCTGGAGAAAAATCCCGACTGCAAGATTGTGGCAGTCGAGCCGAAAAATGTCTCTGCGTTGCTGGGGGACGAGCCCGGACTTCATCAGATCCAGGGGATCGGTGACGGGTTTATCCCGGATATCCTTGATACTTCCATCATCACGGATATCGTTGAAGTATCTGATGATGATGCCATTGAAACGGCTCGCGAACTGGCGAAGGTTCAGGGACTTCTCGTCGGAACATCATCCGGCGCCAACGTCTGGGCAGCAAAGCAGATGGCTGAAAAATACGGAAAGGATCAGGTCATTGCTACTGTTCTGGCTGACCGGGCGGAGCGCTATTTCAGCACTGCGCTGATTTGATACAGATATTCTTGAAAGGTTGGAGTTATGAAATTATTTATCATCACCGGAGCCTGCGGGTCCGGGAAATCAACGATGAAAGACGCCATGGCGCAACGGCTGGATCCTGCAAAATACGCATGCATTGACAGCGATGAAGTAGGCCTTAACTGGTGGGATTACGCCGGAACGGATCACGAATCAAAATATAAAGATGACACCCTTGCCAGGGCAGTTGAAATGGCAGAGGGAAAGGACATGGTCTTTGTCTCCTGCATCAGCCCCCAGGATTATATTGCAACCCAGACCATCCCCGAGAGTGTGGAATCCACGGTGTTTATCGTGCTTTGCCCTTCGGATGAGGAGATCATCAGACGGCTTAAGGCGAGACCTGCGGAGCGGGGATTTACTTCCGATGAAAAGATCGAGCCCCACGTAGGCTTCAACAGATGGTTTCGGAAGAACCGGGGAAAATTTCCACTGTTTATCGATAACACGGAGCAATCGGAAACCGAAACCGCGGAACTGATCGAGAGCTTCATCGCCGGAATCTGAGGATAAGATGGAATATCTTTATTGTAAGAATGACAATTTTGAGGATTATTCCAGCGGACGGGTCCTGTATGGCGGCAGTGGGATCCCTAATTTTCCCGTAAGGCTCATCAATGAGATGTTTGGGCGCGCGGTGCATTATCTGGAGAAAAAGAGCGATCTGACGGTCTATGATCCCTGCTGCGGAGGCGGCTACTCCCTTACGGTACTTGGGTTCTTTCACTCTGCGGAGATCGGGAAGATCTACGGAAGCGATATCGACGGAAATATGCTGGAACATGCAGGGAAAAATCTGTCACTGCTCCGATATGAAGGGTTAGAAGCGCGCAAGAAGGAACTGGAAGCACTCTTTGATGCATATCACAAGGCTTCCCATCACGATGCCCTGCAAAGCGTTGAGGTTTTGAAAAAGCAGCTGGGTAAGCCTGTTGATTCCGAGGTGTTTCAGGCTGACTGCACAAAACCGCTTCCAAGGCTGGATGCCGACATCATCATCACCGATGTTCCCTATGGAAATCTGGTGGACTGGGATAACGGAGAAGGCGATTCCCAGGATCTCATGCTGGAACAGCTGTCTCATATTTCTGATCAGGAGATGATCATTGCCATCTCCATGGATAAAAAGCAGAAAATAAACTCTGCAGCATGGAACGTTCTGGAGAAACATAACATCGGGAAAAGAAAGTTTCTGATCATGTCCCGGAAAAAGGGATAAGAAAAAGGCGCGCTCAGTGATTCAAAAGGCGAGGAAAACACAAAATGATCCTTATCATCACCGGAGCATCCCACACCGGAAAGACGGTGCTTGCCCAGAGGATGCTTGAAAAATATAAATATCCCTACCTGTCCATCGACCACCTGAAGATGGGGCTGATCCGAAGCGGCCATACGGAGCTGACGCCGGAGGATGACGATGAACTGGTGGATTATCTCTGGCCCATTGTCCGCGAAATGATCAAGACGGCGATTGAGAACCGGCAGAACCTCATCGTTGAGGGGTGCTACATCCCTTACGACTGGCGAAAGGATTTCGGAGAGGAATATCTGCCGGAGATCAGATTTATCTGCCTTGCAATGACGGATGCCTACATCGATGCACATTTTGAGGATATCAGAGATCATGGGTCCGACATCGAAAAGCGGCTGGATGATTCCGACTGTACCGTCCGGTGGTTAAAAGAAGGCAATCAAAAGGCCATAGAGGGTTTTCGACAGGCAGGTGAGCAGGTCATTTTGATCGACGGGGATTATGAGGAAATCATAGCAAAACTGCTGCGGTGAGAAGTACGAATACCGCATGCGGACATCTTGATAAAGAAGGGAGAAGCGCTATGAACATCAGTATTACCGGCGTGGATGAAGGAAAAGAATTTGACTGGGGCAAGACCTCGAAGGATTATGCCCGCTTCCGGGATATTTACCCGAAGGAGTTCTATCAGTATATTTTGGATCTCGGCCTTTGTAAGGACGGTCAGTGCGTACTGGATGTGGGAACCGGCACCGGTGTTCTTCCCATCAACATGTACCGGTACGGCGCCCGCTGGACCGGAACGGACATTTCGGAAAACCAGATCGAAGAGGCTAAGAGGATCGCGCTTGACGGGAAGATGGACATCGATTTTTACACCTGTGATGCAAAGGATCTGGACCGGCCGGACGCATCCTTTGATGTGATCACCGCCTGCCAGTGCATCTGGTATCTGGATCACAAGGTCACGGCCCCCAAATTTGCGCGGATGCTGAAGGAGGGCGGCAGTTTCCTGATCCTCTACATGGGCTGGCTTCCTTTTGAAGATGAGATCGCGGGAAAAAGCGAGGAACTGATCCTGAAGTACAATCCCAAGTGGACCGGTTGCGGAGATACGGTGCATCCCGTGCCGGTGCCGGAGGAGTATCTGGAGTACTTCGATCTTGCGAAGCAGGAGCAGTTCCGCGTGGACGTTCCCTTCACCCGGGAGGGCTGGCACGGAAGAATGCGCGCCTGCAGAGGGACCAGTGCTTCCATGTCGCCGGAAGAGTTTGCGGAATGGAATGCGGAGCATGAGAAAATGCTCGCAGCATATCCTGAGTCTCTCGTGATCAAACACTATGTTTCCGTTGCATGGCTGAAGAAGAAATGAGGGGATGCTATGTTTGTTCGTAATGGAATCCTGTCGAACCTTAGGGAGAAAGGCCGGACCGCACTTTTTTCACTCCTGATCCTGGTGTTGACAGTTACCATGATCTTGTCGCTGGGGGTTTTGCTGTATTGCAACGCTGTTTTGAAGGCTTGCGATGAGGCATACCGCTCCATTGCTCTTGTAGAGTATATGGGATCTGAATATCCCAAAGAGGATGAACCGGACGAAGTCGCGAGAGAGGCGGCGACGGAACTGACGGATGAAAGCATTCTTGGGGTCAACGGTGTAACGGGATGGACGAGAGGGAACCCGTCGTTTGCTTTTGCCGAAGGATATGAACGCCGCTATGGGAATATGCCCTACGGCAATCGCAGTGTCATAGTGGTTGGTAATTTTTCCGATCCGATTTATCAATGGACCGATTTTGATGAAAACGGGGACCCGATAATAACGGAGCAGTCGGTTGTTTACCGTACTGCGTTACTGAAAACCTCTGTTTATTCCGAAAATGGCAGGGAAGGTGTTCTGATTGATATCCTTCCGGGCGCAAGCGGCTTTGTGCCTGAAAAGAGGAAAAACTATATTCTTCACGGATCCTTTGTGGATACTACGGGAATCGCCCGGGATATCGGCGCCTATCCGATGAACGGCTATTCCGTTTTCCGCATCGAATCCTTTATTGCGTCGGACGAGCTCCCCTACGCATTGTACACGGATGAGACAGGGATACCCGAATTCTTTCTCGATGCGGCAGATCAGTATCGTTCCATGAACAATTATGTGTCGGTCGTTCCCTGTAAAGATGTGGAAGATGTATACGCCTTCCAGCAAAACGAGATCAGGCTTTCTGAAGGAACATTTCCGGATCCGGAACAAAAAAACGAATGTGTTGTCAGCGCCGATTTGGCGGAAGGTCTTGGACTGAAGCCCGGGGATGAGCTTTTGCTGCAGGAAATGAGGGGGACCGATACAGATTGTTACGATCTTTCCTTAACCGGTAACACGGACTCTTTTAAAGTATGCGGTGTCACAGAGCCATCCACAGATCATGTGGGTACTGTCTGGGCCCTTATGAATGATGCGGATACACCACTTTTCGGATACCTTCTCGGCACAGTCTCCCTTAGAAACAAAGATGCGGTAGAGGCAGTGGAAATACTGCAGGACATGGTTCCCAAACAGGTCAGAGTTACCCTTTTCGATCAGGGATACGGGAATGCGGTACAGCCCTTTCTGGAGGTAAAAAAATCCGCTGTGAACGTATTTTTGATCTGTCTTGCGGTGATCATTGCGGTGCTTATGCTGTTTGCGTTTTTGTTTGTGGGGAGACAGGGCGAAACCGTGAAGATCATGATAAGCCTGGGGACTCCGGGACGGAAGATCACGCTCTGGTTCTTATCGGGTGCACTTCTCATCTGTGGAGCTTCTGCTCTTCTGGGAACTTTGGCAGGGGTGGTTTTGCGTCCTGCATTATTTGAAAGGATTGCCCGGATGATAGAAAGCATCCGCGCGAAAGACGGATTTTTATGGTATAGCGAGACCTCCGTGGGAAGCGTGAAAGAGGTAAACTTTCATCCGACGGTGCCTTTGTGGCCGGATCTTTTGGTACCGGTGGGCATTGTGGTGGTTTCGCTCCTGTTTTGCATATTCTTTCTTAAGGTTCAGCGTCGTATGAAAACGCCCAAAAGGGGGAAGAGCCGGGTCTATGTTCCCAAAGGGGAAACATCCGTACATTTCAGAGGAGGATTGCGGTATTCTCTTCTTTCGATCAGGAGAGGAGGGCTGAAGTCGGTCATTGTCCCTCTGATATCGATGCTTCTTACAACGATGGTGATCTTTCTAAGTGGGATGTATCAGGGCTGGCAAAAGGAATTAAAGGATGCGCTGGAGAACTCTTCCATTGACGGGACAGTGGTCAGTATCAACGGAAGATCTTATTCCGGGCTTGCATTGTCTGTGAATTCCGTGAAATCGCTGCTTCATGTAAAAGGCGTGGATGACGTTTCCGTATCCTACGGGTATCATTATTGGCTTTTCGATGAAATGCCCCAATTCAGCAACAGCGAAAACGGAAAAGAACGGCGAAGTAACTGGATCGGTAATCAACCGGAACTCGTTGCGCTGAATTCTCTGAAGGGGGCAAAAGAATTTTATTATTCCGATCCCGGTCTTGTCTGGTTGGAAGGCTGGGACGAAAATGTCCTGAATGGCTCGGAGCTTACGCCCTTCAATTTCAGAATGGATGGGGACATGGACGATCATCCCATTCCGGGGGTGTTCAGTAAATCCTTTTTGGAAGAAAGAGGGCTGAGCCTTGGTGATACCGTCATCTGTTTTGTAAGGACTGACCGAAGTGCGGAGATCGGTGTGATCGTAAAGGCAGTCGGAAGTTATGTACAGCAGGGCAGCAAAGCCAATATCTATGTGCCGCTTTCGTGCTATATTCCCCCGGCATTACTTACAGGTGATGAGCTGTCCGGAGATTACAGCGAAGCACAGCGGAAACGAATGGAACAAACCTTTTCACTTCGTACCTGCAGGTTTACCGTTTCCTCTGCAGGGGAACTCGATGAGGTAAGGGAAAGGTTAAGGGCCGAGGGCTTCAGTGCCGTCGGGCACACTAAGAAAAACCGAACTACGCTTGTCTTAAAGGACGCGGCATTTTTAAAACTGAAGGAAAATATGGAACGCAACATTGCCATGGGCCGGGTCATGTCTATGATGATTTCCGTTCTGGTCAGCTTGTTGGGATTCATCATTTCATGGCTGATGGTATTTACGAGGCGGCGGGAGTTTGCGCTCATGCGCGGGCTGGGAGCGAAAAAGAGCCGGGTATTTGTTTCGTTTTTCCTGGAGCAGGTCGTCTTAAGCCTTCTGGGATGTCTTCTGGGATGTGTGTCGCTTCTGTGGCTTTATACCGGCGGCATCGTACAGATATTGGCCTTACTGATCTTCCTTGTTTGTTATCTTTTCGGAGCGACCGTTTCGATTCTTTTTGTCGGAAAGGTCGATCTGATGGAGCTTTTGACGGTCAGAGAATGAGGATGGGAGAGATAAATGAGCGTCATCGAATTACGGGATGTAAAATATGTATATCAGTCCCAGTACCAACGTCTGGAAGCCCTGCATGGGATAACCTACAGTTTTGAAGAAGGATGTGTTTATGCCATCCTCGGAAGCTCGGGCAGCGGGAAAACAACACTTTTATCCCTGATGGCAGGACTTGACTTACCCACGGAGGGTACCGTCTTGTGCGAAGGTGTTTCCACTGCGGATATCGATCTGGAAAAATACCGTCGCGAAAGCGTTTCCGTGATCTATCAGGATTTTCGACTGTTTCCGATGCTTACGGCGGCGGAAAACGTGATGTACCCCATGGAGTTGAAAGGGATGAAACCCGCATTGGCGAAAAAGCGTGCCGCGGAACTGATCAAGAAGGTCGGTCTTCCCGACTCTGTGTTAAACCGCTTCCCCGCCATGTTATCCGGCGGAGAGCAGCAGCGTGTTGCCATAGCAAGGGCCCTCGGAATGAAGACAAGAATCCTTTTGGCGGATGAGCCGACCGGTAATCTTGATTCCAAAAACAGTGAGATGCTGTTTGGGATTCTTAAGGATCTTGCCCACAAGGACGGCTATTGCGTTGTGATGATAACCCACGATGAAGAGCTGGGGAAAAGCGCAGATAAGATCCTAAGGCTTCATGACGGAGAATTGATACTATGATGTTTAAAACTCTTTTTCATAAAGAACCCCCGCGGGTGAAGATCGAATACGATCCCGAGACCCAGTATGCCGTCATCCGGAGCTCCATCTGCACGGGAGAGAAAGTGGCGGGATTCAAGAGCAAAACCGACGGGCATTTTACGGAAGTCATGCTGATCCGGAATCCTGAGGATGAGAAGACCTTTAAGGAGATCTACGGACTGGAATCCGTGAAGGTGGAGTATTAACTGAGAAAGGCTGAATCTATGCATTTTGTGGATGCCAAAGGGATCCTCACCACAAGCGGCGGGCGCTGCGGAATGAATATCTACCGGGGATGCACCCACGGCTGCATTTACTGTGACAGCCGCAGCCGGTGCTATCAATTCACCCACCCTTTCGAAGATATCGAGGTAAAGCAGAACGCCCCGGAGCTGCTGGAAAAGGCGCTGCGATCCAAACGAAAAAAGTGCATGATCGGCACAGGCTCCATGTCGGATCCTTACATGCATTGCGAAGAAGAGCTGCAGCTTACAAGGAAGTGCCTGGAGATCATCCGTGACCATGAGTTCGGTCTTGCCATCCAGACAAAATCGGACCGTATCCTCCGGGATATCGATCTGCTGGAGGAGATCAACCGCACCGCAAAATGCGTTGTTCAGATGACTCTCACAACATATGATGATGAGCTGTGCAGTATCCTGGAGCCGCATGTCTGCAACACAAAACGTCGCATCGAAGTGCTGGAAGAGATGCAAAAGAGGGGCATTCCCACCGTCGTATGGATGACCCCCATCCTGCCCTTCATCAATGACACGGAGGAAAATATCACCGCGATCCTGAAGGAATGTGTTCGAGTGGGTGTAAAGGGCGTGATCGATTTCGGCATGGGCCTGACCCTGCGGGAGGGGGACAGAGAGTATTATTATTCGGCCCTCGACAGGCATTTTCCGGGAATGAAAGAGCGGTATATCAAACGGTACGGGAATGCCTATGAACTGTCCAGTCCCAACGCGAAAGAACTGACGGGGATTTTCCGGCGCATCTGCAGGGAAAACGGGATCATGTCCACCCCGGAGGAATGCTTTGGGTATATGCAGGAGCTTCCGGAACGGTACGAACAGATGAGCATCTTTGATCTGTAAAAGCATGTTTTCAAAAAATGAGGAGTAAGAAATGACGACAGTGTCGTAAAGATCGGTCGCCATTGGGGAGAAAAAATGAGTAAGAACAAAAAGAAACGCGAGATCGGGAGGGGTCGGGCGATCCGGAACAATCTCTACGCCTGCAGCCTCCTTGCGAAAATCTGCCCAAAGCTGATGGTCCATGATGCGATCAGTCAGTTTTTGGGCTATTTTGAGTGGCTGTTTTACAGTGCATTTTTCATGCGCTATGTGATCAATTCCCTGGAAGCGGGGGACAGCTTCGGGACCATCATGACCTTCGTGGGGGTGGTTGCGGTGGTCATGTGTTCCATGAGCCTGTATTCCAAGATCCTGACGGGCTATACCTACCCCATCTGCTATGCCATAGTTAACAAGGGTCTCTACACCCGCCTGTTCAGAAAATCCAGGAACGTGGAACTGGAATGCTTTGAGAACAGCGAATTCTACGACAAATATACTCTGGCAATGGAGAAGGCCGACGAGCGCCTCCGGGAGACGGTCAGTGCCGTTTTCCGTACCATCTTCGGTGCCATTTCCAGTGTGTGTGCCTTTGTCTTTATGTACCAGGTGGATAAGATCTCGGTGCTCTTTATCCTTTTCCCCGTGGTGGGTAATTTTGTCTTCAATCGGAAGATCAGTCACCTGGACTATGCCAGAAACCAGGATATGGCGCCCCATAACAGACGCATCGCCTACATTAACCGTGTCATGTATCTCCCGGAATATGCGAAGGAGATGCGCCTGACGGATGTGTTCTCTCTCATGAGAAGACAGTATCGTGACGCCATTCAGGGCCTGGCGGACGTGACCCGCAAATACACCCGCAAAGCCATGGTCCTGCACTGGTTCTACGTCATGTGCACCTTCACCTTCATTTTCGAAGGACTGCTCATCTACGGTGCATACCGCACCCTGGTGAGCAATACCATGAGTCTGGCGGAACTGGCGGTCATCACCAGTATGATGGTGTCCACCACCTGGATCCTCATCGGTTTTACGGAGAGCCTCACCAGTCTGTTCCGGAACGGTCTCTTCATCGAGTATCTGCGCACCTTCCTGGAGTATAAGGAGCAGATCCCCGAGGATCAGCCCGGAATCGACCCCGGTACCGAGATCCGCACCCTGGAGTTCCGGAATGTCTCCTTTGCTTACAAGGATAAAGAGGTCCTCTCCCACGTCAACATGGAGTTCCGTGGCGGCATGACCTACGCTCTGGTGGGTCACAACGGCGCGGGCAAAACGACCCTGATCAAACTCCTGATGCGTCTCTATGATCCCACGGAAGGAACCATCACCTACCACGGCAGGGATATCAGGGAGTACAAGCCTCTCGACTACCGCCACCGCATCGGCGTTGTCTTCCAGGATTACCAGATGTACGGCGCATCCCTGGAGGAAAATGTCATTATGACTTCTGCGGAAGAGGATGGGTCTGAAAATGACGGCTCTGTCAGAACCTCCCGGAGAAAAGATGCCGCATCCGCCCTGGAGCGCGCAGGCTTCGGCGAACGCCTGAAGAGTCTGGAGAAAGGCCTGGATACCCAGGTCACTGCGGAGTTTGATAAGGAAGGCGTGAACTTCTCCGGAGGTGAGAGCCAGAAGATTGCCATCTCCAGAGCCTTTTACAAGGATGCGGATATCCTGATCATGGATGAGCCCTCCAGCGCGCTGGATCCCATCGCGGAGTACGAGCTCAACAAAGCCATGGAATCTGCTGCGGAAGGAAAGACCGTGTTCTATATCTCTCACAGACTCTCCACCACCAGAGATGCGGACCGCATCATCCTACTGGAAAACGGGCGCATCGTGGAGGAGGGAACCCACGAAAGCCTTCTGGCCCTGGGCGGACAGTATGCCCGCATGTGGAAGGTGCAGGCCGGCAGATACGAAGCTTCCTGAGGGAGCAAAACGAAATTACAGACAAAGGAACCACAGAGCATGCGTATTTCTGAAAGTTGTGCCAAATGCCTTTACGACAGGCAGGCGGCGAAAACGGATAATGCGGCGTATCTCGCCGAGGTAAAGGATCTTCTGGACCGGCGTGGGGAGGACGATACCACCGCGCTCATGGGGTATCGTTTTAACCGGCTCCGTGCAAAATACTTCGGAGAGGAACCGGATTTCCGGGATGTGAAAAAGCAATACAATGACCTGCTCCTGGACATGGAGGAACAGTTGCGGGGTCAGATTGAAAGCGCCCCGGACCCTCTGTCGAAAGCACTGATCATGAGCCGCATCGGGAATTATATCGATTACGGCGCGGCTATGTATCAT
The DNA here is from genome assembly GCA_016286555.1 of Lachnospiraceae bacterium. Lineage (GTDB taxonomy): Bacteria > Bacillota > Clostridia > Lachnospirales > Lachnospiraceae > AC2028. Next base: position 7,375 of record JAEETA010000036.1, on the reverse strand, counting down.
GTGGACCGGGAGGAATTTCTCTCCCTTTTTGCGGACACGGAGATGCAGGAAAGGGACCTGCCGGTGTACGAATCCTTCCTGCGGGAATGCGAGGCCGGAAAAAATCTTCTTCTGCTGTGCGATAACTGCGGTGAGATCGTGCTGGATAAGCTCTTTCTGGAGCAGATCAGGAAGCGCTTCCCTCATCTGAAATGCAGCGCCATGGTCCGGGGCGGTGAAGTGGTAAACGACGCCACGGATGAGGATGCCCGCTATGTGGGACTGGATCGTGTGGCGGAGATCCTCACCAACGGCATGCCCATCGCCGGCACCATCCCTGAGATGCTTCCTTCGGAAGCGAGAGCCGCACTGGAGGAAGCGGATGTGATCCTCTCCAAGGGACAGGCGAATTATGAATCCATGTACGGCCGCGGAATGCACGTATTTTATACCTTCCTGTGCAAATGCGACCTCTTTATCAACAGATTTCAGGTGCCGAAACTCACAGGGATCTTCGTTGAGGAATAAGAAAGCAAATGGCCCGGTCTTTGGACCGGGTCATTTATTATAATTTTTTTAGATTTGAAAAGCCCTGATTTTTTGCCATTTTACGGGATTTTTAGTAGTATTATATTTGTGAAAAAGTGATCTTTTACCGAAAACAGGCACTCATTTACGAAATTGGAGGAGAAGAATGATCCAATTCCTGAAAAACGGCATATCTCACCGCCTGGTCCATCTGTGGCTGGTGATCATCATAGTGTTCTTTTCCGGGACTGTGGTTTTCGCAACGTTCCGTCTGGCAGATACCTTTTTGGATACCATGGAAGCGTCCAGACAGAACTCGGAACTGCAAAATGCCGCCCACGAGCTCATGAATGCTTCGGACTACCTCACCGAGCAGGTGCAGCGATTCTCCATCGATGGGGACACCCGTTTTTTGGAGCAGTATTTTGTCGAGGCTTTTCAGTCAAAGCGTCGTGAGGATGCCATCTCCAAAATGAATGTGAACGAGAGAACGGAAGCAGCTTATCAGTCATTGCTGGAAGCAATGAACGGCTCCGTGCAGCTGATGGAGCGGGAATACTACGCCATGCGTCTGGTGATCGAAGCCAAGGGGATCGAGGCATATCCCGAGGTGATCGGAAGCGTTGCCCTTTCCGAGGCGGACGCTGCGCTTTCCTCTGAGGAAAAGATCCGTCGGGCCACGGAGATGGTGCTGGATGAAGAATATTATGATCAAAAGGACGGGATCCGGGAAGCCGTGCAGGAAAGCCTTGCGGAAGTGGAACGGCTCACCGAGAGCATTGTGGATGAAAAAATGAACTCCCTGCGGCGGGAGATCACCATTGTGCGTGTTGCCGTCGTGATCCAGGCAGCGCTTATCTTTTTCCTGATCTGGCTCACCACACGCCTGGCCATCAAGCCCATCATGCGCGCCGTGGATGAGATCAAGGAGGATCGTCCCCTGACGGAAGAGGGAACCAACGAGTTCCGCTATCTGGCGGCCGCATACAACCGGATGTATGAGAAAAACAAATCCAGCATCGAGAGCCTCAGCTACATCGCCTCCCATGATGAACTCACCGGTGCATATAATCGTGCAGGGTACGATCTCCTGCTGTCCAACCTGGATCTGAACAGCACTTACATGATGCTTCTGGATGTGGATAATTTTAAGACCATCAACGACACCTACGGTCACGAGACCGGAGACAAGATCCTGGCGAAACTGGTGACCGTGATGAACAGAGTCTTTCGGGACGATGACTGCATCTGCCGTATCGGCGGCGATGAGTTTGTGGTGTTCCTGATGCATTCCGGCGAGATCCGGCATCGGATCATCGAATCGAAGATTGCCCAGATCAATCAGGAGCTTGCGAAGACGGATGACGGCCTGCCTCCTGTCTCCATCAGCGTCGGTATCATGGACGGTAAATTCGCTAAAGACTCCAAAGATCTCTTTGAAAAAACCGACGAAGCCATGTATGTATCCAAAAAGCACGGGAAGAAGACTTATACCTTCTACGACGATACGCTCCAGTAACGGAGGTGAAACATGCCGATCTTAGCAGCCTTTATGGTACCTCATCCCCCCATGATCGTCCCGGCCGTCGGGAGAGGAAGCGAAAAACAGGTGACGGAGACCGCCGCGGCGTACGAACAGGTTGCGGAGGAAGTGGCGGCACTTCATCCTGACACTATCGTCATTTTGAGTCCCCACTCCATCATGTACGCAGACTATTTCCACATCTCCCCCGGAGAAACTGCCGAGGGAGATTTCGGTCGTTTCGGAGCATCCGAGGTGTGCTTTACGGAAGAGTATGACACCGATCTGGTACGCAGGATCTGCGCTCTGGCAGATGCGGAGGACTTCCCTGCGGGAACCCTGGGGGAGCGGGATCCGGAGCTGGATCATGGTACTATGGTGCCTCTGTGGTTTCTCCGGAGCAAATATCATGAAGGGAAGATCGTCCGCATCGGTCTCTCCGGTTTGCCCCTAACGGACCATTATCACTTCGGAGAGCTCTTAAATCGTGCGGTAGATGAGACAGGGAAGCGGGTGGTGATCATCGCCAGCGGAGACCTCTCTCATAAGCTGCAAACCTACGGACCTTACGGCTTTGCCAAGGAAGGTCCCGAATACGACGAGCGCATCATGAAGGACTGCGGCGCTGCGGATTTCGGCGCCCTGCTGGAGTACGAAGAAGCCTTTTGCGAGCGGGCTGCGGAGTGCGGCCATCGCTCTTTTGTGATCATGGGGGGAGCCTTTGACGGGCTTGCGGTCAAGGCCCATGCGCTTTCCCATCAGGACATTACCGGTGTGGGGTACGGGATCTGCACCTTCTATCCCGGAGCGCCGGATGAAAGCAGACATTTCCGGGCCCGGTATGAGGAACACCTCCTGTCAGAATGCATGCGAAAAATGGAGGGCAGCGACGACTATGTAGCCCTGGCCAGAGCTTCCGTGGAAGCCTGGGTGCGGGGTGGCGACAGACTGCCCGTCCCTAAGGGATTGCCTTCGGAAATGTATTCCGATCGCGCCGGTGCTTTTGTTTCCATCCACAAATGCGGCAGACTCCGGGGGTGCATCGGTACCATTGCGGCAACGGAATCCTGCATTGCGGAAGAGATCATTCAGAATGGTATCAGCGCCTGCTCCAGGGATCCCCGTTTCGATCCCATCACCCAGGAGGAGTTGAAATATCTGGAGATCACTGTGGATATCCTGGGAGACGCGGAGGATATCTCTTCTCCCGCGGAACTGGATGTGAAGCGCTACGGTGTCATCGTCAGCCACGGTATCAAGCGGGGGCTGCTGCTTCCCAACCTGGACGGTGTGGATTCCATCGAGCAGCAGATCGACATCGCAAGACAAAAGGGCGGGATCCGGGAGGACGAGCCCTATAAATTGCAGCGCTTTGAGGTGGTGAGGCACTACTGATCGATCCGATTTCAGGGGGAGGAAGGGCTATGGCAAAATGTCCGGTCTGTTTCAGGCATTGTGAGATCCGGGACGGCGGCGTAGGTTTTTGCGGCGGCAGAACCGCAGAAGGCGGCGTGACCAAAGCTTACAATTACGGCAAAGTAACAAGCCTTGCCCTGGACCCCATTGAGAAAAAGCCGCTGGCCCGATTTTTTCCCGGCAGCTATATCCTTTCCGTGGGGAGTTTCGGCTGCAACCTGCGTTGCCCTTTCTGCCAGAACTACGAGATCTCCTGGTCCGAGGAGGCCTTCCGGTTTGCGGAAAGTTCCGATTCTCTGACCCCGGAGGAGCTGACGGAGCTGGCGCTGGGAGCGAGGAGCCGGGGGAATATCGGTATTGCTTTTACCTACAACGAGCCCCTCATCGGCTATGAATATGTACTGGATACCGCAAAGCTGGCGAAGGCGGAAGGCCTGAAGGTGGTGCTGGTCACCAACGGAACGGCGGAGCCGGAGATCCTGGAGGTACTGTCTCCCTATGTCGATGCCATGAACATCGACCTGAAGGGGTTTACCGAGAGCTTCTATAGGGATCTGCTGGGCGGAAGCCTCTCGCAGGTCATGCATTTTATCGAAAAAGCGGTGGGGACTGCGCATGTGGAGCTCACCACCCTGATCATTCCCGGAGAAAACGACAGCGAGGAAGCCATGCGGGAGGAGTCCCGCTGGATCGCAGGGCTGCGCAATCCTGATGGGGAGACTGTGCCGCTCCATGTATCCCGTTTTTTCCCCAGGTTTCATATGACGGATCGGGGCCCCACGGAAGTGGAGAAGGTGTACCGACTGGCGGACGTCGCCCGGGAAGTGCTCCCCTATGTTTATGTGGGGAATTGCTGAGGGCATCCGCGTGGAACTGCTGAGGACACCTGCCCTTTGCCGAAGACAGCCGCGTGGAACTGCCGGAAGTGTGATTTTGCAATGGATCCTGTCCGATAAATCGGTTCGGAGGATCCGTGTGGGGGGGAAGTATGGAAAATCTGATGATCGCCACCAATGCGGTGATCCCGTTTGTGATCTATATCCTGCTGGGAGCCATAGCGAAAAAACTGGGCGCCGTAAAGGAAGACTTCCTGCGGGAGTTAAATACTGTGGTATTCCACGTCTTTTTCCCCTTCATCATGTTCAACAATCTCTATGATGTGGACTTTGGCCTGCTGAAAGGCGCAGGCTATGTGGGCTTTGCCATTGCCGCCACTCTGACGGTGATCCTGTTGGCCTTCTTTCTCGTACCCCTTTTTGAGAAGGACGACCGGAGAAAAGGCGTCATTACCCAGGCCATTTTCCGCAGCAATTCCGTACTCTATGCCATTCCCCTGGCAGGGAGTGTCTGCGGGGAGCTGGGGGCCACCATGGCCAGCATTGTTGTCGCCTTCGTTGTTCCCATCTACAACATCACTTCCGTCGCTATCCTGGAATACTACCGCGGCGGGAAGGTCTCCTACGGAAAACTCCTTCGGAACATCCTGAAAAATCCCCTGATCATCGGCGCCATCGCCGGCATTCTGTTCAATCTCCTGCCTGTGCGGATGCCCTCCGTGCTGGTGGATCCCATTGCGCAGCTTTGCAATATGGCGACACCTCTGTCATTATTTGTCCTGGGCGGTACCCTGCACATCTCCGATATCCGGAAAAACAAGGTGCCTCTGGCAGTGGGCATTACGCTGAAACTTCTGCTGGTCCCCACCCTTCTGGTGACCCTCATGTCCCTGATGGGATACCGGGGAAACGAGCTGTTTGTGGTCTTTTGCATGTTTGCCACTCCCGTTGCGGCAGCTTCCTATCCCATGGCCCAGAGCATGGGAGCGGACGCGGACCTGGCAGGAGAGTATGTGATGATCTCCACGGTGCTTTCCATCGGAACCATCTTCTGCTGGATCCTGGTGCTGCGGGGATTGGGCTTGATCTGAGTGTGAGGAACGGCTATGGGTACTTCCGAGCGGGGAAAAGACCCCGGAAAGAAAAAAACATACGGCAAAGTCCCGGCAGTGTTATTCCTTTTGACGGTGGTTCTCAACCTCCTGGCCTGTATCAGGCCTTTTTGTGATGTCTATAAGAGGTTTGTTTATCCCGTGATCTCCGATGATCTGGGGAGGATCACCGGCCATACCTCTTTTGCACTGGGAGAGATCCTTATGTACCTCGGGGCAGCAGCCCTGGTCCTGCTGATCGTTCTGGCAGTGCTGCTCCTGTTTCTGCGGAAGCGGGAAGGTTTCCGGAAGTGGGTGGCGGGCTACGCCTACGGATGTCTCGTTGCTGCGCTGCTTCTGCTCCTGATCTATACCCTGAACTGGGTGATCCCTTTCCGGGCGAGCATCCTCACTGTACCGGGGGCTGCGGACCGGGGCTACACCCTGGAGGAAGTGGGGGCTGTGCGGGACCACATCGTGACGCAGCTCAATGCCGCTGCCGAGGAGGTGGCCCGGGACGAAGAGGGAAATGTGATCTATGATCGGGATTCCATGACTGAATCCGTGGTTACTTCCATGCGATCTCTGGCTTCTGTCTACCCCGGCCTTTACGGCTACTATCCCCCTATGAAGGCGGCGCTTTGCTCCGATTTTCTGGAGTGGATGAACATCGGCGGTTACACTTACCCCTACACCATGGAGGTTACCTGGAACGAGTATTGCACCGACCTCTATTACCCCTTCCTGCTGGCCCATGAGTCCTCCCATCATCAGGGATATTATCAGGAAAATGAAGCCAATTTCCTGGCGTTTCTCTCCTGCATCGGCAGCGAGGATCCTCTGCTTCGATACGCAGGCTACAATGAGATCTACTACTATATCGAGAATGCATTTTACCAGACCGCCGATCTGTTCATGCCTCCGGAGGAGGTGCGGGCCTACATGAAGGAGCGCCCCGCCGTCAGCGATCTGGTGAAGACGGACAGAGCATACGCCAGAACCATTGCCCGGGAGCGCTACGAGGCTGTCAGCCATCCTGCCCAGAATTTTTCCAATACCGCCGCCCAGGTGGCGGATAAAGGCTGGAGCGTTCAGGGGGACATTCTGCAGGAAAACAGCTATGACGGCGTAGTAAAAATGGTATTGATGTACTATGATGTTCATGGACCGGAATACCTCTCGACCGACTGAGATCAAACTACTTGAATTGAGGATGCGACCATGTTTAACCATCACGACATTACCAGAAACAGCTTTATGCTCCACGGTCCCCTGGCCCATCACGGCTACGACTGGTGGTGGCATTCCTTCACCGCACAGGATGCGGAGACCGGAGAGGATAAGCCCTTCTTCATCGAATTTTTCACCTGCAATCCCGCTCTCGGCGGCGATGAGCCCGTGTTGGGACAGCTCCCGGAAAATCAGGAAGCCGGGAAGTTCCCCTCCTACCTCATGGTAAAGGTCGGCACCTGGGGCGAGGATCATGCGCAGCTCCATCGCTTTTTTGGTTGGAGTGATGTGACCATTCGCAAAAAGGCTCCCTACAAAGTGAAGGCCGCAGACTGCTATGCTTCCGAGACGAGACTTCGCGGATCCGTCAGCATCTCCCCTGAGGAGGCAGCGGTTCACCCGGAGTGGATGTGTGACGCGGGAGAGATGACCTGGGATCTGGCCATGAAAAAAGACATCGCCTTCAATGTGGGATACGGCGCCAGCAAACCCCTGCGGGATGCGGAGGCCTTTGCCATGTATTGGCATGCGGAGGGCATGAAGACCCGCTACAAGGGCACCATCACCTGGAACGGCAGGAAATACATCGTCTCCCCCAAGAAGAGCTACGGCTATGCGGACAAAAACTGGGGACGGGATTTCACCAGCCCCTGGGTCTGGCTTTCCTCCAACTGTCTGGTGAGCAAACGTACCGGAAAGCAGCTGAAAAACAGCGTTTTCGACATCGGCGGCGGTCGTCCGAAGATCTACTTTGTTCCCCTGGACAGACGGCT
>JAEETA010000071.1 GCA_016286555.1 Lachnospiraceae bacterium | reverse complement strand
CGGTAAGGATTTTGAAGTTACCATCAACGACCTGACCACGGAGTTTACGGTGACCGGTGTATACAAGCAGGAGGAAAATTCCATGATCTCCCTGATGGTTTCCACCGCCACTGATGTATACATTCCTCTGTCCCTGGCCTGTGACCTGATGCACGCTCATATATTTGCCAATTTTGACGTGGTGGCGGGAGAGGGTGTGGACCCCGAAGCGCTTTCCGGGCAGGTGAAGGATTACCTCTGCGGTTTTTACCGCGATAATCAGTTCTACACCATCGACAGCTTCTGTATGGCTTCCATGGTGGAATCCATGGGAGATATGATGGGCGCCGTCACCAAGGCTATTTCTCTGGTGGCCGGGATCGCACTCCTGGTCGGTGGCATCGGTGTTATGAACATCATGCTGGTCTCCGTGACCGAGCGAACCCGGGAAATCGGTACCAGAAAAGCGCTGGGCGCTACCAATGCTTCCATCCGGCTGCAGTTTATCATTGAGTCCATGATCATCTGTCTCATCGGCGGTGCTATCGGTGTTGGTCTGGGTCTGGTCCTGGGCGCTTTGGGAGCAAAACTCATGGGATATGCGGCGGATCCTTCCTTAAGCAGCATCCTGGGAAGCCTGTTGTTCTCCATGGCCATCGGCCTGTTCTTTGGATATTATCCCGCCAATAAGGCGGCTATGATGAATCCCATCGAGGCGCTTCGGTACGAATAACAGATGTTTTCTATCGAATGTAAGTGGAACTGTAATTGAATTTGCATGAAAGGAGAGGCCTGCAGACCTCTCCTTTTTTCATTTCCCGGACGCCTTTGTGGCTGGACTGATGAGTGAGAATTTCGTACTATATTATGGGAGGAGGAGAGACGCGATGATACAGTTTGGCATGCCGACTCTGATCGAAAACAGAACTCTTGATGAAAATATCGCCCTTTGCAGGGAGCTGGGCCTAAAATTCATAGAACTCAACATGAACTTTCCGGAATATCAGACGGAGCGGTTGGAGCAAACAGATGAATTGATCCGCCTGGCGGAAGAGGCGGGCATTTACTACACCATCCATCTGGATGAAAACCTGAACATCGCGGATTTTAATCAGCTGGTGGCGGATGCCTATCTGGAGACCGTGCGCCGGTCCATTGAGGTGGCAAAAAAACTTCTACCTCTACGGGACCGTTTTGGAGACCCTTCCCAGCCTCTTATTCTGAACATGCACATGCATCACGGAATCTACATCACCCTGCCGGACCGGAAGGTGCAGATGTATGACCGTGATTTTGATGTATACAGACAGTCCTTTGCGATTTTTCGGGAAAAATGCGAGGAGTGGATCGGAGACAGCGATGTGAGGATCGCTGTGGAGAACACGGACGGATTCCGGGAGTATGAGAAAAAGGTCATTGAAGACCTGCTGGAGAGTCGTTGTTTCGGCCTGACATGGGACATCGGGCATTCCAAAGCCATCGGTGAGGTGGATGAGCCCTTCCTCCGGGAGCATCAGGACCGATTGATCCATTTTCACATCCATGACGGGTCTGAGGAGCCGCCGAAAAATCACCTGGCCCTTGGAGACGGGAAGATCGATCTGCCGGAGAGGCTGCGGCTTGCCGAAGGGCGGAATGCAAGATGCGTCCTGGAAACCAAGACCATCGAGGCGCTGAAGAAATCCTGCGCATGGCTGTCAGAACGGGGATTTGTGACCTGTGGATGATCCAACCCTCCGGATTTGGCAGGGAAAATCGTCAGGCTGAAAATGTATCCGAAGAACTGTCCGTAGCTGGACCGTGGATCAGAACTTGTTTCCGAGAAGCAGGAACAGTCCCATCAAAACAGCGTAGACAGGGAGCTGGGAGAATGCCCGTTTTACGCCGAAGCATTTTCCGTAGTACAAAAGCAATATGATCCGGACCAGTCCGAGGGCGAAGAGCATATAGAAGAAATAGCCCAGGCCCTCCCAGCCCTGATGTTCCACAAAGTAGGTTTGGAAGTAGAAATAGACGGCCAGAACGAAAGGTACCCCGATGGCGATGAGCCAGCCTTTTTTGAAGAGGGAAGGGTACAGGCGCCGGATCAGGAGAATCCCCAGAACGGGACTCCCAAGGGCTACTACAGCCAGCAGCAGGGACACGAAACCAACCAGAATGGAATTGTCAGGATCTATGATCACGGCAGGGATCCACACAAAAATATAGAGCGGCAGAACCATCAAAGCCCCGATCAGAATCTCAGAGTTTTTCTTTTTGGTGCCCATAAACCGCTCCTTTCCGTGAAAAAGCTACTATCAAGATTTTAAGGGGGATCGGACCGTATTGCAACCACGGAAAAGGTGCAGGGTGCGACTGATCCGAAGGGGGGACAATTTGCAAATCGAAGATTACATGGAACTGTATAAAAAGGGCGGCTACATCCGGGAAATGCGGAAACACGTGGGCCACGCCCCCATCCTGACCTGCGCTTGCGGCGTTATCGTAGAAAATGACAAGGGCGAGATCCTTCTGCAAAGAAGGCAGGACAACGGCTGCTGGGGCATTATCGGCGGAGCCATGGAGATGGGGGAAAGCTTCGAGGAGACAGTCCGCCGGGAGACGATGGAAGAGTCCGGTCTGTCCCTGGGGAAGCTGGAGGTCTTTCAGCTCATTTCCGGAAAAGACCACATCATTGAGTATCCCAACGGCGACATTTGCTTCGGCCCCGGGATCATTTTTATCACGAGAGAGTTTTGGGGTGAGATCGTTAGTGACCCCGAAGAAGTGATGGAACACCGCTTTTTTGCCAGGACGGAGTTGCCGGAGAGCCTGAACGGGTTCGACAGGGACATCATCCTGGAATGGGCGGAGCGGAAAAAGAAGGCGGAAGATAGGAGCCTGATCAAAGGATTACACCATATTTCGCTAAAGTGCGGGACCGAGGAAGATTTTCAGAAGGCAAAATCCTTTTACATTGATCTGCTGGGGTTCCGGGAAGTACGGAGCTGGCCGGAAGGGACCATGATCGACTTCGGAAACGGAATGCTTGAAACCTTCAGTAACGGAGCGGGCATCAAAACCAAAGGAGCCCTGAGGCACATCGCTTTTGCGACGGATGATGTGGACGGGGTGATCGAAAAGGTGAAAAACGCAGGCTACGAAGTCTTTATCGAGCCAAAGGACATTGTGATAGCGTCCGATCCTGCATTCCCCGCCCGGATGGCGTTTTGCCACGGGCCACTGGGGGAGGAGATCGAGTTCTTTCAGGAAAAATGATGTTGCGAGACGGGTACCTTCTGTAAGGAACGTGGAGGATTTATGAGAAAAGTCTATTTCATCGGCACCGGCCTATTAGCTGCCTTGGCCGTGTTCGTATTTGTGATCCTCGGGATCGACTTGATGGACGATAAATCTACGGCCCTTTGCACCTTTGTGCTGGCGGCGGCCTGTGCCGGGTGTCTTGTAGTGACGATTTTGGGATTGAAAAAGGGCTACCCCGTCTCCGGGACAGCCCTTGTCAAAACGGGCATTCTGCTCATCGGACTTGCCGTGATCATTCTTTCCCTGGGGCTCTATCCCACGGATAACAGGCTCCTGGAGGCTCTGGTACTGTCTGTTCCCATCGGCATACTGGGAGGCATCTGCGTTACGAAGGGGAGAGCTATCCTCGCAAATTGCTCCCGGAAGGATAATACGGGGGAGAAGAGTACCTGGAATGCCTATAAAAACGCCCTTTTTATGAAAATGCCCTTCCTGCGGCCCACCTTACGAAAAGGAGCGTCTGTCGCGGAGATCCGCGCAGCGGAATCGGAGATCGGTTATGCATTCCCGGAAGCATTGAAGGAGCTTTACCTTGCAAATGACGGCGATGATCGGGAGAGGCTCTGCGGAATGATCCTTGGTTTTCATTTCTTAAGCCTGGAAGAGATGCTCACCGAATGGCGCAGCCTGAAGTCCATTGCGGGAGATGAGAGTCTGAACAAAAACGATCGGTTCTCCTCCGTACCTGCGGGGTACGTTCGGAGATGTTATGCCGACGCCGGCTGGATTCCTTTTTGCTCCCCCGGCGGCGGGAATTATATCGGTGTTGACCTGAATCCGGATGCCTTCGGAAGCGCAGGGCAGATCATCAATTTCGGCAGAGATGAAATAGAAAAAACAGTACTGGCAGAAGACCTGAATGCGTTTTTCGCGCGGCTGACCCGCATTGTGCACAGCACTGACTTCCACATCGGCGAGTATGACGGAGAAAAGGTTGTCTTGTTGGGGAAGGGCGATGCTGAGGAAGGATTTTACCTGACGGATTATCTGAAGGCGGCCGGATCGGTGAAGTAATAGAATGGATAGAAGAGTGGAATGAAATACGATAATATCACCCAGGCAAAGTTCATCAGTCGCCCCAACAGGTTCATCGCAGAGGTGGAGGTCGACGGGCGCAGAGAGACGGTGCATGTCAAAAACACCGGCCGCTGCAAGGAACTCCTGATCCCCGGCTGTGAGGTGTGGCTGACGGCTCCCGGAACCCCGGATCGCAAGACAAAATACGACCTGGTGGCGGTTCGTAAGGATAACGGGATCCTCTTCAATATAGATAGCCAGGCCCCTAACAAGGTGGTGATGGAATGGCTGGAGACGCAGGATTACGACCGGGTGATCCCGGAGTACACCTACGGCAGCTCCCGCATTGATTTCTACATGGAGCGTGGGGACAGCAAATATCTGATGGAAGTCAAGGGATGTACGCTGGAAGTTGACGGTATCGGGTATTTCCCGGACGCCCCGACGGAGCGGGGGGTGAAACATATCCATGAACTGATCGGCGCGAAAAAGGCCGGGTACCACGCCATCCTGGCATTTGTGATCCAGATGGACGGCGTCTCGGAGGTTCGGCCCAACGTGGACACGCATCCGGAGTTTGGCGTCGCCATGGAGGAGGCTAAAGCCGCCGGCGTGGAGATTTTGTTCCTGAAATGCCATGTGGAGCCCGATACTTGCATAATTGAAAATGGTAACACAACCATGTAACGATCCAACTGCTAAGAGCCGTATAATATAAAAAATGTGATTTTCCTGGAGGGAATCTGAGTGTTATTGAAAAAAAGAGTTGAAGCAAAAGTAGTAAGTAAAAATGCCGAAGAATTAGAGAGCCCGCCTGTATATGCAGCATCAGGGGCTAACCCTTTGCTTGGAATGGCAGCAATGCAAGATGAAAATAAAACCATGTGGGACAGAGTAATGCGTTATTATGTATCTTTCTCTGCCGGAGATAAAACAAAGGAGTTCCAGGTAGAACGTCAGATTTATGATTTGCTTAACGTTGGAGATGAGGGAACACTCGTATATTCGGGTAAAAAATTTATCGCATTTAAATGATGCGCGTTTCCCTGTTCAGAGTCATTATATGACTGTGAAATGGCGATTCGCAAAACGCAGATTTAACGAATAGATTAAAAGGCGATTGTATAACTATATGTTTATTACACTTTTTGAAAAATAACGGCGAAAAGGTACTCACAAATCTCAAGAATATTCACTTTAAAAAACCACTCGACTGAAGTGAACCCCAAATGTTGGACACTTTAATTAAT
>JAEETA010000013.1 GCA_016286555.1 Lachnospiraceae bacterium | reverse complement strand
CATAAAGGTCACTCTCCTTCCGTTTCGGGGACAGGATGATCCGCGGCGCTTGTTCCGGGACAGAAAACCGGCAGATCCGCGCGTCCCGGCAAAAACCATCTTTTCCCCCAATTTCCCATTATATCGGTTTTTCGGCGGAAGCGCAAGGAAAAACACAGCGCCCGCCCCCCCTTGGAAACGGACGGCGGACATGCTATAATTGACAGGAAAAACGCAGGGAATCGAGGAAGAGCAGCGTATGATCGATCATCACGACATCACCAGGGACGCCTTTATGCTCCACGGCCCGCTCGGTCATATGGGGTACGACTGGTGGTGGCATTCCTTCACCGCGCAGGACGCTCTGACCGGTGAGGACAAGCCCTTTTTCATCGAGTTTTTTATCTGCAATCCCGCTTTGGCCGGGCCTGAGCCGGTGCTGGGCCAGCTCCCCGCAAACCGGGCGAACGGCACACTCCCTTCCTCTCTCATGGTCAAGGCCGGCTGCTGGGGCGAGGACCACTGTCAGCTTCACCGCTTCTTTTCCCTGCGGGACGTCCGTCTGCACAGCGAAGCGCCGTATGAAGTGGAGGCAGGCGACTGCCTCGCCTCGGAGACCATACTGCGCGGCAGCATCTCTATCACTCCGGCGGACGCGCTGGCACACCCGGAATGGATGTGTGACGCGGGCAGTCTTTCCTGGGACCTGACTGTGGAGAAGCAGATCGCCTTCAACGTCGGTTACGGTGCAAGCAAGCCTCTGCGGGATGCGGAGGCCTTCGCCATGTATTGGCATGCGGAGGGCATGAAGACCCGCTACAAGGGCACCATCACCTGGAACGGCAGGAAATACATCGTCTCCCCCAAGAAGAGCTACGGCTATGCGGACAAAAACTGGGGACGGGATTTCACCAGCCCCTGGGTCTGGCTTTCCTCCAACTGTCTGGTGAGCAAACGTACCGGAAAGCAGCTGAAAAACAGCGTTTTCGATATCGGCGGCGGCCGTCCGAAGATTTATTTTGTCCCCCTGGACAGACGGCTCCTGGGTGTCATGTACTACGAGGGGAAGGAGTATGATTTCAATTTCTCCAAGGTGCATCTCCTGGTAAAAACCGAATTCTCCTTCGAAGAGCTGGAGGATGAGGTGGTCTGGCATGTGCGCCAGGAGAACATCCATGCCGCCATGGAGACGGAGATCCACTGCCGCAAGGCGGACATGCTTTTTGTCAATTACGAGGCCCCCGACGGCAGCAAGAAACACAATCGCCTCTGGAACGGCGGTAACGGATGGGGGACGGTGAAGCTGTACGAGAAGCAGGGCGAGGGACTGATCCTTGTGGATGAACTGGAAGCCACCCATGTCGGTTGCGAGTATGGAGAATATTCGCAGGCAGAATAATTATGAATTGAGGATCGAAAAAGAATGAAACGCAGATTGATCATGGTGATCGCGGGCATCATGCTGCTGGCATGTGGCTGCGGGAAGGATACGAAGGAGGTGGAGACCGTGCAGGAACAAAATGACACAAATGTCGCAGTGGAAAATACGACGGAAATCGGGGCGGATATCGAAGAAAAGTCCGAAAACACGGAAGATCTGAGTGCTTTCGCCTCCGGCATCGGCAGCGGGGAGGAAGCTGCAGAGGGGGTCGGTGAAGCCGAAGAGCAGGCATCTGACACTTCTGTCACCCTGGATAATGAGATCGAGGAGCGCTGCCCCATCACCTACACATCCACCAGGAACGGCCTTGATTACGGCGAATTCACCCACGGCACCTACTACTCCGAGACCTGCGGCATGGAGCGCGGCTACACCATCCTCCTGCCGGCGGATTATACCACCGACAGGCAGTACCCGGTCCTCTATCTCCTCCACGGTATCTTCGGCGACGAGTACTCCATGTCCGGGGATGCAAACAACAAGATCAAGGAGATCGTTGGGAACTTCGCGGCAGACGGCCTTACCGAAGAAACCATCGTGGTGTGCCCCAACATGTACGCAGCCACGGATCCGGAGATGAAACCCGGCTTCGACGCCGCCAGCGTCCTTCCCTATGACAATTTCATCAATGACCTCATTAATGACCTGATGCCCTTCATCGAGAGCGAGTATTCCGTCCTCACCGGCAGAGAAAACACCTACCTGGCGGGATTTTCCATGGGCGGCCGTGAGACCATCTACATCACCCTGCAGCGTCCGGAACTCTTCGGCTATGTCTGTGCCATCTCCGCAGCTCCCGGCATCGTCCCCACCACGGACAAATTCATGACCCATGATGGTCAGATGACGGAAGAGGAAATGCATTTTGCGGAAGGCGCGGTGGAGCCCGAGGTCTTCATCATCTGCTGCGGCACCCGGGATTCCGTGGTGGGCACCTATCCTAAGTCTTACCATGAGATTCTGGAAGCAAACGGCACGGACCACATCTGGTACGAGATCACCGGCGCAGATCACGACAACAACGCCATCCGAAGCGGACTCTATAACCTGTTCAAACAGATCGCATACGATAAAAATAATCCGTGATCCTGAAGGGGCAACTCAAAAATGTGGAAACATCTCTGTCGAAAGCGGCAAATGAAAAGGGGGTTTTTATGAGCAATTTCAATGAAGCGAAGCTGACCGAATACCTGGATTCCCTGTTGGATAAGGGGATTCCGTCCGTGGACTGCATTGTTTACCACGATCACAGGCAGATCTACAGACACATGAACGGTACCGTGGATAAGGAGAAAAAGGAGCCTGTCCGGGCCGACCAGCGGTATCTCATGTTCTCCATGACCAAGGTCCAAACCATGACCGCCATGATGCAGCTGGTGGAGCAAGGGAAGATCTCCCTGGAGGATGAGGTGGGAAAATTCCTCCCCGCCTACCGGAACCTGAAAGTGGAGGACGAAAAGGGTCTCCGGGATCTGCAGGCGCCTCTGAAGATCTGGCAGCTCCTGTCCATGCAGTCCGGCCTGGATTATGACTTAAGCCGCCCCGGCATTTTGCGGGTCCTGAAAGAGAAAGGGCAGGCGGCCACCACTCGTGAGCTGGTGGATGCCTTCACGGAATCCCCGTTAAAATTCGAGCCCGGCACCCATTTTCTCTACAGCCTGAGCCACGATGTGGCAGCAGCTGTCATTGAGGAAGTTTCCGGTATGCGCTTTAGCGAATATCTCCGGAAAAATCTCTGGGAGCCCCTGGGCATGACGGATACCTTTTTCGCTAAGCCCGACAATGAAGGCCTCGAGCGCCTGGCACAGCAGTACATCGTAAATGAAAAGGGCATTGTTCCCATGGAACAGACCTGTAATTATCAGCTGTCCGAGAGCTATGAGAGCGGCGGTGCGGGCCTGGTGAGCTGTACCGAAGATTACGCAAGACTGGCAGATACCCTGGCCTGCGGCGGCGAGACCGCGGACGGAAAGCGCATCCTCCGGCCGGAGACCGTCGAGCGGATCAAGCAAAACCTTCTGGGGGAAGCTTCTCTCCGGGACATCGTTACCACTATGGGCAGAAAAGGCTACGGCTATGGCTGCGGCATGCAGGTCCTCCTGCACCCGGAACTGGTGGATTCTCCCGCCCCTGCGGGCATCTTCGGATGGGACGGCGCCGCCGGCGCCTGCATCCAGATGGATACCGTTTCGAAGACTTCCTTTGTCTATATCCAGCATGTGCGCAATTGCGGCATTTCCTACGACACCTTCCATCCCACCATGCGGGATATCATTTTTGGTTAAAATCGGATCACCGAATGCCAAAACGCTGCCCGCGCAACCGCCGGGTCTTTGTTGCAACAAAAAGCCCTCTGCCTGTACGCAGAGGGCTTTACTATTTGCAGTCGGTGTTTTCCGTTACACCGCTTCGTTTTCTTCTTCGTCTTCATAAATGATGTACCGCTTCTCCAGATCTGCCTTAGCACGGTAGAGTGCGGTGTCTGCCTTCTTGAAGATCCCGGTGTAATCGGATTCTTTTCCGTCATAGACGGAGATACCGATGCTGACGCTGACGGCGCGATCCCGGTCCGGCAATGATACGCACTCCGCGATCACATCGATGACATCCTCCGCGAGCTGCGACGCTTTCGCGGGATCATTTACATTTTTGAAAAAGATGATGAATTCGTCTCCGCCGAATCGTCCCAGCACTTCGTCTGAGGTAAAGTGCTCCCGCAGGGTCTCTCCGATCTGCCGGATCACCTCATCTCCCACATCGTGGCCATAGGTGTCGTTGATGGCTTTAAAGCGGTCAATGTCAAAGAGAAACAGCAGTCCCTTTCTGGTGGTTTCGTTCCCTACAAACGCGTTGATGTCGCGGATCAGGGCACCTTTGTTTTTGAGGCCTGTCAGTTCATCCGTATCCTTCTGGATGTTGATCTCCCGCGTCAGGACGAACTCCCGGATGCGCAGGGAGTTGGCAACCACATTCAGGAAGATCCCGACGATGGTAAAGATCACCACATTGATGTTGTCCATCTGCCAGATCTCGTAGGGCTTCACCTGATGCATCCATGTCAGATATACCGCAGACGCACCGCAGAGCTCCAGTGCCATGAAATACGGCTTATCGATCATAAACATGGGAGCGATGAGCAAAAAAGCGATAAAGGTGGTGGCGGGGATCGCCGGTTTGTTCGCAGTGATCAGGATGGCAAACAGAAAGAGCACCGAGATGGACAGGTAGATCAGGAACTGGGCCAGGATCGAGTCCTTCTTCAAAATATAAAATCCCAGAAGTGCCACAACGGAATAGATCAGCGCCATCAGATAAATGAGCCGGTTGGTTTCCAGAAGCTCGTTCATCAAAGAGCCGATGAACAAAGCCAGGAACACACCGCTCATCAGATAGTGGAGCGCCCGCCAGACGATGAAATTCGATATGTAGGCATCCTTTTTCAGCGCATTGTATTCCTCTTTTTCAATTCCGCAATAGCAGAAATAATTCCGCAGAAGTCGTAATTCCCTCATTTTCCCTCATCCGATCCTTTTTTTTCAATATCAGCATCATACCATAAGTCGGAAAAAAACCCTAATACATTTCGGAGTAATTACAGGCCCCGTTCCTTCAGCCCCTTCACCAGCTGCACATAGAACTCCCGCACGTCAAATCCCGGGATATTGGCCCGGTTCAGATCGATCATGTCTCCGTGGGAGATGCCCCGCATATGGGTATTTTCCAGGAATTCGTAATCCTCGCCCCAGCGGAAGGAATCTTCTCCCACCAGTCCGTCATTGCGTCCGTCGAAATATTTCACCAGGTGATAGCTCATGTTCAGCGGGAAAGTGCCGCTGGCAGCCTGTTTCATGCAGGAGCCCACGCTCTGTGTGTAGATCCCGTGGCCCCGGAAATCAAAATTCTTCGTGGCATCCTCGATGACCTTGCACCCGGAAGCAGTCAGATCCGTCACAGCGGCGATGAAGTCCGGATCGGGATCCCCCAGCTGATGCAGGGCGGTATTGTAGGCGTCTGCCACATTTTCCTTGAGGCTTTCGGGAGCCTTCCCCATCAGATATTCGGCGAATTCGCATCCTCTGTGGGGCGTATTGATGGTAGTGATGGATGCCACTTTATCCGCCATCCCCCCCAGTGCCACTGCGGTTTTGATATCCAGGCCGCCCTTGGAATGGGCGATGACATTCACCTTCTCACAGCCCGTTTTTTGGGTGATCTCATCGATCCGCCGGGCCAGCTCTTCCGCACTGTCCATGACGGAGGCAGCACTCTGGTGATTCCCGTAGTAAACGGTGGCGCCGTTTTGCTCCAGCTCTCCCGGGATCCGCCCCCAGTAGTTCAGAAATTTAAAGTCCCGGAAAAACACGCCGTGGACCAGCAGGAGAGGATACTTCGTCCTGCACACCTGTTCCGTAGCTCTGCTCCGGTTAAGGGCCAGTTTTCGTTTTTCAAAAATGGCTTCCCCCGCCGTGATGCCGATGATCATCACCAGTACGAAGATGTGCACCACCGGGATCCAGCCGCAGAGGATGCCGATAACCCGCATTTTGACTCCCAGCTGGATTGAGGTGAGATACACCATGATGATGCCGGTCCAGAACACCAGAGATTCCGCCAGGATCACCAGGAGGATGTGCCCCCACTGTGTCGTGAAGGCTGCCTTCCATCCCATATCCGCGATATCACTGATGAGAGATGCCGCATAGAAAGCTGTGGAGAGCAGGAATCCTGTCAGCAAAATGCTCCCCAGCAGCAAAATATTCAGTCTTGCCCGGGTCAGTACCCGGTCTTTTTTGTTTCCGCGCAAAGTCTTTCTCCCCCCGTCAAAGGAAGCGAAGCCGCCTCCGTTTGTTTTGGTCAAACTACATTATATAGCATATCCTCCCAAATGATCACCCGCAAATAGTGCTTCCTATGAAATAGGAAACTCGCCCCACAAAATCGTATGACATTACCCCTGTATACAACCCGGATTCTTTCTTTGAAAAATCAGGCCACAAATCCACCCTCAAAATCCGGATGCTGCATTTCTTTGTGCACCTTTACCAAGTTCGAAACAAAAAGCCTAGATACATTTGCCATATTGCCAAAGAAAAGGGGGTGTGTTTTAATGAACTTGTAGACAAGTATTACTAGTAAACAAGTTAGTTATTTAACAAACAACCCACCGCACATAGGAAACTCACAGAAATGATAGTAGATGCAAGGCAATCCGGTGAAAGCGCCAGAGACTACGCCTACAGAATACTCAAAGAAAATATCATCTCCACCGAGCTGAAACCCGGAAGCCTGGTATCCGAGAACGAGACTGCCGCGAAGCTGGGGCTCTCCAGGACCCCGGTGCGGGAAGCCATTTACGACCTGGCAAAGGTCTCCATCATAGAGACCATTCCCCAGAAGGGCTCCTTCGTAGCTCTCATCGATCCGAAGATGGTGGAGGAGGCCAGATTCCTGCGAAAGGTTCTGGATGTTGCGGTGATCCGGCTGGCATGTCAGGAGATAGACCCCGAGATCCTGAAGGCGCTGGAGGATAACATCGATCTTCAGGAGTTTTACCTCTCCAAGGGCAATGCGGAGAAGATCTATGAGCTGGACAACGAGTTCCACCGTCTGATCTACGTGGCAGCTCACAAGGAGATCATCTGTGAACTGAAATCCAACATGCTGATCCATTTTGACAGAGTCAGATCCCTTTCGGTGGAGACCGTCAGAGATATGAAGATCGTTGCGGACCACAGCGGTATGCTGGCGGCGATCAAGGAACACGACGAGGAGAAGGCGGTGGCGCTGGTGGAGAAGCACCTCTCCAGATACCACTTTGACGAAGAGCTGATCCGGGGACAGTTCCCCGACTATTTCAAGTAAGGGAGCTTCGGAGGAGAAAATGGCGAAAGAAAAATTAAACCCCGTTCCCAAAAAGAAGATCACAAAGACCTACATCAAGAGATACTGGCAGCTTTACGTATTGCTGCTGCTGCCTCTGATCTACCTGGCGGTCTTTAAGTATCTCCCCATGAGATACATCGTCCTGGCATTTAAGGAGTACAAGCTGAACACTCCTCTGATGCAGATGCCCTGGGCCAATGTGAAGGGCAAGACGGATGTCTTTAAGTATTTCAAGACGGCCTTCGGCAATGCGGACTTCCGCAGAGCCCTCTGGAACACCGTCAAGCTGAATCTCCTGGATCTGGTCATGGGATTCCCGGCACCCATCATTTTTGCCCTGATCCTGAATGAGCTTCCCTTCAAGAAGTTCAAGAAGACGGTCCAGACCATCGCTTACATGCCCCACTTCCTTTCCTGGGTCATCATCGCCAGCCTGTGCACTCAGCTCCTGGCTCCCACCGACGGCATGATCAATTCCCTGATCGTCAAGATGGGCGGAGAGAGCATCTCCTTCCTGGATGACTCGGCACACTGGGTAGCTACCTATGTGGGTGCAGGTGTGTGGCAGAGCTTCGGCTGGGGTTCCATCATCTATCTGGCAGCCATCGCAGGCATCAACCCCGAGCTGTATGAAGCAGCTTCCGTGGACGGTGCCGGACGATTTAAGAAAATGTGGCACATCACCCTTCCCGGCATCAAGCCCACCATCGTGGTGCTGCTGATCATGAACCTGGGTTACATCATGGGCGGCGGATTCGAGCGTCCCTTCGCTATGAAGAACAACCTGGTCATGGATGTGGCGGAAGTGATCTCCACCTTCGTTTACAAAGTCGGTATCCAGCAGCTGAAGATCTCCCTTACGACCGCCGTCGGTCTCTTCCAGTCGGTGGTAGGCCTCTTCTTCCTGCTGTCCGCCAACGCGATATCGCGGAAGCTTGGTGAAAGGGGGATTTGGTGATGAAGATCAAATCGACAAAATCCCAGATCGGCGATTGGGTATTCGTGTTCATCTGTGTGTTGATCAGTATCATCTGTGTCCTGCCTATGATCAACCTGCTGGCAAAATCCCTGTCCGGTACGGAATTCCTGATCCGGCACGAGGTGTACCTGTGGCCCAAGGGCTTTAACCTGGAAGCTTACCAGACGGTCCTCAGCGATCCGAAGTATCAGCGTGCTTTTGTATGGACGGCGATCCTGACTGCCATCTGTACCATCCTTTCTCTGGTGATGACCACCCTGTGTGCATACCCCCTGATCTTCCCCCAGCTGCGGGGACGGGGCGCCATCAATATTTTCATCACCATTACCATGTTCTTTAACGCAGGAACCATTCCCAACTACCTGCTGATGAGTGACCTGCATCTGTTGGAGAATCCGCTGGTACTGATCCTGCCCAGCTGCTTAAGTGTTTACAACATGATCATCATGAGGAGCTTCTTCTACGGCATCCCCGATTCCCTCCGGGAATCCGCCGAGATCGACGGAGCCACCTTCGTCCAGATCCTGATGAAGATCTACATTCCGCTGTCCAAGCCCGTGTTTGCCACCCTGGCACTGTTCTATGCGGTAGGCAGATGGAACGGCTACGGCGACGCTCTGATGTACATCAAGACCAACAAGCAGTACTTCCCGCTGCAGCTCCTGCTGTACAACATCCTGAACAACGTGAACGCCGTGGAAGTGGCAGCCCAGGAGGGCTTCATGCAGCCCGGTCTGAAGGATTCCCTGAAGTCCGCAACCGTCATGTTCGCCACCGTGCCCATTTTGCTGATCTATCCCTGGTTACAGAAATACTTCATCTCCGGTGTTACCATCGGCGCTGTGAAGGAGTAACCGAAGACCACAACGGAATATACGCCAAAATAACTTGGCGCTATTCATACACACAAAAAGGAGGAAAGAGATGAAAAAGAAAGTTTTAGCAGTCGTACTTGCTGCGGCAATGACCATTTCTCTTGCTGCATGCGGCAGCTCTGAGCCCGCAAGTACCAGCACCGACCAGCCGGCAGCTTCTACCACGACTACCGACACCGCTGCATCTACCGACACTTCCGCAAGCACCGATACCACTACCGTTGCTGCAGATGAGCCCGATGCAAGAGGCCTGTTGAACGGCAAGTTCGTTGACACCAGACACATCACCGTAGAGCTCTACGATCGTAATGTGGACGGTGGTACCGAGGCCGGCAACAATGCATGGACCCAGTGGATCCAGCAGCAGATGCTCGATCGTTACAATGTTGAGGTCGAGTTCGTAACCGTATCCCGTTGGCAGGAGTCCGATGACATCAACAACCTGCTGGCATCCCAGACCGCACCTGATATCTGCTACACCTACAACTACGGTGCAATCCAGACCTACGCAAACATGGGCGGCGTTATCGACCTGGCTCCCCTTCTTGAGGAGAACAAGGATCTGGTTCCCAGCATGTTTGACTGGCTGGGCGACGAGCTGGTTTACCAGGATCTGGATCCCAGCGCAGGCACCCTGTGGGCAATCGAAGGAAAGAGAAACGAGATCTGCCGTATCAACACCTTCATCCGTAAGGACTGGCTGGACAAGCTGGGCCTGGCTGAGCCTACCACCAAGGCTGAGTTCGAGAACGTCCTGATCGCATTCCGTGACAACGCAGACACCCTGCTGGGCGCAGATGCTTCCAAGATGGTTCCCTACTCCATTTCCTACGATGTAGGCTGGAGAGCAGCTACCCTGATCGAGTCCTTTATGGATCCTAACATCACCGACAAAGAGTACTATGTAAACGGCTACGACGACAGAAAGTTCACCGAGAACGGCACCAAGGAAGCCATCAGACTGCTGAACAAGTGGTACAATGACGGCCTCATCTGGAAAGATTTCGCAGTGCACACCGGTGATGACACCACCGAGGACGACATGATCAAGGCCGGCTTCGTTGGCGCATTTACCCACAACTATGACTATCCTTTCAGAAACGGTAAGGATTCCATCAACGCTACTCTGGCAGCTCAGTACGGCGACGACGCTAAGTTTGTTGCAATCAACTGCTTCGAGGACAAGAACGGCAACTACACCAAGTACAGCTATTCCAACAGCGGCGACCGTAAGACCTTCTTCCCCGCTACCAACGACGAGCCCATCGCTTCCCTGCTCTACCTTGAGTTCATGTCTCAGCCGGAGACCGTTGAGTATCTGCAGATCGGTGACGAAGGCGTCATCCACACGGTAGACGCTGCAACCGGCGCTATCGTGATCCAGGCTCCCGATGATGCTCATCACGACTGGTTCCAGAACTCCGGTAAGAACATCGATATGACCATCAACTGCAACGGCCTCAGACTGACCGATCCCGCGCTGACCACGCTGTCTCTGGCATTCTCTTACTCCGATGTGGATCCTGCTGACGTGCAGCATGCCATCGAAGTTGCCATGAAGGACGCTAAGGTTCCCGCTACTCCTTCCGTAGGCGACATCGCAGCAGAGACCGAGGGTACCGACCTTGCAGGTAAGAGAGATCAGACCTATGACAAGGCAGTTACCGCTTCCGTTGCTGACTTTGATTCCGTATGGGATGCAGGTATGGCAGAGTACCTGGCAGCAGGCGGACAGGCAATCATCGACGAGAGAGCAGCCGCTTGGGATGCTACTTACTCTTCTGATATGCTTAAGTAATACAGGGGCAACAGCAAATCATGCGAATCGCGCTTGCGCGAATGAGCCCGAATAAGCCCAAAGGGCTTATTCCTTTCAAATGCTGACAATAGAGCGCGAAGCGGTCTATTGTAGAGAATGATTTGATGATTGACCCGCCAAATGAAATTTATAAAGGGCCGGGGCTCCGATTTTACGGGGCCCCGGTTTTTTTGCCCTATGGGACAGCTTTCCGGACCGATCTGCTTTCTTGTGCGGAAAAAGTCTTCCGAATATGGTATTATATAAGTTGGTTTCATGCGCTGTGAAACGCGTTTTTGCGGGAAAGGAGAGCGGCTATGGACGATCTGACCAGAAAAAAATTGGTGGAAAAAATGGGTAAGTTGGCCCGCCCCCTGAACACGATCAATGACATCGATGAATTTGAGATCGAAGAGATGTTTGCGGAGATGGAGGGGCGCAACGAATCCATTGAGCCGTTCCTTACCATGACGGACGAGGAACTGGTGAAAGCCATCAAGGCGTACGACTTTGCCCACAGATGGGATCCCTTCTACGGGTAAGCCGAGGACCGGGAGCATGGTCCTGCGACACTGCATTCAGAGAACGGAGGAATGAAAAATGCGGGAGAGATCCAAGGGAAAACTGCAAAACAATATGATCTTCCGTGTGGCGGCGATCTCCTTTGCGTCGCTTTTGATGGCTCTGACCATCAACACCTTTGTACACACCGGGGAGCTCCTGCCCGGCGGCGCCAGTGGACTGACCATCCTGATCCAGGAGATCTGCAGAAAGTTTTTCGGGATACAGATCCCCTATACTCTGATCAATGTGCTGATCAATGCCATCCCTGTGTACATCGGCTTTAAATTCATCGGGAAAAACTTTACACTCCTGTCCTGCTGGGTGATCGTGCTCACGGGTATCCTCACCGATATCCTGCCCACCTACGTCATCACCCAGGACATCCTGCTCATCAGTATCTTCGGCGGCCTCATGAGTGGCGTCTCCATCAGCATCTGCCTCCTCATGGACGCCACCAGCGGCGGTACGGATTTTGTGGCCATTTATGCCTCGGAGAAAAAAGGCATTGATTCCTTCCATATCCCGCTGATCATCAACGTGGTGATCCTGTCGGCGGCAGGTATCCTGTTTGGATGGGACAAGGCCCTGTACTCCATGATCTTTCAGTATGCTTCCACTACGGTGATCCGTACCCTGTACCGTAAGTATCAGCAGGCCACCCTTTTTATCGTCACCGGCAAGACCCAGGAGGTCTGCGATGCCATCTACCGTCTCAGCCATCACGGCGCCACGGTGCTGGAGGGAGAGGGCTCCTTCGAGCATTGCGAGCGGAAAGTGGTCTATTCCGTGATCTCCAGCTCCGAATCCAGTAAGATCACCCAGGCGGTGAAGGAGATCGACCCCGAAGCATTCGTGAACGTGGTGAAAACCGAGCGGGTGCTGGGGAGCTTCTACCAGAGACCGGCGGATTAAGACATCGAAAGTTCCAAATGAAAAAATGATCGGAGTTTACAAATCGTGAAAAAACTGTTACGGGCCAGACCGGGATTCTACAGAGAACTCTTCGTCCTGGTGATGCCCATCGTCGTACAAAACCTCATAGCTTCCGCCGTGGGAATGGCGGACGTGGTAATGCTGGGGCGGGTGGACCAGACCTCCATTTCCGCATCGGGCCTGGCAGGACAGGTGATGTTCCTGCTGAATGTCCTGTTTTTCGGATTAAACTCTGCCCTTACCATCCTGGCGTCTCAGTATTGGGGGAAACATGACACGAAAGTCATTTCCAAGATCCTGGGCATCGGTCTCCTGATCTCCCTGGTGGTTACCGTAGCTTTGGCGTGCTCTGCCATCTTTGTTCCTCAGTACGTGATGAAGATCTGGACAAATGATCCGGAACTCATCAGCGCGGGAGCGGTGTATCTGCGGTATGTGGCACCTGCCTACATCTTCATGGGTATCGTGCAGCCCTACCTGACCATTCTGAAGAGCTGCGAGCGGGTGGTTTTTTCCACCGTCCTTTCCGGTGTTACCCTGCTCCTTAACGTGATCCTGAACGCCCTTCTCATCTTCGGCCCCGGCCCCTTTCCGCAGATGGGCATCGCAGGTGCGGCCCTGGCCACTTCTCTGTCCTGGGGGTTTGGCCTGCTGGTGTGCCTCATCGACATGAGAAGGCAGAAGCTTTTCTCCTGCAATCCCTTGCAGATGTTCCGGATTCCCCGGGCACTGGTGGGAGATTTCCTGAAATACTGTCTCCCTGCGCTGATCAACGATGCCATGTGGGGGCTGGCTTTTAACATGAACTCCATCATCATGGGCCATCTGGGCTCTGATATCGTGGCGGCCAGCTCTGTGGTTTCTGTGGTCCGGGACCTGGTAACGGTGGTGGGCTTCGGCATATCCGCTGCCGCCTCCATCATGCTGGGCAAGGAGATCGGTGAGGATCGCATACAGGATGCGAAAAAAGACGCTTCTTCCATTCTGCGGGTCACCGTCCTCTCCGGCATCTTTTCGGGAGCCGTGCTGGCACTGGTGAGTCCGCTGATCCCGGGCCTGGTGAAGATCTCGGAAGTGGCTGCGCATTATCTTATCATCATGCTCTATGTCAATGTAGCCTACCAGATGGGGCAGATCGTCAACACCGTCCTCATCGCCTCCCTTTTCCGTTGCGGCGGGGACTCCAAATACGGCATGGTGCTGGACATCATCTGTATGTGGGGCTTTGCGGTTCCCCTGGGCCTCATCAGCGCCTTTGTCCTGAAGCTTTCACCTCTGACGGTCTACATTCTGACCTGTACCGATGAATTTGCCAAAATGCCCTTCGCCATCCACCATTACCGTCGCGGCAACTGGATCCGGAACCTGACGAGGGAGATCGCCGATCCCGCAGAAGAAAACTAAAAGTGCTGCATCCGCAGCGGAACGGAGTAACATGGCCCAGGTCTTTATCAGCTACAACACCAGCGATTACGAATATGCGAAAAAAATGTTCAACGTCCTGGACATGCAGGGGATCGATGTATGGTTTGCTCCCTGTGCCATCGAGGACGGGGAGAATTTTGCCTCCAAGATCGGCAACGAGCTTCTGGAGGATGACGACGATGTGGAACAGCGTGTAAGTCAGCTCACCGGCTCTAAGGTGCTGGTGCTGATCCTCTCCAAGGAAGCCCAGCATTCCAAGTGGGTGCCCAAGGAAGTGAAGCTGGCCATCAAGAAGGGCCTCACCGTGCTCCCTGCCAAGGTGGACAACGAGCGCCTGACACCTGAGTTTGAGTTCATGCTCAGCGACATCCAGATCACCAACTGCTACCATATGGGCGCCAGCGCGGTGAATGAGATCGTGGAGAAGGTGAAAAAATATGTGGGCAGTACCTCCAAAAAGCCCCTCTTTGAGGAGACGGAGCGCTTCCACGAATCCGAGCTTCACGTTAAGCGCCTGGCCTGCGGCGACCCTTACTATGAGGAGCTTCGGACCCTGTTTGTCACCCTCTCCGGAGAGGAATTCTACCTGGCGCCTCCTGCGGATCTTATGGCGGCAGACGACGGCACCCTGCAGAAATGGTGCGGCGAGAACGGCTTCCATACGGAGGACCACATCTTCGGTCAGGAGTTATCCGAGTACATTTCTCAGATCCCTATTCCCGACCTGCCGGAGCGCATCGAAAGCTCCCGCCGGAAGATCTTCCTCCAGTTCCGGAACCGGGAGAATGGCTGCTACTTCAACAATAAGAAATTCGGTATTTCCAGCATCAATCCCTTCTCCAGAACCCTGGATGTGAAGGAGAGTCCGAAGCTGGAGATCCAGATGTTTACCACGGACTACTTTACCCACCGGGTGGTGAAAGATATCTGTAAGCAGCTCATCAAGGAAGGCAACCGGGTGATTCGGGACATCGAGTACACTCACATCGGTCCCTACAAATTTTTCCTCACTTCCCTGGGCATCAACCTGGTCCTCACCGAGGACAAGGTCCATCGGGATGCGGGAGTCCTCATCACCAGCCGGTCCAAGAATTCCGCAGAGACTTACAATGTCCAGAACCTGTCCCTCTCCGTCATCGAGGGCGTGTCCGTCAGCGACTACGACGACTATCAGCAGATCGTCTCCCTGACCCTGGCGGCTGAGCGGGGGCTGGTGGAGGAACTGAACGTTACCAAGGACCTCTATGTGGCAAACTCCCTGCGGTTCTACGAGCTCTTCCTGAACGTGGACAACCTGGAGATCGGCATCACCTGCTCCGTGGAACTGAAAAAGGAGTTCCGCCTGAAGACCGATGTGCTGGATCTCCACGGCAAGGATCAGGAGTTGGAAGTAGCTGACAAGCGTGTCATTCCCATCTCCGAGCTGAAGGAATTCCTCTATGTAAATCGCAGCATCATCCTGCCCCAGGCACTGTATTCCTTCTGTGTCTTCCTGGAAAATTACGGCATTCTCATGGTGGACCGCCATCATGTCAGCGCCGGAAAAAAGCAGACCTTCCTCATGTCAAAATACGGAGAAGGAGAGCCCTGCGGCGACTGTGTGGTGGATGATAAAAACTTCATCGCCGTCATCGACGGTGCCACCCCCAAGGGATCCCGCCTCTGGAACGGACAGCGGGGGGATGTATTCGTATCGAACCTTCTGGCGGAGACCATCCGCGGTATGGATCCCGAGATCGATGCCCATTCCGCCATAGAACTGCTGAATAACGCCGTGAAAAAAGCCTACGAGACGGAAGGGGTGGATACCTCTGTCATGGAGCCTGAGGAATTCCTCCAGGCCAGCGTGCTCCTGTTCAGCTGCTATCGTCGGGAGATCTGGAGCTTCGGCGACTGTATGCTGCGGATCAATGAAAAATCCTACCGCAACATTAAGAAGGGTGACATGATGCTTTCGGATCTCCGTGCCTTCTGTGTGGAAGCGGCGCAGCTTCGGGGCATGGATATCAACGAATCTGACGAGGAGGACTACGGCCGGGCACAGATCCTGCCCTTCCTGAAAGAATTTACCGGCTTTGCCAATTCCGACCTGTCCTTCGGCTATGATGTCATCAACGGCGGACCCATCCACAAGGAGCGGGTGAAGGTCTATCAGGTCCAGACCGGCGACTTTGTGGTGCTGGCATCCGACGGATATCCGAAGCTTTTCGACACGCTGGAGGAGTCGGAAGATTATCTGAAAGAATGTCTGGAGGAGGACCCCCTGTGCATCTACAAGCTCCGGGGCACCAAGGGCATCAAAAAGGGCTGCATCTCCTACGATGACAGATGCTTTATCAGCTTTACCGTAAACGGTTGATGGGTTAACCCCGCAACGTGAAAAGGAAAAAATCGCGACAGTAATAGCGAGGACCACAAATGTCTTTTTCTTCCTTTGAGTTTATCCTGTTTTTTCCGGTGACCTGCGTGGTCTATTTTCTGATCCCGCAGCACCGGATCAGGAACCTCTGGCTCCTTTTGGCCAGCTATTTTTTCTATATGTCCTGGAACGCGAAATACGCGATGTTGCTCTTCGGGATCACCGCATTTTCCTACGGCTGGTCCCGGATGATGCATCATTTCGGATTCCTGAAAAGCGGTGCAAAGCGGGGCGCCAAAGGGGTCCTGGCCTTCGGTGTCTTCGTTCCCGTGTTTCTGCTCTTCCTCTTCAAATATGCCAATTTCCTCATCGCTACCGTGAATGGGATTTTGCGGGTGACCGCGGGGTCTCGTCTTGACATTACTGTCAGTTTGCTCCTGCCGGTGGGCATCTCTTTCTACATCTTCCAGAACCTCAGCTATGTTATCGATGTGTACCGGGGAGATGTGGCACCGGAACGGAACTTCATCGACTACGCCCTCTATATCTCTTTCTTCCCTCAGCTGGTGGCGGGCCCCATAGAACTGTCTAAGAATTTCCTGGCACAATTTAAGTATCTCCACACCTTCGATTATGATAGGGTAAAACGTGGGTTGTTTCGCATGCTCTGGGGGTATTTCCTGAAGCTGGTCATTGCGGACCGGACGGGTCTCATCGTGGATGCCGTCTTCGGTAATACCGCAGTTTATCCCGGTGCATGGCAGCTGCTGGCTGCCCTTCTCTTCCCCCTCCAGATCTATACGGATTTCTACGGATATTCCACCATCGCTCTCGGAGCGGGAGAGGTGATGGGCTTTACCATGACGGACAATTTCCGTGCACCTTTCCTGTCGGAATCCTTCGCGGACCTGTGGCGGCGCTGGCATGTGTCTCTCTACAACTGGTTCCGGAACTACGTCTATTACCCTCTGGGAGGCAACCGAAAGGGCACCGGACGGAAATACCTGAACCTCCTCATCGTCTGTGCCTTAAGCGGCCTCTGGCACGGAGCAAACTGGACCTTCGTGGTGTGGGGACTGCTGCTGGGCATTTTCCAGGTGGCGGAGGGGCTCTTAAAATGGAATAGTGAGAGCAAACATACAGGGGTACGGATCCTGCGAATCCTACTTACCTATCTGCTCTTTGCCTTTTGTTTTGTGTTTTTCCGGGCGCCCGACCTGGGGGATGCCCTGGCAGTTCTGGCATCCATCGGAAGAGATTTTGGAACGCCTGCAGCGGCAGGATTTTTCGGCACCGTCATTAGCGGCAGAGCCTGTGCGGTCCTGGTTATCGCTGCGTTGTTGCTTCTGGTCTCCGATATTTGTAAAGTGCGGGGTGTTTTGCTCCGGGATCGCATCCTTTCCGGAAACCGGGCCCTTGCCTGGACCGCAGCTTACGCACTGCTCCTGTCCGTGATCCTGTTAGGAGTCTACGGCAACGGTAGCGGCGCGTTTATCTATTTCATCTTCTAGGGCAGGCCTTATGAAAAAAGTGTGGACCACAATTGCATTTACGGCGGGAGCGCTCTTACTCCTTTTCCTGGCCTCTGCTTTAAGTCTGCGGGGGATCCGGGATGCGGGAAACGACCACCGGGATTTCTATGCCCTGGAGGAGGACAGTCTGGACGTGCTTTTCGTGGGCTCCAGCCTGGCCTATTGCGGCTTCGTGCCTGCGGTGCTGGAGGAGGAATACGGCATCTCTTCCTATATCTGCGGGTCACCGAACCAGTCCATGCTGGCGGATTATCTCTGGGCGGAGGAAGCCTGGAAGACCCAGCATTACAAGGTGCTGGTGGTGGAAGCCATGAGCTTTCCCATGTCACACGGGGATGTGGCGAATGACCTTCGATCCCTGAACACCATGAAACGCCTGAGCACTTATCCGAAGCTGGCCTTGACCTACAAGCGGGAGAGTTACAAGGTGCTGTTTCCGGTGTTTGAATTCCATGACTTCTGGGAAAGCGGAAGCATGAAAAATGCCTTTGCTCCCGTGCGGGAGGAAGCGGCATTTCTGCGGGGGTATGTGCCGGTTTTGTCCAGAGCGCAGACCGCGGAGCAGATCCTGGATGAGACTTCCGATGACAGTGCTTATCTCAAATTTGATCACGCGGATCGCATCGCGGACTTTTGTAACGAAAAGGGCATACAGCTCATCGTGGTAAAGACCCTCCAGGCCAGAGCAGATGTGAATCGCTGGGATATGGGGTATCACAACCGTGTGGCGGAATACTGCGGATCGAGGGGCATTCCCTTCTATGATTTCAATACCGCAGAGATGGGGCTGGCAGCAGGTCTGGACCCGCTGACGGATGTGGCGGAGGACGGTCGCCATACCAATTACGACGGAGCAAAAAAGACCACGGAATATCTGGGAGAGATTCTGACGCAGATGTCGGAAACGGAATTCCGGGGGAAATCCGCAGATGCATCCTGGACCCGGGAATTTGATGATTTTCTGAAGAAGATGAGGGAAAACTGAGGGCTTTCTCTCATGAAATTTTGATTGAAATGCATGACGGCAGAACTCAGAGATTCTGCTGCAATGCAGAAAATAAGGGGGGACATTATGGCACAAAACGCAAAAGTAACGGTTCATCCGGCATTTCCGGTGGGGGAGATCTCACCCAGACTTTTCTCCGCTTTTCTGGAGCCCATCGGCACCATGGTAAACGGCACCATGTTCAATCCAAAGCACCCCACCGCGGATGAGCAGGGATTCCGGAAGGATTTCATCGAAGCTCTGAAGCAGACGGGACTGCCCGCTGTCCGCATGCCCGGCGGTAATTTCGTCTCCGCATGGCAGTGGAAGGATTCCATCGGACCCATGGAACAGCGGAAAGCACACCTGGATCCCGCATGGCATCAATATATTCTGAACGATGTGGGCCATGACGAGTACCTGCAGTGGGCGGAGAAGGTAGGCACTGAGCCTCTCTACACCGTGAACATGGGCACCGGCTCCATCCAGGATGCCATGGATATCGTGGAATACACCAACCATACCGGCGGCACCTACTGGTCCGATCTCCGGAAAAAATACGGTCACGAGGATCCCTACGGCGTAAAGGTCTGGTACCTGGGCAACGAGATGGACGGCCCCTGGCAGCTGGGAGCCTGGGATAAGAACCCCGAAGGCTACGGTCACAAGGTCCTGGAAGCTTCCAAAGCCATGAAGTGGATCGACAAGACCATCGAGACTGCGGTCTGCGGTTCCTCCGCACCCTTTATGGAGACCTTCCCGGACTGGGACGAGACCGTGCTCAATAAGTGCTACGACGTGGTGGACTATGTGTCCGTGCACCACTATCACAGCGCACCTCCCGGAGATATGAAAGCACTTCTGGGCGGTTCCCACTACTATGAGGACTTCATCGAAAAAGAGATCGCCATGATCGATCTGGTGGCATCCAAGCACCGTTCTCCGAAAAAGGTGATGCTTTCCTTCGACGAGTACGGCGCCATGATCCGGCCCCTGGAGGCATTGCATCCCGGCTACGGTCGTTACAACATGTCCCGGAACCACTACCGTTTCGATCCCAACAGAACCTATGTCCTCCACGATCCCGACAACATGCCGGAGCGCACCTTCCCCGGCGGCGACATGATCCATGTCCTGTCTATGACCTCCATTCAGTTGGCCCTGCTGCGGCATGCGGACCGGGTGAAGATCGGCTGCATGACCGGAGGCCTGGGAGCACTGGCTGCCGCAAACCATGACCATGTCTGGCGTTCCGGTGCCCACTATGCATTCCTGGATCTTCTGACCTACGCAAAGGGAACATCCATGGAGACGAAGGTGGCCTGTGAGACTTACGATATGCCGGGTTACGCCATCGAGGACACTTCCCAGTACACCGGCATGGAGGGCGTGCCCTACATCGATGCTGCTTCCGCCTGGAATAAAGAGCAGGATCGCCTCACCGTCTTTGTCATCAACCGGAATGAGGAGACGGAGTACCCCCTGACCCTGGACGTGAAGGGCTTTGAAGGGTATCACATCGCGAAGGCGACGCAGCTCCGCGCCGGTGATCTCGAGGAGAAAAATACCTACGAAAATGACACGCGCATCAGTCCTGCGGAGATCGCGGACTGCAGCTTTGAGAACGGAGAGCTGAAGGCACATGTAAAGCCTCTCTCCTGGAACGTGTTTGTTTTCGAGAAAGATTGAACCCATGAAGCATAAACTTTTCGACAAGGATCCGCATTTTTACCGCAATGTCTTTACCCTGGCACTGCCCATCGCTCTCCAGAGTCTGGTGACCATCGGTGTGAATATGATCGACACCATCATGGTGGGAAGCCTGTCGGAGGATGCCCTGAGCGCCACCTCCCTGGCCAATTCCTTCATCACCATTTACCACATTTTCTGCATGGGTTTGGGCATGGGAGCATCGGTGCTGGTGTCCCGGTATTACGGCATGAAATCCGCGGGAGATGCGCCGGAGAAGGCGGAGACCGCCCTGCGGCAGACCGTGTGCCTCATGCTGCGGCTCACCCTGGCCCTGGCACTCCTCTTCGCTCTGGCCACCGCATTTTTCCCGGAATTCATCATGCGGACCTACACCACGGAGGAGCACATCGTGGCGCTGGGCACCACCTATTTCCGATGGTCTGTGCTGAGCTACTTTTTCCTGGGAGCGTCTCTTACCACCACCATCGCCCTGCGCTCCGTGCGGCAGGTGCGGCTCCCGCTGCTGGTCTCCTTCGGCGCCTTTTTCGTAAACATCCTGGCAAATTATGCCTTTATCTTCGGTAAGCTGGGCGCGCCCCGCATGGAGGTGGCAGGTGCCGCCATCGGTACCCTCATCGCCCGGATCTTTGAGGCGGCCATCATCGTGGGTTATCTTCTGGTGCGGGATAAGGAGATTGAGTTCCGCTTTGAGCACATGTTCATGAAGACCGGCTCCCTCCTGGGAGAGTACATCCGGATCTGCATTCCCGTACTCATCAGCGACGGCATTCTGGCCATCGGTAACAATACCGTGTCCATCATCATCGGACATGTGGGCACCAAAATGGTGGCGGCGGTTGCCATCACCGCAGTGACCCAGCAGCTCAGTTCCGTGGTGGTTTCCGGTGTCAGCCAGTCCGGCGCCATCGTCACCGGCCAGACCCTTGGCACGGGAGACAGGGAAAAAACCATGCGGCAGGGGTATCTCTTCTTCGGACTGGGCATTGGTCTGGGGCTGATCTCCGCGCTCATCATCATGCTGATCAAAAATCCCGTCATTGGCTCCTATTCGGGACTGGCGGAGGATACCAAAGCCATCGCGGAGCAGCTCATGATCGCGCTCAGCGTCATCATCATTTTCCAGGCCACCAACAGCATCATGACCAAGGGCGTCCTGCGAGGCGGCGGCGATACGAAAATGCTGATGATCACGGACAATATTTTCCTCTGGGTCGTCTCCATCCCCCTGGGACTCATCACAGCCTTTGTGCTGAAGCTGGATCCCTTCTGGATCTATGTGGCCCTGAAGTCCGATCAGATCATCAAGACCTTCTGGAGCTATCACAGACTGCAGACCGGCAAGTGGGTGAAGAAGATCTCCACCGGAAAACAGCCGGCTTGAAAGGACAGAAATGAGCGAAGCTTGCGGTGTCTGCTCTGAGGGACGAGGCCGAAAGAAATGGACACATATTGCGGCACCCGCTTCTAAAGGGGGGGGCGGGGCGCCGAAAGGAATGAGGGTATGGGGAGAAAAAAAGAAAACGAAGAAGCAAAGAACAGGCTGCACCATGTGTACGGCCTGAAGTCCAACATGGATTATGTTCTGGGATCCATGTTCCGGACGGAGCCGAAATTGAAATTTGTCTGGCTGGTGCTCGTTATTTCTGTCACCGTCACCAGATATCTTTGGACTTTTATCTCAAAATTCGTCATCGATGCCATCACGGAAGGACAGGACCCTAAGGGGCTCCTCGTCACCATCGGCATCCTTTTCCTGATCCAGGTACTCTTTACTGTCAGTGAAAGTTACGGATACAGTGAGAACTGGTATCGTTACATCAATTCCAGATTCTTTCTGATCTTCGAGAAAAATCGCAAGTTCATGACCCAACGCTTCCAGAATCTGGAGGACAAGGATGTGATGGACTGTTATCAGAAGGCCGGAAACGCCACCAACAACAATGATAACGGCGTGGAGGGCATGATGCGGGTCACGGAGCGATTTCTGACAAATCTGTCGGTTGTTATCGCAGGCCTCGTGATCATGGGTACGCTTAGCCTTCCCGTGGTGTTGGGCATGGCGGGCATCGCCGTGCTTCAGGCTCTGGTCCAGAATCACACCAACAAAGTCTGCAAGAAAAAGATCTGGGATCCTCTGGCCACCTGGTGGCGGAAGGATAATTACATGTCTTACACCTTCACCGATTTTTCCGCGGCGAAGGACATCCGCATGTACGGTCTCAAAGACTTCCTCATGAAAAAATACAAAGCCCTGGGAGAAGAGCGCCTGGCAGCAGCGAAGGAAAACGAGCTGCGCTGGTGGGTCTGCGGTCAGATCGGCAATCTCCTCTGGGCCGTCGCTCAGGTGGGACTCTACGCATGGCTGATCTACTGTGTGATCCATAAGGATCTGAGCGTGGGTAACTTTACCCTTTACCTGGGCTCTGCAGCCACCTTTTTCAGCTACATGGTCAGCGTCCTGGGCAATATCACGGACCTGCTGGCAAGAAACAGAGAAGTGGACGATTTCCGCAGCTTCATGGACATCGATTCCGACCTGAAGGAGGGCGGCGATCCCATTCCGAAATATGATACTTATGAATTTACCTTTGAGGATGTGTGGTTCAAATATCCGAATGCCGAGGAGTATGCCGTCAAAGGACTGAATCTCACGGTGAAGGCCGGAGAAAAACTGGCGGTGGTGGGACAGAACGGCGCCGGAAAATCCACCTTCATCAAGCTCCTGTTGCGGCTCTATGAGCCCACCAAAGGACGGATCCTCTTAAACGGTATCGACGTATCCACCTTTGACCGGAGAGACTATTACAGACTCTTTTCCCCCGCCTTCCAGGAGGTGTGTCTCTTCGCCTTCCCCTTAAGCAACAATGTCTCCATGACCACCCCCGAAGCAACGGATAAGGACCGGGCTCTAAAGAGCCTGGCGGATGCGGGAATGGAGGAGAAGGTGGCGGAGCTGGAAAAGGGCGTCGACACGGAAGTGCTGAAGGTGATTTATGACGACGGTGTCGATTTTTCCGGCGGCGAAAAGCAGAAGATCGCACTGGCCAGAGCTCTCTACAAGGATGCTCCCGTGATCGTGCTGGATGAGCCAACCGCTGCGTTGGACGCTCTGGCAGAGTCCAGACTCTATCGGGAATTCGACCGTCTGGTCTCGGGCAAGACAGCCATCTACATCAGCCACAGACTCAGCTCCACACAGTTCTGCGATCATGTGGCCATGTTTAAGGATGCGGCGCTGGCGGAGTACGGCACCCACGAAAGCCTCCTGGAACAGGGCGGCGCATACAGCGAAATGTTCCGTGTTCAAGCTCAGTACTATGTGGAATAAGGGGACCAAGGTCACAATGCGATCTTGCTTGCAAGAGGAGCATTGAGACTTTGGGACCCGCCCGGACATGAGCAAGTAGCGATTCACGAAGTGAATCAGCGGATTGCGAATGGACGGAGGATGGCGGGAGTTTCGAAGAAACGGAGCCATCCGTATTCCACACAAAAAACAAGCATACAATGCGATCTTGCTTGCAAGAGGAGCATTGAGACTTTGGGACCCTCCCGGGCATGAGCAAGTAGCGATTCACGAAGTGAATCAGCGGATTGCGAATGCATGACAACAGAGCGCAAAGCGGTCTGTTGTACTAGGAGGATGGCGGGAGTTTCGAAGAAACGGAGCCATCCGTATGACACACAATAAGGAGATCATTCATGATCAAAGAATACGAATCTCAAATGGAAAAAGGCCCCAGCGTATGGCACATGACCAAACGATCCCTGGGCTATATGTTAAAGATCGCATGGACCGAGAAAAAGAGCGTTTTCTTCCTCTACATCCTGAAATTTTTCGGTGCCGCACTGTCGGAGTTGAAAGTCCTGCTCCTGCCCAAACTCCTGGTGGATGAGATCATGGCCATCAAGAGCGGGCTTCCTTTAGAGGACCATATGCAGCGCATCCTTCTGTATGTGGGTCTGACCGTGGGGGCGGAGCTCCTTTCCCGCTTCCTGGGAAACACTGCGGACTCCTCCTTAAACTGGTACTCCGCCTATTTTGACAGAGTCCTGCAGTACCGCCTATGCACCAAGTCCATGGAGATGGATTTCCAATATACCGAGGATCCCACGGTGCTGGACCAGCAGAACAAGGCAAAGGAGGGCATCTCCTGGTATTCCGGCGGCGTCATCGGCGTCCTTCGGTGCTTCTATGAGGTGGTGTACAATCTCGTCCTCCTCTGCAGTGTGGTGACCCTCATCGCTTTCTATTGCCCTCTGCTCATTCCGGTGCAGGTCTTGGCCATGGCGGCAGTCTGCTACTACAACGTGAAAAACCAGAAGGTAAATGTGGAATTCTTTCTGAAGCTGGCCAAGTCCAACCGCCTCTTCGGATACTTTTTCTTCGATGTACCTTCCTATCGCCACGGTATGGACACCAGACTCTACGACTGCGCGGAAATGTTCGGTGAAAGGGGCGGAGACTTTGCCGGGGAGCAGATCGATCTCTGGCATGAGCAGAGCCTCATCCAGCGGAAAAATACCTACAAGTCGAACCTAGCCAATGCCATCCGGGATGGGGTCAGCTACCTCTACATGGGACTCCGTGCTTTGAAGGGAATCATCACTGTGGGTGATTTTACCATGTGCGCCTCCGCCGCCAGCCGTCTCTACGGCAGCCTCATGGGCATCGGAGGTAACCTCCAGGATCTTACCCAGAAGTGCAGCTACGCGTACCAGTTCCTGAAGTATCTGGAGTATCCCGATGCACTGCTGAAGGGAGAGAAACCCGTAAAGCAGGAGGGGGAACACACCATCGTCTTTGATCATGTCTCTTTCCGGTATCCCAGAAGTGAGGAGGATGTGCTGCGGGACGTGAACCTCACCATCCGCCCCGGGGAACACCTTTCCGTGGTGGGCCTCAACGGCGCCGGTAAGACCACCATGATCAAGCTCCTGTGCCGGCTCTACGATGTGACGGAAGGGCGGATCCTGCTGGACGGCGTGGATATCCGGGAGTACGACGAGGCGGAATATCGCAGACACTTCGCCGTGGTCTTCCAGGACTTTAAGCTCTTCCCCTTCTCCCTGCGGGAAAACGTCGAAGCGGGAGACTGTCTGCGGCCGGCGGACGATGCCTTCTTCGAGGAGACCCTGAAGCTCTCCGGCCTCTATGAAGATGCGCAGAAGCTGCCCAAAGGTTATGATACCACCCTCTTTAAGGGCTTCGACGAGGACGGAACGGAACTCTCCGGCGGACAGCAGCAGAAGACTGCCATCAGCCGCGCTCTTTATCGCAGCGCGCCCATCGTGATCCTGGACGAGCCCACCGCGGCCCTGGATCCTTTGGCAGAGTATGATATCTACCGCAAATTTGACACGCTTGTCGGCGGGAAGTCTGCCATCTACATTTCCCACAGGCTTTCCAGCTGTAAATTCTGTGACCACATCGCAGTCTTTTCCGACAAAACCATTAAAGAATACGGTACCCACGACGAGCTGGTGAATCTCCCCGGCGGAATCTATGCCGAGATGTTCGCCGCGCAGGCCAAGTATTACGTGGATGCGGTGTCATGATCCCATAAATACTGAAAAATAGACCCCCGGAAACGCAAAATCGCGCTTTCCGGGGTTTGCGTTTCCATAAAAATGCAGAAAACTGCCTATTTGAGAAAAACATGACAACAATGCCTTTTCTTTTGACAACAAAT
This sequence comes from Lachnospiraceae bacterium, assembly GCA_016286555.1. GTDB lineage: Bacteria > Bacillota > Clostridia > Lachnospirales > Lachnospiraceae > AC2028. Next base: position 57,861 of record JAEETA010000013.1, on the reverse strand, counting down.
GTGATTTAATGTAACCGAGTATGTCTGTTTTTAAGATGGGGCGGAATATACGTATTTCGGGGGCAACAGGTATATGAGGCTGACAGTTTTGGGAGCCCGGGGATCCATTCCCGTGGACGGACCCGAATTTACAATCTATGGCGGAGCCACCTCCGCATATCTCCTGGAGGCAGCAGGACAGACCATTTTTCTGGATGCGGGCAGTGGCCTCATGGCAGCGCCGGAGCATCTGGAGGGACATGTCAGCGTACTGCTGACTCATCCGCACCTGGACCATATGATGGGACTGTGCTTTTTCCGGCACCTCTTCGTGGCGGACAAGGTGGTGACCATCTACGGCGTCCGCAGAACCATCGGAGATGTGCAGGCGCAGGTAGACCATCTCTTCTCTCCGCCGCTGTGGCCGGTGATGGTGGAGTCCTTCCCCGCGGACCTGCGTTTTTCCGAGGTAAAGGATACCTTTTTCCTGGGGAATGTCCGGGTGGATACCATGGAGGGGGTTCATCCCGGCGGATGCACGATCTTTCGCATTACGCACGAAAGCAAATCCCTGGTCTATGCCACGGACTTTGAACATTCCGGGGATCTGGAGGAAAGACTGGCGGAGTTCGCAGAAGGGTGTGACCTCCTGATCTACGACGGGCAGTATTTTGAAGAAGAATACCCTTCCAGGGCGGGATTTGGTCATTCCACCCCGGAGATGGGATTACGGATCATGGCGGAAGCGGGGGCGAAGAAGCTCCTTCTGACCCACCACGATCCCAGACATACGGACGAGATGCTGGCAAAACGGGAACAGGCCCTGCAGGCCAAATGCCCGGATGCGGCTTACGCAAAGAGACTTCAGGTGATCGAGATTTGAGGAGGGAGAACGTGAGGGAACTTTCAAATGACCGTCTGATTCAGATCGCCATTGAGCTGTCTGCGCAGAAAAACATTGACCTGGTGCTGGATCACATCATCGGCGAGGCCATGGATCTGACAGGCTGCGACGGCGGTACCGTCTATAGTCTGGAAGACGGATTTCTGCATTTCCATAACGTGGTGACCCGTTCCAAGAACTTCCACATGTCCAAGAGCCAGGGGAACGTCACACTGCCTCCCGTATCGCTGGATGCGGGTAATATCTGTGCCATCTGTGCCCGGGAAAAGAGACGCATCAATGTCCCGGACGTTTATGAATCCACCGAATATGATTTCTCAGGTCCCAAAAAATACGATGCACTGAACAATTACAGAACCACTTCCCTGCTGGTCCTTCCCATGGAGGATGACAAGGGAAATGTCATCGGTGTGCTGCAGCTCCTGAACGCTATGGATTCTGACGGCAATGTCATTCCTTTCTCGGAGGAGTACGAGAGAACCATCTACGCGCTGTCCTCCCTGGCTGCGGTGAGTATGAACAACCGCAGGCTGGCTCAGGAAGTGTTTGATATCCTCCATTCCTTCGTGCAGGTTATGGCAAGCGCCATCGACATGAGGAGTCCCTACAACGCCAATCACACCCGCAGTATGGTGCGCTACGGCCAGCGTTTCATCGAGTGGCTGAATGCTTCCGACAGCGAGTGGAAATTTGCCGAGGATGCCATCGATCCCTTCCTCATGAGCGTCTGGCTCCATGACGTGGGAAAACTGGTGATCCCGCTGGAGGTCATGGACAAAGCAGACCGTCTGGGGGTGAATGTCACCGGCCTCATGCACAAGCTGGAGGTGGCAATCCTGATGCAACGGATCCGTCTGCTGGAGCATCCTGAGGAGAAGGATGCAGCGGAGGAAGAGATCCGTTACATCGAAGAGTCCAGAGACCTGATCCTTGCCAAAAACAGCGCCGGCTTCCTGCCGGATGACGTGATGGCACAGATCCGTGCCATGGGAGAACACAATGTGCTGGATTCCGAAGGAAATCCCGTGCCCATGCTGAACGAGACGGAGCTGCACTGCATGCTGATCCAGAAGGGTACCCTGACGGACGAGGAGCGGCAGATCATGCAGAGCCATGTGGTCCGCACCGCAGAGATGCTCTCCCGCATGAAGTTCAGCGGTTCCTACCTGAAAGTACCCGAGTGGGCCGGCGGCCACCACGAGCTGCTGGACGGCTCCGGCTATCCGAAGCATCTGAAGGCGGAGGACCTTCCGAAAGAGGTTCGCCTCCTTACCATCATCGATATCTACGATGCCCTCACGGCAGAGGACAGGCCCTACAAGCCTCCCATGCCCTGTGAGAAGGCACTGGGGATCCTGCACAGCATGCAGGAAGAAGGCAAGCTGGACGGAGAGATCCTGGATCTCTTTGAGAGGAGCGGCGCCTGGAAGAAGGACGAAGCATAAACCCATGTAGCAGACACGATCCCGCCGGGACGATTACAGGCGGAAGAGGTATCGCCCATGAGTGATGAGAAAGCACTGCAGTCCTCAGAAAATGAGAGAGGAAAGAGCAAAAAGTTCATATGGATCCTGCTGTGCGCTCTCCTGCTCGTCGCGGGCACTTTGGCGGCGATCTTCCTGCTGAACGGAAAAGATGATCTCTCTGCGGTGGTGATCCGTCTCATTGAGCGCGACGGCACTGTGGCATTGCAGGATGAGAAGGGATCGGACAGAGAACTCCTGGACAATATGCGCCTCTCCGGCGGCAGCATCCTGTCCACCGGTGCAGACGGTTTACTCAAGCTGGACATGGACACCACCAGGATCCTTACCATGGTGGAAAATTCCCGTCTGGAGATCCATAAGGACGGGAAGGCACTGACGCTGGATCTGCTTGGCGGCAATCTGCTCTTCAATGTTACCGAGCATCTGAACGATGACGAAAGCTTCGACATCCGCACCTCCAACATGATGGTGGGCATCCGCGGTACCTCAGCCTGGGTGGATGCCGATGCGGAGGAAGTGTTCCTTCTGGATGGCATGCTCCACATCATCGGCACAAACCCCAAAACCGGTGCGACGAAAGAGATCGATATTCAGGCCGGTCAGCATGTGAAGGTGTTCCTTTTTGATGATAAAGACGGTGACGACAGTGTCGCTTTTTTCGTAGAGGACGTTCAGCCGCATGATCTGCCGGAGAGACTCCGTCAGGTTCTGAGAGAGGACACGGATCTGGAATCCTTACGAGAGAGAGTCCTTCAGGATACCGGCTGGCAACCGGACGATTTCGATGATTGGCTCTTCCCCGAAGGGGCTCCGTGGCATGATGGGAACGACTCTGATGAAGTCACAAAAGCGCCCATTGATGGGGGCGATCTGACCTGTGTCATTACCTGGCTGATCGATGGAACTGTCATGAAAGGCGCGGACTATCCCGATTCCTACAAGCCCGGTGTGGGTCTTTCCGGATTCCCGTCTCCCGTGAGGGAAGGCTTTACCTTTGACGGATGGTATCTGGACCCGGAGCTGACGGTCTCTGCTGCTGCCATTGCAAAGGATGAGGAGGGCGACCTGACCTTCTATGGCACCTGGATCTCTGACGGAGATGCGGTCGGTGAGACCTATTCCGTGCTCTATACCGTCACCGGTCTGAAGTCCTTTAGTGTTGGAGATTTTCAGCTGGTCACTTCCTATGTCAGCGGCGAGGAGACCGCACTGGTAAAGCCCGAAAAGCCCGGCTATACCTTCGACGGATGGTACGAGGACGAGGCTATGAAGAAAGCTGCCTCCGCCATCTCCGGGGAGCAGGTGGGGAATGTCCGGCTGTATGGCAGGTTCATCCCTCATGAATACAGGATCTCTTACACCGTTGATGGTATCGGCAGCTTCGATGCCGCCGGGTACGGCATGCCCATGACTTACAAGGTGGGCTCCGAGATCGATATCCCCAGCCCTTCCATCTGGGGCTATGATTTCTACGGCTGGTACCGGGACAACACCATGAAGGAGGCGGTATCCTACATCCCCGCCGAAACCATCGGAGACATCGGCCTCTACGGCATAGCCGTGAAGGCGGAGGACGACGATGACGACGAGGATGAAGTGGTCGTCAGCAACATCCACTATGTTGTGGAGGGCTTTGCGGACTTTGATCCTTCCGATTACGCGTGCCCTCTGACCTACACGGAAGGTGTGGGCTCCGGGCTTACCATCCCTGCCATCACCGGCCACACCTTTGACGGCTGGTATGCCGATGCGGGCCGCGCCGTGCGCATGGATTCCATCTCCCCGGAGCAGAAGGGGGATGTGACGGTCTACGGCATTGCCACTGCGAATGCCTATACCATTTCCTACAATGTCACGGGACTGAATGACTTTGATCCCGCGGCATACAACCTGCCCACTGCCTACACCTACGGTGTGGGAGCGACCCTCTCCGCCATCACCCTGGAGGGACGTACCTTTGACGGCTGGTATGCCGATGCGGGCATGACCACGGCGATCACCGAGATCGCCGCTACCATGACCGGAAACGTGACGGTCTATGGCAGCGTGACCAACAATACCTATGCCATCTCCTATGATGTAACGGGGGTAAATCATTTCGACGCAGCAGCTTACAACCTGCCTGTAGAGTATACTTACGGAACGGCGAGTTCCCTCACTGCGCCGGTCATCACGGGTCACGATTTCGCAGGCTGGTATTCCGACACGGGTCGGACCGTGGCCATTACCGAGATCCCGGCTACGCAGACAGGAGACCTGACGCTCTACGGTACGGTGACGGCACACACCCATACGATCACCTACTATGCGACCACATATCAGTTACAGCAGGCTGCATCGGCCCCTGCCGATATGAATCTGGCAGGCGCTGCAACTCCGAAGATCGGAGATGTGGAGGTACCCGTGGAGTTCACATACTCCGAAACGGATACGGCTTTGCCGGCCCTCTCGTATGTTGGGTGGGTTGCGGCCGGTGCCGGATATGAGCCGACGTTGTTCTATGAAGGCTTCTATGATGCCAACGGGAATCGGGTCACATCCATTCCTGCCGGCACCGATGCGGATGTGGATCTGTACGTGAAGTCCTATCAGGTCGAGGATCCCTGGGGAGATACCAATGGATATTTCACAAGCATCAATCAGCAGGGAGATCTGTTGATCTTCGATACGGGCGCGCAGGTCGCGATCGGAGGAGGTCCACAGCAACTGTTCGTGGATCAGACGCACGGACCCCAATATTTTATCCGGGACGTGCAGGGAGATTACCACATGCTCACCATATGGAATGATCAGGCACTGGTGGGCCTTCTGCGGGACAATAACGGATCCACTGAGATCGTGGATGCCTCCGGTTGGAGCGGAACCTCTCCTCAGAGTAATCCGAATGTGCAGGCATACGAGACGACAGTCGAGTTTTACACTGACGCTTCGTTTACGGGAACGTGGGTGATGTATTTAGCGATCGGCTATGACACAACGATTTCTAATCCGCCGCACCTGTCCTCTTATCTTTATCTGGATGCATTGGTAAACAATTAAATCGGATTCATGATCCGGTAAACAAGGAAGGGAAGCATCATGGCAGAAGAGACCAAACTGCAACAAACGAAGGACGAGGGAAAGAAAGGCAGTAAAAAGCGCATCATCATCATCATTCTGTGCGCGCTGCTCGTCATCGCCGGTATTGTGGCGGCGATTTTCCTCCTGAACGGTAAAAACGACCTGTCAGCGGTGGTGATCCGTCTCATTGAACGAAACGGCACCGTGGCATTGCAGGACGAGAAGGGAGCGGACAGAGAGCTTCTGGACAACATGCGCTTAAACAGCGGCAGTCTTCTGAACACAGGAGCTGACGGTGAGCTGAAGCTGGACATGGATACCACGAAGATCGTCACCATGGTAGAGGATTCCCGCCTGGCGATCAATAAATCCGGCAAGGCTCTGGCCCTGGATCTGCAGCAGGGGAGCCTGCTCTTTAACGTGACCGAAAAGCTCAACGACGACGAATCCTTTGATATCCGCACCTCTACCATGATCGTGGGTATCCGCGGAACCAGCGCCTGGATCGATTCTTCTTCCGGAGATGTATACCTCCTGGACGGCAAGCTTCATATCGTCGGTACCAACCCGAAGACCGGCGCGACCAAGGAGATCGATATCGTGGCCGGGCAGCATGTCCATGTCTATCTCTTCGATGACAAGGAGGGAGAGGACAGTGTGGACTTTTTCGTGGAAAACGTAAACCCTCATGACCTGCCGGAGCGCCTGCGTCAGCTCCTGCGGCAGGATCCGGAACTGGAGCCTCTGCGGAAGAGGATCCTGGAGGATACCGGCTGGGTGCCCGATGAATTCGATGACTGGCTCTTCCCCGAGGATGAGAATCCCGTGGACACTGTGGAAGAGCCCACGGAGCCAGAGGAGGAGCCCGGTGTGACCTACGGCCTTACCTGGATCATTGACGGCAGTGTCATGTCCGGCGGCGACTACCCCGATTCCTATGTCTACGGAGAGGGCCTCGCCGGCTTCCCTTCTCCTGCAAAGGAAGGGTATACCTTTGACGGCTGGTACGAGGATGCGGATCTGACCACCTCCGCAGGAGCCATCGGCAAGGATGATGAAGGCGACAGGACATTCTACGGCGCCTGGATCGAGGACGGCGACAAGCTTGGCGAGACCTACTCCGTGCTCTATACCGTTACGGGACTGAAGTCCTTTAATGCAGGAGAATTTAAACTCGTCACTACCTATGTCAGCGGCGAGGGGGCTGCCCTGGTAAAGCCCGAGAAGCCCGGTTATATCTTTGACGGCTGGTATGCGGACGAGGGATTGAAGCAGTCCGTAACTGCCATCTCCGAAGAAGAGGTCGGTAATATCCGTCTCTACGGAAAGTTTACGCCCATGGAGTTTAAGATCTCCTATGCAGTGGACGGCATCGCAAGCTTTGACGCCGCCGGCTACGGCATGCCCATGACCTACAAGGTGGGCTCCGAGATCGATATCCCCAGTCCTTCCATCTGGGGCTATGATTTCTACGGTTGGTACACCGACAAAACCATGAAGGAGGCAGTCTCCACGCTGCCCGAGGACACCGTGGGAGACATCGGCCTCTACGGCATCGCCGTGAAGACTGCGGATGAGAAGACCCACAATATCTTCTACGTGGTGGAAGGCATCCAGGGCTTTAACCCCGGAGATTACGGACTGCCCCTGACCTACACGGAAGGGGTCGGCTCCGGACTGACTATCCCTTCCATCCCGGGATATACCTTTGACGGCTGGTATGCGGATGCGGGCCGTACTGCACCCATCAGTGCGATCTCTGCGGCAGAAAAAGAGGATGTGACGGTCTACGGTGTCGCAACGGCAACAAGCTTTACCATCTCCTATCAGGTCCTGGGTATGGGCGGATTTGATCCCGCTACCTATGGCCTGCCCACCAGCTACACCTCCGGAACGGCTGTGGCCCTGACGGTTCCTCAGCTCGAAGGAAAAACCCTGGACGGCTGGTATTCCGACGGTGCCCGGACCACCCGGATCACCGAGATCCCTGCTACCAGTACCGGAAATGTAACGGTTTACGGCAGAGCGACCAACAATACCTACAACATCATCTATTCCATCGACGGATTAAATTCCTTCGATCCGACGGCTTACAATCTGCCCGTCACCTACACCTATGGTACGGCGGTGGATCTTTCCGCACCTGCCATCGCGGGCTATGACTTTAACGGCTGGTACTCCGATGCGGGACTGACCACGTCCCTTACCCGGATCTCCGCAACCCAGACGGGAGATGTGACATGCTACGGTCAGGTGACGGCGCTGACCTACAATGTCACCTACACAGTGACCGGTATCACGAACTTTGATGCCGCAACCTACAACCTGCCCACCACCTATACCGGCGGTACGGTAACGGCGCTGCCGCAGCCCACCTCCAATGGTTATGACTTTGACTGCTGGTACACCGATGCGAACCTCACCATGCCCATCTCGGAGATCCCGGCAGACACCAGGGGAGATCTGGCACTTTACGGTTCCGCAACGGCCAGAACCTTTACCATCACCTATAAGCAGACGGTGTATGAATTCGCTCAGCAGTCCGCTACCGGTGATCTTGCCTTGAATGCAGCGCAGCCCGAGATTGCAGGCGTAACGGTACCGGTGACCTACGATTATTCCGAAACCACGGGCACCGCCCTTCCCGATCTGAACAAGATCGTGGCCGGAACCGGTAATGCTGCCTCCACCTATACCTACTATATGCAGTTCCTGGACGAGAACAGCAATCCCATCACCTCTATCCCTGCGGGAACCGACGGAAACATCGATATTTATGTCAGGGCCTACGTCCTCAGGGATGCATTGGATCAGGGCACCGAAATGCTGTCCAGCGTGCGACTGACGACCTCAACCATTCTCGAATGCAGGACTGCCGGCGGTACCGGCTGCTACGTGGATCTGTCGGCCAACTCGGATATCTTTACCGTGGATGCGCGGAATGGCGTCCATCTGTTCACCGCATGGGATGGAACGACTCTCCTGGGCGCGGTGACGGAAACCGGCGGCATCGACAGAAGGAACTATACGGAGGAGCCCGGAACAAACACCAAAGGATTACAGACCGAAATCACCGCTTACAGGAATTATGACCCTCAGACAGGGACCCTCAGTGGCCAGGACAGTTTCTACATGGCCTTCATCTACGATGTGGCCAATCCTTCCGGCGGCGGTGTGCAGGGATACCTGAGCGACTCCGTGCTCAATCCAAACTAAGTAAGGTTTGAAAGAGAGGAACAAATGAAGGGGAAGCAGAAGAAAACGCTTCAGATCCTCTTGTGCGTGGCGGCTTCGGCCGCCATCGCGCTGGTGGCATATCTGGGCATCTTCCGTCGGTTGGACCGTTGGCTGGAGGACTCCCTGTTCCAGAAGCCGGGAGCCATCTCCGGAGATGTGGTGGTCATCGGCATTGATGAGAGAGCCATGGAGGAACTGGGTCCCTACGGTACCTGGACCAGAGACGTCATGGCGCAGGCGCTGGAAAGCCTGGGCTCTGATCCGGAGAAGCGCCCGGCAGTGGTCGCCATCGATACGCTCTACTCCGGTACCTCCACTCCCGAAGCAGATGCGCACCTGGTGCAGGCAGCAAAGGATCTGGGCTGCGTTGTGACAGCCGCGTCGGCAAATTTCGGCTCGGAGCGCGGCATTTCCGAGAACGGCACCTACACCGTCAACATGTATGCCGTCCTGGGCTTTGAGGAATCCTTCCCGGAGCTGAAGGCCGTGACGAAACAGGGCCACATCAATGCCATGTATGACGCCGATGGGATCATGCGCCATGCGGTGGCTTATATCGATGTTCCCGGAGGAGAAAGGGTTTCTTCCATGGCTGCCACGGCAGCAGGCATGTACCTGGAGCAGCAGGGCGAAGCCCTGACCATGCCTGTGACCGATGCCAGAGGGCATTTCTATGTGTCCTACACCGCCCTGCCCGGCGATTTTTACGACGGCATTTCCATCGCCGATTTGGTGGCGGGGAGCGTGCCCGCGGATTATTACGCAGGGAAGATCGTCCTCATCGGCCCTTATGCGGCCGGCCTCCAGGACTCCATCTACACCTCCGTGGAACGCGCTAAACAGATGTACGGTGTGGAGTATCAGGCCAATGTGATCGAGATGCTCCTGTCCGGCGATTATAAGAGAGAGGCTTCGGATCTGCTCCAGGCCCTCACCCTGTTCGTCGTTTTATCGGCAGCATTTCTTCTGTTCCGAAAGCTCGAGGTGAAGCTCTCCGCCCTGCTCCTTGGCGGGATCGTCCTGGTCAGCATTGCGGCGGATGTATTGCTGTACCGCAGCGGGCTCATCGTGCATCCTCTGTGGATCCCGGCCGGTGCCATCATCATCTATGTGGCTTCCGTGCTGATCCAGTACTTCCAGACCAGAGCCGAGCGCTTGCGAGTGCAGCGCATGTTCAACCGCTATGTGGATCCCGAGATCGTCAACGAGATCCTGCGGGAAGGCACCGACAGCCTGGGACTGCAGGGCAGACTTTGTGACATTGCTGTCCTTTTTGTGGATATCCGCGGATTTACCACCATGTCCGAACGCATGGATCCCGAGACCGTGGTCAGCATTTTGAACGAATACCTGGGAATGACCAGTGATGTGATCCACCGTCACAAGGGAACCCTGGATAAATTTGTGGGTGACTGCACCATGGCATTCTGGGGCGCACCTCTGCCCCAGGAAGATCCCTGCTATCTCGCCTGTCAGACGGCCCTTGACATCCAGGCCGGTGCGCAGGAGATCTCGAAACGCCTCGAGGAGACCATCGGTGAGTCTATTCACTGCGGCGTGGGCGTGAACTTCGGTCCTGCGGTCGTGGGTAACATCGGTGCCGAGAGCCGCATGGACTTTACCGCCATCGGTGATACCGTGAACACTGCCGCCAGACTGGAGGCAAATGCGCCGAGGGAGATGATCTACATCAGCCGCAGTGTGGCGGATGCGTTGGGTGACCGGGCGCAGACCACCTCTCTGGGAGGCACCATTAAGCTGAAAGGTAAGGCAGAAGGATTTGAAGTTTTGACCCTGGACAGCCTGGAGGGCTATAAGGGATATTGGAAAGAGAACTGAAGTACAGAGTCTCACTGAGGGGCCGGATCCGAAACGTCCGGAACCGAAAAGGGGAAGGAGCCATTTATGGCAGAAGAGACCAAACTGCAAAATGCGCCTGAGGAAGATAAGAAACGGAGTAAAAAACTGATTCCCATCATCCTGTGTGCGGTCCTGCTGATCGCCGGGGTTGTGGCGGCAGTACTGTTGCTGAATGGGAAAAACAAACTGAGCGCCGTGGTGATCCGTCTCATTGAGCGGGACGGAACCGTGGCTATGCAGGATGAAAAGGGCGCCGCACGGGAGCTCCTGGACAACATGCGCTTAAACAGCGGAAGCCTGCTGACCACGGGATCCGATGGACTCCTGAAACTGGACATGGATGCCACGAAGATCATTACCATGGTGGAAGATTCCAGAGCGGTCATCGAGAAATCGGGCAAAGCCCTTTCTCTGGATCTGCAACAGGGCAGTCTGCTCTTTAACGTGACTGAGAAATTAAACGACGACGAATCCTTTGATATCCGCACCTCCACCATGATCGTGGGTATCCGCGGAACCAGCGCCTGGATGGATGCGGACACCTCAGACCTCTATCTGTTGGACGGCAACCTTCATATCACGGGGATCAATCCGAACACCGGCGGTACCAGGGAGACCGACATTACCGCTGGTCAGCATATCAGAGTCTATCTCTTTGATGACAAGACCGGAACCGACAGCGTGGACTTTTTCGTGGAAGAAGTGCAGCCTCACGATTTGCCCGAGCGTCTGCGTCAGATCCTGCGGGAGGATCCGGAGCTGGCTCCTCTGCGAGCCAGGATCCTGGAGGACACCGGCTGGGTGCCGGATGACTTTGACGAATGGCTCTTCCCGGAGGACACCGGTGATGTGACCGATCAGCCGGTAGCACCGGAGACTGAGCCCGAAGCAGGAGTGACCTACGGCCTCACCTGGATCATTGACGGCAGTGTCATGTCCGGCGGTGATTATCCGGATTCCTACGTCTACGGCGAGGGCCTCTCCGGATTCCCTTCTCCCACCAGAGAGGGCTATACCTTTGACGGCTGGTATGAGGATGCGGATCTGACCACCTCTGCCTCTGCCATCGGTGCGAAGGATGAAGGCGACAGGACCTTCTACGGCACCTGGCTCGAGGACGGCACCGAGGTGGGCGAGACCTATTCCGTACTCTATTCCGTCACGGGTCTGAAGTCCTTCAGCGCAGGAGAATTCAAGCTCGTCACTTCCTATGTCAGCGGCGAGGAGACCGCACTGGTAAAGCCCGAGAAGCCGGGTTATACCTTCGACGGGTGGTATGAGGACGAGGCCATGAAACACGCCACCTCCGCCATCTCCGAGGAACAGGTGGGCAATGTCCGGCTGTACGGCAGGTTCATCCCGCACGAATATAAGATCTCCTACGCAGTGGACGGTATCAGCAGCTTCGATGCCGCAGGGTACGGCATGCCCATGACCTACAAGGTGGGCTCCGAGATCGATATCCCCAGTCCTTCCATCTGGGGCTATGATTTCTACGGCTGGTACCGGGACAACACCATGAAGGAGGCGGTATCCTACATCCCCGCCGATACCGTCGGAGACATCGGTCTCTATGGCATTGCCGTGAAGGCGGAAGACGACGAGGATGAAGTGGTCGTCAGCCACATCAATTATGTGGTGGAGGGCCTCGCGGGATTTAATCCTTCCGATTACGCGTGCCCTCTGACCTACACGGAAGGTGTGGGCTCAGGGCTTACCATCCCCGCCATCACGGGCTATACCTTTGACGGCTGGTATGCCGATGCGGGCCGAACCGCGCGTATGGACGCCATCTCTGCGGAGCAGAAGGGGGATGTGACGGTCTACGGCATTGCCACGGCGAATGCCTATACCATTTCCTACAATGTCACGGGACTGAACGACTTTGATCCCGCGGCATACAACCTGCCCACTGCCTACACCTACGGTACGGGCGCGACCCTTTCCGGCATCACTCTGGAGGGACGCACCTTTAACGGCTGGTATGCCGATGCGGGACTGACTACCGCGATCACCGAGATCGCCGCTACCCGGACGGGGGATGTGACGGTCTACGGCAGCGTGACCAACAATACCTACGCCATCACCTACAGCGTGACGGGTATGAACGGCTTTGACGCAGCGGCTTACAATCTGCCTACGGAGTATACCTACGGAACCGCAGTTACCCTCACGGCCCCTGCCATCACCGGCCACAATTTTGCCGGCTGGTATACCGATGCGGGACTGACTGCCGCCATCACCGAGATCGCAGCAACCCGGACCGGGGATGTGACTCTCTACGGACAGGCGACTGTCGCAACCTATGCCATCACCTACGATGTCACCGGCATCACGAATTTCGACCCTGCGGCCTATAACCTGCCCACCACCTATACCTATGGCACGGGAGCGGCGCTGACGGTTCCCACCCACAACGGGTATGATTTCAACTGCTGGTATTCCGATGCGGCACTGTCTGCGGCTCTGACGGCAGTCTCCACTACCCAGACGGGGGATCTGACCATTTACGGAGAGGCTACGGCCAAGACCTTCAAGATCAACTTCTATCAAAGGAACTACCATTATGGATCTCAGGTCAATACTTCCATACTGGCAGGATCGGGGAGCATTACGATCTCCGGCGTGACCCTGAGTACCACCTACTCCTATTCCGAGACGGACACTGTTTTGCCTGCTCTTGATGCAGTCAATCTTCCGAATAATGGCACCGGGTACTATGTAAAGGGATACTACGACGCCAACGGGAATTCCATGAACAACATGATCCCTGCAGGAACTACCGGAGAGATTTATATCTATATCTACTCTTATGAGATTAACAGCATGACGACTTTACCGAGCGCCGGTGCAGGGAACTATGCTGAATCGATCACTCTGGAAGCCCAGGCGAATAACGGGCATAATGTAGTGAACTGTACGGATCCGGATCCTCAGAATGGTGGTACCTACTATGTTGATGCCGATGCCACAAATCTGTTTTACATAGACGGCAATAATGTATACCTTCTCCCGTTGTTCGATGAAAACACACTGTTGGGATTCTATTCCAACAGCGGACTGACAACCGTGAACTACAACAACCCGGGGGGTGGTCCGAACTTTGTAAATATGGATGCATATCAGATAACGATTCCTTCATATGACACTTACGCAAACGGTGTCTTGCAGAACCAGGCAGGAGGACCAAACTCCACAGATATCTATCTCATGCTTGCGTTTGATACTACAGGTGCAACTGCATATCCGCAGCTCGTGATCAACCCGGCTCCCTTCAATACGCTGTAAGCCGTAACCTGAAAGGAATCCGGACAACAGAATCTTCGGTGGGGGTGCTTTCCGGCACCCCTGCCTATTTTATGGTTGCCATTTTTCGCTTCATCGCCTAAAATACTCCCTGCATGTCCCCGGGACATGACGAGAAGACATCATCCGGAAGGACCACACTATCATGGACAAATTAAAACCCAAGCTATTTTCGGTCATGAAGACCTACACCAAGGAGCAGCTGGTAAAGGACATTGTGGCGGGCATCATCGTCGCCATCATCGCCCTGCCCCTCTCCATCGCACTGGCCATCGCCTCCGGCGTGGGACCTGAGGCAGGTGTCTACACTGCCATCATCGCAGGTTTCCTGGTGGCCTTTTTCGGCGGCAGCCGTGTACAGATCGCAGGGCCCACCGCAGCCTTTGCCACCATCGTGGCGGGGATCGTGGCCAGAGACGGTACCGACGGACTGATGGTGGCAACGATCCTGGCCGGTTTTTTCCTGATCCTCATGGGATTTTTCCGCTTCGGTAACCTGCTGAAGTACATTCCCTATACCATCACCACCGGCTTTACCGCAGGCATCGCTGTGACCCTCTTTATCGGGCAGATCAAGGACTTCACCGGCATCGTCTACGAGCACGGGGAGAAGCCCATCGAGACGGCGGAGAAGATCTCGGCCCTCGTCGCCAACCTCTCTACCATCAACTGGATGGCGGTGCTCATCGGGGCCCTGTCCCTGGCGATCCTCATCATCTGGCCGAAATTTTTCAAGAAGATCCCCGGTTCCCTCATCGCGGTCATTGTCACCGCAGCCATCGTGGAGCTGGCACATCTGGATGTTAACACCATCGGAAAGGCCTTTACGGACATCCGCACGGGTCTGCCGAAACTGACATTGAACGCGTCCCTCTTCTCTCTGTCCATGATCCGCTCCCAGCTCATGAACGCGGTGACCATCGCACTTCTGGCCGGGATCGAGTCCCTGCTTTCCGCCGTGGTGGCAGACAGCATGGTGGGTTCAAAGCATCGCTCCAACATGGAGCTCATCGCACAGGGTCTCGGTAACATCGGATCCGCCTGCTTCGGCGGTATCCCCGCTACCGGCGCCATCGCCCGTACCGCAGCCAACATTAAGAGCGGCGGCCGCACTCCCATCGCGGGAATGGTTCATTCCATCACCCTGGTGCTGGTGGTGGTGTTCCTCATGCCCTTTGCAAAACTGATCCCCATGCCCTGCATTGCTGCCATCCTGTTCCAGGTGGCTTACAATATGAGCGGCTGGAGGAATTTTGCGAAGCTCTGCAAGTCCTCTCCCAAGAGTGACATCCTGGTGCTGGTTACCACCTTCGCCCTCACCGTGATCTTTGATCTGGTAGTGGCCATCGAGGTGGGCATCCTGCTGGCAGCAGTGCTGTTCATGAAGCGCATGAGCGACGTGACCCAGGTGGAGGGCTGGAAGGAAGTGGACGAGGAGAACGATCCCGATTCCATCTCCCTGCGTCAGATCCCGGAGCACGTGCTGGTGTATGAGATCTCCGGTCCCATGTTCTTCGCGGCAGCAGGCAAGATCCTGCAGATCGCCTTTAAGCCCGACACGAAGGTGCTGGTGCTGCGTATGAGAAGCGTGAACGCCATCGATGCCACCGCAATGCACAACCTGGAGCAGCTCTGGGAGGATTGTGAAAAGAAGGGCATTTCCATCGTCCTTTCCCACGTAAACGAGCAGCCCATGACCGTTATCCGCAAGGCCGGATACGATGCCAGGATCGGCGAAGGCAACTTCTGTCCTCACATCGACGACGCTCTGCATCGTGCCGAGGAACTGGCTTCCAAATAAGTCCGGTGACGCTGCTTAAAATCCGTCGAAAACGACATAAAAAAGATCAAGAAAAACCCGCGATTCCTGCGGGTTTTTTCTGTATCTATAAATTTTTTCTAAAACTCGACCGGAAACGGCCCTGATCGGCTGAAATTCCTTGAATCTCCTGCTCTGAACGGATAAAATAATATAGGCATATACTACGATCCGCCGGCTGGAGGTTGAAAGGGTGAAGATTCCAAGGATCAAACCGGAAAAGAGCACCGTTACTAGTATTTTTGCGGTGTCTGTCGGTATTCTCATCAACATCGTATTTGCATATCTGGCGCAGCGCTTCAATCTGCCCCTGTACCTGGATACCATCGGAACCTTTATGGTGGCCGCTTTGGGCGGTACCTTCCCCGGGGTTCTCACGGCCGTAGTATCCAATATTTTTTGTGTGTCTTTCAACAAGCAATCTCTGTACTTTGCTTCCGTCAATGCATTGCTGGCCCTCTTCGCGGCCCGTTATTCCCGCAATTTTGAACAAAAGAACGTCCGTGCCCTGGTGCGCTTTATCCTGGGCTCCGTTTTGATCTCCACGTTTTTCAGCGGCCTGGTGCAGTGGGTCCTCTTCGGCAGACCCCAGATCGAGGCCATCAACGAGGCAGTGAACGTGGTCAATGAGCGTTTCGGTCTGCCCAGAGTGGGGATCTTCTTTGTTATCAATTTCCTGGTAAATCTCTTTGACAAGACCATCACCATCTTCGGCTCCGCCCTTCTGGTGCGGCTGATCCCGGCGAGCCTGCGGGAAAGGATCATCCAGAGCAACTGGCGTCAGCGCCCTCTGTCGCCGGAGGAGCTGAAAAACCTGAAGGAATGGGGCTCCGATGTGCGGCACAAGCTCCACTCCAGGATCACCGCCATGATCCTTTTCATCTCCCTCTCCCTGGTAACGATCCTGGCCATCGCGGCCTATGTCCTGTACTTTAACTACTCCAAGGAGCAGGAGAAGGAAAAGGCTATCGAGCTGGTAAAGTACGCGGCTTCTCTCATCGACGGAGACCGGATCGACGATTATCTCCGGGAAGGCTGGGAAGCCGAGGGCTATGTGGAGAGCTACGAGGTCATGGAGGAGATCAAGGCTCTGGCACCCTCCATCCAGTACCTCTATGTGCTGCAGATCCGGGAGGACGGATGCCATTTTGTGCTGGATCTGGAGACGGAGGATATGGAGGGTTATCAGCCCGGTGAAATCGTGGAATTTGAAGAAGGCTTTATGTCCGAAATGGAGCTTTTGTTGGCAGGAGAGGAAATCCCTCCTGTGGAGTCCGTGGGTAACTTTGGCTGGATGCTGACTACCTATTCACCCATCCGGGACCGGAACGGCCACACCGCGGCTTACATGGGAGCGGACGTGTCCCTGCAATACATGACCGAGTATGTCCGGAACCTGGTGATCCGCGTACTGCTGATCATCGCCGGCTTTGTGATCCTCATCGTAGTCACGGGCAGCTGGATCACGGACTATTACACCGTTTATCCCGTTAACAGCATCACAGCGAGGCTGGACCAGTATTCCAAGGCGGGGGACGATCAAAAGCAGCTGGACACTTATGTCCGGGACCTGCGAAAGTTGAACATTCAAACCGGCGACGAGGTGGAGAAGCTCTACTACGCCGCCTGCGAGATGGCTGCGGGAATGTCGGAGCAGCTGCGGGAGATCCGCCATTACTCCGAGGCAACCGCCCAGATGCAGAGTGGTCTGATCATCACCATGGCGGACATGGTGGAGAGCAGAGACTCCGATACCGGCGCTCATGTCCAAAAGACGGCAGCCTATGTCCGGATCATTCTGGACGGCCTGAAAAAGAAAGGCTACTATCCCGAGAAACTGACCCCCAAGTACATGGAGGCAGTGGTCATGTCCGCGCCTCTGCATGACGTGGGCAAGATCAACATTCCCGACGCTGTGCTGAACAAGCCCGGGAAGCTGACGGAGGAAGAGTTCGAGATCATGAAGACCCATACCACCGCCGGCAAGAACATCATGGAAAAGGCCATCAGTACCGTCAAGGGCGAGAGCTATCTGAAGGAAGCCCGGAACATGGCGGGATACCACCACGAGCGCTGGGACGGCAAGGGCTACCCCGAGGGACTCCACGGCGAGGTCATCCCTCTCTCCGCCCGGGTCATGGCAGTGGCGGATGTGTTTGATGCCCTCACCTCTCCCAGAGTCTACAAGCCCGCATTTCCTCTGGAAAAAGCTCTGCAGATCCTGGAGGAAGGTGCCGGGACCCAGTTCGATCCCAAGGTGGTGGAGGTCTTTATGGACTCTCTGCCCCAGGTGAAGGAAGTCTTGAAGAAGTACCAGGAAAGCTGACGGAGGCGCATAGCGCGATGATCAGAAGCGGAAAGAAAATGCAAAAAGCGGCAGCTCTGGCTGCGGCAATATTGCTGACAGCATCCCTGTCCGGAGCGGCGCTGACCGTTCAGGCCACGGAGGTTTCGACGGGAAGCCCGCAATCTGCCAACTACGGCGGCGGCTATGCGGCCAGCGGTCAGATCGAGGGCGCCATGTATTCCGCCCAGCTCTACGATGCGAGCAGCGGTCTGCCAACCTCCGACGCCAACTATGTCATGGGTACCTCCGACGGCTATGTTTGGATCGGCGGCTACAGCGGTATTATCCGCTACGACGGAACGAATTTCGAGCGCCTGGACACCTCCGGCGGTATGACCAGCGGACGCTGTCTTTTCGAGGACAGCAAGGGACGCATCTGGGTGGGTACAAATGACAATGGTGTCGTTATGATGAACGGCGACCTGCAGATGCACTACACCTACAAGGACGGCCTCCCCGCCTCTTCCATCCGCGTATTTGAAGAGGACAACGAGGGCAACATCTATGTGGGTACCACCGCAGGCGTCTGCTATTTTGACAGCAGACAGCAGATCCATGTGCTGGATTCCGACGAGCGCATCGCCGAGGACCGGGTACTGAAGCTGACTAAGGACGCCGCAGGCACCATCTACGGCATCACCAAGAACGGTGTGGTTTTTTCCATCAGGGATTGCGAGATCGCGGAGATCTATGACAGCAGGGATCTGGGGATGGAAACCCTCAGCTCCATCGAGGCGGATCCGAACGCCGTGGGTAAGCTCTATCTGTGCCCCGAGGGAGGGCCTGTTTACTATGGCGATCTGGGTCTTACTGCGGAGGAACTGACTCCCATTTCCACCGAGCCCCTGAACAGGGTGCAGTGGATCGAGTATGAGTGCGGCCGCGTCTGGATCTGTTCCACCGGCTTTGTGGGATATCTGGATCAGGACAATGCTTTCCACATCCTGAACAACCTGCCCATGAACAGCGCCATTGAGATGATCACCTCCGATTTCCAGGGGAATCTCTGGCTGGCCTCTTCCACCCAGGGCATCATGAAGATCGTTACCACCAATTTCTGCAACCTCACCCAGATGGCCGATCTGGAGTCCGATGTCATCAACGCCACCCACATGTACAAGGGCATGCTCTACATCGGTACCGACAAGGGGCTGCAGATCCTGGACGCCCACATGGAGCCCTACACCAACAAGCTGACCAAATATCTGAACGGTACCCGTATCCGCTGCATCAGCAGTGACAAGGAGGGAAATCTCTGGATCTGCTGCTTTAACAACGGCAAGGGTCTGGTTCGGGTGGACAATCTGGGGAACATCAAGAGCTTCACCGAGCATTCCGCTATGCCCAGCAATGAGGTGCGCTGTGCCATCCCTGCCGCCGACGGCAGGCTCCTGGTAGGCACCAACGGCGGCCTCGCAGTGCTGAAAGACGATGTGGTGCAATACACCGTGGGCCACGAGGACGGCGTGAAAAATACGGTCTTTCTGACGGTTGTGGAAGGCTTTAACGGCGATGTGCTGGCAGGCTCCGACGGCGACGGCATCTATGTCATCAAGGGGCACAACGTGGAGCACATCGGCAGAGACGACGGCCTCACCAGCGACGTGATCCTGCGGATGCGGAAGGACGAGACCAGGGGACTGATCTGGATTGTCACCTCCAACTCCATCGAGTATCTGAAGGACGGTCAGATCACCGAGGTCAAGACCTTCCCCTACAACAACAACTACGACATCTATTCCGATGACAGCGGCTATCTGTGGATCCTCTCCTCCTACGGCATTTACTGTGTGCCCGCAGGGGATGTGATCAACGACAGTGTGGACGATTACAAGCTCTACACCTCCGCCAACGGTCTGCCCACCACGCCCACCGCTAACGGTGTGGGGGATCTGGATGGGAACGGCAATCTCTACATCCCCGCAAGAACCGGCGTGGTGCGGGTGAATGTGAACAATTTCGCCAGCATCTCCACCGACACGAAGCTGGCAGTGGCGGCCATCTACTGCGACGGTCAGGAGATCCGCCCGGATAACGACGGTAAATACACCATCGAGAGTGATGTGGAACGTATCACTCTGGTGCCTGCGGTATTTGACTACTCCCTGGCCAATCCCACGGTGCGTCTGTACCTGGAAGGCAGCAAGGACGACGGTGTCACCACCCTGCGCAGCAAGATGACCTCCCTGGAGTACACGGGGCTGCGCTACGGCGATTACAAATTCCACATTCAGATCCTGGATGACAATACGGGAGAGGTGCTTCGGGACGAGGCCTTCCCCATCCGGAAGGTGCCGAGGTTCTGGGAGCTGAACATGGTCCGCATCATCTCCGCCCTCCTGGGGGCGCTGCTGGTGGGCCTCTTCGTGTGGCGCTTCATGTCCGGGACCGTCATCCGCAGACAGTATGAGGAGATCCGCCAGGCGAAGGAGGAAGCGGAGCGCGCGAATTCCGCCAAGTCCCGTTTCCTGGCCAATATGTCCCACGAGATCCGTACCCCCATCAACACCATCATCGGTATGGATGAAATGATCATGCGTGAGGAGCCCAAGGATGTGCCCAAGGGGTACTTTATGTCCATCATGAATTACGCCATGGACATCCGCAGTGCTTCCGAATCCCTGCTGACTCTCATTAACGAGCTGCTGGATATGTCCAAGATCGAGTCCGGCAAAATGAATCTGGTGGAGCAGGAATATGACACGGGTGACTTTTTACGGGGCATCGTCTCCATGATCACCGTCCGTGCTAGGCAGAAGGATCTGTACTTCGATCTGGACATTGACCAGTCCCTGCCCGTCAGACTCTACGGCGACCAGGGCAAGATCCGTCAGATCCTCTTAAACCTCCTGACCAATGCCGTAAAGTACACCGCAAACGGCGGCTTTACCCTGAAGGTCTTTGTGGAGGAAAAGACCAACGATACCGCAAGGATCCTCTTCTCCGTCAAGGACACCGGCATGGGTGTGAAGGAGGAGGACATCGAGAAGCTCTTCACCGCTTACGAGCGTCTGGATGAGGAGAAAAACAGCGCCATCCAGGGCACCGGTCTGGGACTGAACATTTCCCAGAAATTCGCGGAGCTCATGGGCAGTGAGATCAAGTGTACCAGTGAGTACGGCAAGGGCTCCGAGTTCACCATTACCGTGGAGCAGCGCATTATGGACCGCAAGCCTCTGGGCGTCTTCCGCGAGCACGAGGACGTGGCCGTCAAGGGACCTTACGTGCCGCAGTTCATCGCGCCGGATGCGGAGGTCCTGGTGGTGGACGACAACCCCATGAACCTGGTGGTGGCCAAGAACCTGCTGAAGGCAACGAAGATGTTCGTTACCACCGCGGAGAGCGGCGAGGAATGTCTGGAGAAGATCCGCTACGGCAACTACGACGTGGTGCTGCTGGATCACATGATGCCCGGTATGGACGGCATCGAGACCATGGCCCGGATCCGGGAGGATCATCCCGACCTGCCGGTGTACGCCCTCACCGCCAATGCGACCCTGGGAGAGGAATTCTACGTCTCCCACGGCTTCAACGGCTACCTGGCAAAGCCCATCGACTCCATGACATTGGAGCGTACGATTTTGAAACATCTGCCGCCGGAGAGCGTCATGACCACGGCGGAGGAGATCCTGGAGGCAGAGCCCACGGAGCTGCCGGAGGACATGAACTGGGTGAAGGAGATCCCGGAGATCTCCACGGAGGACGGTATCAAGAACGCCGGCGGTGTGGGATCCTATATCTTCTCCCTGCAGCTTTTCTACGAGACCATCGACGAGAATGCCGAGGTGGTGGAGAAGGCCCTGGCGGAGGGGGACATCCGTCTCTACACCGTGAAGGTTCACGCCATGAAGACATCCGCCCGGATCATCGGTGCCGCCGATCTGTCGAAACTGGCAGAGCAGCTGGAGGAAGCGGGCAACAAGCAGAACCTCGAATTTATCAACGCAAACAACGAACGTTTCCTTTCGGATTACCGTTCCTTCAAGGAGAAGTTCGCGCCTCTGCAAAAGGAGGAGTCGGACGAAGGCAAGGAGGAGATCCCCGAGGAGGAGCTGAAGGAAGCCTACGGTGCCCTGCGTGAAGTGATCCCCATGATGGACATCGACGCGGTGGAAATGATCCTGGAGCAGCTCCGGGAATACAAGCTGCCCGAGGCGGATGCGGCGCGCATCAAGAAACTGACCGAACTTTCCAAGAAGCTGGACTGGGATGCCATGGAAGCACTCATCGGCGAAGGAAATTAAAAGGGGGTAGGTACACATGTCAAACAATCGGATTATGGTGATCGGAGAAAAGGAGACCTTCCTGATCCGCGTCTTGATGAAGAAGCTGACGGATGCGGCGGTTCCCTGTGTCTTCGTACCATGGGACGTGGATCACATCAATGCAAAATGGGAAGGCACCGCTCTGATCACTCTCTATATGGACGACGAGCGCAGACCTCCCGACAAGGTGGTCTATTTCCTCAAGGACAAAATGCATGACGAAGGTCTGCAGATGATCGCCGTGGGAGAAAAGGTGGATCTCCAGGATCTCACCGGCCGGATCCCGCCGGAGCTGATCTATCGCACCTTTCCGAGACCTCTGGATAATGACGAGTATGTCAGAACCGTTACGGATCTGCTGAATCGCATGCAGGCCGGTGAATTCCGGAAATCCATTCTGGTGGTGGATGACGATCCAAACTATCTGAACCTGGTCCGTGACTGGCTGAAGATGGCTTACAAGGTCACGGTGGTGACCTCCGGACTTCAGGCCATCAAATGGCTGGGCAAAAACAAGGCGGACCTGATCCTTCTGGACCACGAGATGCCCGTGACCAGCGGCCCCCAGGTGCTGGAGATGTTGCGGAGCGATCCCGAGACCCAGAGCATCCCCGTCATGTTTTTGACGGGTAAGAGCGACAAGCAGAGCGTAATGGCGGTGGTGGCCTTAAAGCCGGAAGGATACTTCCTGAAGACCATTGGCAGAGACGAACTGCTGGCAAACCTCAGAGAATTTTTCATCATGAAGAAATCATGAAGAAATAAGGATTTAGCCTTCCGGACGAAACTATGGGGCGGAAGGCAGGGAGAATGGCATGGCCGATTTTCTGCGCGCGCATCAATTGAATATCATGCTGGTTCTGTGCGGTATCATCGGTGTCACGGCACTGTATGTCCTGATCACCAACGCCACCAGTCGCAGGCGGAAGCTCCTGCTCTTTTCTCTGGAAATGGAAGCCTTCCTGATCGTGTTTTCCGACCGCTTTGCCTACATCTACCGGGGCGATGTGTCCCGCCTGGGCTGGTGGATGGTCAGGATCACCAACTTCATGGTCTTCTTCCTGTCCCTGGCGATCCTGCTGACCTTTAATCTGTATCTCATCGACCTGCTGCTCCACGAGGGAAAGCTGGAGAGGGCCCCCCGACGACTGGTTCACATGAACCGGCTGGTCTTCTTCGGTATGGTGCTCCTGATCGTATCGCAGTTTACCGGTCTCTATTACACCTTTGATGACCAGAACCGGTATCAGCGTGCGCCGGGATTTGTCATCTGCTATCTGATCCCCATGGTCTGCATGATCGTATCCCTGTGGGTCATTGTAGAGTATGGCAAACGTCTCAGTCCTGCCATCCGTATCCCCGTGTTTTTGTTTGATTTTGCGCCCCTCGTAGCAGCGGTTGCGCAGATGTTTCTCTACGGACTTTCTCTCATCAATCTCAGCAGCGTGCTGATGACGGTGGTGCTGTATATCTTTGCTCTGGTGGACATGAACCACAACGCGGAGAAGGCACACAAACAGGAGCTGGAATATCTGAAAGAGAAGCAAGAGAGCATGACCCGTCTCTTCGAGCAGACCTCCGTCGCCCTGGCAAATGCCATTGACGAAAGCAAGATCCACGCCAGGGGTCACTCCGTCCGTGTGGCGGATTATGCGAGACGCATCGCGACTTTGAGCGGGATGATCAAGGATGAGAGTGAGCGTGTGTACTTTGCGGCACTCCTCCATGACATCGGTAAGCTCAGTGTCCCGGACGAGATCCTGGGCAAGGGCGGCGAGCTGACGGAGGAGGAGCAGCAGATCTACCGCTCCCATACCACGGCAGGAGAACATATCCTCGCCGAGATCAGCGAGTATTCCTACCTGAGCGAGGGTGCCCACTATCACCATGAGCGTTATGACGGCAAGGGCTATCCCGACGGACTGAAGGGGGAGGAGATCCCCGTCAGCGCCCGGATCATTGCCGTGGCGGATGCCTATGATGCCATGACCTCCTACCGTGACCGCAGAGAACCTCTGCCCCAGACCCGTGTCCGGGAGGAGCTGGTGAAGGAGGAGGGACAGCGCTTTGATCCCACCTATACGAAAGCCATGCTGCACCTCATGGAGGAGGATCCCGATTATCACATGCGGGAAAACTCGTCCGAGCAGGCGGATACCCTGCAGAGCGAGCTGTATTGCGACAGCTACCGCAGCGAGGTATCTCTGGGCATTTCCATCTCCGAGAACGAGCGCCGGATCTCCTTAAAATGCGTTCCCATGGTGGAGGGCGAGGGAGAATTTGCGGTGCCTGCACTGCTTCTCTTTGACTCCCTGGACGGCAGGGTCCACACTACCGAGGGCATGATCGAGGCCAATGGCTACACGGAGTACGGCGAGGTCTGGTTCGACGGCCACGCTGTGTGCAACCGTGCCCGGAATATGGACACCACCGTGGAAGAGGTGGATACGGGTCTGGCGGAGAATGAGTACGAGATCATCTCCTGCAGATTTATGGACCATGCCCGTGTCATCGTTAACGCAAAGGGCAAGCGGACCACGATCATCGCCGCCCTGCCCGACAGTACCCGCTATACCTACATCAGCCTCACCGGCGAGCATTGTCACATTTACGACATCAATGTCGAAAAAACCGGAAACAAGATCCAGGAGGGCGACATCCCCCGCATCGCGGAGGAGATCACCTATATCGACCGCCTGGAATCCGATGTGAAGAACGTGCAGATCGACCGGTACCGCTCCGCCTTTACCACCGGCGTCAAGGTGAAGGAGGACCTGCGTCTGGTATTCCATACCCGGAGCATGCCCACCGCCAGCCTGGTGTGGCACTGCCCTTATGTCCTGCTCTACTCCTCCGATAACGGAGAGGTGAACGGACCGAACTACAGGGAATTTGTCCTGATCCGTTTCGACGGCGAGATCGAGGACTCCGGCGAGCATGCGGAAAACCGTATGCAGGTCATCAAGAACGACCAGTTCGAGAGCTGGGATGAGTGGAAGACCCTGAACAAGAAGGGCATGGAGTGCGTGGTGGACTTCCACAAGCGCGGGAACCGCATCACCACCATCACGGAGAATGCGGGCATCGCCATCAAGAACATCACCGCCACGGAGAAGGATACGGGGGATGTGTATGTGGCCCTCACCGGAGATCAGTGCGCCCTGACGGATATCCGGATCGTGAACTGAACTTGTTTTTTGACGGAGAATGGGACTAAGAAGTAGAAATATGTTACATTTCGCAATGGCAGATTCCGAAAAAAATCGGTATAATACTCTGCAGGGTGCAAAATGCCCCTAAGGAACGAACAGGAGAAAATAGCTTTATGGAAATGACACTCAGGTACTATGGCAAGGATTACGACACCGTGACCCTTGAGCAGATCCGCCAGATCCCGGGCGTGACGGGGGTGATCACCACCCTTTACAACAAGCAGGCCGGGGAGCTCTGGACCCGGGAGGAGATCCGGGCCCTGAAGGAAGAGGTGGAGGCTGCAGGCCTGCACATCTCCGGCATTGAGAGCGTCAACATCAGCGATGCCATCAAGGTTGGCAGTCCCGAGCGGGATCAGCACATCGCCAATTATATCGAGACCCTGGAAAATCTGGGAAAGGAAGACATTCACCTCGTTTGCTACAATTTCATGCCCGTCTTTGACTGGACCAGAACGGAGCTTGCAAGAAAGCGCCCCGACGGCTCCACGGTGCTGGCATACAGCCAGGCAGCCGTAGATGCCCTGGATCCCACGAAGATGTTTGAGTCCATCAGCGGCGACTCCAACGGAACCATCATGCCCGGCTGGGAGCCGGAGCGCATGGCTCACGTGAAGGAGCTCTTCGAGATGTACGCGGACATCGACAGCGAGAAGCTCTTTGAGAACCTGGTGTATTTCCTGAAAAAGATCATGCCCGTCTGCAACGAGTATGACATCAAGATGGCCATTCACCCCGACGATCCCGCCTGGAGCGTGTTCGGCCTGCCCCGTATCATCATCAACAAGGAGAACATCCTGCGGATGATGAACGCAGTGGATGATGTCCACAACGGCGTCACCTTCTGCTCCGGTTCCTACGGAACCAATCTGGAGAACAATCTGCCGGAGATGATCCGGGCGCTGAAGGGCAGGATCCACTTCGCCCATGTCCGGAACCTGAAGTTCAACTCCCCCGATGATTTCGAGGAGAGCGCACATCTGTCCTCCGACGGAACCTTTGATATGTACGAGATCATGCGTGCTCTGTACGAGACCGGCTTCGACGGCCCCATCCGTCCCGACCACGGTCGTATGATCTGGGGAGAGAAGGCAATGCCCGGCTACGGCCTCTACGACAGAGCCCTGGGCGCCACCTATCTGAACGGCCTCTGGGAGGCCATCGACAAGGCAGCCCATCGCGGCGCACCTTCGCAGCCCTAAAGCGCGCCGGGCGCGCATCATAAGCAGCAACCATCCGCCGGTCTTTTAGGGCCGGCGGAAAATATATGAAGCAAAAGAAGCCGGCAAATGCGCCGGACAGGAGGAAAGCATGGGACTGGTTTTATCCGAAGAGGGACTGAAAGACAGACAGGCTTGGGAAGCGGCCGGATACCGTCTGCCCGGATTTGACAGAGCGCAGATGATCGCCCGCACCAAGGCGGCGCCCCGCTGGATCCATTTCGGCGCAGGCAACATCTTCCGTGCCTTTCAGGCCAATGTGGTACAGCACCTGATCGAGCAGGGCGACATGGATACGGGCCTCATCGTGGCGGAAGGTTTTGACTACGAGATCATCGAGAAGAGCTACCGTCCCCAGGACAACTACTCCATCCTGGTGACCCTGAAGGCGGACGGCAATGTGGAAAAAACCGTCATCGGCAGCATCGCTGAGTCCTGCATCCTGGATTCCGACAGACCGGCTGAGTACGACCGGCTGAAGGAGATCTTTGCAAACGATGCCCTGCAGATGGTGAGCTTTACCATCACCGAGAAGGGCTACCAGGTTGCCGATGCAAAGGGCGTGATGTTCCCCGCAGTGGCAGCGGATATCCAGGCAGGTCCCGCCTGCCCCGGCAGTTACCTGGGCAAGGTAGTTTCCCTCCTCTATCATCGTTTTGTCTCCGGTGCAAAGCCCATCGCTTTTGTTTCCATGGACAACTGCTCTCACAACGGAGAGAAGCTCTATGCCGCAGTCCACACCTTCGCAAAGGGCTGGGTGGACAACGGTGTAGCGGATGCCGGATTCCTTGCCTATGTGGAGGATGAGAAGAAGGTATCCTTCCCCTGGTCCATGATCGACAAGATCACCCCCAGACCCGACGCCTCCGTGGAGGAGCTTCTGCGGAAGGACGGTCTCCAGGGACTGGATCCCATCATCACTTCGAAAAATACCTATGTAGCGCCCTTCGTCAATGCGGAGGAGAGCGAGTATCTGGTCATCGAGGATCACTTCCCGAACGGGAGACCCGCGCTGGAAAAGGGCGGCCTCATCCTCACGGACCGGGATACCGTGAACCGTGTGGAGCGCATGAAGGTCTGCACCTGCCTGAATCCTCTCCACACCGCACTGGCGGTCTTCGGATGCCTCCTGGGCTATACCAAGATCTCGGAGGAGATGAAGGATGCCGACCTGAAGGAACTGGTGCGCCGCATCGGCTACATCGAGGGACTCCCGGTGGTGACGGATCCCGGGGTCATCGCACCGAAGGAGTTCATCGACACCGTGGTGGATGTCCGCATCCCCAATCCCTTCATGCCGGATACCCCGCAGCGCATCGCAACGGATACCTCTCAGAAGCTGGCCATCCGCTTCGGCGAGACCATCAAGGCCTACGCCGCTTCCGCTGAGCTGAATGTAGCTGATCTGCATTGCATCCCCCTGGTACTGGGCGGCTGGCTCAGATACCTTCTGGCGGTGGACGATAACGGCAATGCTTTCGAGCTGAGCCCCGATCCCATGATCGAGCAGCTTCGTCCCATTATGAGTGCTTTCTCCCTGGGACAGCAGATCACTGCCTCTGATGCGAAAGCCGCCCTCGGTGACCTGCTGAAGAATGAGAAGATCTTCGGCACAGATCTGGAGCAGGCAGGACTTGCGGATACCGTAGCGGAGCACTTTACGGCGATGCTGGCAGGTTCCGGCGCCGTGCGTGCGCAGATCAGGAAAGTGCTGGCATAAAAAAGACGAGATGAAAAATCCCCTGTTGCTTCAAATGAGGCGGCAGGGGATTTTTGTTGTACCCATTCGGAATCGGGTATCGTGTCTGCAGTTTTTTTGATATTCGGAATTTACTCCGGATAATACCGGTAAATGGATTCTCCTGAAATTTCTTCCATCAGGGCTTTCAGGGCATCTATACGCTCCGGGACGGCACCTTCGAATACTTCACATTCTCCCGTCTCCAGGCAGTCCAGCATGTGGTCGTTGACGGAAGGAGCATAGTGCATCATGTCCATGTAGAGGTTCAGATCCGTGACGTACCTTTCTGTCTGGAAGTCAAAGACCCGGACGTTTGGTCTGGCCAGCAAGCCTTCCATGGAAGCTTCCTTGGCATAGAGGTATTCTGCGCTGATGCCGTTGATGTAGATGCTGTCCCAGTACAGCAGGGAATAGGGGGGATAAAGGAAGACGAATTCCGTATCCGGGTGTGCATCCACGTAATCAAGAAGGGATTTTTGGTTCTCATCCACCACTTCTTTCCGATCCTCTGTGAGAGGTGACTGATCCGTGGGGAACACGATTCCGACAGGCCTGTCATAATGTCGCATTGCTCCCGCCGGGGAAAAGTCCTTTCCCTCCACCCAGTTGTAGGCGCCTCCTCCCGTGTTTTTCCCCTGCATGGCCTTCCCCAGCATGGTGGGAATGGTCTTAAAGAGGATCTCCTTGTTGAAGAGATAGGGTACGTCATCCAACACCGTTTTCGACTGCACGTAGGAGACTCCGGCTTCCGGCAGCGTTGGCTCCGGAGCGGAGAGCAGGGCGAAGAGATCCAGACACCAGATTACCTGTTGCAGGTTGTGATCCTCCTCCGCCATGTCCAGGTAATAGAGCAGGTCCGCCGCGGATCCCGTGGATCGGATCACCTTGAGGGTGGTGCCGCCGTAGATCCCGTCGATCCTTTCCGTGTCGAAATTCTCCGCCACGGAGGATCCCACCAGCACACTGTCGTAGGTAAAATTCCGCACGGTGCCCGGCATCTGGTTGTCCCGGTCGTCCAGAACCGCAGGGAGCCCAAAGAAGGGCTCGTGGTAGAGGTAGAAGGGATCGAAGAGCCAGGTGATCCCTGCCATCAGCATTGCGCCAGTCAGCAGGAAGGCGATGAGTCTGAGCAGCGGTTTTCGATATGCACTTGTGGAGGTTACTTCACCACGTTTCATATAGTTCCTTAAAATGACACGTTCGTCAGAAATCAAAATACAGGAAGGTGCTCACCTGGGATAGGGATGCGAAGGACCACAGGAAGAGTACCGCAAGGAGCAGCGCGCTCCCGATCTTTGTACCGTGCTTTTGGATCCACGATTCCGCCTTTGGCCCTGTGATGAGAAGAAGACTTAAGAGCAGAAGCCCCACTATCACTGCCATGCAGAAAGGCACTGCCAGTCCCGGGGCCTTCATGGCGATGAGCTTCTGGATCACATAGAACTCCGGCAGGGAAATGCTCCCGCTGATACCCAGCAGCATGCCGTTCCAGCCTCCTGCGAAGAGACGCTTCCACAGGATCCCGGCATCCCCCAGGGATTCCGCCCGGAAGATGGAGAAGGACAGGGTCACCAGCAGGAAGGTACGTACCTTGCGAAGCAATGTCAGTATCCTGCAGCGAGGACTCCGGGGATCCTCCGCTTTCATCGGTGGCACCAGGGTCTCGAAGATGACGCAGATCCCGTGCATGATGCCCCAGACGATGAAGGTCCAGCCTGCTCCGTGCCAGATGCCGCTCAGCAGAAAGACGATAAACAGATTTCTGCACTGAATGGCTATGCCTTTGCGGTTGCCCCCCAGCGGGATATAGACATAGGTGCCGAAGAAGCGGGAGAGGGTGATGTGCCATCTGCGCCAGAAATCCTTCACGGAGACCGCGGTGAGAGGCGCGTTAAAGTTCTCCGGCAGGGTAAATCCAAAGAGCAGTCCGATTCCCCTTGCCATATCCGTGTAGCCGCTGAAATCAAAGTACAGCTCCAGCATGTAGAAAATGATGGTCACCCAGGCGGAAAGGGCGTCCAGATAGGCGAGAGCTGCGTATTCCGCATTGACCAGCTGCGCCAGGGTATCCGCCAGCAGCACCTTTTTGGAGAGCCCCAGGGTAAAGAGGGCCAGGCCGCGGTAGACCTTCTCTGCATCCGGTCTGCGGTTCTCCCGCGCCGTGAGCTGCGGCAGGAATTCCGAGTGCAGCACGATGGGACCTGCGATGAGCTGCGGGAAGAAGGTCACGAAACAGGCATAGTCCGTGAAGCTGTAGTAATCCGCCTTCCCCCTGCAGCGATCTACGATGAAGGAGATCTGCTGGAAGGTAAAAAAGCTGATGCCCAGGGGCAGGGCGATGCGCTCCACCGTGATGTCCGCATGGAGCAGGTAATTCACATTTTCCAGGAAAAATCCGAAGTATTTGAACACAAAGAGGAGCAGGAGATTGCCTGTAACGCCGATGAGCTCCAGGAGGCGGAGATGCTTCCCACTCCGGATCAGGAGGCTCACAAAATGGTTGAACAGGAGGCTGCCGATGAGCACCGCCAGGTACTTCGGGTTGTAATACCCGTAGAACCACAGTGACATCAGCGTCAGAAATACACGCCCCGGGAGCGGACTCCTGAGGCGTTGCAGCAGATAGAAGCCGAGGACAGCCATCGGCAAAAAGATTGTGATGAAAAAGACGGAATTAAAAAGCATGGCTTATTTTCTGCGGAGCTTGTTCTTTTCCTCGCCGCCCAGGTGGTGCGCGGCGTCCTGATCTCCTGCCAGGATCGCATTGACGATCTGCATGCGGAAGCCGGCGTCGATGAAGTCACAGTGCTTACAGAAGGGATATTCCTGGCGGCCTTCCGCGATCTTCTTACGGATCTCCATGAATTTCGGGCTGGCCCAGCCCTCCTTCAGGGATACCTTCGTCAGATCCGCCATGTCCGTGACCTCGAAATTGTCACAGCAGCACAGTCCCATTTTGCCATTGGGCATGATCCACATATCCGTGAAGGGCAGCAGGCAGGTCTCCCGGATCACCTTTTCCGTGGCAGCCTTATTGGGTGCGCTGCCGGCGCGGTTGGTCAGCACCTCCTGGAGGTAGCGCATCTGGATCTGGATGTCCAGGTCCGCGTACTCATCGGGATGTTCCTTCACATAGGCCACCAGCTTCTCCAGATTCGGATGGAGCTTCATCTCGTTGGCGTAATTGTTGATGATGAGCTGGTTGATGTAGGGTTTGATGGCATTCAGGCGCTCCAGGTTCAGGAGCAGTCCGTTGGTGGACATGAAGATAAAGCTCTCGGGAAGCTTTTCTCTGGCGTATTTGTGGAATTCCACGATGCGCTTGTCCAGCCAGGGCTCGTTGTTGCCATATAAGGTCAGATGCCCCTTATAGCCCCAGTCTGAGAGCTGGTCGATGATGGAGTGGTACAGCTCCTCCGGGATCTCCATGTAGGGGCGCTTCTCCGCGTGGATATTGGCGGTACAGAAAGCACAGGTGGAGTTGCAGCGGTTCACGGTCTCAATGTTCACCACGTTGGGCTGCGGGATCTCCGGGCTGTTCATGAAGTAATCCACATATTTTTTCTGGGAGCGGCTGCGGGTGATGAACTGCAGCTTCAGGTAAGCGTTGCTGGCCAGGTTCGGAAAATACTTTCTCGCGTTCCAGCCGAATTTTCCCATGAAATTATTGATTTTGACAGGCATGGCAGGTTCCTTTCGTTATCAGGTTTTCACTAACCATCAATATAACACAAAAATGGGGCGTTGGGGGAATGACTTTCCTGCTCGACACTATACTCCTCTGGGAGTATAATAAAACTGATCATCACATATAACAGGGGGGCAGGAAATATGCTGCTTTACCATGGATCTGCACATATCATCGAGAAACCGGCATACGGAAAAGGAAAAAAGAATAACGATTACGGCCGGGGCTTTTACTGCACCGAGCATGAGGAGATGGCAAAGGAATGGGCGGTGGATGAGCACCTGGACGGCTATGTGAACCGGTACCGTTTGGAGGAGAGCGGCCTGAATATCCTGCACCTGGGATCTCATGAGTATTGCGTTTTGCACTGGATCACACTGCTATTGCAGAACAGGCAGTTTGATCTGGAGACGCCTCTTGCCAGGGAAGCGTATCGGTACCTTTGCGAGCATTTTTCCGTCGATCTGCAGGGTGTCGACGTGATCGTGGGCTATCGGGCGGATGACAGCTTTTTTTCTTTTGCAAGTGACTTTGTGGAAGGGATCATCTCCGTGTCACAACTTTCCGCAGCCCTGAAGTTGGGAGAACTGGGGGAGCAGGTGTTTTTGCGCAGCAGGAGAGCTTTCGCTGCATTGGAGTATCTGGGGAGCGAACCGGTGAGCGCCGAGGAATGGTACCGGCGGAAGGCGGAGCGGGACACAAAGGCGCGAGCTGCCTATCATACCATAAACAAGGAGGCATATATCCCAGGGGAGCTGTACATGATCCGTATCCTGGACGAGGAGGTGAAGCCGGATGATCCGCGCTTACAATGAGCTATATCTGAAGACTGCCAGAAAGAATCTGGCCAACAGCCTTGACTATGCCGTGTATACGCTGGGATATTCCCCGGAGGAGTATTTTACAATGTTCCTCCGCAGCGGGATCGCCGCAAAGTTTGAGAACGGAGATCCGCGTTATGTGGCGGGGATGTCCGGAGCAGAACTGGCCCTTAAAGTGGTGGAGGCCTGCACCGGAGAATATGAACAGAAGGAGCGGATCTACCTTTCCGGCAAGAGTCCGGAGTACTGGGCGGGCTGGGCTCTTGCATATTATCAGTGGTACAGTGGCTGCTCCTTTGCAAGGCTGCAGGAGGAGGTGCCGATCTCCGCGATCCTGCGGATGTATGACAAATACCATGAGATGGACATTTCGCATTTTGCGGAACGAATGAACGAATTGCGGCAGGAAAAACGCATGTATACGTACCTGAGAATGTACCGGGAGCGGTGTGGCTTTAGCCAGAGCGAACTGGCAGAGTTGACGGGGATCCCGGTGCGGACGATCCAGCAGTATGAGCAGCGGCAAAAATCCATCAACCGCGCCAGAGCGGAGTATGTGATCGCGCTGGCAAATGCGCTGAATGTGGAGCCGGCGGAGCTGATGGAGGCAACGGGGTGACAAATCGGATTTTCTCTGTATGATGCATAAACCCATTCTGAACATTCGGTTTCCAAATGGGAAATTTTTCTAAAATCTCTCGCGTTTTGTGGAAGTGTCAGACAACTGTGGGTATAATTCAAGATACCATAAAATGATCCGGCAGTTCCGGTGCGGCTTTCCCAAAATACCTCAAGTGGTAAGGAGGCGGGTTGAGACAGAGGTACCGGATTTTTGTTCGGAAAATAAGGAGGGATGAAAAGAATGGGATTTTTTAGGAAAGGAAAGTGGTTGAGCGCACTGCTGAGTCTGGCCATGATCGCCGGCTGTATCGGTGCTGCGCCCATGAGAGCGCAGGCAATCGTGGCCAACGATGACTATCAGCGGTATCACCTGGGATTCGGATTTGCCAACGGATTCCCCGATGCTTCCGTCATCGGCGTTGCGGAAGTGGGCATCTCCATCGCCCCTGCGGAGGGAAGCGGCGGTGCCGGCGCAGATTTTAGAAGAATCCCCACTGCATCTCAGGGTGATGCGCAGTTTTACGATGTTGGCGCGCTGGATGCAGATCTTTCTCAATACACAACCGTTGGGATTGATGATACCAGTACGGTAAGATTTAACTTCATTTTCTTCTCTGATTCGAATTATCAGACGAAGATCACGGAGGGCGTTTCCCTTTTCATCAACGGACAGCAGGTACAGCTGACACCCGGTGAATATGACACGGCGTTTTACTACACCACCACCCTTCAGGATCTGATCGACTCCCTGAATGGAAACGGAACCTTCATCAACTGTGAGGTTTCTTACAACCCCGGTAACGGTGGCGGTGGCGGCGGCGACCAGCCCGGCCCCGGCCCTCAGCCCGGAAACTTTGACGGAACCGCATACCTGGTTTGGATGAACGGTGATGATGTTTGCTATCACTATTTCTCCGATCTGGAATATCAGCGCGGTCAGGACGGCTCCGTTCCCGTGAACTATTTCGCGGAAGAGGACGTGACTGACCAGAGCGGCAATGACGCTGATTTTACCATCGGCGGATATGACACCTACAACTGGGTACTGGCAGCAGATCTGGACGGCGCTACTGCGGGTACGCCCGATCCTGCGAAGCTGAATGAGGCATTCATCTTCGGCGACGGTGAGATGGATATGGGCGTGCAGTTGGATCCTACCGGTGCGGTCAGCGGAAAGAATACCTTCTGCACCAACGCTGACAGAAACTTCCGTGCAACCATCTACAATGACGCTGCATGGGGCATCGCTTTCAGCGAGAGCGAGGACGGCTACGGTTATATCCCTTTGCGTTGGGATCCCACCTTCAATTCCCTGTCCAGAGATCTGAGCGGCACCACCCCCACGGACTGGGAGATGATCGATACCTACATCGCAGAGTCCGAGCTGCACTTTACCAAGACTCCTTATACCACCGCGACTCTGACCTCTGTTACCGCGCTGGATGTAAATCCCGGTGCAGTAACCGTGACGAATGATAACGGTGCCTTTACCGTAACCTTCAACTCCAACTATTTTGACCATGTGGTTCTGGCTGTAAGCACCTCCGACGGTCAGACCGGTTATGTACTGGTCCACAGATATTTCCTGGATGCTTACGTAGAGAACCAGGATCAGCAGGGCGGTCGTAAGGCCAACAGAGAGCTTCGTGCGACCCTGACCTATCCCGATGACTACGGCTACGAAGACTTCGAAATGGTGGCCGCTCTCACCTATGCGGACGGTTCTGTGGTGACCGCTACCCTGGAGCCTGCAGAGTACGATGCGGATGTCCCCGACGGACAGAACATCATATTGCTTGACGCATACACGGCATATGCCGGAGCACACCTCAGTTCTTCCCAGTACATTGTGGATGCGGAGGATGCTACTCTTGCGGATCTGAAGGCTGTGAACTTCACTGCTACCTTCACCGGTGCGGACAGTGAGGCATACGCAGGAACCTTCGGCGGTTCCGGTGCAGGTGTGGGCTATACCATCACCTATTACGATGATTATGACAGCTACCGTGTGGAGGAGGATCTGCCCGTTCCCGATTCCGCGCGCGCTTCGCAGGCTTCTCCTCAGGAGAAGGTGATCTCCACTGTCGAGGGAGACGGCGACATCACCGAGCTGACCCTGGTGGGTGCAGACGGCAACCTGAGAGTGACCGGTACCGCTAAGGCAGGCGTCCTGGCAGTAGCCATCGCAGTTACCGCCGGAGAGGATGAGCTGTTGGCATTCCGGACCACTGCTGTAAATGCAGACGGTACCTTCAGCGCCGAAGGCTTCCCTCTGAGCGCGGATGCATATGTTGTTAAGGCTGCAAATTATAACGGCGGCGAGACCCTGGGAGATGCAGTCCTGGTAGGCGGAAACCTGCTCTACGTGGAGCTGCTTTACGATGAGATCCTGGGCCGTGTTCCCGATGCGGAAGGCCTGGATGACTGGGTCGAAGGTCTGAATGATCATTCCCTGAGTGTTGCCAACATCCTGGCGGGCTTCTTCCTGAGTCCCGAGGTATTGGACAAGGGCATGACCGGAACCGAGCTGGTTACGATGATGTACCAGGTGATCCTGCTGAGAGATCCTGCCGAAGGAGAGGTTGCGGCATGGGTTGCAAAGCTGGATGCCGGCGAACTGACGATTCCACAGCTCCTGGCAAGTTTTGTCAACAGCCCCGAGGCACAGGCGAATTTTGAGGACCTGGGACTGGATGCAGGTGGCATGTACAGCGATGGCACCGTGATCTCCAGAGGCCTGAGAGCATTCGTGGAGCGTATGTACGAAGTGGTCCTGGGACGTGAGTCCGAGAAGGCCGGCTTCTACGGCTGGGCAGACAAGGTGATGCTGGAAGGCCTGAGCCCCAGAGACATCCCCGCAAATTTCTTCGGTTCTCCCGAGTACACGAACCTGAACAAGACCGATGCTGAATTCATTACCGACTGCTACCTTGCGATCCTGGGCAGAGCGCCCGCAGCGGACGAAGTGGCAGGCTGGATTGAGTACCTGGCAGACGAGGCCAACACCAGAGCGGACGTGGTATACGGATTTACCATTTCCCAGGAGTTCACCAATCTGCTGGCAACCTATGAGCTGCAGTAAGGTAACAAAATCAAAACTGCGGGTTTCCGCAAAAATTTGATTTTTCCTGAGACGGGGGACCCGAAAGGGCTCCCCGTTTCTTTTTCGGTTCCCATCTTTTTCATTTTCCCTGTGGAGAAAATCCTGCCGATATGATATAAAAGAAGAGGGTATGTCTCAAACGATTAAGAAATAGGGGATACATAAACTTCATGATGACCAGAAGAAACGGTATTATTGTCAGAAATGTGCTGAACATTGCAGGCGTGGTCTGCATTTGTTTGGCTGTTTTTTTATTCATCAGAACCTTCGTAAAACAGTCCGATGCCCAGATCGTCGCCGGGAATCCCATCGAGCCTGATACCCCCACCTATAAGGTCCTGTTCCTGGACTCCTATTCCCCCACCCACATTTCCTATCCCGCCCAGGAGAGCGGCATCAAAGCGGGCCTGTATGCCAACAACATCAGCTATGATGTGATCTACATGGATACCAAGAACTACGGCAGCCAGGAAGAGATCGACAAATTCTACGATTTTTTCAAGGACAGGCTGGAGAACAGCAACAAGCATTACGACGGTGTCATCACCGGAGACGATGCGGCCCTGACCTTTGTGATGCAACACCAGGAGGAACTCTTCCCGGATCTGCCCATCGTGTACTACGGCATCAACAACATCGCTCTGGCTGAGGAAGCGGTGAATAACCCCATGATGACGGGTTTTACCGAGGAAACCTACCTGGATGAGACCTTCCGCCTGGCCGGAAAGCTGATTCCCCAGGCCAACAAGATCGTCGGTATTTATGACAACACTGTCACCGGCAAAGGCGATGCCGTGACCTTCTTCAGCTATCAGGAGGAGTTCCCCGACTATCAGTTCATGGGGATCAACACCTCCAATTACACGAGAGAGGCCTTCGGGCAGCTCCTGGAGTCCCTGGGCAGTGACTGCATCCTCATGTATCTCACCGCATTCGAGGATCTGGACGGCAACCAGTACACCATCCCCGAGAGCTCCCGCTTTATCGTGGACCATGCACTGATCCCCGTATTCCGCAATTACATGGGCGGCGAGGGACTGGGCATTGCCGGCGGTACCCAGATGAACTTCCCCGGCCAGTGTAAGATGGCCGGTCAGGTCATGAGCGATGTGCTCTACGGACGGAAAAACATCTCCGAGATCCCCCTGAATTACGACACTCCCGGAATCGTTTCCTTCGATTATCAGGTGATGGATCACTTCGGCCTGGATACGAAACTGCTCCCTGCCAATGCGGAGATCCTGAACCTGCCCCAGGACTTCTGGGCTTCCTACCGCGGTGTCCTGATCCCCGTGATCATCCTGCTGGTGGGCGTCATGATGATCCTCCTGGCAGTGGTCATCAACTACATGATGCTGAAGCGCGTGAACCGCAAGCTCCATACCGTGGAGGACGAGCTGATCTATAAGGCGGAGCACGATCTGCTGCTGGGCATTTACAACAGCCGTGTGGCGGAAGAGATCCTGCGGGTACGTATCGCCGCAGAGCAGATCCATTCCGTGCTGCGCATCGGTCTCGACAATTTCAAAATGATCAACGACAACTACGGACACAGAGTCGGCGACGACTACCTGAAGTTCGTATCCCGCATTTTGGAGGAGTACTGTGAGCGGAATTCCTTCTTCTTCGCCCGCTACAGCGGCGATGAGTTCCTGATCATCGTTCCCGACAGATATCTGCATGCGGACAGTAAGGAGCTGGAGGACATTCACGAGCTCTTCAAGACACCCATGCTCATCGGTCTGGAGGAGATGCGCACCACCGTCAGTATCGGTGTGGTGAATGCGGATTACAACGTGGATGTGGCCACCCTGATGGTGGAAGCGGATCTGGCACTGCAGGATGCCAAGGAGCGGGGCAAGAATACGGATGCCTTCTTCGAGGACGAGCTGCAGGAGAAGGTACGCAACACCGGACAGATCCGTTCCAAGCTGGTGAATGCCATCGAGAGTGACGGATTTTTCATGGTCTATCAACCCAAGATCGACGTCAACACCATGGAACTGGTGGGATACGAGGCGCTGCTTCGTCTGAAGGACCAGTCCGTATCTCCCGGAGAGTTCATTCCCGTGGCGGAGCAAAGCGGACTCATCAGCCAGATCGGCCGCCTGACCACGGAGAAGACCATCCGCCAGTTGAAGGAGTGGAGAGACGCGGGCATCGAGCTGAAGCCTGTTTCCATCAACTACTCCTCCAACCAGATCAACGACACCACCTATCCTGATTTCCTGAAGGAAACTCTGGAAAAATACGGCATCGAATCGAAGTACATCGAGATCGAGATCACCGAGGGCCTCTACATGGACAACAGCATCCAGGCAGAGCGTCTCTTTGCACAGTTCCAGGAGATGGGCATCAAGCTCCTGATGGACGATTTCGGAACCGGGTACTCTTCCCTGAGCTACCTGACCTACATCCCCGTGGATGTGCTGAAACTGGATCGTTCCCTGGTGCTGGCTTACCTGGAGGAGGGCAAGGATGCCTTCATCCGCGACATCGTGGTGCTGGCCCACGACCTGAACAAGACCATGATCGTAGAGGGTGTGGAAAACGCATGGCAGTACACGAGGCTGAAGGATTTCGGCGCGGATGCCATCCAGGGTTTCTATTTCAGCAAGCCCCTGCCGCCTGAGGAAGCTGCAAACTTCCGCGTAGCGGAAAAGGAAAAGGGCGTGGCATTTGCCATGACAGATAATAAGAACTGAGTCGGATTGGAGATTTAAGGATCGTATGACAGAAGCAAAGATCAAAGAACTGGTAGCACAGATGACCCTGGAGGAGAAAGCGGAGCTGACCTCCGGAGACGGCCCCTGGAAAAATAAGGCATTCGAGCGCCTGGGCATCCCCTCCATGTGGATGAGCGACGGCCCTCACGGCCTGCGGAAGCAGGAAAATTATCAGGAGGTGAAGGACATCAACGACAGCCTCCCTGCCGTAAGCCTTCCCGCAGAGTGCGCCATGGCCGCTTCCTTTGACAGAGACCTCCTTTATCGCATCGGCGCTGAGCTGGGGAAAGAGGCACAGTGCAAGAAGGTTCACCTGATCCTGGGCCCCGGCGTCAACATGAAGCGCAGTCCCCTGTGCGGCCGGAATTTCGAGTACATGTCCGAGGATCCCTACGTGGCCGGCGAGCTGGGCGGTGCCTATATCAAGGGCATTCAGAGCGCAGGCGTGGGTGCCTGCGTAAAGCATTACCTGGCCAATTCCCAGGAGACCCGCCGTTTCACTTCCTCTTCCGATGTGGATGAGCGGACCCTGCGGGAGATCTACATGAAGGCCTTCGAGTCCATCGTGAAGGATGCGAAGCCCATGGCGGTCATGTCTTCTTACAACAAGATCAACGGCACCTATGCCACTGCAAATAAGTACTTTATGACCGACGTCCTCCGTGGCGA
This sequence comes from Lachnospiraceae bacterium, assembly GCA_016286555.1. Lineage (GTDB taxonomy): Bacteria > Bacillota > Clostridia > Lachnospirales > Lachnospiraceae > AC2028. The sequence goes on along the minus strand of JAEETA010000013.1, from coordinate 17,796 downwards.
GTGGGGCTATGAAGGCTGCGTTATCAGCGACTGGGGCGCTACCCACGACAGAGCCGCTGCCGTTGCGGCGGGCACCGCTCTCACCATGCCCGGCGTGAACGAAACGGATCACGAGGTCTCCAATGCTGTGAAGGCCGGGATCCTGGATGAGAAGGACCTGGACACCGCTTGTGAACAGATCCTGAAGATGGTATTTGACGGCGTGGAAGCGCACCGGGATGATCTGACCGTGGACTACGACACCGAGCGTGCCGTGATGCGGGAGGCCGTAGAGCAGTCCGCAGTGCTTTTGAAAAATAAGGACCGGATCCTTCCTCTGCAGGAGGGCAGCAAGGTGGCCTTCATCGGCGGCTTTGCAAGGGATCCCAGATACCAGGGAGGCGGAAGCTCCCATGTAACGCCCATCAAGCTTACCAATGCATACGACGAGTGCGGAAAGCTGGCGCAGATCACCTATGCACAAGGATACCCCGAGGCTGCAAAGCCCAGACTTCTGGTTGGCGTGGACCTGGCGGGAGACAACGAGCAGAAGGAAGCGGAGCGCAGATCCCTGGAGCCGGATGAGAAGCTCATCGCAGAGGCTGTGGAGGTCGCAAAGGCTTCCGACGTAGCTGTCATTTTTGCCGGACTTCCGGAGCTGATGGAGTCCGAGGGCGAGGACCGCAAGGGTCTGGATCTGCCCCCCAGCCACAATGCCCTTATCGAAGCTGTGTCAGCAGCCCAGCCCAATACCGTAGTAGTCCTGAGCAACGGCAGCCCCGTAGCCATGCCCTGGATCCGCAACGTAAAGGCAGTGCTGGAGCTGTACCTGGGCGGCGAGACCGTGGGCGAAGCTACCGCAAATCTGCTTTTTGGTAAGGTGAATCCCAGCGGACGCCTTCCCGAGACCTTCCCCATGAAGATCGAGGATACCCCCTGCTTCCTGTCCTTCCCCGGAGAGGGCGACAGGGTTCCCTATCAGGAGGGTGTCTACATCGGATACCGCTACTACACCACCAAGAAAATGCCCGTACTCTTCCCCTTCGGCTACGGACTTTCCTATACCACCTTCGTTTACACGGATCTGAAGGCCGATACCCTGGATCTGAAGGAGGGCGGCAACATCAAGGTTACCGTCAATGTGAAGAACATCGGAAAGGAAGCCGGTCGGGAGGTGGTGCAGCTCTATGTGGCACCGAAGGGCGGAGAGATCAAACGTCCCGTCAGAGAGCTCCGGGCTTTCGACAAAGTGTATCTGGAGCCCGGACAGGAGGAGACAGTTTCCTTCACTTTAAGCCCCTCGGATTTTGCTTACTGGGATATCGACAAGCACGGTTTCCGGGTAGCGGAGGGCGAATACAGTATCCTGATCGGCAGAAATGCATTTGAAATGGTTCTGGGGGAGGACATTTCTTGCCAGAAGGAGATAAATCTGCTATGATGTGCCGAGTGGCCGGCACTCTTCGGAGGGGTGCAATCCGGAGCAAATAGCAGGGCACCAAGGAGAGGATTTATTATGAAGAAAAAGATTATGAGCATCGTTATGGCAGCAGCCATGGCTGTTACCATGCTGGCAGGATGCGGTTCTTCCGCAGACACCAGCGCACCTGCTGCAGACAGCACCACTACCGCTGCTGACAGCACCGCGACCGGTTCCGAGTACAGCATCGCCATGATCACCGATTACGGCGATATCACCGACCAGTCCTTCAACCAGACCACCTACGAGGCATGCAAGGCATTTGCTGAGGCCAACGGCATCCAGTTCAACTACTACAAGCCCACCGGTGACTCCACCGCTGAGCGTGTTGCTTCCGTTGAGCAGGCAATCGACGCAGGCTACAATGTCATCGTTATGCCCGGTTACGCTTTCGGCGGCACCCTTGTTGAGGTTTCCGCAACCTACAAGGATGTAAAGTTCATCGCTCTGGATGTTGCAGCAGGCGACATTCTGGAGGCAGGTGTTGCAGCAAAGGGCGAGAGCTATGACTACAACCCCGACAACTGGACTCTGACCGACTATTGCTACATGGACAATGTCTACTGTGCGGTTTACCAGGAGGAGCTCTCCGGTTACATGGCAGGCTACGCAGCAGTGAAGCTGGGCTACACTGAGCTGGGCTTCCTGGGCGGCATGGCAGTTCCCGCAGTTATCCGTTACGGCTTCGGCTTCGTGCAGGGCGCTAACGACGCAGCTGCAGAGCTTGGCAAGACCGTGAACCTCAACTATGCTTACGGCAACCAGTTCTACGGCGACGCTGACATCACCGCTGCTATGGATACCTGGTACGGTGCAGGCACCGAGGTTGTCTTCGCTTGCGGCGGCGGCATCTTCAACTCCGCAGCTGAGGCAGCAGCTAAGGTTGGCGGCAAGGTCATCGGCGTTGACGTTGACCAGAAGGGCACCATCGATTCCAAGTACGGCGAGGGTATGACCGTTACTTCCGCTATGAAGGGTCTGTATCCTACCACCTACGATACCCTGACCGACGTGATCCTGAACGGCAACTGGTCCAACTATGCAGGCAAGATCACCACTCTGGGCCTTGTTTCCGGTGACGATCCTACCGCAAACTATGTGCAGATCCCCATGGACAACACCCAGTGGTCCGATTCCTTCAGCCAGGATGACTACAAGGCAATGGTTGCCGCTATGCATTCCGGATCCATCAAGGTTTCCAACGATATTTCCGCAATGCCCGCTACCACCAACGTGGTTGTGAACGATCTGGGCAACCTGAAGTAATCGTTTCCGAAACTTCGAAAAATTGAGAAAAGACCTCATCGGTGCACCCGGTGAGGTCTTTTATTATGCCTTGAAAAGTAGTAAAATATAATGGACTATGAGCAGCTTAGGATCCTCGGATCCCATCGGAGAAAACTATGGAACAACCCTATGCAATCGAAATGGTGGATATCGTAAAGCGGTTCCCGGGGATCGTGGCCAACGACCACATCACCCTGCAGCTCCGCAAGGGCGAGATCCACGCGCTGCTGGGCGAGAACGGCGCCGGCAAATCCACGCTGATGAGCGTGCTTTTCGGACTCTATCAGCCCGAGGAGGGCGAGATCCGCAAGGACGGGAAAAAGGTCACTATCAAGGATCCCGGGGATGCCAACGCCCTGGGCATCGGCATGGTGCACCAGCATTTCAAGCTGGTGGAGTGCTTCTCCGTCCTGGACAACATCATTCTGGGAGTGGAGCCCTGCAAGGCCGGCTTCCTGAGGAAGGAGGAGGCCCGCGCCAAGGTCATGGCCCTCTCCGAAAAATACAATCTGCAGATCGATCCCGACGCCCTGATCGAGGACATCACCGTAGGTATGCAGCAGCGTACCGAGATCCTGAAGATGCTGTACCGGGACAATGAGATCCTGATCTTTGACGAGCCTACCGCGGTGCTGACGCCCCAGGAGATCTCGGAGCTCATGCACATCATGAAGAATCTGGCTGCAGAGGGCAAGAGCATCCTCTTTATCTCCCACAAGCTGGCGGAGATCATGGAGGTAGCTGACCGCTGTACCGTTCTGCGCAAGGGCAAATACATCGGTACCGTGGATACCGCGTCCACTACGGTGGAGGAGCTCTCCGCCATGATGGTGGGCCGGAACGTGAATTTCCACGTGGAAAAGCAGGAGAAGACGCCCGGAGAGGCCATTCTCTCCGTTGAAAATCTGACAGTCGCGTCAAAAGTTCACAAGAACGACGCGGTCAGGAACGTATCCTTCAGCGTCCGTGCGGGAGAGATCGTCTGCATCGCCGGCATCGACGGCAACGGACAGACAGAGCTGGTCTACGCCCTGACGGGTCTGGAAAATGCCCGCAGCGGACAGATCAAACTCAAAGGCCAGGACATCACCCATGCACCCATCCGGAAGCGCAACACCTCCGGTATGAGCCACATCCCCGAGGACCGGCACAAGCATGGGCTGGTTCTGGACTATTCCCTGGAGGACAATCTGGTGCTCCAGCGGTATTTTGAGCCGGAATTCACGGACCGCTTCGGATTCCTGCGCCGGAAGAATATCCGCAGCTATGCGGAGCGCCTCATCGGTCAGTACGATGTCCGCTCCGGTAAAGGAGCTACCACCATCGCCCGCAGCATGTCCGGCGGTAACCAGCAGAAGGCCATCATCGCCAGAGAGATCGATAAGGACCCCGACCTGCTGGTGGCGGTGCAGCCTACCAGAGGCCTGGATGTGGGCGCCATCGAGTACATCCACCGTCAGCTGGTGGCACAGCGAGATGCCGGAAAAGCGGTGCTTCTCGTGAGTCTGGAGCTGGATGAGGTCATGGATGTGCCGGATCGCATCCTGGTGATGTACGAGGGTGAGATCGTCGGTCAGTTCGACCCGAAGACCGTGACCCAGGAGGAACTGGGACTGTATATGTCGGGAGCAAAGAGGGAGAAGGTGGAGAACGCATGAAAAAATTATTGAAAAACAGCGGCGTCCAGTCCTTCCTGGCCTCCCTGATCTGTATTCTGCTGGGAATGTTTTTGGGCTACATCGTCCTGCTCTTTATCGAGCCCAGCGGCGCCGGTAAGGCGATCCTGGCGGTGGCCAAGAATTTCCTGGGCTACAGCAAGCCCGCGTCCCGGATCAAGTATCTGGGCAATACCATGGTAAAGACAGCACCCCTTCTGATGTGCTCTCTTTCCGTGCTTTTTTCCTACAAGGTAGGTCTCTTTAACATCGGTGCCGCAGGCCAGTATGTCATGGGTTCCTGTGCAAGCCTCTACGCCGCCCTGGTGTGGGGCTGGGGATGGCTTCCCTGTCTGCTGCTGGCAGCAGTCGTGGCCGGTGCGTACGGCGCCGTAACGGGCCTTCTGAAGGCGTATTGCAATGTGAACGAGGTCATTTCCGGTATCATGCTGAACTGGATCGGCCTGTATTTTACCAACATGCTGCTGGCGGGGGCCAAGGACGCATCCAGCTCCTACACCTATGCTCTGGCAGCCAGAGGACAGAAGGGCCTGCTCCCCGGTTTTTTCCAGGGACTCATGAACGGCAACAAGTACATGACCATCGCAATCCCTCTGTCCGTGATCATCGCCGTTCTGGTGGAGATCCTGCTGAACAAGACCCGCTTCGGCTATGAGCTGAAGGCTACGGGCTTTAACAAAAATGCCGCAAAATACAGCGGTATGGCGCAGAAGCGCAACATCATCCTCTCCCTGATGATCAGCGGCGTGCTGGCGGGACTGGGTGGCGCGTTCCTGTATCTGACGGATATGGAGCAGTGGCAGGTGACGGTGGCTTCCGTTCCCGCTATGGGCTTTAACGGCATCGCCGTGGCTTTCCTGGGTGGACTGAACCCCATCGGCTGCATCTTCTCCGCCTTCTTCATCCAGCACATCACCGACGGCGGCGCCTTCGTGGATCTGAGTGTTTACGCATCCCAGATCTCCGAGCTGATCTCCGCCATCATCATTTATCTGTGCAGCTTCGTGGCATTCCTGAAATACGCCATGAACCGGATGCTGGCAGACAAGGATGAGGGCAAGGGAGATGCCCCGGCCGGTCCGGCTGCTCCTGCGGGAGCTGAGGAGAAAGGAGGTGCGAAGGCATGACACTCCTGATCCAATACACACTCCTTTTTGCATGTATTCTGAGTCTGGTGGCTCTGGGCGGCTGCTTCTCCGAGCACTCCGGCGTCATCAACCTGGGACTGGAAGGTATCATGGTCATGGGCGCCATGGGCGGAGCCCTCACCATGCGGGCACTTCCCTCCGGCACCGCACCTTTTGTGATCGTCGTTCTGACCCTGCTGGCCAGCGCCGGTATGGGACTGCTCTACTCCCTGTTGCTGGGCGTGGCTGCCATCCACTTTAAGGCGGACCAGACCCTGGTGGGAACCGCAATGAACATGCTGGGTGCGGCTCTGGCCACCGTTATCGTGAAGAGTGTTAACACCTTAAGCAATCCCGATGACCATTCCTCCATCATCCAGTATGTGGAGGAGAAGAAAGCCTTCGTGCTGCACATCTTCGGCATGGAACTTTCCTGGCCCGTGATCCTCACCGTGGTGATTCTGATCTGTGCCACCGTACTTCTGTACCGCACCCGCTTCGGACTGCGGCTCATGGCCTGCGGCGAGCACCCTCAGGCAGCGGATTCCGTTGGCATCAACGTCTACCGTATGCGCTGGGCAGGCGTCCTGATCTCCGGTGCTCTGGGCGGTCTGGGCGGTATCACCTATATTACGACAGGCGTGTCGGAATGGAAGTTTGAGTACGGTGTTGCGGGCTTTGGCTTCCTGTCCCTGGCCGTGATGATCTTCGGTAAGTGGAAGCCTCAGAACATTGCCCTTGCGGCACTGCTCTTCGGATTTTTCCGTGCCCTTTCCAATGTGTACTTCGGCTTTGATTTCCTGTTGGGACTGAACATCCCCGGAGCCGTTTACAATATGTTACCCTACATCATCTCGCTCATTGTTTTGGCCTTTACTTCCGGGAGATCCAGAGCCCCCAAGGCAGAGGGTATCCCTTACGATAAGGGCGCGCGTTAGGAGACTGCATGGTACAATTCTTTCTGACACTTGCAATGATCTTCCCCTTCCTGTCCGTAATGTACATCCTGTACATGGGACGGGATGATCAGGATGCAACAACGGTGATCCTGGCGGTCTCTGTGGTCATCTGCAATATCGGATACTGGGCACTGGGTCTGAGCCCCGATCTGGAGGAGGCACTCTTCGCTGAGGGTGTGGTGTATTTCGGCGGGACTTTCCTTCCCATGATGATCCTCTTTTCCATTGCCAAGATCAGCAAGTACAGGTTGAAGAACTATACCCGTCCTCTGCTGTTTTTGCTCTGCTGTATCGGGACGGCCTTTGTCCTGACCCTCAACAAGGGGCCTTATCTGTTCCGTTCCGCTGAGCTGATCCGTGAAAACGGCTATTCCTACGTGGATTTTGTCCCGGGGATCGGGTACTACGTGATCATGTGCGTGGTGCTGGTCAATATCCTGTACAGCCTCTATATCATCATCCGGACCATTTTGGCCCGGCGGATGGATGTGCCCAGGAATGTGGTATGGAATCTCTTTTCCATGATGATCTTTACCTTTGGGTGCTACGGGCTCCAGCGGGTGCTTCACCTGCATGTTAATCTCATCCCCTTTGCCTACTGCGCCTGCCTGGCGAACCTGGTGATGCTCATGGGCAGGATGAAGATGTATGACATGACCCAGGTGGAGATGGAAGCCTACGAGAACATGGAGCGCTACGGCTACATCGCCTTCGATCATAATCTCCGCTACATGGGATCCAATGTATTTGCACGGAAGACTTTCCCTTATCTGGATCACTGCCGGATGGGAAATGTGATCAAAATGGACCCGAAGCTGGTGGAGCAGACGGATGCTTACGCCCTCTTTGAAGCCTTCCTTGAGCCGTTAAAGCAGTTCAGGGACGGCAAGCCCATGCCCGAGATGATGCGGGGCGGGCAGCTGGCGGATGTGGGACTGATGTCCGTGCGGTTTTTCTTCCGGGAGCTTACAAATCCCGCCATGAAGAACCGTTGCTACGGCTATCTCATTGAGCTCATCGACGACACTTCCCGCGTGGAGGCACTGCGGTACCAGGCACGGAACAACCGCCGCATGCAGGAGCAGATCGATCGGGCCGAGGCCTTCTCAAGAGATGCCATGATCGCAAATAAAGCCAAGAGTGACTTCCTGGCCAACATGTCCCACGAGATCCGCACCCCCATCAATGCCATCCTGGGTATGAACAATATGATCATGCGGGAGACGGGGGAGGCAAACATCCGGGAGTATGCCGAGGATCTGGAGGAATCCGCACAGATCCTGCTGGATACCATCAACGACATCCTGGATTTTTCCAAGGTGGAATCGGGCCGGCTGGAGCTGACCTGCGGAAATTACAGTGTCAGAGATCTGCTTCGGGAGAGCGTTTCCATGGTGGCTGTCAGAGCCAGGGACGCGGGACTGTTTTTCAATGTGCTGGTGGATGAGCAGGTTCCCACCGGCCTTTATGGAGACATGGTCCGCATCCGTCAGGTGCTCATCAATCTCCTGACCAATGCGGTAAAATACACCAGAGAAGGCACCGTTACCTTCCGTATGCATGCGGAAGCCGGGGAGCCGGGTCGATGCACCCTGGTCTGCTCCGTGGAGGACACCGGCATCGGGATCAAAGAAGAGAACATTGACCGGATCTTTGACCTCTTTAAGCGGGTGGATCCCGAACACACCAAAATGGTGGAAGGCACCGGTCTGGGACTGCCCATCACGAAGCAGATCGTGGATCTGATGGAGGGTACCATCGAAGTGCAGAGCACCTACGGCAAAGGTTCCGTATTTACCGTCAGGATCCCGCAGCAGATCGTGGATGACACACCTCTGGGCAGATTTGAACTCAGCGATCGCCAGGGCAGAGAGCACACCGAAGTGCATTCCACCCTTACCGGCAAAACCGGCCGGATCCTGGCGGTGGATGATGTGGAGATGAACCTGAAGGTCTTCCGCATGATGCTGAAGAATTCCGGCCTGGAGGTGGATACCGCCATGACCGGTGAGGAATCCCTGCACAAAATGTGTCAGGAAAAATACGATCTGATCTTCCTGGATCATATGATGCCGGGCATGGACGGCGTGCAGGTGCTTCACAAGATGCATGAGATCCCGGAGTGCAAAAATAATGACACGCCCGTCATTATGCTCACTGCCAATGCCATCCGCGGTGCCAGCGAGCGGTACCTGGAGGAAGGGTTTACCGATTATCTGGCGAAGCCCTTCAAGCCTGCGGAACTGGAGGCCATGATCGAAAAATACATAAAATAATGACTGGGTCATCATAGAAATCTGAAAGGAAGTAGTAAGGAAATGAGCATTACCATCGGAAAGCTGTTACTGGAGATCCTGCTTCTCGTAGTAGGCTTTGTGCTCCTGGTCAAGGGAGCGGACTTTTTCGTGGACGGTGCCGCAAGCATCGCCAAGCGCTTCGGCATCCCGGAGCTGGTCATCGGTCTCACCATCGTGGCCATGGGTACCAGCGCTCCTGAGGCTGCAGTCAGCATCGCCGGCGCAGCAAAGGGCAACGCGGACATCTCCATCGGAAATGTCATCGGCAGCAATATCATGAACGTCTGCGTGATTCTGGGCGTGGCGGCCACCATCATCACCATCGCAGTGGCAAAATCCACCGTGCGGATCGAGATGCCTTTCCTCATCGGTATCATGACCCTGTTCCTCTTCCTGGGCTGGGACGGCACCATCAGCAGATTCGACGGTGTGATCCTCTGGGCGCTTTTCCTGGTGTACCTGGTCTATCTGTTCATTATGGCGAAGAAAAATCCCGCGGACAGCGGGGATGAAGTGAAGGACCTGCCGGTCTGGAAGTCTCTGCTCTTTACCGTGGGCGGTATCGCAGCCATCGTCATCGGCTCCGATGTGGCCGTGGACGCTGCCAGCACCATCGCAGCAGCTTTCGGCATGAGCGAGCGCTTTATCGGTCTGACCATCGTAGCCCTGGGCACATCCCTGCCGGAGCTTTTCACTTCCGTTACCGCAGCCAGAAAGGGCAATGCGGACATCGCCATCGGCAACATCGTGGGCAGCAACATTTTCAATGTGCTCTTCGTTGTGGGCACCGCATCCCTCATCATTCCCATACATTTTGCCACGGGATTCCGTGTGGATGCCGTCATCGCCATTGGCGCGGGGGTTCTGCTGTGGCTCTGCACCCTGCCGAAGAAGCGGCTTTCCAGACCCGGCGGCATTGTGATGCTCCTGGGATATGTGGGATATTTTACTTATCTGCTCCTGAAATAAGGACGCGGCAAAAAGTCATTACAGACGGAGCAATCTCGTAAAGAACTCCCATTTATGGTAAGATGGAGTTTACGAGTAAGTTCCGGGGGAGGTTATTGTGGAAGAAAAGATCACTGAACAGAAAAAAAGAATGCTTTCCGGCATCCAGCCCAGCGGCGACCTGCATCTGGGCAATTATCTGGGCGCCATCAAGAACTGGGCGGACCGTGCGGAAGAGTATGAATGCTACTATTTCATGGCGGACATGCACACCATCACCGTGCGCCAGGATCCGGCAGAGCTGCGCCGCCGTTCCATCCAGCAGCTGGCACAGTACATTGCCTGCGGACTGGATCCGGAGAAAAATACCCTGTTTTTGCAGTCCCATGTGCCTGCACACACCCAGCTTTCCTGGGTGCTGAACTGCTATACCATGTACGGTGAGCTGTCCCGCATGACCCAGTTCAAGGACAAGTCCGCAAAGCACAAGGACAATATCAACGCTGGTCTCTTCACCTACCCTGTCCTGATGGCCGCAGATATCCTTCTGTACCAGCCGGATTACGTGCCCGTGGGTGAGGACCAGAAGCAGCACGTAGAGCTCACCAGAGACATTGCACAGCGTTTTAACAGCATCTACGGTGACGTGTTTAAGATCCCCGAGCCCATGATCTCCAAGGTTGGGGCCCGGATCTACGGACTCACCACTCCCGAAGACAAAATGTCCAAGTCCCAGCCCGACGGCTGTGTCTTCATCATGGACGAGCCCGATGTGGTGGCAAAGAAGTTCAAGCGCGCCGTGACCGACTCCGATACCGAGCACTGCGTACACTTCGATCCCAAGACAAAGCCCGGCGTTGCCAATCTCATGAGCATCTATTCCGTAGTCACCGGAAAGAGCTACGACGAGATCGAGGCAGAGTTTGAGGGCAAGGGCTACGGCGTCTTCAAGCCTGCGGTGGCGGAAGCCGTTATCGACACTTTGAATCCCATCCGGGAAGAGGCAAAGCGTCTCATCGCCGACAAGGCTTACCTGGAGGAGGTTTACACCCAGGGCGCACAGAGAGCTTCCTATATAGCGAACAAAACCCTTCGCAAGGTTTACAAGAAGGTGGGGTTCTATCAGATCTGAGATGTAACAGAGACGGAAAACGGTGCTTTTGAAAGGCCCTGAAAGTAAAAAAGGGCAAAGATAAAGCACCGTCCCCAGAAGTCTGTGCTTCCAAAAACAGTGCTCAGATGCACCGCCAGGGGCTCGAACCCTGGACACCCTGATTAAGAGTCAGGTGCTCTACCAACTGAGCTAGCGGTGCGTTTGTTAAGACAACAACGGAATAATAGCACAAGGTTTTAAAGATTGCAAGAACTTTTTTAAAATTTTTTCAGGAGATCTTTCATGAGCCCCATTTTTGATACCCATGCCCACTATGATGACCCTGCTTTTGACGAGGACAGGGAGGATGTCATCGAATCCCTGAAAAGTGCCGGAATTGCAGGGGTTGTGGACATCGGAGCGGGGATCGAAACCTCCAAAAAAGCCCAGGCCCTGGCCCGGGAAAATGATTTTTTCTATTGCGCTTTAGGATCTCATCCTACGGAGGTCCGGGATCTGACGGAAGAAAATCTCGCCTGGCTGGAGGAGCAGGTCCGGCAGGACCCCAAATGTGTGGCCGTGGGAGAGATCGGACTGGACTACCATTGGGAGGACACCACAAAAGAGGAGCAGCGCGCAGCCTTTGAACTTCAGCTGGATCTGGCGAGACGCTGTGAAAAGCCCGTGGTGATCCACTCCCGGGATGCTGCGGCGGACACATTGGCCGTCCTGAAAGAGCAGCATGCCGAGGAGATCGGCGGTGTCATCCACTGCTATTCCTATTCCAGAGAAATGGCAGCGGAATTTTTAAAACTGGATTTTTACTTTGGCATCGGCGGCGTGCTCACCTTTGCCAATTCCGTGAAACTCAAAGAAACAGCGGAGTTCCTGCCCCTGGAGCGGATGGTGCTGGAGACGGACTGCCCCTATCTGGCCCCCACCCCCCACAGAGGAAAGCGGAACACTTCCGCCTACCTGCCACTGGTGGTGGCTGAACTCGCCCGGATCAAGCAGACTTCGGAAGAGGAAGTGCGGCGCATTACCTGGGAAAACGCACACAGACTTTACCGTCTGCCGTTTTTGGTGTAACATTGTCAGGTTCGGTGTTTTGAACCGGCAGCGGATCATTTCCGCACGGAGGTACCAATATGAGGATAGAAAGAATAGACAATCAGACAATCAAATGCTTTCTTTCCGTCGAAGAATTACAGGAATACCATGTGGACTACAAGGATTTCATCTATCGTTCGGAAAAAGCGCAGAAGCTCATGCGTGAGATTATAGAAGAGGCCAGAGAAAAGGTGGGTTACAAGCCGCCTCAGATGGCCTTTGAACTCCAGATCACCATGATGGAGCAGGGCATGATCCTGACCTTCTCTGAGAAGGATCCCTTCGATCTGAGCGATCCCACCAAGAGTCAGAACGTCAAGGATCTGCTGAACCGGTTAAAATCCTATCTCTCCCAGATGTCCGGAGAGCAGGGCGGCAGCGTGGGCGAATATGATCCCACGAAAGACCTGATGGGCAGTTCCGAAGAATCCGGTCCCTTCCTGCCCCTGGCGGAGACGGCACCCAGGATCCCCGTGGGCGGCCCCAGGCCCGAGGAACTCCTGGAAGTGGTCCTGGTCTTCAACAGCATGGCAAACGTCATGGCTTATCTGGAGGCACTGCCCGGAAGACTCCGCTTTACTTCCGAGCTTTATAAGATGGAAGATCTGTATTACCTGCACATAGCCAAGGGATCCGCGTCCCTGGAGCGCTTCCGCAAGGCCTGCATCGTGGGCACCGAGTATGCGGGATTCTGCGCTGCGGGAGAGGGCTGCGACCAGCTCCTGAAGGAGCACGGAGAACTCCTGATCGCCGAGCGGGCAATGCAGAAGCTGTCCTGAAGAAAACTGTTCCCGGATCCTGCGGGGTCCGGAGCAGGTTCGAAATAAAAGTATCTTTGAAGGGAAGTTAATCGAATGATCTCATGTCCCAATTGCGGCGCCAATCTGAAATTTGACCCCGCCACACAGAAAATGCGCTGTGAGTTTTGTGACTCCGAGTTCTCACCCGACGAGGTGCAGGAAGAGCACGACGCCAAAGCGCAGGAGGCTACGCCTCTGGAGAATACCCCTAAGGACTCCAAAGAGGATACCTACAGCGCCTTTGTCTTTACCTGCCCCCAGTGCGGCGGCGAACTCATCAGCTATGATGACACGGCTGCAACCTTCTGCTCCTTCTGCGGAGCATCCACCATCCTGGAATCCAGACTCAGTGACCAGATGAAGCCCAAGATGGTGATCCCCTTCGCCCTCAGCAAAGAGGCCTGCGAAGCTGCTTACAAAAAGAAGATCAAGAGCGCTCTTTTTGCCCCCACGGATTTTCAGGCCGACAGCAACGTGGAGAATTTCCGCGGCATCTACATGCCCTACTGGGTCTACGGTCTCCATGCGGATCACAATTTCGAGATGACCGGCAAGACCGAGCAGCGCCGCGGGGATTACATTTATACGAAGCATTACAAACTCAGAGGAAATCTGCGGGCACACTATGACGGCATTTCTCACGATGCATCCTCTTCCTTTTCCGATGCTCTGAGCTCTGCCATCGCACCTTTCGATATTAAGGATGCGGTTCCTTTTCAGAGTAATTATCTCAGCGGCTTCTATGCCGATACGGCGGATGTGGACCATGAAGTCTACCTGAAGGAGTCCCGGGAGGCCATGGAAGCGGACCTCACCCGTTCCCTGCGCACCACCCCCGGCTTCCGGAAGTACACCATTTCCGATAAGGATGTCAAAAATGCGGCGGCAGCAGACTCCGTCTCCTCCGAGCGGGCCATGTTCCCTGTGTGGTTCCTGTCCACCAGAGTGGGAGACCGCATCAGCTATGCCGTGGTCAACGGCCAGACCGGTAAGGTGGCTGCGGACATTCCCGTGTCCTACATGAAATATCTTATCGGGAGCCTGGTCATTGCCATCCCGGTGTTCCTGGCGCTGACCTTTAACACCTTTTTCCGCCCCAATACCATCACCACCATTTCCATGGCAGTGGCGCTGGTGAGCCTCATCATTTCCAACAGCCAGCTGAACCGGATCGCCGCCCGGGAAAATATGCTGGATGATAAGGGATACACCTCGACCCTGACTCCTGCTGAGCTGAAGGCCCGGAAGGAGGAGAGCGGCGTCAAGGTGAAGGAAAAGAAATCCGCGGGAGAGGCCGTGAAATCCGGTGTTACTTCTTCCGCCACCGTTCTTACCATTGTAGGTGCCATTTTCCTTCTGGTCTTCCCTATCATCGGTATCGCCCTTCTGGTGGCAGCCGGTATGGTTCGGAAGGAGGAAGGCAAGGATACCACCCTGGTAAAGACCAAATCCTCCAAGTTGAAGGTCAAGGCCTCCGGTTCCGATAAGATGAAGGTCCTCTGGAAGCCGATCTGCGGTATACTTATCGCACTGGGAATTCTGATCATGAACCCTGTCAGCGACATGTATTTTTGGGGCGGAGCCCTGGCTTCCATGTTCTTTGTGGGCTGGTCCTTCTGGGATGTGGTGCAGGAGCACAATATGCTCAGTACCAGAAAACTTCCTCAGTTTAACAGAAGAGGAGGTGATGAGAGTGAGCATTAAGATGATGATGAAACTTCGCAGATCCGTTGCCCGCATTTCCCTGGCCCTTCTGGGGACTCTGATCCTCAGCACCCTGGCTTCCGCGCTTCCCGCCCGTGCCACTGCGCTGTACTCCAATCCGGATACGGGCTATAGAGTCCAGATCGCCGATGACGCGGATCTTCTTTCCGAGTCGGAAGAGACCCTGCTCCGGCAGACGATGCAGCCCATCACCGCATACGGAAACGCGGCCTTTGAGAGCATCGATACGAACTACACCTCCGCGGAGCTCTATGCCCAGTCTTCCTATGAGAAGACCTTCGGCAATGCCAGCGGTATCCTGTTCCTCATCGACATGGACAACCGGTACATCTACATGTACTCGGATGGTCTGATCTATCAGACCGTGACCAAGGATGAGATGGATACCATCACGGACAACGTCTATTCCTACGCTTCCGATAAGGATTACTACAAGACGGCGTCCAAGGCTTTCGAACAGGTCTATGCACTGCTGGAAGGGCGTGACATTCCCCGCCCGATGAAGTATATTGGTAATGCTGTGTTCTCTATTATGATCGGCATGCTGATCGCCTTCATCATCGTATCCATCAATTCCAGTCTGAAGAGCGCCAGCGTCAGGGAGATGCTTGCATCCGCGGCCAGATCCGTGGAGATCACCGATCCTTCGGAAGTCTTTGACAAGGAGACCAAGCGCTACAGCCCCGTGGAGAGCAGTTCTTCCGGCGGAAGCAGCAGTAGCTACAGATCCTCCGGAAGCAGCCACAGCAGTCACAGCAGCGGAGGCAGCCACCACAGCAGCGGCGGAAGTCACCACAGCGGAGGAGGCGGAGGGCATAGGTTTTGAAGCACCAGGGGACCAAAGCCAAAATCCGAAGCAAGCTTGCTTGCATGAGGATTTTGAATTTGGGACCCGCCAGAACATGAGGAAGTAGCGCTTCATGCAATGAAGCAGCGGATTCCGAATGTTCTGAGAAGCGCGAGAGTTTCGAAGAAACGGAGCGATTCGTTTGCTTCAATTAATTCTCACAGGAAAGCTGCGCTGAGAAGCGCGAGAGTTTCGAAGAAACGAAGCGATTCGCTTGCTTAAAATATCTTAGTATCATTCAAGTTCAAAGAGGAGAGTACCGATATGGCAGACAAAAAAATGGTCGAAGAAATCACATCCATGGACGAGGATTTCGCCCAATGGTACACCGACATCGTCCGTAAGGCCGAGCTGGTGGACTACACCAGTGTCAAGGGATGTATGGTGATCAAGCCCGCGGGCTATGCGATCTGGGAACTGATCCAGAAGCAGCTGGATGCCCGGTTCAAGGAGACAGGGGTGGAGAATGTTTACCTGCCCATGTTCATCCCCGAGTCCCTGCTGGAGAAGGAGAAGGATCATGTGGAAGGCTTTGCACCCGAGGTGGCCTGGGTCACCCACGGCGGTCTGGAGCCTCTGCAGGAGCGCCTGTGCGTGCGTCCTACTTCCGAGACCCTCTTCTGCGATTTTTACAAAAATGATATCCACTCCTACCGTGACCTGCCCAAGGTATACAACCAGTGGTGCTCCGTGGTCCGTTGGGAGAAGGAGACTCGTCCTTTCCTCCGTTCCAGAGAGTTCCTGTGGCAGGAAGGCCACACGGCTCACGCTACCATGGAGGACGCTGAGGCACGCACCATTCAGATGCTGAACGTGTACGCGCAGTTCTGCGAGGAGGTTCTGGCCATCCCCGTGGTAAAGGGTCAGAAGACCGAGAAGGAGAAATTCGCCGGTGCTGAGGCCACCTACACCATCGAGGCTCTCATGCACGACGGTAAGGCACTGCAGTCCGGTACCAGCCACAATTTCGGCGACGGCTTTGCAAAGGCCTTCGGCATTCAGTATGCCGACAAGGACAACACCTTAAAGTATGTATTCCAGACCTCCTGGGGTATGACCACCCGTCTCATCGGTGCCATCATCATGGTTCACGGTGACAACGAGGGTCTGGTCCTGCCGCCCCGCGTGGCACCCGTTCAGGTCTGCATCATCCCCATTCAGCAGAAGAAGGAGGGCGTCCTGGACAAGGCCTATGAGCTCAGAGACCGCCTGAAAGTCTCCTGCCGCGTAAAGGTGGATGACACCGACAAGAGTCCCGGATGGAAATTCTCCGAGGCGGAGATGAGAGGCTATCCTCTGCGCATCGAGATCGGCCCCAAGGATCTGGAAGCGGGCCGCTGCGTCATCGTCCGCAGAGATACCAGAGAGAAGATCGAGTGTGATCTGGCGGATGTGGAGAAGCGCACCGGAGAGCTCCTGGAGCTTATGCAGAAGGAGATGCTGGAGCGCGCCAGAAAGCACCGCGATGCCCACACCTATGTAGCGCATGATTTCGCAGAGTTTGAGAAGCTCTTTACCGAGAAGTCCGGCTTCGTGAAGGCGATGTGGTGCGGCGACAGAGCCTGCGAGGATCAGATCAAGGAGAAGCTCTCCGTCACCAGCCGTTGCATTCCTTTCGAGCAGGAGCACATCGCAGACACCTGTGTCTGCTGCGGCAAGCCCGCCAATAAAATGCTTTACTGGGGAAGGGCATACTAATATGATACTAGGGGCACAGGACGAAATGCGAGTCATGCTTGCATGAACGAGAATTTCGGCCGGGTGACCCGAACAAACATGAGCAAGTAGCGATTTCCTGCGAAGCAGGGAATCAGCGGATTGCGAATGGTTGTAGGATTGCGGAGCAATCCGTGTAGAAAATAAAAACTCAGGAGAAAACCAATGAAGATCATTTTACTGCAGGATGAAAAGAAGCTTGGAAAGAAAGGCGATCTGATCGATGTCAGCGACGGATACGCAAGAAACTACGTCCTTCCCAAGAAGATCGGCGTGGAAGCGAACGCCAAGAACATGAACGAACTGAAGCTTCAGAAGGCCAATGCGGACAAGGTTGCACAGGAGCAGCTGGACGAGGCGAAGGCTCTGGCGGAGAAGATCGAACAGCTCACCGTAGTGACCCGGATCAAGGCGGGTGCCGGCGGAAAGTCCTTCGGTTCCGTGTCTTCTAAGGAAATCGGCGCTGCGCTGAAGGATCAGCACGGCATCGAAGTGGACAAGAAGAAGATCGTGATGCAGGATGCGCTGAAGAACATCGGATCCTACGAGGTCAGCATCAAGCTGCACCCTCAGGTCACCGCAAAGCTGTCCGTCAAGGTGGAAGAAGAGTAAGAAGTAACTTAAGCTAAGCCTGTCACCTCTGTGGCAGGCTTACCATATCCTTAGATAAATTCAGAGAAGATAGGAATTGAGAATATGCCTGGAATGGGGATGGAAGACAACGCGATCCGGAGAGTACTGCCGCATAACGA
>JAEETA010000012.1 GCA_016286555.1 Lachnospiraceae bacterium | reverse complement strand
AAAAATACGCCAGCACCCCGAATGTGAAGGACGTGGTCCTGAAAAGCTCCGGTGACGGCGGTACCGTTACCATGGAAGCGGAGGGACGGCTCTTCGATGTGGAGATCTCCATGTCGGATCCTTCCGCCAACGGCGATAATTTCATGAAAAAGGAGTTTAATGCCCGGATCGATGAGTATTTCCGGAGCAGACTCCGCTGTGAGAGCCTCTATGTGGTGGCCTGGTACGGTAAGCCCGGTCAGCATGTGGGCAAAGAGATCAAAACCTTTGAGGATCTCATCGCGGGCGTGGACAACATGCAGATCATGATCAGCGCCTACGGGCTGGATCGGAGCAGCGTTTCAAACATTGATGTCGCGGATCTGGGAACAAATGCGCAGATTTTTATCGCCGACTGGATCAGCAAGGATTTCGTCAATGACGAGCGTGTGATCTGGAAGAACACGGAGGAGGCCGATGCCATGAGCCGTGACAATCTGAAATCCTATTATCATTTTCACGACGGCACCATGGACAGCCTGGAATATTAGAAATATTAGTATGGAAAAAGCACTTTGGCGGATTGCGGTCTGCCGAGGTGCTTTTTTTGAAAATATTGGTGGAAGTTTTTTGTACTTGATTTATGATATGCTCCCTCTGTATCGGCTCACCGGATCGGGGACAGCGAGGAGGAAAATATGAACGAGAACGGAATCATCGAACTGCATTGTCACACCACCATGTCGGAGGGGCGTGGACTCATGGATCCCCGGGAACTGGTGCGTTTTGCCTGGGTCTGCAGCTACAGAGCACTGGCCATCACGGATCATATGACGGTTCAGGCGTTTCCTGCGGCATATGCTGAATGGAAGAAGCTTTGGGACGCCTATCGGAAGCAGTGTGAGGATGGCGGAGAACAGGCAAATATCGAGGACTACCTGAAACTGATCTACGGTATGGAGGGGGACATGCGGGGAGAGGACGGAAAAATCTATTCCGTACTGCTCTATGTGAAAAATGAAACGGGTCTCCGGAATCTCTATCGCATGATCACGGAGGCCTGTCTGAAAGCCGCAGATCCCAAATATCCGGTAATCTCCAGGGCGCTTTTGGACCGGTACCGGGAAGGCTTGCTGGTAGTTTCCGCAGGTGTTGGCGGAGAAATCCGGGAGTTGATCCGTGGGAAAGTGTCCTCCCTTAATGAGACCATGGAGGAGGATGCCCTGGATGAGCTGAAGAAAAAAGCTGCCTATTATGATTTCCTGGAGGTGACTCCTTCCGAGACGCACGATCTCGTTTACCTGTATTACGGCTCGGTGAAGCTGGGGGATGTACCCATGGTGGCAGGATCCGATGCCCGGTATTTTAACGAGAAGGACCGGCTTTCCTATGAAATCCTTATCTCCGAAGCGGGCAAGGCAGAGGAGGATAAAGTCTTTCACGAGCTGATGGATGATGATGAGCCCTACTATTCGTATTTTTACGCTCCTGCCAAGGGAGATCCGGAGGAGTTACAGGGGATCACAGAACGGCTCTTTGAAAATCGGAAGCTGATCGAGCAGCAGATCGAATATATTGCTCCTCTCAGAGAGGGAAAGTTCCGCCCGGTCTGGCCGAATGCGGAGGAGGAGATTACCCGGATCTGTGAGGACAGAGTGAAGGAGCTCTTCGGAGAAAACCCGGATCCCGAGGTGAGGGCGCGCCTGGACCGGGAGCTGACCGGCATCTGCAAAAACGGTTACGCAGGGTATTACCTGATGTGGCGTAAGCTGGTGCAGAAATCTCTGGAGGCAGGGTATCCCGTGGGCTGCAGAGGGTCCGTTGGATCTTCCTTTGTGGCATACCTGTGCGGCATCACAGAAATCAATCCCCTTTCCGCTGCCTGCGGCGGATATGACATTCCTGTCGAAACTTTCCTGGGATTCCACCTGGACAAGGAGCCGGACATCGACATCAATTTTGCTCCTTCCATCAGGGAGACCGTGCAGGAGGCCGTGAAGGAGCTCCCCGGTGTGGGAGAGACCTGTCATGCGGGGACCATCGGGGTTCGGACGAGACAGCAGGCGGAGGCCATGATCAAGAAATACTATGATGGGAAGAACAGGAATCTGCCCGATCGGGAGTTCATGGAGAATTTGACGGAGGACCTGGCGGGAACGAAGAGGGTGAACGGGATTCATCCCGGCGGCATCATGGTCTGTCCCGAGGGAGAGGAACTGGCAAGCTTTACGCCCCTCATTCATCCCGAATATGGAAAGGCCGTGACCACGGCCTTTGAATACCACGAACTGTGGGGGAGCCTGCTGAAGCTGGATATCCTGGGACATGACAGTTACGAACTGCTGCACTTCCTGCAGGATCACACCGGTGTCAAAATCGAGGACATCCCCCTGGAGGAGAAGGAGGTTCTGTCCTATCTCTGCGACGAGAGCATTCCGGAGATTCGGGATATCCCGGAATACGGAGCAGATTTTGTAAGGCGCGTCATTGCGCAGACCGGTGCCCGGACCTTTGAGGACCTGGTGAAGATCAGCGGACTGTGCCACGGAACGGATGTGTGGATGGATAATCAGGAGCCCCTCTTCCGCAGGGGCACCATCACCTTGAAGGAATGCATCGCATCCAGAGACGATATTCTGCTGACACTGTTGTCATATGGCATCGGTAGGGAGGATGCGTACAGGATCATGGAACTGGTACGAAAGGGCAAGGGCCTGAAGGAAGAGCAGGCACATCTCATGACGGAAGCGGGACTGCCGGACTGGTACCTCAATGTCTGCCGGAAGGTCCGCTACCTGTTCCCGAAAGCACATGCAGTGGCCTACGCCATGATGGCAGTACGGCTGGCATACTTCAAGATCCATTATTCCGATGCCTACAAGGAGGGACTCGCCGCCATCGGCTAGATTGTGCGGACGGATATGAGAGGGGGCGCCGCGGATACGGAGGATGTATGACAGATATCAAAATCCATCAGGGAAATCAGATCGGTGGATGCATTACGGTGATCACTGCAGAGCATGAAGGGGTAAAGCACCGCATTATGATCGACTACGGTTCCTCCCTGCCCGGCAGCGGAGACCACGAGGAATTCCAATATCCCTGGGATGAGGAACCGGTGGACGCAGTGTTTTTCACCCACTATCACGGGGATCACGTCGGCAGGCTCATGGAGATTCCGGAGAATGTCCCTCTGTATATGGGTGCCACCGCGAGACAGGTCATGATCAACATCCAGGATGCTCTCGGAAAAAGCGAGCATGTGCAGGATGCGGCGCTGCACAGGGCAGAAGCGGCGCTCCTGAAGGATGATTCTCGGGTGCACGTCTTTCGGTGGGGAGAGCGCACATATGAACATGTCACCCTTCCGGGCTTTACCATAGAACCCTACAGTGTGGATCACTCTGCCTATGATGCCTACATGTTTCTCATCGAAGCGGAGGACACGGATGCCCCGGACGGCCTGTATCGGCTCCTGCACACGGGAGATTTCAGAGGCCATGGGAGACGCGGAAAAGTGATGCTTCGAGTCATCTATAAATATGTGCGAGATTACGGAAAGCGCAGGGTGGATGCTCTGGTGATCGAAGGAACCATGATGAGCCGGCCCGGAGAGAAGGTGCTGACAGAGCCGCAGATGCAGCGGGAAGCTTCCAAATTCCTGAAGGAGCACAAGTGGGCTTTCCTGGTCTGCTCCTCCACCAATCTGGATTCCCTGGCCAGCTTCTATCAGGCTGCCCAGTCTACAAACCTCCGCTACGGCAGGTATATGTACGTGTACAACGATTATTTTCGGGAGCAGCTGAAGCTCTTCACCGAGACTGCGGGGGACTGGGCCGAGGTGTACCGCTTTGATAAGGTGGCGCTTTTGCCGTTCTTTGATTTCGTGCCGCCCGGACAGCGGTTGGATCAGCCCCTCTCCCAGGGAGAGATGATGGAACAGTTCGGATTCCTGGCGGTGATCAAGCCGGAGGACTATCAGGAGGCCTACATTGACCGCTTTGTCGAGGCACACCGTGCAGGGCGCATCGACGAGATGCCCGTGCTGATCTGGTCCATGTGGGACGGATACCTTCAGGAGGAATACACCGGGAAAGACGGGAAGAAATATCCCAACAGAGCAAAAAATGACAACTGGATCAGTTTTATTAAACGCCAGGAGGAAAAGGGCATCCATGTGGAGCATCTCCATACCTCCGGCCATGCAACTCCGAAGATGATCGCCGCCGTCATTAACGCCGTGGATCCACAGGACCGGATCTATCCCATGCACACCGAGTGCGCGGAAGCCTTCCGGGAACTGCCGATCAGAGAGGAATTGAAGGAGAGGATCGTTTGAGAGGAGTCAAAAATGGAAGAGAAGATTTTTGAAAACTATCGAAAAGAAATAGAGAAGTATTTGGATAAAGGTGCGCCGGTGCTGCGCGGAGGGTGTATAACGGAGGTGGTAAGATCATGACAGATCCCTGGACCAAGAAATATGAGAAGATGATCACGGATGTGGCGCAAAACGAAGCGGAAGAGGCAGCCCTCAGGATGCTGAATCAAGGGGCAAGCCTCATAGAAGCAGAGAAGAAATCGGGCCTGAGCTATGAGCAGTTCCGTGACCTTATGGATCGGGCAAACAGATACGAGGGGGAAGTGATCTGCAACGGAAAACTGCGTTCGGACACTCAAAAATGAAGGAATAGGCTCGTAACTGATCAAAAATAGGGAGGCGAAAGATGGATAAATACGGAAAATTCAGATTTGGATACTCTTATATGAAATTTCTGGCAGAAATGCAGGATGATGTTGATGAACTTTATGCCAGCCTTCTTTATGGCGGATTTGTTTATGAAGATACGAGAATAGATCTGTATCAATTTTTCGATGAGTTACCGGATCGAGACCAGGTATGGAGCGAAAACTTTGATCCTCTGATGAATCAGTGCTCTTCAAATATCGGTTCATTAATGGAATATCTGAAAGACAGATGCGAAGATCCGCTGATCAGAGACAACGAAGAGCCCATAGCATACATACAGATGCCTGAGGATTTATGGGATGCCTTATACGGAGAATCCGATGATGAAACCGCTGTTTTTCTTGCAGAGCATTTTGAGGAGTTCATGGAAAGTGAACAGATGGACTATGATCTGACGGAATATGGAAGAAATGCGGCGCTGATTTACGCAAAAAGAGAAGAATAAAACGCTGTGGAGACAGGCAAAATATATCTCATTTTTAGCACGAACAAATGTTCTAAATCCTATGGACAGACCCTCCAAAGAATGGTACACTAAAGGTTGTGTACCATTCTTGTTTTATGTAGCAAAAGACCGATCACAGGGTTGCACAAATATGGATTTTAAACTGCATTCGGAATATCAGCCTACCGGCGACCAGCCGCAGGCCATAAAGGAATTGGTGGAAGGGTTCAAAGCGGGGAACCAGTTTGAAACCCTGCTGGGAGTTACCGGCTCCGGTAAGACCTTCACCATGGCGAACGTGATCGCGGCGTTAAACAAGCCCACCCTGATCATCAGCCATAACAAGACTCTCGCCGGACAGCTCTACGGGGAGATGAAAGAGTTCTTCCCCGAGAACGCGGTAGAGTATTTCGTATCTTACTACGACTACTACCAGCCTGAGGCCTACGTACCCCAGTCCGATACCTACATCGCCAAGGACTCCTCCATCAACGACGAGATCGAGAAGCTCCGTCTCTCCGCCACCGCCTCTCTGGCGGAACGCAGGGACGTGGTGGTGGTGGCCTCCGTGTCCTGCATCTACGGTCTGGGCAGCCCCGACGAGTACAAGGACATGATCCTTTCCCTCCGCCCCGGACAGCGGGTGGACCGGGATGACGTGCTCCGGAGCCTGGTGAGCATGCAGTACGAGCGCAATGACATGGAGGTGAAGCCCGGCATCTTCCGGGTCCACGGCGACATCATCGAGATCTTCCCTGCTCAGGGCGGTGATTACATCATCCGCGTGGAGTGGTTCGGGGACGAGATCGACCGCATCGCGGAGGTGGAGCCCTTAAACGGCAGACTCCATGCGGCACTGAATCATATCGCCATTTTCCCGGCCTCCCATTACGTGGTATCTCAGGACAAGATCAACACCGCCTGCGACCACATCGAGGAGGAGCTGAAGGAGCGGGTGCGCTTCTTCAAGGGAGAGGACAGACTGCTGGAGGCTCAGCGCATTTCCGAGCGGACGAATTTTGACATTGAGATGCTACGGGAGACGGGATTCTGCTCCGGCATCGAGAATTACTCCAGACATCTGAACGGTCTGGAACCGGGGGCCACGCCCCTGACCCTCATGGACTTTTTCCCGGATGATTTTCTCATCATCATCGATGAGTCCCATATGACGGTGCCCCAGATCCGGGCCATGTATGCGGGAGACCGCTCCAGGAAGATGACCCTGGTGGACTACGGATTCCGCCTGCCCAGCGCTCTGGATAACCGCCCCTTAAACTTCGGGGAGTTTGAGGATCACATCGATCAGATGCTGTTCGTCTCCGCCACCCCGGGAGACTACGAGGCACAACACGAGCTGCTGCGGGCGGAGCAGGTGATCCGTCCCACAGGCCTGCTGGATCCTCCCGTGGAGGTACGCCCCGTGGAAGGCCAGATCGACGACCTGCTGGGGGAGATCCGCAAGGAGACCGCCGGCGGACATAAAGTGATGATCACCACCCTTACCAAGCGCATGGCGGAGGATCTGTCCCGCTATCTGGGCGAGGTGGGAGTGAAGGTAAAATACATGCATTCCGATACGGAAGCCCTGGAGCGTACCCGGATCATCCGGGATCTGCGGTTGGGGGTTTTCGATGTGCTGGTGGGCATCAACCTGCTGCGTGAGGGCCTGGACATTCCGGAGATCACCCTGGTGGCGATCCTGGATGCGGACAAGGAAGGCTTCCTGCGGAGCGAGACCAGTCTGGTGCAGACCATCGGCCGTGCGGCGAGAAATGTTGACGGTCATGTCATAATGTATGCCGACACCGTGACGGATTCCATGCGGGCCGCCATTGACGAGACCAACAGACGCCGGCAGATCCAGTCGGAATACAACGAGGCCCACGGCATCACGCCGAAGAGCATCGAGAAGAGCATCCGGGATCTCATCAGCATCTCCGTGGAAATCGCCGGAAGTGATATGGCCTTCGAGAAGGATCCGGAGTCCATGGATCCGAAGGAGCTGAAGAAGCTCATCGAGAAGGTGGAAAAACAGATGAAGAAAGCTGCCGCGGAGCTGGATTTCGAATCCGCCGCGCAGTTAAGAGATCAGATGCGGGATCTCAGAGAACAGCTGGAAAAAATAGAAAAAGAAAACAGGGGGAAGCGAAATGGGTAAACTGGATGGCGAAAACGAAAAACGATTCCGTGACTGGCTGAAGAGCCAGGCCCGGGAAGACGGCATGCGCACCTACTCCGACAACGAGATCAGCGCATACGCTTACGCACTGCGGGTGGGGGCCACCAAGGTGGAAAACAACGCCATGGCCAACCTTTTCTACTGCGGAGATGCGAAGTCCTTTAACGAGACCTGCGAGCAGCTGATGCGGCACCCCGATTTTGCTTCGGTGAATGAGGAAGGACACGGTGTGCTGGAGGTCAGTATGCACCTCTACAAGCTCCTGTTGGAGCGTGGCGAGCGCTTTGCGGATCCCCAGGAGCATGCGGCATACTACATGCGCTCCGGCGGTGAAGTTTCTGCGGCTGCGACCGATTCCAGAGGAGAGGATTTCTACTTTACCGAGGCAAACATGCGCCCCATTCAGCGTGTGTATTACGGTGCGCCCGGTACCGGTAAATCCCACAGTGTCAACGAGCTTTTGAAAGCAGAGTATCCCGACGAGAAGGTGCGGGATGCCCACATCAAGCGTGCCATTTTCCATCCTGCCTACACCTACGGCGATTTTGTGGGATGTATCAAACCCATGGTATCCGCTGACAGCCCACTGGACTATTCCTTCGTGGCAGGACCCTTTACCGCCCTTTTGAAGGCTGCCTTCCTGCATCCTTCGGAAAAATACTACCTCATCGTGGAGGAGATCAACCGTGGTAATGCGCCCTCCATTTTCGGAGACGTGTTCCAGCTCCTGGACCGCGGAGAGAGCGGACGCAGCGAATATCCCATCATCAACCGGGACATCGGTGCCTACTTCTGCCTGGATCCCTGGATGAAAAATATCTTTACGGACGGCAAGATCTGGCTGCCTCCGAACTTTAACATCCTGGCAACCATGAACACTGCCGACGAAAACATCTTCGTCATGGACAGCGCTTTCAAGCGTCGTTTTGAGCTGTATTACGTGCCCATCGACTTCAGCGTCCTGCCGGACAGCATGAAGGCGGAGCGCAGCATTTTTGCCGGGAGCCGTCCTCTGGAAGAGGTACTGGCAGGCACCACCGGCAGAGTGGGAGAGCTGGTGAAGAAGCTTCAGGCCAAAGGCGAACTGAAGCGGAACTGGCCCACTTTTGCCGCTATCGTCAACACTGCCATCGATGAGGAGAACTGTGCTGCCCGTTCCAAGGGTATCACCAAGGACAAGCGCATCGCCGAGAACAAGAAACTGGGACCCTTCTTTGTGCATCAGGAGGAACTGATGGACAAGAAGCTCTTCCTCAACAAGGTGATCTTCTACCTGAAGCAGGACGTGTTCACCGAGTCCAACCATTATTTCCTGGATGCCTTCGAGTCCATCATGGACGATTACGCAGGCCAGGAGGACGACCTGTTCGAACTGCTGGCATAACGCCGCAGGTGTCCCATGAATGCATCATTTGAAAGAGAGAACGATTTGAGTACAGAGAAACCATCCGTGAGAATGATCCCCGGAAGCAGGATCGTGGTCCGCGGAGCCAGAGAAAACAACTTGAAAGACCTGGATGTGGAGATCCCCAGAGATAAGCTTGTGGTTATGACAGGTGTGTCGGGATCCGGAAAGTCCAGCCTTGCTTTTGATACCATTTATGCAGAGGGACAGCGCCGTTACATGGAGAGCTTGTCCTCCTACGCGCGTCAGTTCCTGGGCCAGATGGAGAAGCCGGATGTGCAGAGCATCGAAGGCCTGTCCCCCGCCATTTCCATTGACCAGAAATCCACCAACCGCAACCCTCGTTCCACAGTGGGAACGGTGACGGAGATCTATGACTATTTCCGTCTGCTGTATGCGAGAGTGGGTATTCCCCACTGTCCCGAGTGCGGACGCCCCATCGAGCGTCAGACTGTGGACCAGATGACGGATCGCATCATGGCTCTCCCCGAGGGCACCAGGATGCAGCTCCTGGCACCTGTGGTCCGGGGCAGAAAGGGTCAGCACGAGAAAGTCATCGACCGG
Source organism: Lachnospiraceae bacterium (assembly GCA_016286555.1). GTDB lineage: Bacteria > Bacillota > Clostridia > Lachnospirales > Lachnospiraceae > AC2028. The sequence goes on along the minus strand of JAEETA010000012.1, from coordinate 75,275 downwards.
GCCCGGAAGGCCGGCTACGGCAGAGTCCGTGTGGATGGCATCCTTTACGATCTCTCGGAGGAGATCCTTCTGGAGAAAAACAACAAGCACAACATCGATATCGTGGTGGACCGTCTGGTGGTGCGTCCCGGCATCGAGAAGCGCCTCTCGGAATCCATCGAGAACGTGCTGGAACTGACCCAGGGCCTGCTTATGGTGGACGTCATCGACGGCGAGACCCTTTCCTTCAGCACCAGCTACTCCTGCCCCGACTGCGGCGTCAGTCTGACGGAGATCGAGCCCAGAAGCTTTTCCTTCAACAATCCCTTCGGCGCCTGCCCTGTCTGTGCCGGTCTGGGGTACAAGATGGAATTCGACTATCATCTGATGATCCCGGACGAAACCTTAAGCATCAACGAGGGAGCCATCATCGTCCTGGGATGGCAGTCCTGCAATACCCCCGGCAGCTTTACCAATGCGGTGCTGCTGGCACTTTGCAAGGAATATAAGTTTGATCTGGATACGCCCTTTGAAAAATACCCCGAAAAGATCCGGAACATCCTGCTCTACGGCACAGACGGCGTGGAGGTGAAGGTCCACTACTCCGGACAGCGGGGCACCGGCGTTTACCCTATTGCTTTTGAAGGCCTGCTGCGGAACGTGGAGCGCAGGTATCGTGAGACTTTCTCCGAGACCGGAAAGGCGGAGTACGAATCCTACATGCGCATCAGCCCCTGTACCGAGTGCGGCGGCATGCGCCTGAAGAAGGAATCCCTGGCCGTTACCGTGGGAGAGAAGAATATCTACGAAGTGACAAACATGTCGGTTCTGGATCTCAGCGCCTATCTGCAGGATCTGGGAGGAAAACTCACCTCTCAGCAGCAGAAGATCGGCGAGCAGATCCTGAAAGAGATCCGTGCCAGAGTGCAGTTCCTGGTGGACGTAGGGTTAGATTACCTGTCCCTGAACCGGGCCACCGCATCCCTCTCCGGCGGAGAGGCACAGCGCATCCGTCTGGCCACCCAGATCGGTTCCGGCCTGGTGGGTGTGTGCTACATTCTGGATGAGCCCAGCATCGGACTCCATCAAAGAGACAACGACAAGCTCCTGGGGACCTTAAAGCACCTCCGGGATCTGGGGAATACCCTCATCGTGGTAGAGCATGACGAGGATACCATGCTGGCGGCGGATTACATCGTGGACATCGGCCCCGGCGCCGGAAGTCACGGCGGCACCGTCATTGCGGCAGGTACCGCACAGGATATCATGGACTGCAAGGAGTCCCTGACGGGAGACTATCTCAGCGGACGGAAGGTGATCCCCATCCCCGAGACCAGGAGAAAGCCCAAGGGCTGGCTTACGGTAAAGGGAGCGGAGGAGAACAATCTCCGGAACATCGACGTGAAATTCCCTCTGGGAGTCTTTACCTGTGTGACAGGTGTGTCAGGTTCCGGCAAGAGCAGCCTGGTAAATGAGATCCTGCAGAAGGAACTGTCCAGAAAGCTGAACAGAGCTCACACCATTCCCGGCAAGTTTAAGACCATCACCGGCATGGAGGCACTGGACAAGGTGATCTGCATCGACCAGAGCCCCATCGGCCGCACACCCCGTTCCAATCCAGCCACCTACACTGGCGTCTTTGATATGATCCGTGACGTGTTTGCGGGAACCCCCGATGCCAAGGCCAGAGGCTATTCCAAGGGGCGCTTCAGTTTCAACGTCAAGGGCGGCAGATGCGAGGCCTGCTCCGGCGACGGCATCGTTAAGATTGAGATGCACTTCCTGCCGGATGTGTATGTGCCCTGTGAGGTCTGCGGCGGCAAGCGCTACAACCGTGAGACCCTGGAGGTACACTATAAGGGCAAGAGCATTTTTGATGTGCTGGATATGACGGTGGAAGAGGCCATGACCTATTTTGAGAACCTTCCCTCCATCCGAAACAAGATCCAGACCCTCTATGATGTAGGCCTGGGTTATATCAAACTGGGACAGCCTTCCACGGAGCTTTCCGGCGGTGAGGCACAGCGTATCAAACTGGCCACGGAGCTGAGCAAACGCAGCACAGGCAAGACCATCTACATCCTGGATGAGCCCACCACGGGACTGCATTTTGCGGATGTTCACAAGCTGGTGGAGATCCTGCAGCGTCTGGCGGACGGCGGCAACACGGTGGTGGTGATCGAGCACAACCTGGATGTGATCAAGTGTGCGGATTACATTATCGACATGGGCCCCGAAGGTGGTGATCGCGGCGGACTGCAGATCGCAGGCGGCACCCCCGAGGAGGTGGCTGCGAATCCTGACTCCTTTACGGGAATCTACATCAAGAAGATGCTGGAGAAGCAGGGCCGGAAGGATCCCGCAGCGAAGAAGAAAGCCGCCGGCAAAGCGGCAGAGGAAGCAGCACCGGAAGAAGCCCTCGAAGCAGAAGCAAAGCCCAAAACACCAAGAAAGAAGGCTGTGGCCTCTAAGAAGAAGTGAGTATGAGTAATACCCGAAATCCCGAAACAATGGAATATCTGGTCTCCGCGGTGAATGCCCCGGCAGATCTGCCGGAGCGGATGCACCTGGATGCGGATGCCCTCATCGTGAACCAGACGGATCACTATGACTACGAGGAGACAAAAAACGCAGGCCATCGCATCCGCCGGATCAGTACCGCGGAGCGGGGCGTGGGCCTCAGTCGCAACACGGCCCTGCAACGCGGAGAGGGAGATATCCTTCTTTTCGCGGACGAGGACATTGTCTACGGAGAAGGAGCGGCCAAAGCGGTGCTGCAGGCATTTGCGGAGCACCCGGAGGCCGACATGCTGCTCTTTAACGTGAAGGTGACGGAAGAGCGGCGTACCTACTGGACGGAAAGCTTTCACAAGGTAGGTCTCCACAATTGCGGACGGTATCCTGCCTACAGTTTTGCCCTGCGGCGGGAGCGGATGCAGGAGGCGAACCTGACCTTCCATCAGTGGTTCGGAGGCGGTGCCCGGTATTCCAACGGCGAGGACAGCCTCTTTATCAGCGACTGTATCAAGCGCGGACTTAAGGTTTTCGCCATACCCGAGTGCATCGGGGAGGAGATCCCCAGACCTTCTACCTGGTTTCACGGCTACAATGAGAAGTTTTTCTACGACAGAGGCGTATTGTACCATTACCTCTACGGCGCCCTGGCGCCTTTGATGGCGAGGCGGTTCCTTCTGAAGAATCGCAATGTTATGTGCAAGGATATTCCCTATGGGAAGGCCCTGGGCCTTATGAAAAAAGGAATGAAAAGGGAGGAAGCATGAGCAGCCCCAGATTTTCCGTGATCGTGGTTTGCCTGAATTCGGGCGACAAACTGGTGAATACCGTATTTTCCGTGCTGGATCAGACCTTTAAGGATTATGAGATCATCGTCAAGGATGGAAATTCCTCCGATGGCTCCGTGGAGAGGCTGAAAAAGGAGTGTCCCGGGGAGGAGCGGATCCGTTACTTTTCCGGCGAGGACGGCGGCATTTATGATGCCATGAACCGGGCCGTGGCGGAGGCCACAGGTCAGTACCTGGTCTTCATGAACTGCGGCGACTATTTTGCAGACGAGCTGGTGCTCAATAAGGTGGATCGTTTTATCCGGGAGAAGGGAGATCCTGTGGGGATCCTCTACGGAAACCGCCTGTCCAGAAAGTCCGGCTCCGTGGAGTTTTCCGCACCGGAGATCACACCCTTTGTTTGCTTCCGGAACCTGCCCTGTCACCAGAGCTGCATCTATTCCCTGGAATGCTTCCGGGAGCGGCAGTATGACATTTCCTACCGGGTCCGGGCGGACTATGAACACTTCCTCTGGTGGTACTTTAAGGGCGGGAAAACCTGCCATTACATGCCCATCACCATTTCCTCCTACGAGGGTGGTGGCTTTAGCGAGAATCCCGCCAATGTGCGGAGGTCGAAAAAGGAGCACCGGGAGATCACGCGGATGTACCTGCCCCTGTGGCAGCGCTTCCTGTTCCGGGCTTACCTGGTGGTATCCCTCCAGCCCCTGCGCCATTATCTGGCGGAGAGTCCCCGGTTTTCCGCAGGCTACAACCGGCTGGTGCAAAAAATTTACGGATTACGCAGAAAAAAGAGTTAAGTTTTTGAGGGGACCGTCCGATATATTATCCGAATAGTCGGAACGGATTCCACAAAAAACGCAGGGACGCGACTTTGAGGAGTTTGCGTCCTTTTTGTGTGCTTTTTATCACTTCTTCCGAAATTTTCGGGCGCCACTAGGAAAAACGAAAAAAATCGAGTATAATAAGTTGTTAAAATTTGCGATTGAATTCGTCGACCTGATTTTGGAAGGAGATAGATATGGGAGCGACAGATATAGGAATCGATCTTGGAACAGCCAGTGTGCTGGTCTATGTAAAGGGCAGAGGCGTGGTTCTGAAGGAGCCCTCCGTAGTTGCCATTGACCGTACCACCAACAAGGTACTGGCCATCGGTGAGGATGCCCGTCTGATGCTGGGAAGAACCCCCGGCAATATTGAGACCGACCGCCCGATCCGTAAGGGCGTTATCTCGAATTACGAAGTGACCGAGAAGATGATGAAGTACTTCGTCCAGAAGGCCATCGGACGCAGAACCTTCCGGAAGCCCCGCATTGCGGTCTGTGTACCCAGCGGTATCACGGAAGTGGAGAAGAAGGCTGTTGTGGACGCAGGCTACCAGGTAGGTGCCAGAGAGGTCATCATCATCGAGGAGCCCATCGCGGCTGCCATCGGCGCAGGTATTGATATCACCAGACCCTGCGGCAACATGATCGTAGACATCGGCGGCGGAACTACCGACATTGCTGTCATTTCTCTCGGCGGCACCGTGGCCAGCAAGTCTCTCCCCGTTGCCGGAGATGTGTTCAATAACGAAATTGCAAAATACATCCGTCAGAAGCACAACCTGACCATCGGTGAGCGTATGGCGGAGGATGTAAAGATCCGCATCGGCTGCTGTTTCAAACAGCCCGAGGTGACCACCATGGAGGTTCGTGGAAGAGACCTGATCGAGGCTCTGCCCAAGACCATCGAGGTTACCAGCGAGGAGATGGAAGAGGCCCTCATCGAGCCCGCGACCCAGATCGTGGAAGCCATCCACTCCGTTCTGGAGGAGACTCCCCCGGAGCTTTGCGCCGACATTGCGGAGCGCGGTATCGTCCTGACGGGAGGCGGCAGCCTGCTGAGAGGACTGGAGGAGCTGATTTGCAGCAAGACCGGCATCACCACCATGACTGCCGAGGATCCCATGACCGCAGTGGCCATCGGAACCGGCCAGTATGTGGAGTACATCTCCCAGTACCGCGGAGAGAGCGACTGATCGCCTGAAAGGAGTACCTTATGGTCAAAGGCCTTTACACCGCCTATACCGGCATGCTCAACGAGCAGCACAGGATGGACGTGCTGAGTAACAATATGGCAAACGTGACCACCGTCGGCTACAAGAAGGAGGGCACCACCAGCCAGGCCTTTGATGAGGTTCTGACCCTGAAGATCAAGGACTCCACCGTGGGTTACAATCTTGTTCAGCGGGAGGGACACAATTCCCGCGGCGTTAAGATCGGAGAGAACTATGTGGACTGGTCCCAGGGTTCCTTCCGCATTACTGAAAATACCTACGATCTGGCTTTGGGTGACACCGGATTTTTCGCAGTGGAATTCACCAACAAGGCCGGTGAGACGTCCACCATGTACACCCGCCAGGGACAGTTCACCCTGACCCAGGACGGATACCTGGTGACCAATAACGGCGACTTTGTGCTGGACGTGAACAACCGCAGGATCCAGGTGGACACCCTGAAAGATGCAACCATCGACCAGACGGGAACGATCTGGCAGAACGACCGGGCGGTAGCCACCATCCAGGTGACGGATTTTGAGGATTACGACTATCTGGAGCGTTACGGCGAGACTTATTTTACTCCCCTGGACGGAGCAAAACAGACCGCATCGGGCGCCAGAGTCTACAGCGGCTATCTGGAGATGAGCAATGTGCAGAGCGTATCCGAAATGGTGAGCCTGATCTCCATTTCCAGACAGTACGAGTCCAACCAGAAGATCATTCAGACCATTGACAACACCCTGGATGTGGCTGTCAATCAGATCGGGCAGGTATAATGTTCAGGGAATGACCGTTGCATGAACAGCGCACCGGGATGAAGTGAATCCCGGGAAAGGAGCAGGATATGGTTAGAAGCTTATGGACCGGAGCAACCGGAATGCTGGCACAGCAGACCAGCCTCGATAATATCGCCAACAATCTGGCAAACGTCAACACCACCGGATACAAGGCGCAGTCCATGGAATTCAAGAGCCTTCTGTATCAGAACATTCAGACCAAGACCACTTCCGCCAACGGCGACACCAAGCCCGGCAGCGCACAGGTGGGTCTGGGCGTACGGAATGCTTCCATCAACACCGTCTTTACCCAGGGCGCACTCCTGGCTTCCGAGCTGGATACTTCCTTTGCCATCAGCGGGAAAGGATTCTTCGCCGTTCGCGGTGCTGACGGGAACACCTACTACACCAGAAACGGTAATTTCCAGTGGACCACCGCTGCCAATGGCGGAAATATGCTGGCTACCTCCGACGGCAACCCCGTGCTGGACACCAAGGGCAATGCCATCATCCTGGGACCCCAGTACAATATGAGCCTTGTGACCATCGATAAGGACGGCACCGTATGCTATCCCGATGACAAGAACAATGCCACCTCCCTGGGCATCACCGTAGGCCTGTGGCAGTTCAATAATCCCAACGGTCTCTACCGTGAGGGCGACAGTCTTTATTCCCAGACCTCTGCCAGCGGCGTACCCATCAACGAGGCTACCAGCAACAACGTGGAGAAGAGTAAGGTGATCCAGGGCTACCTGGAGGGTTCCAATGTTCAGATCGCCGATGAGATGGTGAACATGATCACCACCCAGCGTGCATACGAGCTGAATTCCAAGGTCATCACCACCTCCGATACCATGCTGGACGAGGCAAACAACCTGAGAAGATAATGATCCGGTACTGATGTGACACACATGTCAGACAGGAGGGATTATGGATATTTCCGGAATCACAAGCGCATACGCGGATTACTATACAAGCATGGCAAAGGAAGCTTCCGGCGCCGAGCTGTCCGGTAAGCTGCAGCAGACGGATGCAAATGCCACTGACGAAGAACTCATGGGGGTTTGCAAGCAGTTTGAGGCATATCTCCTGGAGCAGGTCTTTAAGCGCATGGAGAACACTGTCATTAAGGCGAATCCCGACGAGGATTCCAACACTTCCCAGCTGGTGGATTTCTTCAAGGGCCAGACCCTGCAGGAGATCGCAACTCAGTCTGCGGATACCCAGTCCCTGGGCATTGCCCAGATGCTCTATGAGCAGCTGAAGGTCAACATGGGCCTTTCCGAGAAACAGGTGAGCGCACGGGAACTGGAAGAAAACGCAGCTGCTTCCGGCACTGTGACGGAACAGGCGGAAGAGGCATAGTTCCGAAACGCGCTCCGTAAAGTTGAAAAGGGCAAAAAAGCGTGCTACACTCAGTGGGACGCTTTTTTATTTTATCTATTCTTATTCAAGTCGGGCACATCGCCCGTTTTCCAGGGAATGGCGGAATGCACCGCGCGTAAGTGCACGCGCAAAGGAGGTTTTTTTGAAGATTCCTGAGGATCGTGAGATCAAGGGTCTGGTGGACCATTTTATCTATACAAGCCCCGACGGCACATTTAAGATCTTTCTCCTGATCACAGGGGGGAAAGAAGTGGTTTGTGTGGGCAATTGCCGGGATCTGGAGCAGGGGGAGACAGTGGAGGCGGAAGGCGCCTACGAAATGAATCCCTCCTACGGACTGCAGTTCCGGGTCAGCACCTACCGCGTGGTGCCCCCTGCCGATGCCATTTCCATGGAGCGGTATCTGGGATCCGGCGCCGTAAAGGGGGTGGGAGAGGCTCTGGCCCGCAGGATCGTCAAGACCTTCGGCGACGATACCTTCCGGATCATCGAGGAGGAGCCGGAGCGCCTGGCGGAGATCAAGGGCATCAGTATGCGAAAGGCCATGGACATCGCGGTTCAGTTGGAAGGAAAGCGGGATCTGCGGGATGCCATGATGTATCTGGGGAGATTCCACATCTCCCAGAACCTGTCAGTGAAGATCTTCGATCATTACGGAACGGGGCTTTACGAGGTGCTGCAGGAAAATCCATACCGCCTGGCGGAGGATATCGAAGGCGTGGGTTTCCAGACCGCAGACAGGATCGCCATGGAAATGGGGGTCAGCCCTGACTCCGCCTTCCGTCTGCGCTGCGGGATCCTCTATACCCTGCAGCAGTCCATGGGAGAGGGCCATTGCTATCTCCCGGAGGAAGAGCTTCTGGGGAAGGCTGCGGAGCAGCTCAGTACCTTACCTGAGCTGCTGCGGGACTGCCTGAAGGATCTGGAGCTGGAGATGAAGGTCTATCGCAGAGAGGACAGGATCTACAGTTCTCTCATGTATCACACGGAGCTGAACTGCGCCGCAAAGCTGATCCGCATTTCGGACGGCATCCTGCGGGATGAAGTATCGGACGCAGCGGTGGAGCGGGAAGTGGAGCGCATCGCTGCTTCCGAGGGCATCACCCCGGATCCCCTGCAGATCGAGGCTGTGAAGAAAGCGGCGGAAAACGGCGTATTCCTGCTTTCCGGCGGCCCCGGTACCGGTAAGACCACCACCATCAACCTCATGATCCGGTATTTCCTGGCCCAGGGAATGGATCTGCTGCTGGCAGCCCCCACGGGAAGAGCGGCCAAGCGCATGACGGAGGCCACGGGTTACGAAGCCCGGACCATCCACAGACTGCTGGAGGTGGGCGGTGCCCCGGGAGAGGGCGGCGGCAGAGCCGTCTTCCAGAAAAATGAGGACAATCCCCTGGAGGCGGATGTGGTCATCATCGATGAGACCTCCATGGTGGACATCTTGCTGTTCCATGCCCTGTTAAAGGCAATCCTTCCCGGCACCCATCTGATCCTGGTGGGTGACATGGATCAGCTTCCCAGCGTGGGTCCCGGAGAGGTGCTGCGGGATCTGATTTCCAGCGAGGTGTATCCCAGCGTGGTGCTGAAGGAGATCTTCCGGCAGGCTGCGGGAAGCGATATCATTGTCAACGCCCACAAGATCAACCGCGGAGAGGATATCCGGCTGGATACCAATTCCAAGGATTTCCTGTTTTTGGAGAGAAATGACTCCGCTGTCATCAAGCAGATCGCGGTCTGGATGCTGCGGGACAAGCTGCCGGATTACTGTAAAACCGTACAAAGCGAGATCCAGGTCCTGACACCCATGCGCAAGGGCGAGCTGGGCTGCCTGGAGATGAACCGCTACATGCAGAGCGTCCTGAATCCCGAATCCCCCGATAAGGCAGAGTGCCTTTCCGGCGAGAACCGGTTCCGGGAGGGGGACAAGGTGATGCAGACCAAAAACGATTATCACCTGGAGTGGGAAATCCTGGGAAAATACGGAGATGTCATTGACAAGGGAGAGGGTGTCTTCAATGGCGACATCGGTGTCATAAAACAGATCAGCGAGTCCGGGAACTTCATGAAGGTGGAGTTTGACGATCGCCGACTGGTGACCTATCCCCTGGGCGCCCTGGAGGATCTGGAGCTGGCTTATGCCATCACCATCCACAAGGCCCAGGGAAGCGAGTATCCTGCAGTGATCCTGCCCTTGCTGGATCCTCCCAGGATGCTGCGGTACCGGAACCTGCTCTACACCGGCATCACCAGAGCAAAAAGCTGTGTGGTGATCCTGGGCAGCAGCGATACCGTCCGGGGCATGATCAGCGAGCAGGGAGAGCGCAGGCGTTATTCTTCTCTGAAGGAGCGGATCCTGGAGCTGGAGGCGAGTCGCGGGTGAGAAAGATCCTTGATTTTATATTACAGCTGTTATTTCCACGCAGGTGTCCGGTTTGTGACAGAATCGTCATTCCATTCGGAGAACAGATCTGCACGGAGTGCATCCCGAAGCTGCCGCCCCTTTCACCGCCCTGGTGCATGCGCTGCGGCAAGAAACTGATGCAGGAGGAGACCTTGTGCGAAGCCTGTCGGAAGGAGGAGCCGGAGTTTGTCCGGGGCAGAGCCGTGTACGATTACCGCGGAGCCGCACTGCCCATCTACCGGTTTAAGTACGGCAGACGCAGGGAATATGCAGACTTTTTCGGCCGTCAGACTGCCCTGTATCTGGGGGACTATCTGCGGAAGACGGGAGCGCAGGCTCTGGTGCCCGTTCCGCTCCACAGAAAGCGCATGAAATGGCGCGGTTATAACCAGTCCTATGAGTATGCAAAGGCCATTTCCCGCTACACCGGGATCCCGGTGCGGAAGGACTTGCTCAGGCGGGTGAAAAACACCGTCCCAATGAAGTATTTAAGCCCTTTGCAGCGCCAAAATAATTTGAAAAAGGCTTTTATTGTACCCTCAAATGAGGTAAAATTAGACAAAGTAATGCTTGTCGACGATATCTTTACCACCGGGGCCACCATGAACGCGGCAGCCCGGGTGTTAAAGCAGGCCGGCGTCTCGGAGGTTTCTTTTGTGACGATCTCTGCGGGAACCGGGGTTTGACAGACGTCTGTGAAGGAGCGATGCAGGCGGCTGAGGAGACGGGCATGAGATCGGCTTTCGGGGAGCCGAAGGTCATCGCTCCGGAATGGGGATGCATATGAATGTAAGAAACTGTAGGAAATGCGGCAAGATCTTCAATTACATCGGCGGTGCTCCGCTGTGTATGACCTGCCGGGAAGCCATGGAAGCAAAGTTCCAGGAAGTGAAGGCTTACATCCGTGAAAATAAAGGCGTGGGCATCAATGAAGTGGCAGAGGCCTGCGATGTAGAGCCCCAGCAGATCACCCAGTGGCTCCGTGAGGATCGTCTGGAGGTTACCGAGGATTCCGCACTGATGCTGAACTGTGAGTCCTGCGGAGCCCCCATCCGCTCCGGCAAGTACTGTGACCGCTGCAAGGGTCAGCTCACCGGCAATCTGCGCGCCATCACCGACGCTGCAAAGCCGAAGCCCCAGCAGCCTTCCAGAGACCCCAGAGAAAATCCCAAGATGCGTTTCCTGGACAACTGATCTTTTGGAGAATGCACACGGAAGGAAGTGGATGTTTTGCTGAATGAAGAACGGGTTGCCCTCATGACCCGTATGGCTTCTTACGAAGCCGGGGAGGGCAAACGCAATATGCAGATCGGGAGATTTTTCCGCAGCGATTATGTCTCCATTCAGGTACTGAAGGCCTTTATCAGCGCCACGATCTCCTTTTGTATGGTCTTTGCCATCTATGTCTACTACAACCTGGAGACCTTCATGGAGAATCTGTACCAGATCGATCTGGTGGCATTTGCGAAGGATGTTCTGACGAAATATGCATGGTTTGCGGGGAGCTATCTGGTGATCGCATACCTGGTATGCACCTTCAAGTATGCCCGTGCCCGTAAGAACCTGCATTTGTATTTCAATAATCTGAAAAAGCTGGGCCAGATGTATCGGAAGTAGGCCCGGCAGAGGAAGTATGACTAAGTTACTGGAAATCCGCGAACAAATCAAATTTTTCTACAGCAAGGCCGAGTGGATCATCACCCCTGTTGCCAAGCTTCTCGCAGCGTTTATCTCCCTGAATGTGATCAATTCCAGGATGGGATACATGCCCAGGCTGGACAATTTCGGAATCGTCATGATCGTGGCGCTCATGTGTGCGTTCCTTCCCACCGGTGCCATCCTTCTGTTCTGTTCCGTTTTCTGCCTGCTGCATCTGTACTCGCTTTCGCTGGAAGTGGCAGTGCTGGGAATGGTGGTCTTTTTGCTGATCTACCTGCTGTATCTGCGGTTTGCACCGGGTGAGAGCCTGGTGGTCATGGGTACCACCATCCTCTGTGCATGGAAGATCCCCTATCTGGTGCCCATTGTCATGGGGCTGGTGGGAGGTCCCGCATCCGCCATTTCCGTAGGATGCGGCGTTTTGGCATACGCATTTCTGGATGTGGTGACGGACAATGCCGCCAACATCAGTACCATGGCGGATGAGGAGACCATCGTCCGGCTGAAACTGGTGGTGGACGCGCTCCTTGCCAACAAGCAGATGCTGATCCTGATCCTTGTCTTTGCCATCACCACCATCGTGGTCTATGTGATCCGCAGACTTCCCGTGGATCATGCCTGGACCATTGCTATCATTGCAGGCGTTATTTTTAACATGGTCCTGCTGCTGGTGGCGGATCTGTTCTACGAGCTGGTAGAGTTTTCCTTTGTGAGAGTCTTCCTCGTATCCCTCCTGGCCCTGGTCATCGGCATGGTGCTGGAGTTCTTCCGGTTCCAGCTGGACTACGGTCACACCGAGCGGGTGCAGTTCGAGGATGATGAATATTATTACTACGTCAAAGCGGTGCCGAAGATGATGGTCCCTCAAAGCAGCCGTACCATCAAGCGCATCAACCGCACCAGTTATGTTCCCGAAGCCGAAGAGGAAGAGGATGTTCGGGATTACAGGCCCCGTTCCCGCAGAGGCGGAGAGTACGACGAGGCTGAGGAGTACGAAGAGTTCCATGAGGAGTTTTCCCGCAGAAGGAGCCAGGAGATCGACCGTGAGCTGGGCTTCGGTTTTGATACCATGTCTTCCTTCGGCGAGGATCCGGACCGTCCTCCCGTAAGACGCAGGGGAGGATCCGCCGAGGCGGATGATCCGGGAGATTTTGAGGAGTTGTTTTAACGGAAAATGCAGGTGCTGAGTCAGATCAAGGATGTTCTGAATAACTTAAATATCTACGGCGCGACGGTGGATGCCATGGACATTGTGGAAGTGTTCATCATCGCCGCCATGCTGTACTTTATCCTGAAATGGATGAAAAACACCAAGGCGTGGGCCCTTTTACGGGGTCTTGTTGTCATTGGTGTTTTGTTGACTCTGGCGTATTTCCTGCGGATGACCACCATCCTCTGGCTGGCCAGGAACATCCTTTCCTTTGCCGTCATCGCCCTCATCGTGGTGATGCAGCCCGAGATCCGCAAGGCTTTGGAGGATCTTGGGAAAAACAAGATCTTCGGTGCCTTCTTCAATCTGAACTCCGTGAAGGATACGGAGCAGATCACCCTTGCCACCATCAATGAGATCGTGAAGGCATGCTCCGAGATGGCGAAGGTCCGCACCGGTAGCCTTATCGTCATCGAGCGCAGAGAGACCCTGCAGAGTTTCGAGGAGACCGGCATTACCGTGGACGGCGCCGTGACCAATCAGCTTCTCATCAATATCTTTGAGAAAAATACACCACTTCATGACGGTGCTGTCATTATCCGGGGCAATCGCATTGCTTCCGCTACCTGTTACCTCCATCTGTCCACCAACACCTCCATCAGCAAGGAGCTGGGCACCAGACACAGAGCGGGTCTGGGTGTGTCCGAGGAGACCGATGCAGTGACCATTATCGTGTCCGAGGAGACCGGCCGTATGGCTCTGGCAGTGGACGGCCTGCTGGAGAGAAATATTACTTCCGATGTGTTGCGCACCCGCCTCAGCGAGCTGCTCTTAAAGCCCGAGGAGGATGATGAGCACAGCCGGAAGATCGGAAGGAGGCGTCAGAAGAAGGCATGAAGAAACTGAAGAGTCTCCTGTTCGATAATCTGGGTCTGAAGCTGATCTCCCTTCTGCTGGCCTGCCTGATCTGGTTCCTGGTGGTCCAGACCGGCGACCCCACGGATACCAAGACCTATTCCAACATCAAGGTGACCTTTACCAACACCCAGCTTTTGAGCGAAGAGGACAAGGTATATGAGGTCCTGGACAATACGGACACGATCCGGGTCACCATCCGGGCTCCCAGAAGCGTCCTGGATCGCCTGAATGAATCCAACATTGTAGCTGAGGCAGACTTTAAAAAGCTGACGGACATCAGTACCGTGGCCATTGAATGCCATGTCAACACGGATGACACCATTTACTCCGCAACCCCCAGCATTGAAGCGGTGCAGCTTCATGTGGAGGAGAAGGCTACCAAATACGTTGCATTGAGTGCCACCATTGTAGGAGAAGTGGCGGAAGGCTATAAATTCAATACCGTCACACTGGACCAGAACCTGATCGAGATCACCGGCCCCAAATCGGCGGTGGACAGGGTCCGCAGAGCCACCGTTATCGTGGATGTGTCCGATGCCTCCACCAACATGACTGCCAACATGGAGATCACGCTCCTGGATGCGGACGGTAACCAGCTGAATCTCAGCAATGTCCAGAAGCAGACGGATTACGTGCGGGTCAGCGTTGAGATTCTCACTACCAAGGAGGTCACCATTTACGTTCCCACTTCCGGCACACCTGCAGAGGGCTACCGCTATACCGGTGAGGTGATCATCGAGCCCGCCACCGTGCGTGTCGCCGGATCTGCTTCTAGGATTCAGAACTACTCCAGGATCAGCATTACCGATCCCGTGGATCTCACCGGAGCCACGGAGGATGTGATCGTTAATGTGGACATCGCTCAGTACCTGCCCACCAATATTTCTCTGGCGGAGGACGGCTACGACGGAATGGTGCAGATCACCCTTCCCGTTCAGCCCCTGGAGTATCGCAGCTACACCTTCTCTCAGTCCATTCTGGGATTTGAGAATGTGCCGGAGGGCATGTCCGTTACCACCGCAGGCGGCAATTTCAGCGTCCTGATCTCCGGATTGGATTCGGATTTCGAAACCTTTGATTACAACAATCTCACCGGCACCATCGACATCGGAAAATGGATGCTGGAGGAGGACCTGACGGAACTGGAGGAAGGCACCTACGAGATGCCTCTGGAGCTTCATCTGCCGGAGGGCCTGGGCCAGCCGGAAGTAACAAAGGTCCGTGTGGTCGTTGTAAAGAAGGAAAGCGGTCATTAGTAAATACCCTCTCCCCGGTTACCGGAAGGCGCCGGGGAGCAGGTCTTTTAAGAGGAAAGATATATGGCAAGATTATTCGGAACAGACGGTGTGAGAGGTATTGCAAACGAGGAGCTGACACCCCTCCTGGCCATGCAGCTGGGACAGGCGGGAGCCTATGTCCTTACCAAGTCCCAGAAGCACAAGCCTACTATCATGGTAGGATGTGATACCAGAGCCAGCGGCGATATGCTGGCGAATGCCCTGATGGCAGGTGCCTGCAGCGTGGGCGCCAACTGTGTCTACGTAGGTGTGGTCCCCACTCCCGCAGTGGCATACCTTACCCGGAAATACATGATGGATGCGGGCGTTGTGATCTCCGCATCTCACAATCCCGTGGAGTTCAACGGAATCAAGTTCTTTGATGCAGACGGATTTAAGCTTCCCGATGCCCTGGAGGACGAGATTGAGTCCCACATCCGCAACAACATGGCGGACATCCAGTTTCCTCTGGGCCCCGGCGTGGGCAGAGTGAAGATTCGCCTGGATGCCAAGGACGCTTACATCAACCATTCCGTCCGTGCCGTCAGCGTGGATCTCAGCGGCCTCAAGATCGTGGTGGACTGTGCCGAGGGCGCTTCCTTCTATACCAATGTGGAGGCCCTGGAAAAAGCGGGCGCTACCGTGGTCCCCATCCACAATCATCCCGACGGATCCAACATCAATGCCAATTGCGGCTCCACCCATATGGAAGAGCTCCAGGCCAGAGTCGTCTATGAGAAGGCTTCCGTGGGTCTTGCCTTTGACGGTGACGCCGACAGACTCCTGGCAGTGGATGAGCAGGGACATATGGTGGACGGCGACCAGATCATGGCCATTATCGGTCTCCATATGAAGGAACAGGGCAAGCTGAAGGGGGATACCATCGTAGCCACCGTCATGAGCAACCTGGGATTTTCCCTCATGTGCCAGGACAAGGGCATCAACCTGGAGCGCACCATCGTAGGCGACCGCTACGTGCTGGAGCGCATGAAGGAGATCGGCGCATCCCTGGGAGGCGAGCAGTCCGGCCACATCATTTTCCTGGATGAAAATACCACCGGTGACGGACTCCTTTCTGCACTGCATCTGCTGCAGGTCATGGTGGAATCCGGCAAGCCACTTTCCGAGCTGGCAAAAGTCATGGAGGTGCTGCCTCAGGCGCTGGTGAATGCTCCCGTAGCCAATCACAAGAAGGAAAAATACATGGAGTATCCCGAGATTGCCGCAGCCATCAAGGAGCTGGAGGAGAAGTTCGCGGGAGAGGGCCGTGTCCTGATCCGTCCCTCCGGGACAGAGCCTCTGGTGCGCGTCATGATCGAGGGCAAAGACCAGAAGGTGATCACGGAGGAAGCGCAGAAGTTGGCTACATTGATTCAGGACGTGATGTTCTAAGACGATACATAGATGTTCATTGCAAGGGAGGAGCCTCCAGAGGCTCCTCCCTTTTTTCGTGAGGTTTTTCGGAAGCAGTGTTCAAATGTGCTGTGGCCTCATATCAGACCAAATCGGCCCCAGCAGCATTTGACCTCTGCTTCCGTAGCTCTCACGGCTGCAGAGCTGCAAAATACCGCAGTGGCCATATTTAGAACTAAATCGGCCCTAGCAGCATTTGCTCCTGCTTCCGTAGCTCTTACGGCTGCAGAGCTGCAAAATACCGCAGTGGCCTCATATCAGACCAAATCGGCCCCTGTGGTTTTTGCAGCCCCGCAGCCTGTGTGCAGCCCGACGGATTAATTGAAGTAAAACGACCGAAGGGCTCCGTGATCTGCGATCCCCGATTTGGTCTGATATGAGGGGATCACAGATACACGGAGTCCGTAGTCCGGTCCGGATTGTTTGTGAACGGTTAAAGTTCAGTTTGTGAACGGTTTGGTGACTCCGTGTGACAATTCCGTGAAAATCCGCACAGCGCGATTTTCTATGCTATGATGCAGAAAATCAACCGGAAAGGAGTGCGATATGCAGGGAAGACACGAGATCAAACACCCCATCAGCCTGTCGGATTATTACGAGCTCCGGACCAGACTCCGGGCAGTCCTGAAACAGGATGCCCACGTGGGAGCGGACGGACAGTACTTCATCAGAAGCCTATACTTTGACGACTATGACGATAAGGCGCTGCGGGAAAAGATGGACGGCGTCAGAGACCGGGACAAATACCGGATCCGGTTTTACAATCATGACACGTCCGTCATACATCTGGAAAAAAAGAGCAAACGGGTGGACACCTGTTTCAAACAGTCCGCACCTCTGACAAAGGAGGAATGCGAGAGACTGATCCGGGGAGACACGGAATGGATGCGGGAGCATCCGGAGCCCCTGGTGCGAGAGCTCTTCCGGGCCATGAAGGAGGGCCTCCGGCCCAGGACCATCGTGGATTACGTACGAGATCCCTTCACCTACCCCGCCGGGAACGTGAGAGTCACCCTGGATCACCACATTCGCAGCGGCATGCGGTGCACCGACTTCCTGAATCCCGGCGCCGTAACGGTGCCCGTCTCACCGGACACCATCATCCTGGAAGTCAAATGGGACAATTACCTGCCGGACATCGTGAGGGATATCGTGCAGGTAAAGGATACAAAGGCTACGGCCTTTTCAAAATACGCGGCATGCAGGATCTTTGACTGAGCGCCGCACAGTACAAGTAAAAAACGGAGGAAAACAAAATGACATTCAGTGATATCTTTAAATCCAGTTTTCTGGAGAACGTGACAAGCGTAAGCGTACTCGACATGGTCATCGCCTTGGTGCTGGCCTTCTGCGTCGGACTCTTTATCTTCTTTGTATATAAGAAAACCTACCAGGGCGTGATGTACTCCCCCAGCTTCGGAGTCACCCTCATCGCCCTGACCATGATCACTACACTGGTGATCCTGGCAGTCACTTCCAACGTGGTCCTGTCCTTAGGTATGGTCGGTGCCCTTTCCATCGTTCGTTTCCGTACCGCCATCAAGGATCCCCTGGACATCGCCTTTCTGTTCTGGTCCATCGCAGTGGGTATCGTGCTGGCAGCAGGGCTGATCCCTCTGGCCGTTCTCGGCAGCGTGGTCATCGGCCTGATCCTGCTGGTCTTCGTAAACCGCAAGACCTATGTGAAGCCCTACATCGCAGTCCTGAACCTGGATGACGCAACCGCGGAGAAGGCTGTGACCGATTACCTGAAGGCAAATGCGGAGCGTCTGGTGCTGAAGAGCAAGACCGTCCGCAGGGGCAGCCTGGAGATCACTTACGAGCTGCGTCTGAAGAGCGATGACACCTCTTTTGTGACGGCTCTGTCGGAAAAGGAACATGTGGAAAGCGCCGTGCTGGTGAGCTACAACGGCGAGTATACCTGACGGATGGCGGACCCGGATCCCCATTATAGGAGAAGCTTATGATCAATCATAAATGGATCAATATCGTATGTATTGTGATCACCGTCCTCACCCTGGTATTTACGGGCGTGCTCATGAACGCGGAGAAGCTGGGACTGAAGGCGGCAGCGGAAGAGGAGACTACAGAAGATGCAGTGGACACTCTTTCGGAGGAGGACGCGGATCCTTCCTGGAACGAAGAAAGCGCAGTGGTGATCGATTTTGACGATCCCTTAAGCGTCAAGGCATCCTCCAATCTCTTCGTGGACGGAAATCTCTATATCGTGACGGGAAATACCTATGTCCTGTCCGGGACCCTGACGGAGCAGCAGATCATCGTGGAGCTCACCTCCGGGTCCGCCCGGATTGTTTTGAACGGTCTGGAGATCACGAATTCTTCCCTGCCTGCTATTGTAGTGAACGCCGCGCAGAAGGTAACCATCACCCTGGCTGAGGGTTCCGAGAATGAGATCTATGTATCCGGTCTGGACAGTGAAGAAGCAGTAACGGCGGATCTGGATGCGGCAGTCTATGCGAAGAGTGATCTGACGGTGAACGGCGCAGGATCCTTAACCGTTACCGCTTCAGCAGGACACGGCATCAAGAGCACCGGTGATCTGATGATCACGGACGGTGATCTGACGGTAAATGCGGAAGGAAATGCGCTCATGGGAAAAACTTCCGTGCAGATCTCGGGCGGTACCTTTGACCTGACCGCAGGAAATGACGGCATTAAGTCCAAAGATGAGGATGGATGTATCCTTATCAGCGGAGGCTCCTTTACCATCGTGGCAGAGCACGACGGAATCCAGGCAGCGAAGGATCTGACTGTCAGCGGTGGATCCTTTGACATCACCACAGGCGGCGGATCGGAAAACGGAGCAGCCCATACGGAAGAAATGATGGGCGGCTTCGGCGGAGAAAACGGCGGATTCGGCGGTGGACGCGGCAGAGGCATGTGGGATGCAGAGGCGGGATCCACCGATGGCACCTCTGAAAATGACAGTCTGTCTGACGGGAGCCAAATGCCCGAGATGCCCACGGGCGGTGAGATGCCGGATATGAGCGAGATGCCGGAGATGCCCACGGACGGTGAGATGCCGCAGATGGGCGAGCGCCCCGAGATGCCAACGGATGGTGAGATGCCGCAGATGGGAGAGCGTCCGGAGATGCCCACAGATGGTGAGATGCCCGGAGAGTCTGCAGACAGTGGCCTGACGGAGGAGACCGGTGCGGAAGGAGAGACCACCGAGGAAGAGTCTGACAGCTACAAGGGCCTGAAGGCAGGCGGTACCATCACCGTATCCGGCGGCAGTATCACCCTGGACAGCGCCGATGATGCGGTGCACGCGGATACCGTCATCATCAAGGATGGCACCCTGGAGATCGCCACCGGAGACGACGCCATTCATGCGGACGATACCGTGGAGATCCGCGGCGGTGATGTACTGATCACAGAGAGCTATGAAGGCATCGAGGGCTATTATATCAATGTGTACGACGGCAACCTCAGTGTCACCGCATCCGACGATGGAATGAACGCCGGCGGCGGAAGCAGTACCAATGCGTTCTTCGGGAATGCGACGGGCGGAGGAAGAACCGCCCGGGGAGATGCGACTGCGCAGGGAGCTACAGCTGCGCAGGAAAATGCGGCTTCGCAGGAGGAGACTGCCCCCGATCAGACGACATCCGAAGCGGAATCGTCTGAAAAATCCCTGCAATGTCTTGCCATCTACGGCGGTAATGTCTATGTCAATGCAGGCGGTGACGGCCTGGATTCCAACGGCGACCTGCAGATTTATGGCGGCACCGTCATCGTGGACGGCCCGTCGGACAGTGGCAACGGATCCCTGGATTCCGGAACCGAGAGCGGCGGTGAGCTGGTGGTATCCGGCGGCACTGTGCTGGCACTGGGCAGCTCCGGCATGATGGAGAGCTTCGGAGACAGTTCTTCCCAGGTATCCTTCGCGGTGGTCCTGGAGGGTTCCTACGCAGCAGGTGATACCATCACCATCACGGATGAGAGCGGCAATGTGCTCTTTACCCATACTGCGGCGAAAAGCGGCAACAGCGTGGTCTTCAGCAGTCCTGATCTTCAGACGGGACAGAACGTCACCGTGACCGCGGGGAGTATGAGCACTGAGGTTACCCTTTCGGATATTACCAATGCGGAAGGAACTTCCGGAGGAGGATTCTCTCCTATGCAGGGCTTCGGTGGCAGAGGACATCAAGGATAATAGAGATAGGCATTTCGACAGGAGAGCATCGTATGGATGCTCTCCTTTTTGCGTTCGGCGGTTTCGGTTTTCCCGCCGCGGGAAAAACCGCCCCGCCTCACTTCGCACAAAAATTTCTATCAATTCCTTAAAATAATATAAAAAAGGAAACGCGCGCCCGTTGCAAGGCGCAAAAGAAGGCAATATAATGGTAATGTGTTGAAACTGACCGTTATTATGCCCGAATAAACGGGGGAGGAAAGGAAATCTATGAAAAGCGTAAGAGGAATCCTGGGAATACTGGCTATGACGCTTCTGCTGCTCATGATGCCTGCGGCATCGCAGAAGGTATATGCAGCCTGGGACGGAACTGTGGCAGCATCCTTTGCATCCGGCGATGGCTCTGCGGGGAATCCCTATACCATCGAGACGCCGGCACAGCTGGCCTGGCTGGGGTACTGTGTCAATAACCAATCCGGCGGATATGGATCAGGATCGTATTTTCGACTGGATTCCGATATCAACCTGGGGAATCGGGATTGGACTCCCATCGGACTAAATAACAACAAGTACTTTGCCGGGTACTTCGACGGAAATGGCCATACCATCACGCAGTTGCATGTGAGTGGTGCATTGCTGGGCGGTCTCTTTGGCTATGTGAACGGCGGTGCCAGAATTCAGAATCTGAACGTGCAAGGCTCGGTTCAGTCCTCTTTGAATAGCGGTGGTACCGCTGCCGGCGGAATCGTGGGCTATCTGGGAGATGCAACGATTGTGAACTGTACCTTCTATGGCTCTGTGAATGCATCTATCGGAAGCGAGACGGGAGTCGGTGATGTCTATGCGGGCGGAATCGTCGGATGGATTGGCGGTGGAGAACATATCATCAACTGTACCAACCAGGGCGGAATCACTGCGTCTACTCAGGGAACTGGGCATGCCTATGCAGGCGGTATTGTGGGGTATTGTAATGTTGGTGATTTCACGATAGAAGATTGCTTGAACACAGGTCATATTATCGCTAATACCGGTAATACGGTGAAGGATTTTGCCGGTGGTATTCTGGGTCTGGGAATGGGCACTGACAATGACCATAGCGTTGATATTACCCGTTGCCTCAACACCGGCAGTTTCGAAAGTTGGGCAACGCACAAGGAACCAATTACCTGGATTGGTGATGATGCTTTGAGGTCAGGAATCGACAATAACGGTAAAGTCTGGATTTACGACGACTGCTATTATCAAGGCACAGGCGGATTGACTTCGGAAGAGTGGGCTACCCAAAGTACTTTTGAAGGATATAATTTCGAGACCACCTGGAAGATGACGACAACCGGCCCTGTGCTTCGTGCAGCCACGGCGGCGGATCCCCGTCTCGTGAAAACCTGGACAAACCTGTATAAAGCGCTGCAGTTGGGGGGATATACAAAGGTTGCAGAAGAAGATGTATATAATGATCGAGGAGAATGGGATCATAGGATATACCCGCGCTACGGAGAGAACGGTAATGAGGATCTTTCCGTTCCTGTAGGTGTCTGCACCACCCTTGATTTGGACGATTGTTGGGTCTATCGACTGCGGTGGGATGATGATGGAGCTCCAATCAACGGCGTTACGCCTGCGGATAACGGCTCTGTCATCGAAGCCTATGGCATTCTGGACATCACGGCGCATGACGGCTGGGGGCAGATCCGAGGCGGATGGGACGGCGCTTCCCAGGAAGGAAAAGGCGGCGGCATATATGTTCATTCAGGCGCTGCGGTTTCCTTTGAAACGGGTATGATCTGCAACAATATGGCTACGACTGCAGGCGGCGGTGTTTATGTGGATAACGGCGGCGTATTCCGGCTGCTCAGCGGAGATATCATTGGAAATATGTCCGGTGGCAAGGGCGCGGGCGTGTATGTTGCTTCCGGCGGCGTGTTTGAAATGCTCGGTGGATGCATACAAGACAATGAAGTCAACGGCAACGGCGGCGGTGTATATGTCGAAGACGGCGGCAGATTCATTATGACCGATGGCGAATTCTTTATTAACAGCGCAACCTTTACGTCTACACGGACCGGTGGAAACGGCGGTGGCGTTTATCTCGAGGAAAACGCAATCTTTGAGATGAGCGGTGGGAGTATTTCCGAAAATACCGCAGAAGGCAAGGGCAATGCAGTCTATGTTACTCCCGGAAGCACCTTCGAGGTGTCGGACAGTTTCGCAATCGGAGATGATACTGTCGAAGATGATGAAGAAAATGCGGAAGAGGAAGAACTTCAAGATGTATATCTGCCCACGGGCGCAGTCATTACCATCGGTGAGCTGGACAGAGTGGAGCCTCCCCTCTGTTTGCGCCATGTGTCCGTGGAAAGTCTCGGCGTATTTACAGACGGCTGGACGACGAGTATGGGGAATGCGGATCCTGCAGACTATTTCTACAGGATTTATGATCGCAACGGCAGTACGAACAATGCCAACGGAGAGCCGTATGATATCGGCATGACCGGCGGCGAACTGACGGTGGTTCCCCACCGCCTGGTCTACACCGTAAATGGTGCTACCATTACTGCCACCTGCCACAACGCCGGATGTCTGTGGGTGGAAGGCGGAACGGTTGCGCTCACCCTTCTGGTCCCCAGACATACCATAGCGGGTGATTCCTTTAACCCCGCTGCTTCGCTTCGACAGACAGGAGAATTTTTTGCGGCCGTCGGGATGGATGCTGAGGATGCTGTGATCCATTACGTCGGCGTAAACGGCACCAACTATCCTGACAGTACCACTCCGCCCACTGCGGCAGGTTCCTATACTGCCAGTGTTAGTGCTTGCGGGAAAACTGCAAGCGTTACCTACACCATTTCCGGCGATTACATGCGGGTAACTGCAAGAGGCGCCACCGGTGCCTATACCGGAATTCCTCGCACCATTACCGTAAACGTGCTCACTCCCTCCGAAGGCGCTACTATCATGTACGGCACCACGGAAGGAACCTATGACCTGACGGAAAATCCGGGCTACACGGAAGTGGGCACCCATACCACGTACTTCAAGGTTTCTGCGGAGGGCTATGCGGATTACACCGGCTCTGCCACCGTTACCATCCGGAAGGCAGGTATCCCCATTACCGGATTTACCGCACCGACGGCCAAGAAGCTGTATTACACCGGCGAGGCCCAGGAGCTGGCAACGGCAGGATCCTCCAATGTGGGAACCCTGGTGTACGCACCGGGCACTGCGGATGAAGCAACCGGAGAGTACAGCGCTACGATCCCTACCGCTACAGAAGCGGGTACCTACTATGTATGGTTCCGTGTCTACGGCGATTCCAATCACCTGGATTCCGCTGAGTTTAAGTTGGCTGTGACCATTTCCGCGGAAGCGCCCGATCCGGATCCCGATGATGATCCTGTGGATGACGGACAGGTCAGCTCTTTTGTCACCAGAATGTATGAGGTATTCCTGGACAGAACTCCCGATGAGGAGGAGGTGACCTTCTGGACCACATTGCTGGATCAGGGCACCCAGACGGCGGGAGAGGCTGCTGCAGGATTTATCTTCAGCACCGAGTTCTCCAACAGGAACATGTGTAACTCCCACTTCCTGGATTACCTCTATCTCGGTCTCTTTGGCAGACCTGCGGATGAAGAGGGCAAGGCAGGCTGGCTCCTGCTGATGGATGAAGGATATTCCAGAGAGATGGTGGCACAGGGCTTCCTGACCAGTACCGAGTTCTATGATCTCTGTGACAGATACGAAGTATATGCCGGCAGAGGTATGGCAACGGTTCCCAAACTGGGCACCATCCAGAAGGCTCACTGCACCATCGAAGGATGTACCGTGGAGTCTCCTGTGAGAGTGATGGTAGTGAATCTCTATGATACGGTCTTCGGCCGTGTTCCCAGCGAAGAGGAAGTGGAATTCTGGGTAGAGATCATGGCGTCCCACAATCCCGATGCACCTGCACGGGTGATGGTGAACACCTTCCTGAACGGCGATGAGTATGCGACGCTGGACCGCGACAACGGTGAGTATGTCACGGATCTGTACATGGCCATCTTCGGACGTGAGCCGGACGAGGCAGGGTATAACGAGTGGCTGAGCGCTCTGGAAAACGGAACCCTTACCAGAGAAGGAGTCCTGGACATGTTCATTGGATCCCCTGAGTTCATCGACCAGTGTCACCACGCAGGAATCGCTGTGGGAATCGGTGATCAATAGTTCCGGAAGCAGCGGAAGGCAATTCTAATTTTTCCGTGAACAATGGATGAACATCCCTCCCTTCTCTTGTTTCCGAAGGGAATTAATGATACAATGGAATCACTTAGAAGCGTGACAGTTTTTTGGCAAACGGATTTGCGTGTCACCGGAGGAAGATTTCATGGTTAGTCAGAAGGTCATTATCAAAAATCCAACGGGTTTGCATCTGCGCCCCGCCGGAATCCTTTGTAAGGAAGCAATGCAATATAAGTCCCTGATCACATTTAAGTTCCGTGACAATACGGCGAATGCCAAAAGCGTTTTGAGCGTCTTGGGCGCCTGCGTTAAATGCGGAGATGAGATTGAATTTTTCTGTGACGGAGAGGACGAGGAAGCTGCATTGAAGAGTCTGGTGGATGCAGTGGTGAATGGCCTGGGAGAATGACGATCGGCCCGTTCCCGAAAGGGAGCGGGCTTTTTTTGAGACGATGGAAAATACGGAATCGATCAGCAACAAAACAGTGAGCATCATCATCCCCGTCTACCGGCTGGCATTTTGCATCCGGGAGACGCTTGAGTGCGTGCGCCGTCAGACCTATGCCGACTGGGAGCTGATCTTGGTGGACGACTGCAGTGATGATGAATCCGCGGACCTGATCCGCGCCTACATGGAATCCCACCGTTTTCTGCGGATCCGTCTCATTACCATGGAGAAAAACGGCGGCCCTGCCCTGGCCAGAAACCGTGGCGTGCAGGAGGCAAAGGGACGCTACATCGCCTTCCTGGACGGAGATGACATCTGGGACAGGGATAAGCTTTTCCGTACGCTGACCTTCCTGAAGAACCGCCGGGCGGGCTTTGTCTTTACCGGGTATGAATTCGCCGACGAGAACGGGAAGGGTCTGGGGAAAATGGTCCATGTGCCCGAGCGCCTGAACTATTATGATGCATTAAAAAACACCACGATCTTTACATCGACCGTGATGTTTGACACTGCTGTCATATCCAAGGACCGCCTTGAGATGCCTGTCATGAAGAGCGAGGATACCGCTCTGTGGTGGAAGCTCCTCCGGGAGGGAGAGATCGCCTACGGACTGGACGAGATCCTGGTGCGCTACCGCAGACCCGGGAAGTCCGGCAAGAGCCTGTCCTCCAACAAGCTGGAAGCGGTGCGCCGCATCTGGAATCTCTATCGGAAGGCGGAGCATCTGAACGTCTTTTCCAGCGCTTACTATTTCCTTCACTGGGGCGCCAATGCGGTGCGCAGGAGGATGTAATATCCTTCGCAGCCCGTCTCCGCAGGAGTCAGGGCAGTGAGATCCAGCGCATCACAGATTGCAGTGAGACCTGCCACATCCGTCCGATCCTTACAGGGCAATACGATCACATCCACACCGGCATCCAGCGCCTTACGGCAGCTTGTGATGCCGTTTTTGTTTCCCGCGGTTTCCCGCGCATTTTCCCCATCGTAGTAGACGGAGCTCCAATCCTCCGCAAAGAAAAACACATCCTGAAGGCTGACGGCGTACATCCAGCTCTCCGCATCCTGCCGTTCCTGATCGTAGGTGTCATAGGTAAAGCCTGCCAGGGAAGCGTCCCACAGGTCTCTGCCGTAATACAGGGTAAAGTCTGCGCCTGCCATGGGCAGGTAGGAAAGGACTTCCCGGGGAGCCCAGACCACGGGCTTGTCAGAGCCGTCTTCCTTGAGGGTCAGAAGCTCTGCCCGCAGGGCCTCCAGCTGCGCCGCATCGCCCTGCAGCCCGCCGCTTTTCCAGTTCCCCAGTCCCGCGTCGCCGCAAAGAAAGGCAATGAGCAGGAGCAGGACCACCGTCAGAGGCGGACAGATTTTATTCTTAAAAGAGGTATCTTCGGCATGCTCCCGTCTGTAGAGAAGAAGCTCTGCCATCAGGGTTCCCAGCCCCAGAGCACAGACGGGGATCAGCAGTGCCGGCTCCCAGAGGGCGGTATAGTCGTAGTAGGCACTCTGGTACCACAGGAGTCCCAGAGCCGAGAACGGGAAGAGGCACAGCAGTGCCCAGATGCCTGCGGTCGCCAGAAGGGTCTTCCCGCGCCCGGAAAGGTATTTCCGCAGCCCCGGGAAACACAGGAGCGACAGCAGCAAAATGGCATAGATCCCCTGAAGCTTAGCGCCGGAGGTGTACTGCGTGAGGCCGTTTAACCATGCACTCATTTGGCACCTCCCTTTCTACGCTTCTGCACAAAGCTCACTGCCACCAGAAGCAGGAAGAATACAAAAGTCAACCCCACACCGAAATGGGTCCACATAATGACGCTTTCCGCCAGGATGCAACTGCAGCAGAGGAGGTAACGCTTGTCAAAGAAAGCTGCGGCCAGGGTAGGGAGCAGTACCAGAGCGCGAATGCAACGGGCTCCGTAGGCCATATGCAGCAGAGAAAAGCCGGGAAGGCCCACTGCCCGATCCGCTGCAAAGAGCAGGAAGAGACACAGGAAGGTGAAGAGGTTGCGGCGCAGCGCAGCCTGCTTCTTGTGATGGTCAGCATCCGAAGGGGCATCGGAAGCCATAGGCTCGCCGGAATGTTTTGCATCGGAAATCCCTTCGGGGAACAGCATCCGTGCCAGATACAAAGCGGCAAAGAGGACGTTCACCAGCCAGAAAACGGAAGCCACCCGCCATACCACAGTCATGGCAGGGAGCCCAAAGGCTCTGCACAGAAGAGCGTACAGGGTGGGCAGGCACAGGATGGTGAGTCTGGAAGGGATGCCGGTTTCGTAGGGCTGACCGGTCATGGGATTGATGGTATAGAGCGGAGCATCCTCCAGGAGCGCGTTTACCGTCTCCATGGTCATGTCCCCGTAGAAATTCAGATGATTTCCTGTCAGGAGATATAGCGCCAAAACAATCATCAGAAGTGCGATGCCCACAGCAAAGATCCCGGCGGCACCGAATCCTTTGGATTTTTCTGCCTTGGATTCCGACACATCTGTCATATCGGGCCTTTCCGGATCTGCGGATTTTTCACCTTCAGCCGGTTCCGGACCGGACGCCCCGGCACTTCCCACGCCTGCTCCCGATTTCTTCAGTGTCCGCTTCACGATCCCCACCATCATCAATACATAAGCGACGGTGGCCAGAGCGATGACGCAGATCCCCATGACCTTCATGGCATCCGCCAGGGTTCCCTTACGCAGCAGGGTCAGGAGATGTGCTCCTTCCGCCGCAAACACGAAAAGAAGGCTTCCGGAAACATATTTTTCCGGCAGCCTTGCCTTTTTCCCGGTGAGAAGCTCGGGAACCGTCTGCAGGCCCTGCCCCAGCAACAGCGGGAGCAGTGCCAAAAACAGGATGAGTAATATCAAGTGCAACATAGCATTCCTTTTGCTCTGTCAGATCAGAAGCAGTTCTTCTCGTTTTTCAGGTAGATGGGACGGTTCTTGACCTCCATGTAGGTCTTGGCCATGTACTGCCCCAGGATCCCGGTACAGAAGAACTGGACACCGCTGATGAAGAGGATGATGCAGACCATGCTGGGCCAGCCGTCCACCGGATCGCCGAAGAGGATCTTGCGGACGATGATGAAGATCACCATGAGGAAGGCCAGGAAACAGAAGAAGACACCGGCCACGGAACTCAGCACCAGAGGCGCGGTGGAGAAGGCGGTAATGCCCTCGATGGAGTACTTGAACAGCTTCCAGAAGCTCCATTTGGTGGTGCCTGCGCTGCGGTCCACATTTTCAAACTCCAGCCATTTGGTCTTGAAGCCCACCCAGCCGAAGATACCTTTGGTAAAGCGGTTGTACTCGCCCATGGAGAGGATGGAATCCACCATCTGGCGGGTCATGAGGCGATAGTCCCGGGCACCGTCCATCATTTCCGTCTGGGAGATTTTCCGCATGATGCGGTAGAATCTCCGGGCAAAAAAGCTGCGGATGGGAGGCTCGCCCTTGCGGTTGACTCTGCGGGTGGCAACGGAATCGTATCCTTCCTTCAGCCCTTCGAACATCTCAGGGAGCAGAGAGGGGGGATCCTGCAGATCCACGTCCATGATCACCACGTACTCGCCCTTCGCGTTCTGAAGGCCTGCGTACATGGCGGCTTCCTTGCCAAAGTTCCGGGAGAAGCTGATGAGGTGCACACGCTCATCCTTCTCGTGGAGTTCCCGGACTTTTGTGACAGTGCTGTCGGTGGAGCCGTCGTCGATGAACAGCAGCTCCAGCTCCAGGTCATTGGCCTTGAAGAAGGGGTCGTTCTTGATCATCTCATCATAGAAAAGGGGTACCGTTTCCTCCTCGTTGTAGCAGGGAACGATCGCGGTAAAGATTGCCATAGTACCTTATCTCCTTTGAACGGGCGCATGCCCGGAAAGTATCGTTTTTACTGGAAGATCCAGTTCCGGTAGGGCAGGAGCTTCACTCCTTCATCATACATCTGTACGATGAGGAATGCAAAGTATAGAAGAAAGCCGGCGATGACGCCGAAGCGCAGGAGCCTACGCAGTTTTTCCTTCTCACATCCTTCCACCAGCTCCGGGATCAGGAAGATCTGGGGCACGATCATGTAATAGCCGATGCGGGAGGTGGTGGGTATGAAGCTGCCGCACAGGTAAACGATGAGACCCCAGAGGCTCAGGAGGCCGTAGAAGCGGAGCCTGTTATGATCCCCGAAAAACTGCTTAAAGCAGATGCCGCAGAGCACCAGCACCGCCACGCAGCGCAGGATGTTCACATAGGAAATGTCACCGTTGTCGAAAACGGAGCCTTCATAATAGGGATAAAAATGGAAGATCAGCCTGCGGTAGAGATTTTGGCAGAAGAGGAGGCTGGCAATGAAGCCGGTCCCCAGGACCCCGCCTGCGATCAGTATCCATTTTTTATACTTCAGGTTCGCCAGGATCCAGGTCACCAGATACACGGGCACCACCAGAAGCACGGATTTGTGGAAAAACATCCCCAGGAAGATCAGCACCAGGAAGTGCAGGTAATCCTTGGAAAATATATATCTGATGGAGTAAAGGGCAATGGCCAGGGCCAGGTAGTAGCGGATGGAATTCAGGGAGTTAAAGTAAAAGCCTCCCGTCATCAGTAAAAAGAGGGAGAAGGCAAAAAAACGTCCCTGAGTCCGCAGCGCCAGTACAAAAAACAGTACCGTCACAATGGAGAAGACGGCGAAGACCGGCAGGTAATTGCTGTATCCGAAGACCGCATACACAGCCTTTACGATAAAATTGAACCCGCTCTCAAAGGAAACGTAGCGGTCCTGGGCGATGATGTCGAAGCTCTTGCGGTAGCCCCAGTAATCGTTGCCCACGGCGATCCGGCAGGCGGAGACCCCCGTCAGCAGCAGGTAGATGCCGATCATGGCGATGCGATTGTAGCGCTGCTGCTTACTTTGCAGTCCCGGGGAAAAGGGCAGCAGCTCCCGGTTGTCAATGCGGGCGGAGAGGAGCAGTACCAGGCCTGTCAGGATCACATAGACCAGGGCACTGGGCTCCACCTGTTTTAAGGCTTCCATGTGCCAAACCTCCGAAAAAGGTATACTACAGGCCTATTTTAGCACGGTCGGGGGTACCGTGCCAACACTGAGCCGCAGGAATTCAGGGGGAACAACCGTTTTGCCGGTTTCCTGTTTATACTCTTTTAATATGTGTAAAGCCTTGCGTTTATTGTGCGCAGTTTCCGTTTACTGTAAAATGACTATGTATCTGCTGTTTTTTCAGACAACTAGAAAGGAACCTGCCAATGAAGAAAAAAACCAGCATCAAAGCGAAAATGCTCCTCGGTATCCTGCCCCTTTTTGCAGGTGCGCTGATCATCATGACGGTCATCAGTGCCGTCAGGAGCAATAGCATCATTTCCGAACAGGTGGAATCCACTGCTGAGCAAACCCTGCAGGCAGCTGTCAATACCATGGACGGCGATCTGCAGGAGGTGCGTCGTACAGCACTGAACATTTCCCGCGCCGTCAGCGCTACCTACCGGTCCGCCAGCCTGGAGGATCTGAAAAACATGCTCGTCTCCATCATCGGAGACAATGACATGGTCCTGGGCAGCGGACTCTGGTTTGAGCCCTATGCCTATGATTCCGGCGAACAGTACATCGGTCCCTACTGGTACAAGGACGGCGGGTCCATTGTGGAGACCTGGGACTACAGCAATGCAGAATATGACTATTTCGTGCAGGAGTACTATCTGAACGCCAAGGCCATTACAACCATGCGTGCGGAGATCACGGATCCTTATTATGATCCCACTTCCGGCTGTGTTATGGCCACCTGTTCCGCGCCCCTGTTTGACAACGGGACCTACATCGGCTGCGTTACCGTAGACATCGAGCTTTCCTCCATCGAGGAGGCAGCTGCTGCCATTAAGATGGGCCGCACCGGTACCGCAATGCTGCTCACCAGCAGCGGCGTGTATCTCTATGCGCAGGAAGCCGAGAAGGCAGAGTCGGGCATGAACATTCTGGAGGATTCCAACAGCTCTTTGGTGGCGCTGGGCAAAAAGGCTCTGGGGGCTGAGAGCGGCGACGGTACCTACACTGAGGGCAGCACCGAATATCAGACCTTCTTTGCTACCGTTCCCGAGGTGGAGTGGAGACTGATCCTTCAGATCACCACGGACGAGTTGAAAGAGGATGTGAAAGCCCTCCTGAACCTGAATATCCTGGTGCTGGTGATCGCTCTGGTTCTGGGCGCAGCCACCATCTTCATCATCATCAACAACATTACCAAGCAGCTGACAGCCGTGACGGAATTCTCCGGCAAGCTGGCTGACGGCGACTTTACCATCGATCCTCTGAAGGTGCGCAGCAGCGATGAAGTGGGTCAGATGTCCGATGCGCTGAATCACATGTACGCAAGCAATAAGGGTATCATCCAGGGCATCTCCGTTGAGTCCGATGAGATCACTGACGCATCCTCCACCCTGAGCGCTATGAGCGAGGAGCTGAATGCGGAGTTTGCAAAGATCCAGGAAAACATGACCATCGTCAACGATGCCATGATGAGCACCGGCGCCGCTACCGAGCAGGTCAGCGCCTCCGTGACCGAGGTCAACACCTCCGTGCAGCGTCTGGCGGAAGAGACCGAGCAGACCGCGAAAGAAGTGGCCCGGATCAAGGAAAGAGCAAGAGAGATCCAGGAGAACAGCAAGAAGTCCCATGACGCAGCCATCTCCATCGCAAAGGAGCGCAGTGAGGAAGTGGAAACCGCCAGTGCAAAGGCAGAGGTGGTCCATGAGATCGGCAATCTGGCTACCGCGATCTCCAATATCGCAGAGCAGATCAACCTCCTGTCCCTGAATGCTTCCATCGAGGCAGCCAGAGCAGGTGAGGCCGGCAGAGGCTTCGCCGTGGTGGCATCCGAGATCAACAAGCTGGCAACAGAGACCGCCAATGCGGTGTCCCAAATCCAGGATACCATCGTTTCCATCGAGGAGGCCTTCGGCGACCTGAACTCCAGCTCCGTAAAGCTGCTGGAATTCGTTACCGAGACCGTTACCCCCGATTACCGGAACTTTGTGGAGATCGGTAAGCAGTACGGCGATGACGCAACCCTCTTCGGCGACCTGGCATCGCAGATCGACGACATGACCGAAAGCATCAGCAACTCCATGGTGGAAGTCAATGATGCCGTAGCCAACATCGCAAACTCCACCCAGGAGACCTCCACCAGATCCTCCGATGTGACGGAGTCCGTTGGCAGTGTTTCCGAGGCTGTGGACAGCATCGCGGAGATGGCAGGAAAGCAGCAGACCACTGCCGAGAAGCTCCAGAAGATGGTGAACCAGTTCAAACTTGACTAAGCGAGATTACGGAACAGTCTCTCCTTTGCCCCTTCCTTTGGGAAGGGGCAACTTATTATGTATAGATAACAGAAAATCCTTTAATCTGACCACAAAATATAGTAAAATAAAATATGTATGCGATGCTGAGAAATTTATGCTTTTTTCGGCTCGCGCTGCGGAGAAACGAACATGAATCTGATTTTCTGTGCCTATACTCACGCACCGAAGGTGGTGGGTTCCCACCAGCTGACGGGCATGGGAGACGACGCCAAGAAAAGGATCTACGAAAAGAATATCTGCGTGGCCCTGGTGTCCGCAAAGCAATGTAATCCTGCAGACGAGGTGGCGCTCATCACCACGGACGCACCGGGAGAGCCCCTGGCGGGAGAACTGGAGCGTGCAGGGGTTCGGGTGATCACGGTTCCCTTTGACACCTACCGGATGCCGGAACGGTTCCGCTGGCAGCTGGCTTTTTACAAGCTCTGCGCCCTGGAATACGCTGCAGGCAGACCGGAGTACGAGCACATCCTCCTGCTGGACACGGACACCTTTACCGTGGGGGATTACGGAGACCTCTGGGAGGAAGCGGATCACGGGATCCTGCTGTATCCCCTGGGACATACCTTTTCCCATTTTGACAGAAAACCCATCCGGGAGACTGCCCGGGTGCTGGAAGGAAAGGACACTGCTCCCGTGCAGTATGGCGGCGAGTTCGTGGCCGGGAATCGAAAGGACCTGCAGACCTTCATGGCGACCTGCCGGAAGATCTACGAGGAGATCACGGCAGCGGGAGAGGCCATTCCTGCGGAGATCGGTGACGAGGCCGTGCTTTCCGTGGCGGCGGAGCGCTGCAGAGGACTCCTGCGGGATGCCTGCCCTTACATCTATCGCTACTGGACGAGAGATTTTTATCTGGTGAGCACCAATGCTTACAGCAATCCCGTCTCCATCTGGCATCTGCCGGCGGAGAAGGATCTGGGGATGCTCTACCTGTACGAATATTACCGCAGGAAGGCTGCGCTGCCGGCAAAGGACCGGGCGGCGAAGATCCTGGGATTCCCGAAGGCAAAGCGCCTTTTAAGCCTGACGGATCTGTACCTGCGTTTCTTAAGAAAGAAGAGCCATGCCGGAACTCGTTAGTGTCATCATTCCAATCTATAATGTGGAGCGCTTCCTGGACCGGAGCCTTACCGCCATCTGCGGTCAGACCTATGAGAATTTGGAGATCCTTCTGGTGGATGACGGCTCCACCGACAGCAGCGGGGAGATCTGCAAACGCTATGCCGCAGGGGACTCCCGGATCCGGTATTTTTACAAGGAAAACGGCGGTTCCTCCACTGCCAGAAATCTGGGGATCGAGAAGGCTACGGGAGACTATGTGGGCTTTCTGGACTCCGACGACTGGGCGGAGCCGGACCTCTACGAGACTCTGTTAACGGGACTGAAGGAGCACCCTGACTGCAATGTGGCTCAGGTCATGAGTCGGGATTTCGACGAGGCCGGGAATCTGGTGAAGGGCCCCTACAAGGAAGGGGGTGGTTCCTACGAGCTGACACCGGAAGATTACTTCCGGGAGCTGATGCTCTATGTGGGAGACAGTTCCTTCTGCACCAAGCTTTTCCGCAGGAGCTTCCTGCAGGGATACCGCTTCAGCGAGCACAGACTCAATGAGGATCTGGAACTTTTGCTGCGGATGACGCCGCAGATCGGCGGTGTCCTCACCATCGAGAAGCTGGGCTACAACATCGAACTGCGCTCCGGCAGCAACACCAGAGGCAGATACAACCCGGTGCTCTACGAAGCCATGATCCGGAATGCGGAGCTGGCCATGCAGATGGCGGAGCAGTATTACCCGGAGCAGATCCCCGTGTCCCGGCATTTTTACGAGGTGCAGTCCATGTGGTATCTCCTCCATGTACCGGTGGAGGAAATGACAGGCGCGTCGGAACTCTATGTGTCCGTGCTGGCCCGTTTGAAGGAATTACGTACCGATATCCGCAAGAGCCCCTATCTGAAAAAAGAATATCGGAGGAATCTTCTGATCATGACGGCGTGGGATCCACGCATCATTCGCAAGGCCCACGGGCTGTGGATGAAGGTGCGTGACGGAAGAAGTTAACGGATCTAATGAAAAACATGAATCAGGAAAAACTGCAAAAAATGGAGTCCTTTAAGAGGCTCATCAATCTGTCCCTGGTGATGGGATGTCTGCTGCTGGAGGTGGCGGTCTTCGGTTACCACTGGTATTTCCATTTCCAGTACAGCGTCGTGGAAGATCTGCGGAACTTCTATTTCCGGGGACACGTTCTGGAGATCGCCATTTACGGCGTGGTGCTCTTTGCCTTCTCCAACATGTACGGCGGCATCCGGCTGGGGTATCTGAAGAGCGCAGAGCTGGTGTTCTCCCAGATGTTCGCCACGCTGATGGCCTGGATCGTCATCTATCTGGAGCTGTCCGTCATGGCATTCCAGCTCTTCCACCTGACCTACTTCCTGTATATGATCGCGGAGCAGTTCGCGGTGGTACTCATTTACATCTTCCTGGCGGATAAGCTCTACCGGAACATTTTCCCGCCCCGGAAGCTCCTGCTGGTCCACGGCTGGCGGGATCCCCAGGATCTGATCCGGAAGTTCGAGACCCGGAAGGACAAGTACCGCATCACCGAGATTGCGGATGTGTCCGAGGGACCCGAGAAGATTATCGCTCTTATCAAGGAGAAGCTGGAGGACGGCACCGTCAATGCGGTGGTGCTCGGAGACATCTCCGAGGCGGAGCGCAAGCCCATCGTAAAGTACTGTTACGCTCATTCCGTTCGCTTTTACCTCCTGCCCAAGATCTCCGATGTGATCATGATGGGTGCCGAGGAACTGCATGTTTTTGACACACCTGTCATGCTGACCAGAGAGTTCAGCCTTACCATGGAGCAGCGCTTCCTGAAGCGTATGGTGGACCTGATCTGCTCCCTGGTGCTCATCGTGCTGACCTCCCCCTTCATGCTCCTCACCGCCATCGCGGTAAAATGCTACGACAGAGGTCCCGTGCTGTACAAGCAGGTGCGCCTTACGGAGGGCGGCAGAGAGTTTAAGATCCTGAAGTTCCGTTCCATGCGTGTGGACGCGGAGAAGGACGGCGTGGCCAGACTGGCCAGCAAGGGAGATTCCCGTATCACTCCCGTGGGCCGTTTCATCCGCAAGTGCAGACTGGACGAGCTGCCCCAGCTCTTTAACATCCTGAAGGGTGACATGAGCTTCATCGGTCCCAGACCCGAGCGGCCGGAGATCATGCAGCAGTACATCGAGATCATGCCGGAGTTCGCTTACCGCCTCCGTGTGAAGGCAGGCCTTGCGGGCTTTGCCCAGGTCTACGGCAAGTACAACACCACCCCTTACGACAAGCTGAAGCTGGATCTGACCTACATCGAGAAATACACCATCCTGCTGGATCTGAAGCTGATGCTGCTGACCTTGAAGATCCTGCTCTGGCCTGACAGCACCGAAGGTGTGGAGGCAGATCAGGTGACGGCTCTGCGGAACAGCGTGGAGCAGGAAAAAAACAGACGGGACGCCTCCCAGGGAGAACGGTCCGGTCAGTAGGAGTCCTCAATGGAAGAACAGAGTAAAAAACATCTCCCCTACGGAGGAATCTACCGCGGAAACGAGCCGCCGGACGAACGGCTCCTGCTGCTGCGCTATCTGCAGAATCTGTGGAAGATCCTCTGTGCCATCCTGGTGATCACCCTGCTGGGAGGCGGCATCTACTGCCTTCTGCACATCGTATTTGCCGGGGAAAAAATGTACCGCGCGGAATGCGATATGCTGGTGCATTACACGGAGCCCTACGAGGATACGGGAGATTATTTCGTCAACTATTACACCTGGATCGCTTATGTCTCCTCCGACAAGTTCCTGAACGTCCTGAAGGAGGAGGCGGTGAAGGCGGATCCCGCCTCTGTGATCCCCTCCCTGGACAATTCCGTCATGGCGGGGTACATGAGCGCCGAGATCAAATCCGACATCAACGTCCCCACCTTCTATGTGACCTGTAACAACGAGGCGCTGGCAGGTGAGATCTGTTCCAACGTGGAGCGGGTCTTCTCAGGCGTCTACGGCACGGAGCTCATGGGCGTGGATTCCATGGAGGTGCTGACCTCTACAAAGGTGACGGATGTGTCGGAAGTTCCCAGACCCGGCAGAGCCTTTGCCCTGTCCGCCATCCTGGGAACCCTCTTTGTACATCTCTTTTATCTCCTGTGGGAGACCGGTACGGACAGCCTCTATCTGCCCGCACAGCTCAGCCGCCGCTACGGACTCTGTGCCCTGGGATCCATGGGACAGGAGGAGCTGGCAGCCAATGTCACGGCCCGTTTTTCCAAGGGAGAGATCCATATCGTTCCCGCCACGGAGGACATCAATCCTTCCGAGGTGGCAAAGGGGCTTCGGGAGATCCTGCCGGAAGGATATGATCTGGTTCCCGTACCTGCACCCCTGCTGGATCTGGACTGCAGCAGGCTGTTGCAGGGAGAGGCACAGAATCTCCTGGTGGCAAACGCCGGTCCCAGAGCCGGAAAGCCTCTGGAGAGAACGCTGGAATTTTTGAAGGTACAGAATGTTACGGTGAAGGGCACACTGCTTTGGGAGGCCGACGAGAAACTGATCCGGACCTATTACCGGATCACCCCGGATCTGCACTGACAGGGAGAACCCTATGAAAGTACTATGGATATGCAATCTGATCCTGCCTGAGATCGCACAGGAACTGAAACTGCCGTTCCTGCCGAAGGAAGGCTGGGTGGAAGGACTCCTGCACGGCCTGATGGAGCAGGAAAATCCGCCGGAGATGAGCATTGCCTTTCCCATTCCCAAGGGGATGAAGAAGAAAGGAAAAGCTGCCTGGCTGGATTTGCTTTTGCCCGTGCGGGGAGAGATCCCCATGGGAAACGGAAAGGTTTCCTTCTACGGGTTTACCGAGGACACTTCCCATCCCGAGAATTATGACTTCCGCTTGGAGCGGGAGATGAAGGCCCTTCTGGAGAGCGCCCGTCCCGATGTGATCCATTGCTTCGGTACGGAGTTCCCCCACACCCTGGCGGTGGCCAGAACCCTGAAGCTGCCGAAGCGCCTGCTGATCTCTATTCAGGGCCCCATTTCCGTCTATGCCATGCATTACATGGCACACCTTCCGGAGAAGGTGCAGGGCGATGTCACGTTAAGGGATCTGCTGAAGGGCGACAGCATCCTGCGGCAGCAGCAGAAGTTTTACATGCGCGGGAGGAATGAGCTGCAGGCTGTTTCTCTGGCGGGCTATGTGGCGGGGCGCACCCGCTTTGACAGGCGTCTGGCCATGCACTGGAATCCGAAACTGGTCTACCGTCCTGCGGGAGAGACCCTGCGGGCCACCTTCTACGAAGGCTCCTGGGACAGAGCAAAAGCGCAGTCCGGACGGATCTTTGTCAGCCAGGGAGACTATCCCATCAAGGGCCTGCATTACCTGCTGACGGCCGTGGGAGAATTCCTGGAGGATGCGAAGACTCTGGATCTGACCCCTGAGGAAAAGAGGCTGGAGGAGGATCTGCAGATCTATGTGGCCGGCACCAATATCATCAGAAACGGGGGCCGGATGGACCGCCTGAAGCGCACCGCTTACGGGGCATACCTGCTGGAACTCATTGCGAAATATCACCTGGAGGACAGGGTCCATATGCTGGGCAGACTGGATGCTGCACAGATGAAGGAACAGTACCTGCTGGCCTCCGCCTATGTATGCTGCTCCGCCTGTGAGAACTCTCCCAATTCCCTGGGAGAAGCCATGGTCCTGGGCACCCCTGTGGTGGCGTCGGACGTGGGAGGTATTCCGGACATGATCGGTCAGGACGAAGCATTTATGTACTCCGCCTCCTCCGATGATACCCTGGAGCAGATCGCAAAGCGCCTGAAAGCAGCCCTGGTAAACTGCCTGACGGATCCGGAGGAAAGCGACAGGCGTGCGGCTCTTGCCAAGGTTCACGGCCTGGAAAATCATGACCCCGAACGGAACCGGAGACAGCTCATGCGAATCTATGAGGAGATGGTTTGATGCGTCTGATCTTTGTGTCGAATTATATCAATCATCATCAGATCCCCTTTTGCCGGGAGGCCGAAAGCCTCCTGGGGAAGGGGAATTTTCTCTTTTTTCAGACCTGCGGGATAGAGACAGAGCGCCTTGGCATGGGTTGGAAGGAGGAGCTTCCGGACTATGTGCGGCTCACCTACGATGAGGATCCGGTGCGAAGTGAATCGCTCCGCAGACAGGCCATCCGGGACATCTGCGAAGCGGATGTGGTGCTTTTCGGTGGCTGTGAGGAAGAAGACTATATCAAGCCCAGACTGGATGCCGGAAAGCTGACCTTCCGCTACTCCGAGAGGGTCTACAAAACGGGCCAGTGGAAGTGTGTGACCCCCAGGGGGTTGCACCGCAAATACCTGGACCATACCGCTTACCGGAAGGCCCCCGTGTACCTGCTCTGCGCAGGCGGCTATGTGGCATCCGATTTCGGGATCTTCCGCTCTTATCCGGAGAAAATGCTGCGCTGGGGATATTTCCCGGAGATAAAACGGCAGGATCTGAAGGCCCTGTTTGCAAAGAAGGAAGAAAATGAAGTGCCACGCCTTCTGTGGGCAGGGCGCATGATCGACTGGAAACACGCGGAGCGTGCCATCCGTACCGCGCAGGAACTGAAAAACCGTGGCCTGTCTTTCCGCCTGGATCTGGTAGGCGGCGGTGCCATGGAGGCGGAGTTAAAACAGGCAGTACGGGACCAACATCTGGAGGATGTGGTGCGCTTTGCGGGCGTCCGCTCTCCGGAGGGAGTTCGGGAGCTCATGGAACAGTCGGACATTTTCCTCTTTACCAGTGACCGTCAGGAGGGCTGGGGGGCTGTGGCGAACGAAGCCATGAACAGCGGCTGCGCCCTGATCATGGATGCCATGATCGGTGCCGCGCCCTATCTGGCAAGGAACGGCAAAAATGCCTTTGTGTATCCGGACGCCCATCCCGAGCTGATGACGGAGTATGCGGAGCGTCTGATCCGGGATAAGGCCCTGCGCGTCATCATGGGAGCGGAGGGCTATGAAACCGTATGGCAGCTGTGGAATCCCCAGGTGGCGGCGGGCAGGCTCCTGATGCTGGCGGAAAAAGCGCTGGCCCTGGGAGAGGAAGCAAATGAAAAAGCCCCCATCCTCTGGGAGGACGGAGGCCCCTTATCGGCAGAGCATCCGAGAGCGGAAGGAAAAATCGCCGCTCAGATCTGTTCGTTTTGACGGTGGATCAGAGGATCCTCATAGGCATCCATGAAGTCGGGCCCCAGGCGGACGCTTTCATCCGCATAGGGAAAATCCGACATC
This sequence comes from Lachnospiraceae bacterium, assembly GCA_016286555.1. Lineage (GTDB taxonomy): Bacteria > Bacillota > Clostridia > Lachnospirales > Lachnospiraceae > AC2028. Next base: position 35,485 of record JAEETA010000012.1, on the reverse strand, counting down.
TCTGTCAGAACGCCAACAACCTTTTTGAAATGAGCCCCGGGGATGAAATGCAGCATCTCCATGGGGACACTTCCGCGGATCTGCGGAATATCGGGGAACAGTTTTTCGTAGTCCAGCTCGTCTCTGGGGTGGGGCTTCAGGAAGACGGTTCCCTCTTTTTCATACATGGCAACGATGTCCCGGAAGATCCGTTCCCGGATGTCCAGGGTGCACAGAGGATCCGTTAGGATCAGGATGCCGTCCCCTGCCTTGGCGGCTTCCGCCACTCGCTGCACCAGCTCCTCCTTGTTCTCCAGGAAGACCTGCAGGATCAGCTCCTTGTCTTCTTCCGTCAGACGGTCCCGGAGAGGAAGCCTGGGGACTTCGATGTATTTTTTGAAATCCTGATAGATCAGGCGGCTCCGGTCATTGATCTCCATGTCGATGCAGTATTTCCCGTAGCCGTTGGGAATGCAGATCAGGTTCAGACGCATGGAGAGGAAGGCCTTCAGAGGGAAATGCCCCCGGTTGTCGAACCTTGCCAGATCGCCATTGGCGATGCAGTTTAAGCCGTCCTCCACGGCATGGTACCGGATCCTTGCCTGGTTTAAGTAGACGCCGATGGGATCCGCGTCACAGAAGACATAGATCTGCTTATAATCCCGGAAATTCACGGGCAGGTAGGGCTCCTGCAGCTTTGCAAAGCGTCTGGTGAGTTTGATGCGCTGTCTGAGATTCCCCAGACCGCTGCCGGTATTTTCCCGGTACCTTGCCAGCTCCGGAAAGGCGCTTTCCCGCTGCTCATCATATTCCAGCACCTCTTCAAAGAGGCCGCAGGCTCTGACCCTGGGCAGCAGAGAGGAAAAGTCGTTGCTCATTTTGGAGAGGATCAGGGTGGCGTTCGGCCGGTAAGAAGTGCCTTCCTCTGCCCGAATCTTCAGCTCTTTCAGTATGGTGATGTAGACATGATAGAAGGTGTGGCAGACATAAATGCGTTCTTTCATGTTCAGTTACTATCTCCTTGGATCGTTTTCAGTAATGCTTCCGCCATCAGGAAGCGCCCCCGCTCATTGTAATGTACGTCATCCTCCGCATAGTAGGGGAAAGTGTCCTGCGTCAGGCCCTCCACGGACTGCTGTTCAAATACTGTGCAGCCCAGCTCATCTCCCAGGGTCCGGATCGCAGCCCGGTAATCCTCCAGGACCCAGCTGCGGGATTCGTCCGAAGGGGCCCATCCGTTATCAAACATGGAAATGTATCCCGGGATCATGAGAATGATCTGCGCCTCCGGATGGGCGGAGGCCAGTTCCGTGATGCCGGTGCGCAGGGACCCGACAGTGGTGGCTGTATCTGCGGGATCCTCGCTCACGGGAGCATATCCGTTGAAATAATCGTTGATGCCAAACTCGATGACGAAGATCAGATCCCCGCCGTCCAGGATGTCCGCCTGTGCGTCAGCGAAATCCTTTCGTACCGTGGCATCTCCCGTACCCACCATGGCAGTGAGGGTGGGAAAATCGTGTCCGTAGTGGCCGTTTGCCGCGCCTGTTGCTCCGCCCACGGCACAGTTATAGGCGCTGCATCCCGATAGAGCGTTCATGACGGAAGTGATGGAGGTGGTGTCCGAGTAATTGCCGAAAATGCTGTCTCCGATGCATACCACCGCCGTTCCGGTCAGATCGGGATAGGCCTTGGGATTCTCCAGAGCAGCCAGGATCCGGCTGCATTTTTCATCCATCTCTCCGGCGCTTACGGAGCGCTGTCTGTCCGCATAGGTGTAGAGGAAAAATTTCTCATTCAGATTTCCCTGCAGGGAGCCGCTGAAGGAATCCGCAAACTGGTTCTCACCGTAGAGAACCCAGTCCTCGTCTCCGTAGAAATACAGGACGACATTGGGCTGAGCGCAAAAGAACTCCGCCGCCAGTCCGTAGCATTCCGCCACGTTTTGCGGACTCGAAAGTTCCTCCCAGTAGGAGAGGGGGTGGGCGGGGATGCGGATCTGGTAGAGCACGTCCGGATGGGCCGTAAAATAGGGCGCCAGCATTTCCACCATCTTCACGGCTGCGGCGGACGGATCCTTTTTCTCCCGCAGCAGGAGAGCAGGGTCAAAATCCAGGAACACATGGGTGATCCGGTTGTTCGAAGCATAGGCGGCGTTCAGGCAGTTCAGCAGAGGCTTTAACCGGTCCACGGGCCCCCGGCACACATAGGTGGTAAGCCCCAGGTAGTTTGCAAACCATTCACTCTGCACGGTGACATCTCCCGCGTAGGAGATGTATATGCCGTTGTATTCGCTGTTTTCCAGACCGGCCAGATCCTCGGCGGAGGTGCCGGACGATGTCCGCAGGAACGCCAGGATCCCTACCAGCAAAAGAAAGGCTGCCGCGCTCAGCAGCAGTATTTTGATAAGGCGTGATGTAAATTTCTTATTCATGGCTTAATTATATCAAAAAAGTAGGGATTTTGTGGTAGAATATATAAGCGCCATTCTGTGGCGCAGGAGAAATTTACCCGGGGTTGTTCGGAAACGGAAACGCCCGGAGAGACCTGCTTCGGAAGATGCAGACAAAAGTGAGAGCGTATGGATACGATAGCAATTTTGATCCCATGCTACAACGAGGCAAAGACCATCGGGAAGGTTGTGAAGGATGCGAAGGAGCAGCTCCCCGAGGCAACGGTCTATGTCTATGACAACAATTCCACCGATGATACCGGCAGGATCGCTGCCGAAGCCGGAGCCGTCGTGCGCCGGGAGTGGCAGCAGGGCAAGGGCAATGTGATCCGGAGAATGTTCCGGGAGATCGACGCCGATTGCTACATCATGATCGACGGTGACGATACTTATTCCCTGGATTCTGCCCGGGAAATGGCCCGTCAGGTGCTGGAGTGCGGTGCCGACATGGTGGTGGGAGACAGGCTCAGCTCCACCTATTTTTCGGAGAACAAACGCCCCTTCCACAATTTCGGCAATTCCCTGATGCGCGGCGCCATCAATTCCCTCTTCGGTGCGGATGTAAAGGACATCATGACCGGGTACCGGGCCTTCTCCTATGAATTTGTGAAGACCTTCCCCGTGTTTTCCAAGGGATTTGAGATCGAAACCGAGATGACCATCCACGCGGTGAATTACAACCTTCGTGTGGTGAACGTGGTCATCGAATACAGAGATCGTCCCGAAGGCAGTGTTTCCAAGCTGAACACTGTCCCCGACGGGATCAAAGTTTTGCACAAGCTCTACACGCTGTACAAGAATTACCGTCCCATGCGGTTCTTCGGACTGCTGGGTACGATTTTGATCCTGCTGGCCATCGGATTCCTGGCGCCCATTGTGGCGGAGTACGGATCCACGGGTCTGGTGCCCCGCTTCCCCACCCTCATCGTATGCGGGTTTGTGGGACTGAGCGGTGTGCTTTCCATTTTCACGGGCATGATCCTCAGGGCTATCGATGTCCGTGATCGCAAGGATTTTGAATATCGTCTGGTCCGGGTCCATGATCACCGGGCCTCTCAAAAGAGAAGGGAACAGGAAAAGAATGGATAAAGTCAGCTTTGTGATCCCCTGCTATCGCTCGGAGCTCACTCTGGAGGGAGTGGTCCGGGAGATCAGGGAAAAAATGGAAGAGCTGAAGGACAGATACAGTTACGATATTTTTCTCGTAAACGACTGCTCTCCCGACGGAACGGAAGACGTGATCCGGAAGCTCTGTGAGGAGCACGACAACATCCGGGGCATCTCTTTAGCCCGGAACTTCGGACAGCACAGCGCCCTCATGGCAGGTCTGCGGTACTCCGACGGCGACATCGTGGTATGCCTGGACGACGACGGACAGACCCCTGCCAACGAAGTGGACAAACTGCTGAATGCTCTGGGACGTGACACGGATGTCGTTTATGCACACTATTCCCACAAGCATCATTCCCATTTCCGGAACTTCGGCAGCCGCGTGAACGACTACATGATCCGGGTAATGCTGGGAAAACCCAGGGACCTGGCGGTGTCCAGTTATTTTGCGGCAAAGCGTTTTGTGGTAAATGATCTGATCCGGTACGAGAACAGCTACCCTTACGTCATCGGCCTGGTGCTGCGCTCCACGAAGCACATCACCAATGTGGAAGTTAATCACAGAGACCGTGAGGTGGGACGCTCCGGCTATACCCTGGGCAAGCTCCTGAATCTCTGGTTCAACGGCTTTACCGCCTTTTCCGTAAAGCCCTTAAGGATCGCTACCGGCATTGGTATCATGTCCACATTTTTCAGCTTCCTCTACGGTGTCTACATCGTGATCCGCAGACTGGTGAATCCCGTGGTGGTACAGGGCTACGCAGCTCAGATGACGGCCACCATTTTCTTCGGAGGCCTCATTCTGATGATGCTGGGACTCATCGGGGAATACGTGGGCAGGATCTATATCACGCTCAACAATGCACCCCAATATGTCATCCGGGAGAGCTGGAACCTGCCGGAGGCAGAGGATAAGAAAGCAGACTGATTATGGCTTTTGTACATTTGCACACCCATACGGAATACAGTCTCCTGGACGGCATGAACCGTGTGGGGGATTACGTGAAGCGCGTGAAGGAGCTGGGGATGACCGCGGCTGCCATCACCGATCACGGTGTGATGTACGGTGTGCTGAAATTCTATCGCGCAGCGAAGGAAGCGGGGATCAAACCCATCCTTGGCTGCGAGGTCTATGTGGCGCCCGGCTCCCGCTTTGAGAAAAATGCGGGCCGCGGTGAGGTCAGATATCACCATCTGATCCTGCTGGCGGAGAACAATACGGGCTATGCCAATCTGTTAAAACTCGTGAGCAGAGGTTTCACCGAAGGCTTTTATTTCAAGCCCCGCGTGGACAAGGAACTGCTCCGGGAGTATCACGAGGGACTGATCTGTCTCAGCGCCTGTCTGGCAGGCGAATTACCCAGGACCATACTTTCCGGGAAGCCGGAGGAAGCCAGGAAGCTGGCTTTGGAATATCGCGACATTTTCGGTCCGGAGAATTTCTTCCTGGAGCTGCAGGATCACGGACTGGCGGACCAGCGCCGTGTCAATATGGAACTGGTGCAGATCGCGCGGGAAACCGGCATCGGTCTGGTGGCTACCAACGACTGCCACTACACCTACCGCGAGGATGCGGATGCGCACGATATTTTGCTGTGCATTCAGACCAATAAGACCATCAGCAGCGAGGACCGGCTCACCTACCATGACGGTCAGTTCTATGTGAAGAGCGAAGCGGAGATGGCGGAGCGTTTTTCCTATCTGCCGGAGGCGCTGGAGAATACGGCCCGCATCGCTGAGCGCTGCAATGTGGAGATTGAGACCGGCGTCAATAAGCTCCCTTCCTACGCGGTACCGGACGGGAAAGACGCCTTCGAATACCTGGAGGAACTCTGTACTGCGGGCCTCCTGAAGCGCTATGGCAGGGATGATCTGCCTGCCGGAGACGGCAGGACTCTGCGGGAACGTCTGGACTATGAGCTGGGTGTGATCCGTTCCATGGGCTTTGTGGATTATTTCCTCATCGTCTGGGATTTCATTCATTATGCAAGGAAAAATGACATCTCTGTCGGACCCGGAAGAGGTTCTGCCGCGGGGAGCATTGTTTCTTATTGCCTGGAGATCACCAACATCGATCCCGTTCGCTATGAACTGATCTTTGAGCGCTTCCTGAATCCGGAGCGCGTCACCATGCCCGATATTGATGTGGACTTCTGCACCCGCAGACGGCGCGAGGTCATCGAATATGTCATGGACAAATACGGCCGGGAGAAGGTGGTGCAGATCGCAACCATGTCCACCCTGGGCGCCAAGGGCGTCATCAAGGATGTGGCCAGAGCCATGGATCTGCCCTTCGCCTTCGGCAACGAGGTGACGAAGAAGATCCCCCGGGAGCCGGACATCACGCTGAAAAAGGCGTTGGAGATCAGTCCGGAATTTAAGGAACTCTACGATACTGACGAACGGGTGCACCGCATTGTGGATATGTCGCAGCGGCTGGAAGGACTGCCCCGGAACACCGGTACCCATGCCGCCGGCGTGGTGATCTGCCGGGAGAGCGCCGAGGAGTATGTGCCACTGGCCATCGGTACCGAGGATATGCCCGTGACCCAGTACGACAAGGATGAGCTGGAGAGTCTGGGCCTGCTGAAAATGGACTTTCTGGGACTCACTACCCTGGATATGATCGAGGATGTGGAGCGGAACATCCTGCGGGATACGGGAGAGCATGTGGACAGCGCCCATGTGGAGATGAACGATTCCAAGGTTTTCGCTTCCCTGGCAACGGGCCACACCGAGGGTATTTTCCAGCTGGAATCCGCCGGCATGCGGAATTTCATGAAGGAGTTAAAGCCCGGGAGCCTGGAGGACGTCATCGCAGGTATTTCCCTGTATCGTCCCGGTCCCATGTCCTTCATTCCGAAATACATCGACGGGAAAAATCACGCGGGGAGCATCACTTACGCCTGCCCGCAGCTGGAGCCCATCCTGGCGCCCACCTACGGCTGCATCGTCTATCAGGAGCAGGTCATGCGCATCGTCCGTGAGCTGGGCGGCTATTCCATGGGACGGAGCGATAAGGTGCGCCGCGTCATGAGCAAGAAAAAACAGGATGTGATGGATGCGGAGCGGAAGATCTTCCTCTACGGTAACGAGGAGGAGATCGATACTGCCCGAGAGGCGGGAAAGCCCCTGCCTGCCAGAGTACCCGGATGCGTCGACAACGGGATTCCGGAAGCGACCGCCAATCACATCTTTGACGAGATGGTGGATTTTGCAAAATACGCCTTCAACAAGTCCCACGCCGCGTCCTACGCGGTGGTGGCTTACCAGACGGCTTATCTGAAATGTTATTACCCCGTGCAGTTTATGGCGGCTCTCATGACTTCCGTTATCGGGAACCTGCCGAAGGTGGTGGCCTACATCGCTACCTGCCGCGGCATGGGTATTGAGGTTTCTCCTCCTTCCGTCAACGAGGGAGGCGTGGGCTTCATCTCCGGCGACGGCAGGATCCGCTATGCCCTCACCGCCATCAAAGGCGTGGGAGATTCCGTGGCGGACGCTATCGCTTCGGAGCGTGAGAAAAACGGACCCTTCACAGGACTCCGGGATTTCCTGGAGCGGGTGAAAGATAAGGAAATGAACCGCCATGCGGCGGAGGCTCTGGTAAAATCCGGCGCCCTGGACTGCCTGGGAGGCACCCGCCAGCAGATGCTGCGGGATTCCGCCTTTATCATGGATGATCTGGCCCGGGAGAAAAAGACCCAGATTTCGGGACAGATGACCCTCTTTGACATCTTTGAGGATGAGAAGAAGGGCGGTTCCGAAAGTGATCTGCCGCCTCTGGGAGAGTTCGACAGAGAAACGCTGCTGGCTATGGAGAAGGAGGTGCTGGGACTCTACATCAGCGGTCATCCCCTGGAGCCTTACCGGGAGCTGGAGGAGCGCATTGCGGATGTGAGTGCGGCGGACTTTACCCTGGATGAAGAGCTGGGAAGAGCCGAGCTGGAGGATGGGGCGTACCTCATCGCCGGCGGCATGATCTCCGAGAAGACCATCAAATATACGAAGACCAATAAGGCCATGTGCTTCCTGACACTGGAGGATCTGACGGGATCTGTGGAAGTACTGGTTTTCCCCAAGACCTACGAGCAGTACGCGCCCATTCTGGATGAGGACGCCCGGATCTTTGTCCGGGGCAAGGTCAGCATCGAGGAGGATCGGGATGCGAAGCTTCTGGCGGATCAGATCGTTCTCTTCGGAGACGCGGAGGGGAAAAATGCTTCCGATATTTTCCGCACCGGCCGTAGATACGGCAGTTCCGGGTCTTTCTATCAGAACAGCGCACCCCGTTCCGGCGGATATGGTGCCCGGGGCGGACAGAGTGCCCGGGGCGGACAGAGCGCGGCGGCAGGCGGCGCGAAATCTGCGCCCGGCGCAGGGAATGGTGCCACCGGCAGCGGCGCTACCGCAGGATCTGCAAGTGGTACCGGGGCTCCGGATCAGTTTGGCCCCAAAATTCCGGAGAAGGGTTTGTTCCTCAGATTTGCCACCCCGCAGGAGTATGACGGGCATTGGCAGCAGATCCGGGAGATCCTGGCAAAATACCCCGGAAATGCGGAGGTTGTGGTGTATCTGAACTCCGCAAAAGCCCTGCGGGTACTGCCTTCCGAATCCTGCGTGACCCTGTGCGCGGAGCTGGAGGAGAGCTTGTCAAATCTCCTCGGCGCCGAGAATGTTAAGATAAAGTATTGAAATAGCGGAAAAAAGAGACTAAAATACTTCTGATTATGATATGATTTCAGATTCGTGGAGGTAGTCATGGCAAATAAGATGGAAACAATCGGTGTCCTTACCAGCGGCGGTGATGCCCCCGGCATGAACGCAGCCATCCGTGCGGTTGTCCGTGTGGCGATTGCCAGAGGATTGAAGGTAAAGGGCATTAAGAAGGGATACATGGGACTGCTCAATGAGGAGATCATTGACATGCAGCCCAAGGATGTGTCCGATACCATCCAGCGCGGCGGTACCCTGCTGGGAACTGCAAGATGTCTGGAGTTTAAGAATCCCGAGGTGCAGAAGCGCGGTGCGGAGATCTGCCGCAGACACGGCATCGACGGAATGGTGGTCATCGGCGGAGACGGTTCCTACCGTGGTGCACAGGCTCTTTCCCGCAACGGTATCAATACCATCGGCCTGCCCGGTACCATCGACCTGGATATTGCCTGCACCGATTACACCATCGGATTTGACACCGCTGTCAATACCGCTATGGATGCCATCGACAAGGTAAAGGACACCTCCTCTTCTCATGAGAGATGTTCCATCATCGAGGTTATGGGCAGAAATGCGGGATACATCGCTCTGTGGTGCGGCATCGCAAACGGTGCGGAGGATATCCTGCTTCCCGAGAAGTACAACTTCAACGAGCAGGACATCATCAACAACATCATCGAGAACCGTAAGAAGGGCAAGACCCATCACCTGATCATCAATGCGGAGGGCATCGGTCATTCCGCTTCCATGGCCCGCAGGATCGAGGCAGCTACCGGCATCGAGACCCGTGCTACTATCCTGGGCTACATGCAGCGTGGCGGCAGCCCCACTGCAAAGGATCGTGTCTATGCCTCCATCATGGGTGCTCATGCCGTGGATATCCTCATCGCAGGCAAGACCAACCGTGTTGTCTGCTACAAGCACGGCGAGTTCGTGGATATGGACATCGAAGAAGCACTGAACATGACCAAGAACATCAGCGAGTACGAATTTGAGGTGGCAAGACTTCTGTCCGTATGATCGGAGATACTGACGCTTAAGAGCGATGAAGTCCCTTCATCGCTCTTTTTCTTTATAAGACTGAGAGAACTTTATGATCACAGCATCCTCTAACCAGCAGATCAAACAATTGCAGAAATGGATGAGCAAGAGCTCCGAGCGGGCCAAGGACGGGATCTTCCTGGCGGAAGGCCTGCGTCTTGTGAGCGAAGCTCCGGCGGAGCTGGTCCGGACCCTCTACGTAACGCCCAAGGTGGCAGAAGAGGGGATTCCGGAAAAACTGCGGCAGATTCCCACTGAAGTGGTGTCACCGGAGCTTTTTTCGAAGATTTCCTCCACCGACACCCCCCAGGGGATCCTGGCGGTGGTGAAACGTCCCACCTGGGACCCGGAAGAGATCCTGAAGCGGGATGATCCCTTCCTGGTGGTCTGCGAGCGGATGCAGGATCCGGGAAATCTGGGCACCGTATTCCGCACCGCGGAGGCAGCAGGGGTCAGCGCCCTGTATATGTCCCGGGACGCGGTGGATCCCTACAATCCCAAGGTGGTGCGTTCCACCATGGGAGCTATTTTCCGGGTGCCCCATTTCATCTATAATGATTACAAAGTCCTGGCGGAGACCTTCCGGAAGCGGGAGATCCGCACCTACGCGGCCCATCTCCGGGGAACTCTTTCCTATACGGAAGCGGACTTCCGGGGCGGCAGCGCCGTCCTCATCGGCAACGAAGGAAACGGCCTTTCCGAGGAGACCGCTGCGATGGCGGATACTCTGGTGAAGATCCCCATGGCGGGACAGGCGGAATCCCTGAACGCCTCCGTGGCAGCAGCACTTTTGATGTATGAAGGATTCCGAAAAAGGAACTTCAAATAATCGGATGAAGGATAACTTATATATATGAAGAAAACAATCCTGATCGTGGATGCGATCCTGCTGTGTATCCTGCTTCTGGTAGGCGGGATCGTCCTGATCAAACATTTCGGTGAGAAGGCGAATGCTTCCGGAAGTGCATCCGGGACCGAAACGGTGCTTCCCGTCACCACCTCCCTGGTGGGAGAACCCATCCCCGAAGAGGCACAAACGGACAGTACTGTCGTTTCGGACGGAGCCGTCATTTCAGACACGGATGTCAATGGAGAGGGCGAAAACGCAGCAGATACGGGCACTGCAGAGGAAGAGATTCCGGAAGAAGAACCTCTCGATCCGGTGCATATCATCTACACCGGAGACGTGTGCGTGCAAAACAGCATTCAGGTGACCTATGATGCCGGAGGGATCGGCGCCATTCTTTCCGACGATCTCCGGGAGCGGCTGAATGCAGCCGACATTACCGTCATCAATCACGAGTTTGCCATGAGCGACAGAGGTGAGCCTGCACCGGACAAGCAGTACACCTTCCGGGCGGCACCGAAATATACGAGCCTGCTTCTGGAAATGGGAGCGGACATTGCATCTCTGGCAAACAATCACGCACTGGACTACGGAAAGGACGCCCTCAGCGATACCTTCGTCCATCTGGATGCGGCGGGGATCGATTATATGGGAGCCGGCGAAACGGAAGCCCGGGCGGCGGAGATGATCACCCGTCAGGTAGGAGATTATTGCATAGGCTTTATGGCAGCTTCCCGGGTTTACCCGGAAGTGTCCTGGAACGTGCTGAACTCTCAGCCGGGGATGCTCCCTGCCTACGATCCGGATTATCTGGTGAAGCAGGTGAAGGAAAAAGCACCCCTGTGCGACTACCTCATCATCTATCTCCACTGGGGCATTGAGCGGGAGACCTACCCTGAGGAGTACGAGCGGTCCCTGGGTAAGAGCCTCATCGATGCGGGAGCCGACGCAGTGGTGGGATCTCACCCCCATGTGCTTCAGGGAATGGAATTCTACAACGGGAAGCCCATTTTCTACAGTCTTGGGAATTTCGTTTTCAATGCTTCCATTGCAAGAACTGCCTATCTGGAGGCAACCGTGGATCTGGAGGCGGCGAGGGAGCACGGTGCGGATGAGCTTTCCGACTATGTCACCTGGTCCATCACTCCCTGCAAGGCTTCGGATTACTGCACGAGAGTGATCACCGATCCTGCGGCGGTGACGGAGTTCCGGTCCTACATGAAGGGGATCTCCTACGATGTGGACATTGCCGAGGACGGCACCATCATCAATCTGCGGTAGGGTTCGGACGATACATTAGTGCAGTTTTTCCCACAAAATATGGGAATTGCGCCGAATGTGAAACAAGATGTATATTGACAATACGTCAATAAGAGAAACTTTCTACTATATATATAATGTATCGATTCCGCACTACTGCAATATCAAATGGAAACTGACAAGGGAACGAAAGAAGGAGGGACACATGAAGATCGGATTTATCGGATTGGGCAATATGGCCAAAGCTATCATCGGCGGGATCCTGCAGAGCGGACTGGCAATGCCGGGAGATATCTGCGGATCGGCAAAGACCGAAGTTACCAGGGAGAAGGTGGGGAAGGAATTTGGCATCACCACCTATGCGGATAATCGGGAAGTGGCGAAGAACAGTGATGTGCTCTTCCTGGCGGTAAAGCCCGTGTTCGTGGGGGATGTGATCTCCGAGATCAAGGACAGCGTAAACGAGAAGACCCTGATCATCAGCGTGGTGGCGGGCAAGAGCATCGTTTATCTCCAGGAGGCCTTCGAAAGAAAGGCACTTCACATCGTCCGCACTATGCCCAACACTCCCGCACTGGTGGGAGAGGGCTGTACCGGCTTGTGCTTCCACGGTGCGGTGACGGAAGAAGAGCGGAATCTGGCATGCAAGATGATGGGATCCTTCGGCAAGGCCATCGTGGTGGAAGAGCGTCTCATGGATGTGGTGGGAGCCGTCAGCGGCAGTTCCCCCGCCTTTGTGTTCCTGTTCCTGGAAGCTCTGGCAGACGGCGCCGTTGCAGGAGGTATGCCCCGGAAGCAGGCTTACGAATTTGCTGCGCAGGCAGTGCTTGGCAGTGCAAAGCTGATGCTGGAGACCGGAAAGCATCCCGGCGAGCTGAAGGATATGGTCTGTTCCCCCGGCGGCACCACCATTGAGGGTGTGAAGGCTTTGGAGGAGGGCGGCCTGCGTGCAGCTGTGCTGAATGCTATGGAGGCTACCATCGAAAAGACCCGCAAACTGTGATAAATACTGCATTTTCGGAGTGCTCGGCCGGGGGAGTTTGACAAATAAAATCTAATTTGTTAACATAAACCCCGTGTCCGCTGTAACACTTTTGTAAAGATTGACATTAATACGAAACATATTGAGGTCAAAAACTGACGCTGTTCCGTGCTGTATCGGGCTTTTTTGCTTGCGATACAAGGACACAGGCGGGACAAGGCGGAGCTGATGCTCCGAAAATGAGGTTATCGTATGTTACGAAGCAAAGGACTGCTTCCGGGGCTTACGGCAGTGGGCGTTTTCCTGCTCCTGCTGGTCTTACTCGCTCCCGGTGCGCAGATCCGGGCTGAGGCAAAAGGGCGCGGCGCCCTAAACAGCCTGGTGGGCGGCCTTTCCGGCACCTTGAACCCTTCCGAGGGGACAACGGAAGATGCGATTCTTTCCATGGCGGAGCGGCTTCACATCACTCTTGTGGAAGTGAAGCTCTTCGAGGAAGAGGAAGAATCCACGCTGGTCATGGCAAACGTAAAAAATGCATTGAATGTCCGCAGCGAGCCCGATGAGGAGGCCGAGAAGGTCGGCATGCTCTACAAGGACTGCGGCGGCACCATTCTGGAACGGCAGGATGGCTGGACGAAATTAAAGTCCGGCAATCTGGTGGGCTGGGCCAATGATGACTATCTCCTCTTCGACGAAGAGGCGGAGGCCATGGCCGAAGAAGTGGGTATCACCCTGGCGGTGGTGAACACGGAAACCCTTCGTGTCCGTTCAGGCCCCGGCACCGATGAAGGTGTCCTGGGACTGGTTCCCAACGGAGAAGTTCTGGAAGTGGTGGAGGTCGTGGAGATCATCCCCGGCGAAGAGGAAGAGGAGGATGATGATGATGAGCCTCTTGCCTCGGCCATTACGGATGAAGAGGATGCGGATGAGAATGATCCTCATGTCTACGACGAGGAAGTCAAAGAAGAGGAAGCCGCACCCGTGATCTGGGTGTGTGTGGACTATGAAGGCAAGGATGGCTACATCTCCGCAGAGTATGTGACTACCAGCTTCCATGTGGACGCAGGTGAGACCATCGAAGAGATCAAGGCCCGCGAGAAAGCGGAGGCCGAGGCAAAGCGCCATGTGAATTATGATGCCATCTCCACCGATGCGGATACCGCAAGACTCCTGGCAGCATTGATCCAGTGCGAGGCCGGAGGCGAGTGCTACGACGGTCAGGTGGCCGTGGGCGCAGTGGTCATGAACCGTGTGCGTTCCGGTGCATATCCCAATACCATCTACGGTGTGATCTTTGCATCCGGACAGTTTACTCCCGCCATGAACGGCAAGGTGGGTACGCTGTACAATTCCGGCAAGATCAGCCAGAGCTGTATCAATGCGGCAAACGAAGCCATCAGCGGTGTTTCCAATGTGGGTTCCTGCACACACTTCCGCAGAAACGACGGAAGAGAAGGTATCGTCATCGGTAACCACGTGTTCTACTAAATCAACAGAGATCGATTTTCAGGGAGAGCTTACTGCTCTCCCTGTTTTTATATCACCCACCTGTTCCCACGGGCCTCTTCGGCACTCTCTCTTTTCTGAGACTCTATCCCATTTATTCCGCAAAAATCCGGCGTATTTTCACTGCTGAATCCCACTTTCCGATATTCGACAAAAGGTGGAAAATATAGTAAAATAAATCCCAAATAGGCAAATTGTCTGAAAGGAGTAGATATGGACCCGTATGTGATTCTTTGGATCGTTGTTCTGATCGTCTCCATCGTGGTGGAGATCATAACCATGGGACTGACCAGTATCTGGTTTGCGGGAGGAGCTCTCATCGCCCTCATCGTCGCATTGATCCACGTTCCGTTCTGGCTGCAGATCGTTCTGTTCGTGGCAGTGAGCCTGGCACTTTTGTTTATCACGAGACCGCTGGCCACCAAATATTTCAACAAGTTCCGGCAGAAAACCAATGCCGAGAGCCTGGTGGGAGAGAAGGCAGTGGTGAAGGAGACCATCGACAACCTTAACGCCGTGGGCCATGTGTCCGTCAACGGTAATGAGTGGACCGCCCGCAGCGACCGCCCCGATGAGATCATTCCCGAGGGCACCACGGTGGTGATCCGTCGGATCGAAGGTGTAAAGCTCATCGTTTCGCCTGTAGCGAAAGCATAAGAAAAGAAGTGACGTATCTGTCATTATAATCAGGGGTTCCGGCGAAAAAGATGCCGGGGAAAGGGAGTGTTATGTACGGATTTATTGCATTGCTGGTTGTTGTGATCTGTGTTCTGGTGTCCTGTCTGAAGATCGTTCCCCAGGCGCAGGCATTTGTCATTGAGAGACTGGGCGCTTATCAGGGAACCTGGTCCGTAGGCTTTCACCTGAAGGCCCCCTTTATCGATAAGGTGGCGCGCAGAGTGAACCTGAAGGAGCAGGTAGCGGATTTTCCGCCTCAGCCCGTTATTACGAAGGATAACGTTACCATGCGGATCGACACCGTGGTCTTCTATCAGATCACCGATCCCAAGCTGTATACCTACGGCGTGGAAAATCCCATGCTGGCTATCGAGAACCTGACCGCTACGACGCTGAGAAATATCATCGGTGACCTGGAGCTGGACGAGACCCTTACCAGCCGTGAGACCATCAACACCAAGATGAGATCCAGCCTGGATGTGGCTACCGATCCCTGGGGTATCAAGGTGAACCGCGTGGAGCTGAAGAACATCATTCCTCCCGCTGAGATCCAGAACGCCATGGAGAAGCAGATGAAGGCAGAGCGTGAGAGACGTGAAGCCGTCACCAGAGCAGAAGGTGAGAAGAAGGCCCGCATTCTGGAGGCAGAGGGTGCCAAGGAATCCGCTATCCTGAAGGCAGAGGCGGAGAAGCAGGCACTGGTGCTTCACGCAGAGGCACACAAGGAAAAGATGATCCGCGAGGCAGAAGGTGAAGCGGAAGCAATCCTGAAGGTTCAGCAGGCAAAGGCAGACGGTATCCGTGCTCTGAAGGCAGCAGGTGCCGATGACACCGTGCTCCGCCTGAAGGGTCTGGAGGCATTCGAGGCAGTGGCAGACGGACGTGCTACCACCATCCTGCTTCCTTCCGAACTCCAGGGCATCGCATCCCTGGGCGCAACCCTGAAGACTGCTGTCAACGCAACGGACAGAGCAAAGGGCGGTCCCGATAAGGATGTTCCCTGCAACGATCCCATGGATAAGGTCTATAAGGACGCGTACGATGAATGCACCTGACTAGGTGACGGAGGAAATGAAAAATGATCGATCTGAAAGGAAGAGACTTTCTGAAACTGCTGGATTTTACGCCGGAGGAGATCACCTACCTGCTGGATCTGGCAGCCGACCTGAAGGACAAGAAGAAAAAAGGCATCCCGGTGGATCATCACCGGGGCAAGAACGTGGCGCTGATCTTTGAGAAGACCAGCACCCGCACCCGCTGCGCATTTGAAGTGGGTGCTCACGATCTGGGCATGGGAACCACCTATCTGGAGCCCGGTACCTCCCAGATCGGCAAGAAGGAGTCCATTGCGGATACCGCAAGAGTGCTGGCAGGTATGTTCGACGGCATCGAGTACCGCGGCTTTGAGCAGAGCATTGTGGAGGAGCTGGCATACTATTCCAAGGTGCCCGTATGGAACGGCCTCACCAACGAGTTTCATCCCACCCAGATGCTGGCGGATCTCTTAACCATCCGAGAGCATTTCGGAAAGCTGGAAGGCATCAAGCTGGCTTATCTGGGAGATGCAAGATACAACACCGGCAACAGCCTCATGGTGGCCTGTGCGAAGATGGGCATGACCTTCGTGGCGTGTGCGCCGAAGAAGTACCATCCCAACGCGGAGCTGGTGGCAACCTGCCGTGAGATCGCGGCAGCTACCGGCGGAGAGATCATTCTCACCGAGGATCCCATGGAGGGAACCAAAGACGCCAATGTGGTGGCCACCGATGTGTGGGTATCCATGGGTGAGCCCGATGAAGTCTGGCAGGAGCGGATCAATGATCTGTCCCCTTATCAGGTGAATCGCGCCATCATGGATAATGCGGGTCCCAAGGCTGTCTTCATGCACTGTCTGCCCGCCTTCCACGACGAGAATACCGGCATCGGCAAGGATATTGCGAAGCGCTTTGGCCTGAAGGAGATGGAAGTGACGGATGAAGTCTTTGAGTCCGATCGCAGCCTGGTGTTTGTGGAAGCGGAGAACCGGATGCATACCATCAAAGCAGTGATGGATGCGACCGTGTAAGGTGGTTCAAAAGAAACGGTTATGGAGAAATCCGAGATCCTGGAATGGCTCCGGGACCGGAAGGACTATGTGTCGGGGCAGGAGATCTGTGAGCATTTTCAGGTCTCCCGCAACGCAGTCTGGAAGGCAGTGGAGCAGCTGAAAAAAGACGGATATGTCATTGAAGCGGTGCGAAACCGCGGATATCGTTTGCTGGACGAGGCTGCTGAGGTCTATGACCGCAGGGAACTTCTCAGCAGACTGCGGACGAATCGGATCGGACGGGAGGTTGTTTTTTATCCCACCATCGATTCCACCAATCTCCGTGCCAAGGCGGAAGCGGAGCAGGGAGCCCCGGAAGGGGCCGTGTTCCTGGCGGATGAGCAGACCGCGGGCCGCGGCAGGCGAGGCCGGAGCTGGAACAGTCCTGCCGGAAAAAACATCTATTTTTCCCTGATCCTGAGACCTGACGTGCAGCCGGAGCAGGCGCCGTTACTGACCCTTTTAATGGCGCTGTCCATTGCGAAGGCCCTGGAGGAGATCGCCGCAGAGCAGAACCTCCCGGAGGATCTGCGTCCCCGGATCAAATGGCCCAACGATGTGGTGATGGGAGGCCGGAAGATCAACGGTACCCTCACGGAGATGAGCGCAGAGCCCGGCTTTGTCCACTATGTGGTCATCGGCGTTGGCATCAATGTAAAGAAGCAGGAATTCCCGGCAGAGCTCCGGGAGACAGCGGGAACGCTGGAGGATGCCCTCGGAACGGCGCCCAGGAGATGCGAACTGACAGCCCGGATTCTGGAGCATTTTGAAGGCCTGTACGAAAATTATCTGAAAGAGAAGACCGCCGCCTTTTGCAGGGAGGAGTATGAATCCTTCCTGGTGAACAAGGGCAGGGAGGTTCGGGTGCTGGATCCCGCAGGGGAGTACGAAGCGACGGCTCTCGGCATTGATGACGAGGGACAGCTCCTGGTGCGAACGGCGGACGGGCAGACGCGCGCGGTGTATGCCGGCGAAGTCAGCGTTCGCGGGATTTACGGATACACCTGAAAGAGAAGACTATGAGCGAGAAAGATCTGCGCAGGGACGAGCGGGGGAATCTGATCCTTTGCGGCTCCAGCGCTTACGAGAAAAAATTCTATTACAACCCGGATTTTGCCAAAATCCCCAAGTCCATTCAGGAGGAACTGCAGGTGATCTGTGTGCTCTTTACCGAGGAGGTGGGAGGCGTCTTTACCATCGGCTTTGCGCCGGAGGGAGACGTGGTGCTGACCACGGAATCCGAGGAGGATGACATCTATTACGACGAGGTGTCTTCGGGACTCCTCATCGGTGAGATCCGCCGTACCAGAGCGGAACTCCTGGAGCAGCTGAGCTTCTACTATCGCCTGGTGATCCTGGGGGAGAGCCCCGAGGCGCTCCTGAAGGAATTGGGGGAGTCCGAATGAAGCCTTTGCAGCTGGGGAACGTGACCATCGAGCAGCCCGTGATCCTGGCGCCCATGGCGGGAGTGACGGACATTCCCTTCCGGGTGCTCTGCAGAGAGATGGGGGCCGGCATGGTCTGTATGGAGATGGTGAGTGCAAAGGCCATTTCCTATCACAACAAAAATACGGAGCGGTTGCTGGAGATCCGCGAGAGTGAGCATCCCGTGAGCCTGCAACTCTTCGGTTCCGAGCCGGAGCTGGTGGGAGAGGTGGCGAGAGCCATCGACGACCGCCCCTTTGATATCCTGGATTTTAACATGGGCTGTCCCGTGCCCAAGGTGGTAAATAACGGTGAGGGTTCCGCCCTTATGAAGGACCCGGAACTGGCGCAGCGCATTCTGCGGGAGCTGGTCAAGGGCAGCACCAAGCCGGTGACGGTGAAGATCCGCAAGGGCTGGGATGCAGACCATGTAAATGCGGTGGAGCTGGCAAAGCGGGCCGAGGATGCGGGGGTCTCTGCCATCGCGGTCCACGGAAGGACCAGATCCCAGTACTACGCCGGGGAGGCGGACTGGGACATCATTCGGCAGGTAAAGGAAGCGGTGAAGATCCCGGTCATCGGTAACGGAGATGTGACCTCACCGCAGAAGGCAAAACAGATGCTGGAGGAGACCGGCTGTGACGGTATCATGATCGCCAGAGGGGCCGAGGGAAATCCCTGGATCTTCCGGCGGATCATCCACTTCCTGGAAACGGGAGAGGAACTGCCGATGCCCACAAAGAGCGAAAAGGGAGCGGTGGCAAGACGCCACGCACAGCTCCTTCTGGAAGTAAAAGGGGACTACATCGGTGTCCGGGAGATGCGCAAGCATCTGGCCTGGTATACGGCGGGAATGCCCGGGGCATCGAAAGCAAGGGGCAGGATCAATGCCATTGAAACACCGGAGGAGATCCTGCAGACCATTGAAGATCTGTTCGGAGGAGAGTAAAGAGAAGGAAGGCTCGCGTTTGAAAGAAAACGCTGATGCGCTTTTCTTTTAAACTGAATTGGTGCGAATAAGAAACGCTTCGCGTACGCACCAATTCCCGATTCTGAGAAAATGCATTCGCATTTTCTCATCACGGAGGTATACAAGATGAAGGATGTACAGGGTTATGACGCACTCATCGTTGTAACGGACACGGATTATGCCAGAGTGGCAAAACACTATGACAGGATCCTGCAAAACCTGCCCGCACGGCGGATCGTCGTGGTGGGCTCCGCCGCAGTCCTGGAACGGATGGAACAGGATCAGAGAGGCGATTCCTACGTTTTCATCGACGAGAATGCCATTCTTCCTTTCGATGCCGTATATGACGCTATCTCCGAGCGTATGGCGGACCTTCTGAACGGACAGCCCCTTCCCAGAGGCATCGCCGGCTGGTATTATCAGCAGTTTTTGAAAATGAGCTACGCGGATTACTGCGGAGAGGAATATTACATGGTCTGGGACGGGGACACCATCCCCTGCAAGCCCTTCTCCATGTTTGCCGAGAACGGCAAGCCCTATCTGGATGTGAAGGCAGAGTATGTGCCGGGCTATTTTGACACCATGGGCAAACTGATCCCCGGACTGTGCAAACTCATCGGCCCTTCCTTTATCTCCGAGCATATGCTGTTTAAGACGGAACTGATGGAGGATCTCCTCACTGCCATCGAAGCAAACGAAGAGATCCCCGGTCAGTACTATTGGCAGAAGATCATTAACGCCATCGAGCCCGCAGATCTCCAGGTGAACTCCTTCAGTGAGTTTGAGACCTACGGTTCCTACATGGCACTGAAGCACTCCGCGGTGTACCGCCTCCGGGAGTGGCATTCCTTCCGCCTGGGTGCGGAGTTCTTTGATCCGGACACCATTTCCGACGCTGATTTTACATGGCTTGCACAGGATTTTGATGCCATTTCCTTCGAGAAAAATCAGACCGTCCGGGAGGATCACAAGCACATCTTCGACAATCCGGAGTATCAGGCAAAAATGCGTCCCCGCACCATGCTGGAGAACGCACAGAAGGAATTCAACGGCGGCAATGTAGAGCAGTGGGGTCTGTTCTGACCCTCGGGAGGTCTGACGAGAAATGAGCATTAAGGATATGCAGATCTCCGAGGAGATCTCGGCTATTGAGGCATTAAAGCGCCTGGACGCAACGGCAAAAAGAGTGTTGTTCCTGGTGCGGGACGAGAAACTGGTGGCAGCTCTGACGGACGGCGATGTCCGGAGATTCCTGATCTCCGGCGGCAGCCTGGAGACTCCCGTCAAGGAGATGGCCAATTACAATCCGAAATTCATCCGCGTCTCGGACTATGAGCCGGGGCTGGCGCAGTGGATCATGCGGAGCTTTCACATCGAGTCCATTCCTTTGCTGGACGATGAAGGAAAGATTACGGACATCCTCTTCCTGGAAGGTGACGGAGATATCGTTTCTCCTGAGGCCATTCATTCTCTGGAGGATATTCCTGTGGTGATCATGGCGGGTGGTCTGGGTACCAGACTCTACCCCTACACCAAGATCCTGCCCAAGCCTCTGATCCCCATCGGCGATATTCCCATCATCGAGCACATCATGAACAGCTTCTACCGCTACGGTGCGAAGCGTTTTATCCTCATCGTCAATCACAAAAAGTCCATGATCAAGGCATATCTGGGAGAGGGAAAATATCCCTACAGCATCGAGTATGCGGATGAGGACAAGCCCCTGGGTACCGGCGGAGGCCTGAGCCTTCTGAAGGGCAGAGTGGACTCCACCTTCATCCTCACCAACTGCGATATCCTGATCAAGGACGATTATTCCAAGATCTTAAAGTCTCACAGACTTCAGGGGAATGTCATCACCATGGTGACTTCCGCCAAGGATTTCAAACTCCCCTACGGCGTGGTGGATCTCCGGGAGGATGGCGCCATCAAGGGCATTCGGGAGAAGCCTTCCCTTTCCTTCCTCACCAATACCGGCTGCTATGTGGCAGAGCCCCGGGTCATTGAGGAACTGGAAAATGACACTCCCATCGGTTTTCCCGATATCATCAACCGTTACCGGGAGGCGGGAGAGCGCACCGGCATTTACCCCGTCAGCGAGGAAGCCTGGTATGACATGGGGCAGTTCGACGAGATGAAGCGCATGGAAGCTGCCCTGACCGGACAGGAGAGTATCGATGGCAGAAGATAAGATCAGAGTTGCAATCTGCGGGAGCGCTAACTGCGCTCTCGTGTTAACTACGCTGTTCCGCCTGGAGGCCCGGGAGGACCTGGAGGTGGACTGCGTCATGACGGACGGCTGTGAGGAAACTCGATTTGACGGATACCTCGCGGTAGATGAAAAGACCCTGGGCGATCGCTATCGCGCAGGGGATTTTGCTATTGCGATCTGTGCTACGGAAAATGCCAGATTAAAGGCGCTGTCCTTACGACTCATGAACCTGGGGATCCTGAACCAGTTCTACATGCCCCAGTACTATTACAATCTCCCTCTGGGAGAGCTGAGCCTCGACCGGATGGACTGCCTGGAGACGGACAAGCCCAGACTGGATTATCTGGAGTACCACATCGCGGATCATTGCAACTTAAACTGCAAGGGCTGCACCCACCTTTCCAATGTGGCAGAGCCCCGTTTCGGAGATTTGGAGCAGTTCGGGAAGGATATCGCAAGACTTCGGGAACTGTTCTGGGGCATTACCACTTTCCGTCTTATGGGAGGGGAACCTCTTCTGAATCCACAGCTGCCGGAATTTCTCCTGACCCTTCGGTCCTATTTTCCGGATACGGAGATCCACGTGGTGAGCAATGGTCTCCTGATGACGGAGGAGCGGGCGGAGCTGCTGCAGACTATGCGGCAGGTGCACGCCAATCTGGACATCAGTCAGTATCCACCTGCCGTGCCCAGACATGACAAGATCCGAACTCTGTGCAGCATTCACGGCGTAAGGTGCTACTTTACCGATCCCGTTCATGTGTTCCGGAACTGCATGGATCCTTCCGGAGAGAGCGACCCGGCGGTGAGCTTTGCAAACTGCGATGTGAGCAAATGTACCTTCCTGGAGCGGGGACGCATCAGCACCTGCATCCTGCCCTTCCTCATGGACCGTTACGGGGAAGTCCTGGGAGCAGAGATGACGGCAGGCCCGCAGGATATCATCGACCTCTACGATCCGAACATTACAGGCATCGATATCCTGGAGCGGATCTCCCGTCCCATGGCATCCTGCAGATACTGTGATCCGCTGCACACCAACGCATACCCCTGGGCCGTGGCGAACAGGCATGTGGCCAAGGCGGAAGACTGGCTGGCGAAGAAAGAATAATGGAAATCGCGTGATGCAGAACTGAGTGGTGCAAAACGACAGCGATGTCAATTTTTCGATGGATCACGCATGGAGGAGATCAATGAATCAAGTGGAAAAAGCGGGCAGCAAGGTCCGCATCTGGGGACACCGGGGCTGCAGCAGATATATGCCGGAAAATACCATCCCGGCCTTTCTGGCCTGTGCCAAGCTTCCGGGCATCACGGGCATCGAGTTTGATGTCCATCTATCGAAGGACGGAGAACTGGTGGTGATCCACGACGAAACACTGGAGCGCACCACCCTGGAGACGGGCGCCGTGGGGGACTATCGCCTGGAGGAACTGCGCAGGATCCCTTTGCGGATCAAGGAAGAGGACCGGGCAGTCGGTCGTTTTCTTTCGGAGGACTACCATATTCCGTCCCTGCGGGAACTCTTCGACGCCATGGCACCTTTTTGCAGAGAGAAGGGACTGCTGCTGAACATCGAGTTAAAAACCAGCGTGGTCCGTTACCCCGGCATCGAGCAGAAGACTTTTGACTGCGTGAAGGAGTACGGGCTGGAGCAGTACATCGTCTATTCCTCCTTCCTGCCGGATTCCGTGCGGATCATGAAGGAAATCGACCCGAAAGTCAAAACCGGCATGCTGGCAGATGCGTTGGCGGACTGCATCCGCATGGGGGATGAAATCGGCGCAGATGCGTATCACCCCGACATCACGAAGCTGGAAGGCTGGGAAGGGGTGAAAGGAAACGGGAAGGAGATCCGTGCCTGGAACTGCCAGGAACCCCTCTACAACACCCCCAGACCGGATGTGCCCCATGACTATCTTGCAACGCAGGCGCAGGGAGTAACTGACATTATTGTCAATTCTCCGGAAGAATACCTTCTCCCCGTGTAGCTGCGTAGCAGCGAAGCAATCCGTGGGATCATTCAGCCATGTATTTACAAAGGAGGCTCCATATGGAAAATACCCAAAACTATCAGATCGATTCGGGCAGACCTTTGGCCCTGGTAACGGGAGCGTCCCGCGGCATCGGTGCCGCAATTGCGGAGGCGCTGGCGGAGCAGGGATATGACCTCATCATCACCTGCGACGGCTCCATGCCGGATCTTATGGCATTGGGGATGCGCCTGGAAAACAAGTACAAGATCCTCTGCCGTGCGGTGCGCTGCGATGTCAGCTCCTGGGAGGAGGCACAAACCCTCTTCGAGGAGATTGGCAGACTGGATGTGCTGGTGAACAATGCGGGGATCTCCCATGTGGGACTTTTGTCCGACATGAGCCCCGAGGACTGGGCCCGGATCATTGGCGTGAACCTGACGGGACCTTACTATATGTCGAAGCTGGCCATTCCCCTGATGCTGCAAAATCACAGGGGAAGGATCCTGAACATTTCCTCCGTGTGGGGAAATGTGGGGGCTTCCATGGAGGTGGCTTACTCCGCATCCAAGGGAGGACTCAACGGTTTCACCAGAGCCCTGGCCAAGGAGCTGGCTCCCAGCGGTATCGCGGTCAATGCGGTGGCCTGCGGTGTCATTGATACCCGGATGAATCAGTGCTTTACCAAAGAGGAGATGGATGACCTGAAGGAGGAGATCCCGGCGGACCGCATCGGTACCCCCGAAGAAGTGGCGGCGTTGGCGGTGAAGATCCTGGAATCTCCCGAGTACATGACGGGACAGATCATTACCATAGACGGAGGGTGGACCTGATGGATGTGGAAGCGGTACTGCGCAGGATTGACGAGCTTTTTGATGAAAAACGTGCCCCGGAGGCGGAAGACCTTCTGATGAATGCCCTGGCTGCCGCCGTGGACGAAGGGGACGAGATCAGCCTCTTAAAACTCTTAAACGAGCTGATGGGTGTCTGCCGTGAAACCTCCCAGTGGGAGAAGGGATTTCAGGCGGCACAGGATGCCATGGAGACTGCGGAGCGGGTGGTGCCCGTCTCCTCCATTCCCTATGCCACCACGCTGCTGAATGCCGCTACCCTGTACCGGGCTGCCGGCAGACTGGAGGAGTCCTCGGAGCTCTATGACAGGGTTCAGGCCATTTACGAGGAGATCCTGAAACCGGAAGATCCGCTGATGGCCAGCCTCCTGAACAATCGCTCGCTGCTCTTCCAGGAGATGGGAAAACCGGACCTGGCACTGACCTGCCTGGAGCGAGCCCTTACCTTAAGCATTCAGCGGGAAAACAAATACGAAGAAGCCGTTACCAGAACCAACATTGCAGGCACCAAAGTGATGATGGGAGATGTGGAAGGAGCGGAAAAGGAAGCCAGACAGGCCCTTGCCATGTTTGCAGAGCAGGGGGTCAGGGATCAGCACACCTGCGCGGCCCAGTCTGCATTGGGGAGCTGCCTTTACATCAAAGGGGAGTTCGCTGCCGCCATGGATGTCTACCGGGAAGCCATGGACCTCATGGAGATCACCCTGGGCCGGAACGGCTACTACGAGCGGCTGAAGGAAAATTACGAAGCCTGCGCTGCAGCTGCCTGCCCCAAGGGGTTGGATATCTGCCGCGGGTATTATGAACAGTACGGCGCTCCCATGATCGCGGAGCACTTTCCGGAGTATGCAGGCCGCATTGCAGTGGGTCTGGTGGGAGAAGGGTCCGATGCCTTCGGGCTGGATGATGCCTACTCCAGAGACCATGATTGGGGCCCCTCTTTTTGCATGTTTGTGACGGAGGAGACCTACGGAGAGATCGGCGAAGCCCTGCAGAATGCCTACGAGGAACTGCCCATCTCCTTCGGCGGCTTTACGAGAGCGCCGGAGGCCCAGGGTGCGGGACGCAGAGGCGTTATCGTCATCGGGGATTTTTACGAGCGCCTGCTGCAGGCACGGAAGTACGAAGATATCGCCTGGGAAAATGTCAGCGACGCCTCCCTGGCGGCAGCGGTAAACGGCGAGATCTGGCGGGATGAGGAAGGAATATTTACCGCTTTCCGGGAAAAACTCCTGCAGGGGTATCCTGCGCCCGTTCTCTTCGCCAAGCTGGCGGAGAGCTGCGGCCGTTTCGGACAGGACGGGCAATACAATCTCCTGCGGCTTATCCGCAGAAAGGACCATCAGACCGCTTCCCAGTGCCTCCACGATGCCCTACGGACGGCCAGAAAGATCCACCTCTACGCAGAAGGACGTTACCCCATCCATGACAAATGGCTCCGGAAGGAGATGGAGCGGACGGAAGTCGGAAGCGCCCTGGAACGCCTGCTGACCACTACCTGGAAGGAAGGGATGGAGATCCTTTCCGCAGAGGAGATCTCCGCACAGAACGAAAATCTCCTGCTGCTGCGGATGAATCACATCGGCGATGCCCTGGCAAGGGAGCTTTACGCAGGAGACTATATCAGCGATGTGGATCCGAACCTGACGAACCAGATAGAGGAGCTGCTGGGGAAGAGCATCGACAGCAGAAAGACCACGGAAGAACTGGCCATGGACATCGCGAAGATCGAGTTCGCCGCCTTTGACAGAGTGGTGAACGAGGGCGGCAGAGCCGACTGCCAGAACAACTGGCCTGTCTTTTCCATCATGCGCCGCAGCCAGTACCTGACCTGGAACCGCACCATGCTGCTACAGTACCTCTATGATTTCCGCAGGGAGATATCCCTGGGACACAATCTCATCACCGAAAAATACGGCCGAATGATGGCTTCCACTGCGCCGGAGCGCTACGAAGAACTGAAGGAGCATTTCCCGGAGCTGAGCCCGGAGAAGATCGCCATCATCGAGCAGATCGCCGGAATCCAGGTGGGGTGGATGGAGGATTTTGCCTCCCGCTATCCCGGACTGGCGCAGAAGGCCAGAAGAATCCGCACAGAGCAGGACAGCCCCTACGATACGTCCTATGAGACCTACCTGCGGGGAGAGCTGGGAACTTATTCCGACAAAATGCTGGAACTTTATGCCAGATTCATCGTGGACCTGGCGGGAAAGGGCGCGAACCTGGCGGAAATGACCATGCGGGAGAGCGCAAGACTCTACGGATACGCAGATTTGGATGCCGCGGAAGCCGCTTCTGCAAGGTGACACAGATTTGTTACATAAAATGTTATATGTGATATCCCTGTCAAAACAGGCAAAAAAGTCAGAAAATTAAACCTGTTTTAGTATTTGACAAACCGGATTTGGGATGTTATATTTTTACTTGGTTGTAACATTTTTGTAATAAATCGGATCACAATTTCGCAACAGATCCTTTGCAGATAACGACGAAGAGGGCACAAATAATGAAGCGTACCATCATCCGAATGGCAGGATGTGCGGCAGTTTCCGCATTTCTTTTGTCCGGTTGTTTCGGGTTTACCAGCAAAGCAGCGCTGTTCAGCGGCGGTGTGGGCACACTCATCGGAGACGGAACGGGACTTGACACCATTGTCGGTGATCTCGATCCGACGGTCGATATCAAGACTCCCTACGGATTATCCGATTTGCCGGAGGATTCCCTGAAGCTCCTGATGACTGACGAGGAGTTGGAGGAAGAGTTTTTCAGAAACCTGGTCATCGCACAGGTCACCAGATATGTGAACGTGAGGAGCCTCCCCAGTGAAGAGGGCGAGATCCTCGGAAAACTGTATAACAATTCCGTCGGAACCTTTATCGAGGAAGAGGACGGATGGTATCTGATCGAATCCGGTTCCGTCAGAGGCTACGTCAAGGGTGAGTTCTGTGTCACCGGCGAGGAAGCAGTAGCACTGGCAAAGGAAGTGGGAACCAGATTCGCAACGGTGGACACCACCACCCTGAAGGTTCGTTCCGATTCCGACATCGAGTCCAAGGTCATCGGCCTGGTACCCGGCGGCGACGACCTGGTGGTTCTGGAAGAGACTGATGATTGGGCAAAGGTCGATGTCGAGGAAGGCACCGGCTGGGTCTCCAAGGATTATGTTGAGTTCCACACCGAATTCGTCAAGGCAGAGTCCAAGGCGGAAGAGGAAGCCAGACTGGCACGTGAGAAGGCAGAGCGTGAGAAGGCTGCAGCAGCCGCTGCGAAGAAGTCTTCCTCCAACAAGGGCAGCTCCTCCGGAAATTACGTTCCCGTAGGCGGCGGCAGTGAGAGCGGCAATGCGGTTGCCAATTACGGACTGCAGTTCGTGGGTAACCCTTACGTGTACGGCGGCACCAGCCTTACCAACGGCTGTGACTGTTCCGGATTCGTTATGAGTGTCTATGCGGCATTCGGCGTATCCCTCCCCCACTCCTCCAAGTCCGACCGCAGCGTCGGCTACGCAGTGGACGGCGGACTGGATGCAGCGCAGCCCGGAGACATCATCTGCTACTCCGGCCATGTAGCTATCTACATCGGCGGCGGCCAGATTGTACATGCCTCCAACTCCAAAACCGGCATCATCGTTTCCAACGCCGGCTATCGTACCCCCCTTGCGATCCGCAGAATCTTCTGATGACGCAGGGCGCAGATGAGATCTTTCAGGCCTCCCCTTTCGGGAGGCCTTTTGCTTTGCGTTTCCACTCTTTTTTTGCGACGAATCCTGAGAGAGGGTCAGGAAAATGCAGAAATCTCCGCAAAAAATCCCACGACGGAGAGGTGGCGAAGGGTTTTTCGGGATGTTATAATATGCTCGGAAACAGTGTTAACGGATGCATCTCCCGTCGGGAGACATAAAAAAGGTGAAAGTATGGATTACAATGTAAAAAGTGACCTGGTAAAACAGCTCGCCCAGAGCATGGGTCTGCAGGGAAAGACCGCAAAGCAGCCCTCCAATTTTGACGCAGCTACCGGAACCCTTTATATCGGCAGCAAGGTCTATACCCCCGATCAGATCGAGGGGGCCAGAGAGTTTATGCACGCCATGATCGACAAGTCCAAGCCTCTGGGTGACACCGCATATCAGTCCTATGAGATCGCAGAGTACGCCATCAAGCTGACCCAGCGCCTCGTCATGGAGAAAAAGGGCAGGATCGTCATCGAAGAAGAGTGATCCCGCGAATAGAGCAAAGCAACCAAAGCCCACCCCCTTCCTGTGAAGAGGGTGGGTTTTTCTTTGCTTCGGAGGGGGGCACCCTGATATGACAAAAATCGGGGAAAAGAGAGAAAAATACGATATGTTAAACCGCGGCGGATTTGGATATAATGGAAACGATGAAACCGGAACTGCCATGAAAAAAGCGTAAAACGGCAGCGTAAAGGAGAATCTTTTGAATACGAAGAACATTTATCTGGATCAGGTGGGCTTTCTCCCGAAGGGAAGCAAGCGCGCCGTGCTGAATTTTCCCGCGAAAGAGTTCGCGGTGACGGATGCCGCAGGGCAGGAAGTGTACCGGGGAGCGGTCACGCATTTCGGAACCGATGATATCTCCGGCGTGGATGCCTACGTGGCGGAGTTTGACGAGCTGCAGGCTCCCGGCACCTATCGGGTGCAGGCGGGGGGCGTGACCTCTGCGTCCTTTACCGTCTCGGACGGAGCCTATGACGGGCTCTTCCGTGATCTGTGCAAATGCTTTTATTTCCTGCGCTGCGGCGCGGGACTTTCCGAGGAGTACGCAGGACCCTACGCCCACGGGGCGTGCCACGATACCCTCGCGGTGCCCTTTGCGGACCCGGAGGCCCCCGGCATCGACGTGTCCGGCGGCTGGCACGATGCGGGAGATTACGGCAGATACTCCACAGCGGGGGCTGTGGCAGTGGCCCACATCCTCTATGCGGTTCGCTTTTTCGGCAATCTGAAGGACCTGACCTTCCACATTCCGGCGGTGCCCTGCGATCACGGTACTCTGCCGGACATCCTGGCGGAGTGCAAATACGAGCTGGACTTTTTACTGAAGATGCATCGGGAGGACGGCGCCGTCTGGCACAAGGTGTCCACCCGTTATCACGCGGCATTTGTCATGCCCGAGGAGGACAAAGGGCAGCTGTATCTCTATGATCCCTCCTCCATGGCGGCAGCGGATGTGGCAGCAGTCTTTGCGCTGGCCTACACCGTTTATAAGGACTACGACGCAGCCTACGCGGAGCGCCTCCTGGCAGCAGCCCGGAAGAGCCACGCCTGGTTGCAGGCCCACCCCGAGCCGGTGCTGTTCAAAAATCCGCCGGACTCCGGTACCGGAGAGTACGGGGAGTGGGAGGACATCTCCAATCGCTATTGGGCAGCCTGCGCCCTGTATGAAGCAACGAGGGAAATGACATATCTGTCGGAAGCAGAGGGCTATACCGCTTTTCTGGAGCAGCCCATGCCGGACCGCAGATGGGTTCCTTCCCTGACGGGAATGGGCTGGGCTCCCGTGTCCGGACTGGGCAGCATGTCCCTGCTCCTTACGGGAGAGGAGAACGACCTGATCTCCAGAGTCCGTGAGACCTTCCTGAAAGCTGCAGCGGACTCCGTGGAGACGGCCACCCGCAACGGCTTCGGACTGTGCATGAAACCCACGGACTTTTTCTGGGGCAGCAACATGGAGCTGGGGAAGCACCTGATGATCCTGACGGTGGCGAATCTCCTGGAGCCCTCGGAAGAATACCGCACGGCCATTCAGCGTGGACTGGATTATCTCCTGGGCTGCAATGCCCTGGACATCAGTTTTGTTACCGGGAACGGAGAGCGGGCTTTCCACAATCCTCATCTGCGTCCCACCGCTGCGGACGATGTGGAGGAGCCCTGGCCGGGGCTGGTCTCCGGCGGCCCCAACGCAGGACGCCAGGACGTCACCGGAAAGGAACTCCCGCCGAACCTGCCGCCCATGTGCTGTTACCTGGACAAGGTGGAGAGCTATTCCTTCAACGAGATCACCATCTACTGGAATTCACCGTTTGTCTTTGTGCTGGCGGGAATCTATGAAGCGATGAAACAATAAAAGGGGAGGATTTGGAAAAATGGAGTATTCACAGAAAAAAGCAGTCGTGAAGGTGCGCTTTACGGATCGTGAAGGAAAGCCTGTTGCCGGAAAGCAGATCACGGCAGATCAGAAGAGTCACAGTTTTCTCTTCGGCTGCGGCGGATTTGTCTTTATGCCTTACATGGCAAAGAAGACTCCGGAACTGGAAAAACTGGCGAACCTTTGGCTGGATGTGTTTAACTACGCTACCCTGCCTTTTTACTGGGGCATGTTTGAGCCCACAGAAGGAGAGCCCCGCACGGAGGATATGATGCGCACCGCAAGGTTTCTGCAGGAGAAAGGCGTCCGTGTGAAGGGACATCCTCTTTGCTGGCATACGGTATGCGCCGACTGGCTCCTGAAATACGACACCGCCACCATCCTGGAAAAGCAGCTGGGTCGCATCGACCGTGAGGTGACGGGCTTCAAGGGCGTCATCGACATGTGGGATGTGATCAACGAAGTGGTGATCATGCCCGTCTTTGATAAATATGACAATGCCGTCACCAGACTGTGCAACGAGCACGGCAGAGTGGAACTGGTGAAGAAGGTATTTGAGGAAGCAAAGCGCTGCAATCCCGGCGCCACCCTGCTGTTAAATGACTTCAACACCTCCGAGCATTATGCGGAGCTCATCGAGCAGTGCCTGGATGCGGGAATCCCCATCTCCGCCATCGGCATCCAGTCCCATCAGCATCAGGGCTATTGGGGACCGGAGAAGCTGGAGGAAGTGCTGGATCGCTTCTCCCGTTTCGGACTGCCCATCCACTTTACGGAAAATACCCTGATCTCCGGCGAACTGATGCCGCCCCACATCGAGGATCTGAACGACTGGGTGGTGGAGGAATGGCCTTCCACGCCCGAAGGGGAGGAGCGTCAGTGCCGTGAGATCGAGGAGATGTACCGCACCCTCTTTGCGCATCCTCTGGTGGAAGCCATCACTACCTGGGACTTTACGGACGGCGCATGGCTGAAGGCACCCAGCGGCTTCGTCCGCCTGGACGGTACCCCGAAGCCCTCCTACCACATGCTGAAAAAGCTCATCAAGGAGGAGTGGCATACGAAGGAGACCCTCACCACCGACGAGAACGGCTTTGCCACCCTGGAAGGGTTCAAGGGAACCTATGAGTTCTGCGGGGAAGGCGTTTGCGGTTCCGCATCTGTCACGGAAAACGGAGAGCTCACCGTGGTCCTGCAATAAATCATCAAAAAAAGGCCTGCCGGCGAAAAAACCGGCAGGTTTTTTAATTCTCCGAAAAAGAGGAAAACGGGATCGTTATTTCGCGCAACCCGCCGTTTTCTTTCCTGCCCCCTTACCCTATAATCAAATCATCAAAAGCAACCGACACCCTTGAAAGGAGGGCGCAGATATGATCATTTTAACGATTTTGTTTATTTGTGCACTGGTTTCCCTGACTTTGAAGATCGCATTCTTCGCAGTGAAAGCCTGCTGGAAGGTATCCAAGTTTGTGGTATCCGTGATCTTCTTCCCCGTGATCCTCCTTTTCCTCCTCTTTAAGGGAGCTATCGTTTTGGCCCTGGCAGGACTCCTGATCTTCGGACTCATCGCTCTGGTGGGCGGGGCAGTCGCTTAACAACTTCACAACCCTAACCCGTTGTTTCATCCCCGTTTCCCGGTGGGGCGCTCCGGCGCCCCACCTTTTTTACGCTTTTGGACCCCCGGAAGAAAGATGCTGAAAGTTTAAAAAGCAAGGGGATTTTCCATCACAGATGCTATTTGTGAATAATTGACAAAGGGTATCTTGTCAAGGGTCTGAACAAAATTTTTCCCGGGATTAAATATCCACAGGTTGGGTGGTAAAAAAGGCCAAAAAATCGATTTATGCACTAAGTTATACACATTATCCACCGTTTTTCACCGAAAAAAACCATGGAATTTATGGAAACTTTATGAACATATGTTTTGGAAAAATAGACAAAAATTTTCAAAATCCCCCAAAAAACAATTTTCAGCCCTTTAAATCAAATGTTGTAACAATTCTGATAACTTTCGAAAATTGTTGATATAAATACGCTGATTATGGTATGATGTCTTTACAATACAAACGGGCAAAAAACCCGAAAGAAGGCGAGGGATGCATATGAAGTTTGTTATCATCGGAAGAAACATCGAGGTAACCCCCGGACTGAAGAGTGCAGTAGAGGACAAGATCGGTAAGCTGGAAAAGTATTTTACGCCTGAGACGGAAGTGCACGTGGCGCTGAGCGTAGAGAAGAATCAGCAGAAGATCGAGGTAACGATCCCCGTGAAGGGAACCATCATCCGCTCCGAGCAGGTGAGCAGTGATATGTACGTCTCCATTGATCTGGTGGAGGAGATCATCGAGAGACAGCTGAAGAAATATCGTACCAAGCTGGTGGATAAGCACCAGAGCGGCGGCCTGAGCGCTGCCCTTCCCGATGAGGGAGAAGAGGACGATGAGGAGATCAAGATCGTCCGTTCCAAGAAATTCGACATCAAGCCCATGTATCCCGAGGATGCATGCGTGCAGATGGAGCTCCTGGGCCACAGCTTCTTCGTATTTATGAATGCGGAGACGGACAAGGTGAACGTGGTCTACAAGAGAAAAGGAAACACCTATGGACTCATCGAGCCCGAGGATTAAACCGGATCAAAACGATAGACAGGAAAAAGGTCTGCCGATGGCAGACCTTTTTTGATATACTGTAATGCAGGGCAGCGAAGCGATTCGCAGGATCCTGTCACATCCGATCATGACGCTTCGCAATCAGCACTCCTGCCAGAACCAGCAGCGCCACAAAGAGTCTGATGCCCCGTCCGGAGGAGACGCATTTTTGCAGTTCCCCGATGGTGGCATCCGAAAGGAAGAGGTAAGGGTCGTCCGCTGTGGTGGAAAACACCGCTTCATCCTGGGCCGGAACCCGGTCGATGTGCACATTGTGCAGGTCATTGCACCGACTTTCCGCGAAAAAGTCGCAGGCCAGCCAGGTCTTATGAATGGTGCCCCGGCTGCTTGCCCGCACATCTTTCAGCACGATGAGCTGCTCCGCATGGGGGAAATCCAGCCGGAGAGCGGTGAGGTGCTTTACGGTAGAGCCGTCCAGCCGGAAGGTGATGCACTGTTCCTCGGGAGAAATGACTCCGGTCACCTTCTGCTCGTCGGAAAGGGCAGGAGAATAATCCGTCGCATAATACAGCACGGTGGCGCCTTCGCCCGGCTCCTCATATCCGATCCGAAGGATCAGGGTCGCTTGCGGGAGCGGCAGAGCCACAAAGAGCACCAGCGCTGCCAGTGTGATGATCAGCCATAGATAGTTTTTGAGGATCTTCAAGGAAGGCCTCCTTTTCATATAAGTATCACAGTCATTATGAAGAAAATGACAAAAAATCGCAAGTACCGGGAGGGGTTATGAACCGGAAGGAAAATGAAAAACTGATCATGCTGCTTCCTGCAGCTGTCCTTTTTGCTTTGATGTACCGGATCGTGATGCAGGAACTGATCAATCCGCTGTCCGATATGAACGGACATGTGTATGTCTACATTCTGGGATTTTTGCAGGACGGCTTCTGGAGCGGCTTCAAGGAAGTTCCCTACCTGCTGTGGCACCTGCCGGTGCTGGTCATGTACCGCTTCCTGCACATCCCGTTGGAAAACGGCGCAGGTCTGGTAAGCGGATTTTTCGCGGCCTTCGGGTATCTGGTGACCTACGATCTCATCAGACGCTTTTCCGAGAAGAAGGGTTTGGAAATCGGGCCTCTCACCAATGCGGCCGTATCCTTCGGCTTTTCCGTGGTTCAGGGAATCTATGTGGATTTCTGGGACGCGGGAGAGCGCTTTAACGGCATCTTTTCCATGAATCCACTGCACAATCCCACCCATATGGCGGTGCGCCCCTTTGCGATGCTGTGCTTTGCGCTGGTGGCGGATCTGTGGACGGTGGAAAAGGGCGGTGAAGGCAGCTTTTTTGCCGTGGAGCGGGATCCGAAAAAATACAAGTGGCTCCTGATGCTCTACCTCTTCCTTTCCGCCATGGCAAAACCTGTTTTTGCGGAGATGTTTGTTCCGGCGGTGGCCTTTACCATGCTGGTGCGCTGGATCTGTAAGATGGTTCGGAAAGAGGATGCAAAGGCTTACTTCGGGGAGTGTCTGCAAATGCTCCTCTGCGCGGTTCCGGCCCTTCTGTATATCCTGCTGCAGTTCCTGGCCTATTTTGCATGGGGCGGCAGTTATGGCTCCGACGGCGGATTTACCCTTACCCACTGGATGGAGGTCTGGAGTCTCTTCTCT
Source organism: Lachnospiraceae bacterium (assembly GCA_016286555.1). Taxonomy (GTDB): domain Bacteria; phylum Bacillota; class Clostridia; order Lachnospirales; family Lachnospiraceae; genus AC2028. The sequence continues at coordinate 1,022 of JAEETA010000012.1, read as the reverse complement.
GAAAACGTCCTGCTGTCCATCCTCTGTGGTATGGCATTCCCCATTTGGATCCTGGTGATTTCCGGGAAATCCTTCCTGCGGGAAGAAATGGGACGTCTGGCCCTCATCGGCTACGGCATCGGTCTCCTGGAAGCAGCGCTTCTGGGGGAGAGCGGCGTGAAGCTGAGCCACGGGGATTTCCTCTGGCCCATGATGTGCGGCATGCTCCTCTGGTGGCTGGCTGCGTTGTTGCAGTTACTTCGCCTGGAAAAAGCTTCGGAGAAAAGCGGCGAAACCTCCATATTACAAAGCCTATTTCTTCATGCCTCCTGGCTCCTGTTCCTGGCCCATGTGATCTTCGGTATCATATACCTGAAATCCCTGCTGGGGTGAGGGAAGCAATCACTTCAAAATGATATGCCGTCTTTCGGAAAAATCCGGAAGGCGGCATTTTCTTTTTTCAATAATATAGAAATGAAAAAAGAATTGCAATCGAATAGGCCCTATGCTACAATCGAATTGTCGGTTTGATAAAATAATAACAATCATTCTTTTGAACCGAAAAACCACGCATTTGCAACGAATTTGGAGGAAAACAAAATGGCAAAAAAAGTAGTACTCGCAGGCGCATGCCGCACTGCAATCGGTACCATGGGCGGATCTCTTTCCACCACCCCCGCTGTTGAGCTGGGTGCGATCGTGATCAAGGAGGCGCTCAAGAGAGCCGGAGTTGCTCCCGAGCAGGTAGATCAGGTCTACATGGGATGCGTTATCCAGGCCGGCCTGGGACAGAACGTTGCCCGCCAGGCCTCCATCAAGGCAGGACTTCCCGTTGAGGCTCCTGCAGTACCGACCAACGTGGTTTGCGGTTCCGGTCTGAATTGTGTGAATCAGGCAGCGCAGATGATCATGGCAGGCGATGCCGATATTGTGGTTGCAGGCGGTATGGAGAACATGTCCCTTGCACCTTTCGCTATTCCCAACGGCCGTTACGGCTATCGTATGATGTGGCCCAGCCAGAGCCAGGGCGCTATGGTAGATAC
>JAEETA010000035.1 GCA_016286555.1 Lachnospiraceae bacterium | reverse complement strand
TCATGCCCCCCTACTGGGATGAGTTTGACCGGGGCGCCTGGTCGGAGGACAAGACCCTGCAGGCCTTTATCTCCGTGGATCCCGGCATTGCGAAGGAACTTCGGGAAGCATACTCCGACATCAGGGAGATGGTAACGAAGCGGGATTATGCCATCCCCTGGATCCGGGAGCTGAAGGCGAAAGGCTACCATGTGTACTGCCTCTCCAATTTCTCCAAGAAGGCTTATGATGAGTGCCGGGAGGCACTGGATTTCCTGGATGAACTGGACGGAGGGATCCTTTCCTACAGAGAGCTTATCGTAAAGCCCAACCCCGCTATCTATAACCTGCTGCTGACCCGCTATGATCTGAAAGCTGACGAGTGTGTCTTTTTTGACGACACGGAGCGGAATGTAAAAGCAGCCATTGAATGCGGGTACCATTCTTTTGTTTTCACCACATTAGAGCAGGCGAAAGCAGACCTTAAGACTTTGGGTGTTGATTGACCGTTATGCGGCCTGCCGAAGCACATCGGCAGGCCGTTTGTTTTCTGATCTGACGGAGGCGCCATGTTTCAGAGCAAACTCTTTAAACGGCTGTTTTTCAGTTACATCCTCATCATCACCGTCAGTATGGTGATGTACTCCGGCTTTCTCTTCCTCCAGAGCAGGAAGGTGAGTCAGGAGCAGTCTGCCCGGATGGACGAGTATGTTCTGAGGGGTGTGTCCGACGAGATGGAGGATCACCTGCAGGGAGCCATGGAGGCGGTGCAGAATCTCCGGTATTCCTCGGTGATGCGGGACCTTTACATGTCCGTGAAGCTGGATCAGACCCTCACTTCTTTTCAGACCTACGCCGTTCAGGAGCAGATGCGAAGCGTCTTCGCCTCTCACAGCAGCGGCATCTACAATATTTCTCTGTTTCTCTACGGCAGCGATGTGGCCTATACAGGAGGCGGTACCATTTTTCTGGATACGCCTTTTCCGTCGGAAGAGTCCCTGGGGGGATCTCTTCCTCTGCTGACGGTGGATACCGCCGCAAACGCGCTGCAGATTTCCGACAATTCCCGCTACATCTATGACAGAACCGATATTCTCTACGCGGACCGTTTTACCTATCAGAACGGCCCGGGCGTGGGCGTGGTCTGCGTGATCATCGATCTGAAGGAGGTGCAGCGCAGCCTTGCGGAGACACTGGGAGAGGATCATGCAGTCCGGATCCTGTATGACGGTAAGGAAATCCTGTCTTTGGGAAATGCAGAAAAAATGCGGATGACCGTGACCTCGGATTCCTTGCACGTGCCGGGGCTTTCCTATGAACTCTACGCAGCTCCCCTCATCACTCTGGAGGAGGGTCTGGCCTTTTGCATCATGTTTTTGCTGATCCTGCTGGTATCCGCAGGCTTCGTGGCTCTGGCATATTTTGAGAGTAAGCGCTACTATCGCCCCATCGGCTATCTGGAGCGCATGGTGTCCGCAGAGCCCGGGGAAAAACCGCAGGAGGAACTGCTGCAGCCGGAGAATTTTTCCCCTTCTCGAAATGACAGAGAGATGGATAGCATCATTGACAGCATCCGAGCTCTCATCGTGGAGAAAAACAGCTACCGTGAGCGGATGGTCACCATCGGCCGCTACGCCGAAACGGGCATGCTCCATTCCATCGTCTCCGGCGGCGAGGGAGGAGAAAAGATCGGTATCCTCTCCAACGAGGAATACCTGAATCTGAAGCATTCCTATTACATCGTCTCTGCAGTAAATTTTGCCTATGATGACAGCACTCCTTTGGAAAAGGACCTCCGGGGAGAACTGGAGCAGGTGTTTAAAAGGGCGGCGGAAGGGTACTCTACCGAGGAAATGCACATCGCCTGGTATTTCCGGGATGTGTGCAACGCTTATCTCATTGTGAACTTCGATGAACTGGAGGACAGCGACGAGCTCTTTTTCGGACTCCACCGGCAGATCGGCGCGGCACTGGCGGACCGGCACATTCTGGTCTCCATGGGCATCGATCAGCGCAGGGACGAGCTGACGGAGCTGAAGGAAGCCTGCGAGTCCGCACTTTCCGCACTGGACGGCGTTCTTCGGGACGGCCGCGGTGAGGTGTTCTTTGCTGAGGAATCGGCGGGAGAGCACATGGACTATTATCTGCCGGAGTCCTTCCGGGAGCGGCTGAAGAGCTGTCTGGAAAAGGGAGACCGGCAGGGAATCCACGACCTGCTTTTCGATATCTATCGGAAAAATCTGAATCTGGATGCCCCGGCGGAGGTGTACCGCTCCCTGCTGGATGAGATCTATCCCGCCATCGTAAAAACCGTCCGGGAAATCTCCGGTCCCTCCATGACCCATCTGAACATCCGCCGTACCGACGGTCTCATGACATTGCAGGAGATCTTCGACTACTATGATGCGGTGCTCATGTCCGTCATCGATCTGACGGAGCAAAGCCGTGCGGCAGGAGGAGAGGAAGAACGGCTGGACGAGGAGATCCTTCGCTATGTGGAGGAGCATTTCTGCGACAGTGAGCTTTCCCTGCAGCAGCTTTCGGACCTTTACGGCGTCAGCAACAAGTACCTGGTTCTGCTCTTTAAGCGCAGATACAATATGACCTACCTGCAATACCTGCAGAACAAACGCATCGCCAAGGCGGCGGAGATGATCCGGCGGTCCGAGCAGCCTCTTTCCGAGATCGGATTTGCGGTGGGGTATCCCAACCAGCTCACCTTCCGCAGAAACTTTAAGGCGGTGATGGGGGTGAACCCCAGCGAATATATCCCGGAGAACTGATTCCGGAAAATATTGATTTTACAAGGCTTTCCGGGGGCGGAAAAATATGAACCCCCGGAAATTTTTGTGTCTGTCCTATGGAAACTTCCTGCCCTATAATGGCATTCGTAGAAGTCAGTTTGATTCCCCACCGGAAAACGGAGAGCAAACGAATGGCAAAAAAGAAGCAGGACAAGTCCATAGGAAAGCAGACGCCTTTCAAAAAGCTTCTGCACAGGGATCGTTACCTTCTGATCATGCTGATCCCTGTGGTCATGTACTATGTGATCTTCTGTTATTTCCCCATGACAGGCATCGTAATGGCCTTCAAGAATTACCGTCTGGGCTCCGGCCTGGCGGGCGTCTACAACAGCCCGAATGTGGGCTTTAAGTGGTTTCAGCAGTTCTTTGGTTCCATATATCTGGGGAGACTGGTGCGCAATACCTTCCTGCTTCAGTTTTTCTCCCTGATCTTCGGATTCCCCATTCCCATTCTCTTTGCCGTTGCGGTGACCCAGGTGTCCCGGAAGGGCCTGCAGAAGGGAATCCAGGTCTGTACTTACCTTCCCTATTTCATTTCCACCGTGGTGGTCTGCGGCATGATCAACAATTTCCTGTCCCCCACCGGCGGTATCATCAACAAGCTTATCAATATGATGGGCTTTGAAAGCATCAACTTCATGAACCTGCCCCAGTGGTTCCGTCCCATCTATGTGATCTCCGGATCCTGGCAGAGCTTCGGCTTTAACTCCATCATTTTCGTTGCCGCCATCATGGGCATTTCTCCCGATCTGTACGAAGCCATGAAGGTGGACGGAGCCAACCGCCGCCAGCTGATCTGGCACCTGGTGCTGCCCTCCATTAAGCCCACCATCATCCTCCTCCTGATCCTCTCCCTGGGTACCATGATGAGCGTGGGCTTTGAGAAAGTATATCTGCTCTACAATACCGCCATTTACGAGACTGCAGACGTCATCCAGACCTACGTGTACCGGCAGGGCATCGAGAGCAGTAACTATAGCTATGCGACGGCAGTGGGACTCTTTAATTCCGTCATCAATTTCGTCATTGTCTTTACCGCAAACCGTATCAGCCGCAAGGTCAGTGATACGGCAATCTGGTAACCCCGGGAGGTCCTATGCGTTTAGGAAAAAAATTTCGGGCAATCAAATATCATCAGGGGCTGGTGGGAGACCTGATCTTTGACCTGGTGATCGGCATTTTTTTGCTGATCGCGGTGGTGGTCTGCGTCTATCCCTTCCTCTATGTGGTGAGTGTGGCCCTTTCCTCCGGGGAAGCGGTCAACAAGGGACTGGTGGTGCTGTTCCCCGTGGACTTCAGCGCCGAAGCACTGAAGACGGTGCTGGGATACAAACAGCTGTGGATCTCCTATGCAAACACCCTCTTTTACACCGTGGTGGGGACCTTCTTCAATGTGGTCTTTACCTGCCTGGCAGCTTATCCCCTTTCCCGGAAAAAATTCGTCTTCCGGAAACAGATGAATTTCCTGCTGGCATTTACCATGTATTTTTCCGGCGGTCTGATCCCCATCTACATCGTTGTCACCAGGCTGGGACTCTACAATTCCCGCTGGGTCATGATCCTGCCGGTGCTGATCTCCGCATACAACGTGATGATCTGTCGTTCCGCCTTCGAGTCCATTTCCGAGGAGCTCTTTGAGGAAGCGGCCATAGAGGGGGCCAACGATTTTTACATTCTGGGAGAGATCGCGGTGCCGTTGATCAAGCCGACCCTGGCAGTGCTGACCCTGTACTATGCTGTGGCCCGCTACAACGATTTCTTCAGTGCGCTGCTCTACATCAGCGATTCGAAAAAGGAGCCGCTGCAGATCTTCCTGCGCCGGATCCTGCTCCAGTCGTCCATGGAGATCATGCAGACCACGAACATCAACATGGGAGCCGTTTCCCAGTCCACCATCCAGGTGCGCTATGTCTGCATCGTGGTTGCTGTGGTGCCCATCATGCTGGTGGTGCCCCTGGTCCAGAAATACCTGGTGCAGGGAACCATGCTGGGTGCCGTAAAAGGCTGATCGCCCGGGTTGAAGTAAGCCCCCGGGCTCGGTATAATTGAACTAAGTTCTGCTGTAAAAAGGAGGATTACCATGAAAAAGAAAGCATTGTCAGTACTTCTTGTGTCTGCCCTGGCGATCGTTTCCCTGGCAGGCTGCGGAGCTTCCGGCAGCGGATCCGGTGCAGGATCCGGCGGTGGATCCGGGAGCAAGGAACCCACCTATTCCGGATCCGGCCCCGTCACCGAAAAAGCCGGTACCCTGAAGATCCTGGCGCAGACTTCCAACTATTCCAACGTGGATATCACCCAGGCGCCCATCGTAAAGAAAGTGTTCGAGGAAGCGAACATCACCCCCGACTGGCAGCTGCTGGATTACAACAGCTATGAGGATGCCATCACGCCCATGCTTTCCGCAGGAAACGTGGATGCGGATATCATCAAGCTTCCCGATAACGATCCCAACCAGACCTATCTGAAGTCCGGTATGTTCGTAGCTCTGGATGAGTATTTTGATTACATGCCGAATTTCTCCAAGTGGCTGAATGACCACCCCGTGCAGAAGGCTGAGCTGACTGCAGAGGACGGCCACATTTACTACGTGCCCGGTGTCAACGTGGCGCATGACTATCAGCCCGTTCTGATGTTCAACCAGGTATGGCTGGACAAGGCAGGTAAGACCGCTCCCGAGACTCTGGATGACTTTACCGAGCTCCTTCGTTACTACAAGGCCAACGATATGAACGGCAACGGAGATGCCGATGATGAGATTCCCATGAGCATCATGGCTGACTTCCTGCCCTACATGTTCGGACCTGCTTTCGGTCTGGATCTGGTCAGCGGCTTCCAGGCAGATGACAACGGTGTCGTTACCTACGCCGCAGCGGATGCCGAAAATTACAAGGCATATCTGCAGTACCTGAACAGCCTCTATGAGGAAGGCCTCCTGGAAGTGGAGTACACCTCCATCGACAGAGACAAGGTCATCGAGCGTATCTCCAACGACCTTACCGGCGTTGCATTCGACTTCAGCTGGGCAATGTCCATGATGTATTCCAACGTGCTGCCTTACTATGACGGCACCGCAGCTACCGCTTTTGTCGGCACCAAGCCTCTGAGCGGCACCCACGAGGGCTTCTATGTAGGCCGTAACTTCCTGTCCGGTATGTTCGGCGTCAACTCCAAGTCCAAGCAGATCGCCCTGGCTTGCAAGTTCCTGGACTATGCTATGAGTGATCACTGCCAGGATTACTATCAGTGGGGCTTCGAGGGTGAGACCTTCACCGTCAATGCTGACGGCAGCCGTTCCTACACCGAGCAGGCACTGGACAACGACTGGCTCCAGGCATTCGGTATCAACCCTGCATTCGTCTTCCCTGCACAGCAGTCTGTAGAGGCAACCGACATTCTGGTGGCCGACTGGCATGCGCTGATCAACGCACAGCAGCGTCAGTATGTGGTGGATCCCTGGCCCATGATCTACTCCACCACCGAGGAGAGTGACACCCTGAACATGTACATGACCGACATCCAGACCAAGGTGAACGAGGATGCTACCGCATTCATCACCGGCACCAAGGACATCGATGCCGAGTTCGATCAGTATGTTTCCGAGCTGAATGCTCTGAACCTTTCCGATCTGGTTTCCATCAAGCAGAAGCAGTACGATCGGTACCTGAAGGCTCTGGGCAACTAAACAGGCTTATTCCACTCCCATAGAGCGGGGCGGGCAGATATCTGTCCGCTCCGCATTTTTTTTGCAACTCCCGCGGCAATCGGCTGCCGCGCTCGATTTCTCCTTCGTTTCGTGCTAAACTGTATCTGACGCGGGAAGGGACCATGCGGCAAAAAACGCAGCTTCCTGCGGAACCGACCTTTAAATGCTTTAGGGTAAATGGGAGAAAGTTATGAGAAAGAGACGGAACGGCACAAAGAAGCTCCTGGCAGCGTTATTGTCCGTGACACTGCTTCTGTCCCTGACGGGATGCGGAAAAAAAGGCGGACAGGAAACGGTTACCGACAGCACTGTCACAAATCAGACGGTGCAGACGGAAAACCCCGTAGCAGAGAGCGAAACTGCGGAAGGTACCGGAACCGCGACGGATGCAGGCGATGCCACAGCGGTATCTACCGGAGAAAAGCCACAGATCGCCATGGAGATCCTGCACCATTATCTGCGGACGCAGGAGGAGTTTACCACCCCGAATGATGAAACTACCCCTTACGCCTATGTGCGGTATCAGACGCTGGAGCTTTCGCAGGAGACTGCGGATGCCTACCCTGAGCTGGCAGCAGCCCTGACGGATTACAATAACGGTGCGAACGAGATGGCCATGAGTACCCTGGTGGACGGTGCCTCCCTGATGGATGAGTATCTGGGGGAAGATGCGACGATGTACGGCTCCAACGAGCGGTGCGACGAACTGTCCATTCGCAGAGCCGACAGCAGATTCTTCAGCTTTGAGGTTTCTTCCGAGAGCTGGTTCAACGGTCCCCACCCCTATACCATGTTCTATTCCTTCAACTACGATCCGCAGACCGGAGAGTTCCTGCGGATTCAGGACGTGGTATCCCATCCGGAGCAGCTGACGGAAATGATCTTCACCCATCTGGAATGGCTGGATGATACCTATGTATTCGAAGAAGAAGAGAACGAGCGGATGAAGGCCCAGATCAAGAACTATCTGGAGGATGGTTCCCTCTGCTGGAGCGTAACCGAGAAGGGTATCTCTGTTACCTTTGACGCCTACGCGCTGCAGTACTACGCTTTCGGCCCCATGTGGTCGGATCTGACTTTTGAGGACTATCCGGACTTGCTTTTGCCTAAGTTCATCTGCGATGAAGAAACAGATCCCATTGAGGATCGTTTTTCCGTAGGAAATGCCCCGGATGAACGCTTCTGGTTGCAGCAGCTGTATACCATGTATGGGAATCCCAACGATCTCTACGATGGCAGCGGAGAATCGGATGAGATTAACTATGTGGTGGAAAATCCCGGCTGGGAGTCTTACATCAGCGATGCTGCGGACAGGTCCAGACCCGATTCCCCCATCAGCTTAAAGCAAACCTCCAAGGAAGCCATGGACTATGCGGAAACCTGGGCTTCGGAGCATGACATCAGCCTGCCCATCACCATTTATCAGTATCCCAACTTTACGGACGGGGTCTATGATTACGAGGTTACAAATGAACCGAACTCCTGCCTCCAGGTGGCGGTATGGGATGCCGTTACGGGAGAGGCCATCGGGACCTTCGATTTTTCCGCATACCTCGATCCCCCCGACACGGATTACAATAACCTGTTCTGGGATGTGGCTGAGACCCAGATCCTGAACTGCAGCGCCATGGAGAATGTTCTCTATGTCACCATCGGCCACAGAACCTATGCTGCGGCGCAGCCTCACAAGGCTTACATCGTTGCGGTGGATATGAGTGACGGCAGCGTTCTCTGGCGGAGCGCGGACCTCCTGTCCAACGCTTACAACATTGTCCTTACCACGGACACCATCCTCTGCGGTTACGGCTTTACCGATGAGCCCGATTACCTCTATATCCTGAGCCGCAGGACCGGTGAGATCTACGATACCTACAAGGTGGACAGCAAGATCGATTACATCATCTTTGATGTGCCCTCCTACACCGTGCGGATCTTCACCTACAACTACACCTATCTCTTTGATATGATCGACAGATAAAGGGTCGGCATGGTTATTCCTTGGAATCCCCGGCTTCCTCCTCCTGTCCGGGCTCCTGCTTCGGCATCACGGGATCGCCGATGGTCTGCTTTCCACGAGTCCTGTCGATGAGGAAAATGGTGATCCAGGTCATCAGCGGGATGGCTACGGTGGCGTAGAGGCAGAGGGCGAAGAGCCTGCTTCCCGCCGTGGGATCATAGATGGCAGCGATGAGAGTGATGAGATACATGGCTACCAGCAGAACGACCACCAGGAGAGCTGCGATGCGCTTCGGCGTCATTTTCCTTGTTTCTTTGGTTCCGTTATTTTCTTTGATTTCCGACATTTTCGTCATTTCTCCTTTAATTCCCTCCGCTCAGTGAGGGGAAATAATACAGATCGCATTCCGGGAAGGACTGTCTTATAAATCCCGACGCCAGCAGATCCGTGCAAAGCTCCGGGAAGAGCCCGGGCTTCAGGATATATGCGGCGTTTGTATCCACGCCCCCCACGGAAGCAAAGGTGATGTTCCGGAAGGATGCGGTGGTGTGATAGGCAAAATCGGAAGGATCCTCGATCTCGTAGGGACTCACTTCCATGGTCAGCAGATACACGATGGGAGGATCGCTGCAGTAGATGGTCTCCGCAGGGGCGCCTGACCGCTGGATAAAGCGGAAGGCAGCAGCGGTATCACTTGCAAAATAGTCCTCTAAGATGCCGGCCTCACGATATGTTCCGAAATAATAGGTCTGAAAACGGATGCCGTAAGCCAGGTACAGGCAGGCGAAACATCCGAAGATGATCATTTTGGTTCTTTGTATGACTTTGAAGCGCTGTTTTTTCTCACCGAAGACCTTCGGGAAGAATTTTTTCATCACCGGTACCGCAATGAGGGGGAGCCCCTCCACCGCTTCCGTGATGAGAAAGACCGCTGCGAAAAAGGCAGGATTTAATGTGTAGGTCAGGGAATTGATACAGCACTCAAAGCCGGTAACCGCCAGAAACCAGAGGGTGATGAGGGGGCGCAGGGGCTGCTTTGCGGGGCTTTTCTTTCCTGATTTCAGATTCTCCAGGAGCCGTAACAGCCCGCGGAAAAATCCCAGGGGCAGCAGGATCAGGGAGGGCTTTAGGAGATTGGGAAAGCCCGGCAGGGAATCAAAACGCAGGTCATCCCCCACCAGAAGGGCATCCTTCATCCGCAGGATCTTCGAAATGGTGGGGAACTCGATCTCCGAGCCGCGGTAGCGGTCCAGTTTTGTAAGTGTAAAGATCCCCAGGTGCATTTCCGGCAGATCTGTCAGGTTGATGATCTGGATCATCATCAGAGGCAGCGCCAGCAAAAAGAGGGGCACCGCCATACAGATCCATCCCTTTAGGGAAAATGCCCGGATCCGCAGGAGATAAATGAGTGCCAGCACCAGGAACAGGGGCAGGATGATATAGGAGAGGGCGTAGGTGTAAAGCAGGATCCCGCCGGTAACGCCTGCCGCAAAATATTGAAAGAGCGCTCGCTTCTGGCCTCGGATGGCGTCCGTCAGCTGATCCAGAAACACCACCGACAGTCCCAGCATCAGGTTGCAGTCGTAAGCAAACCGGGAACTCATGACGAAGTAGGGGCAGATGACGATCAAAAACGCCGTAAAAACGGTATAAAAGGAATCCTTTCCGAAGAGCCTGTCCGACAGTCTTACGCCCGCCGCCCACACCAGGATGGAACCCAGCGCTGCCGGGAGCCGCAGCAGGAATTTGCTGTAGCCGAAGAGCTTGAAAAGTCCTGCGCAGAGGAAAGCGTAGAGGCTGCTCTGGCCGGAACCGTAATTGGTCAGGTACAGGGGCCAGCTTTTCAGGTACCGGTCCACCCCGTAACGTGCCAGGCTCAGGGCATCGTACCCGGCTCCCGCTTCGTCGATGTGGAAGCCTGCGGGAAAGTCCGTGAGCCATGCGAAACGACTCATCAGCAGAGCGAAGAAAAGCACCGTCAAAAGAAGGATTTTGATCTCTTTTTTGTTGGTTGTCACAGAGGGAAATTGATTGTTTCTCATGGGTACATATTATCATATATGTGCAATAACAGACAGAATGTCTGTTATCGGGTAGGAAAAAAGTTTAACCCTTCTAAATTGTGGTATAATGTTATGCGAATTCGACCGATCAGAGGAACTTTTTATGGAAGGCACGATTATCGAATACATCAGGGATTACGGCGGGCAGGATTTTACGGAGCGTCCCTTTTGCGATGTGGATGCCCTGGTGCTGAGCCAGTTCTGCTATTTGAAGTTTGACAGGATCGTACCGGGACCGGATGAGAACCGGGACATCGCCCTGCAGGACCTGCCGGAGAGCCCGGACTACGAATCCCTTTTTTCGGACATTCGCTATGAAAAATCCAATCGTCCCCTGCTGCGGGAACTGCTTCAGAGCAAGCGCTTCGGCGGCATGCGGCTGCGGGGGTATGTGAATCTGGTGGAGACGACGCCTCAGGTGCAGTTTTCCGCCATTACCTTTTTCCCGGAGGGGGCAGACATGTTCGTGGCCTTTCGGGGCACGGACGAAAATATGGTGGGCTGGAAGGAAGACTTCAACATGACCTTCATGGATGAGGTACCGGGCCAGCATCTGTCCGTGGAATACCTGGAAAAAGCAGCCACCTGGAGTAAGGAATCCTTCCTGGTGGGAGGCCATTCCAAAGGTGGGAACCTTTCGGTGTACAGCGCCATGAACTGTTCTCCGGAAACGAGACAGCGGATCCGTAACATTTATTCCATGGACGGGCCGGGCTTCCGGGATGAAGTTCTGGAGGGCAGTGCCTACCTGGAGATCCGGGACCGGATCGTGAAGATCCTTCCGGAGTCCAGCATGGTGGGGATGCTGATGGAGTCGGACTCCAATTACAGCGTCATCAAGAGCAACAGCTTTGGCCTCACCCAGCACAATCCCTACACCTGGATGGTGGAAGGTACGGACTTTGTCCGGCGGGAAAAGGTGGACAGCAGAGTGCTGGCCCTGGACGATGCGGTGAACGACTGGATTCTTGCCCAGGACAATGAGAGCAGAGAGTCCTTTGTGGATGCGGTCTACGGGATCTTTTCCTCCTGCGACGCGGACACGCTCATTGATTTTAACGCCAGCAAGTACCGGAACATGTCCCAGGTCCTTTCCTCCCTGCGGGGACTGGATGAGCAGACGGTAACGCTTCTGCGGCGGATCATCAAAAACCTGATGGAACTGTCAGGTGCCTATATGAAAACGGAACTTTCCGATGAAGCGGCCACTGCCAGAGAGGATTTAAAACGCGGTGTGGAGCGCAGGAAGGAAGAAGTGATCCGGGGCGCGGAACGCAGGAAGGAAGAAGTGATCCGGGAGGCGGAACGGATCCGGGAAGAGCGTTCGGAGAAATCCGAGCGGAAAAAGGAAGAACGGGCGGAGAAAGCAAAGCGCAAAACAAAGCGCAAGGCGAAGGGCGACGCGACAGAGAGCGGCGCAGAACAGAGCGGCACGGAAGAAAGTGCCGGCCCGGAGAAGCAGTAAAGGAACAAAACATTATGGAACGGATTGCGGAAGAATTGATGGCCCAATTGAATGCGGACACAGCCTTCACGATCCGGCTGGGAGGACTGGAGATCCCCGTTGCGGAATCTACCGTCATCAGCTGGGTGGTGATCGGGATCGTGTTGATCCTGTGTCTCATCCTGACGGCCGACCTGAAAGTCAAGAACATCTCCAAACGCCAGGCCCTGGCGGAACTCATCGTCACAAAGCTGCAGGGCATGGTGGAAGGCATGATCGGCGAGGAAGGAAAGGAATATATTCCCTATCTGGTGTCGGTGCTGATCTTCATCGGATTTTCCAACATCATCGGCATCTTCGGGATGAAACCTCCCACCAAGGATATGAACGTCACGGCGGGACTGGCCATCATGAGCATCGTGCTGGTGCAGATCGCTTCGATCCGGAAAAAGCGGGTGAAGGGATGGCTGAAGAGTTTTGCACAGCCCATGGCGGTGGTGGCGCCCATCAACATCCTGGAGCTGGTGATCAAGCCGTTGTCCCTGTGTATGCGACTTTTCGGTAATGTGGTGGGTGCTTTCGTCATCATGGAGCTGCTTAAGACCGTGGTGCCCATCCTGGTGCCGACGGTATTCAGCCTGTATTTTGATCTCTTTGACGGACTGTTGCAGGCATATGTCTTTGTATTTTTGACCAGTATGTACATTCGTGAGGCCGTGGAATAAGCGGACCTCGAAAAATCAATCAAATGGAGGAATGAATTATGGTAGCACTTGGAGCGGGAATTGCGGCACTGTCATGTATCGGAGCAGGTTTGGGACTGGGTATCGCCACCAGCAAGGCTTGTGAAGCCTGCGCGAGACAGCCTGAGGCTGACGGTAAGATCATGCGTCTGCTGCTTCTGGGCGGCGCCCTTGCGGAGGCAACGGCTATTTACGGATTCGTTATCGGTATCCTGATCATTCTGTTTATGGGGGCATAAAACCTATGCTGAGATTTGACATCAACTTATTGTTCACGGTGATCAATGTCCTGATCCTCTTTTTCGTGGTATGGCGTTTTCTCTTAAAGCCCATCAACAAGATCCTGGATCAGCGCAAGGCTGAGGTGGAAAAGCAGTACGCCGATGCGGACGAAGCGAAGGAACTGGCAGAGCGGGCCAAGGAAAGCTATGAGAAGGGCCTTGCGGATATGGGACAGGAGCGTTCCCGCCTCATGAGCGAGAGCCAGGCCAAGGCCAGCAAGGAATACGAGAACATCATCGCCACCGCCCGCAGTGAAGCGGAGACCATCCTCTCCAATGCCCGGATCAACGGCGAAGAGGAAAAGCGCCGCCGCATCAAGCAGGCCAGCGAGGAGATCGCCGTGCTGGTAACGGAGGGTACCGCCAAACTGGTGGCTTCCAAGGACAGCGCGGAGAACGACAAAGAACTGCTGGATGAATTCCTGAGAAGAGCCACGGAGGACAATGCCACGGAGTAACGGCACCCTTCGGAAAGGATATGAATCGTGAGTAAGAAGAAAAAAATACCGGAGGCCGTGCTCTATTATGTGACTCCGCCCACGGAGGAACAGCTGGCGGGAATCCGTGCGTTTGTCAACGAAAAATACGGAGATAAGACCGGTAACGGGCCGGAGATTCCCTTTACCGCGGAGCAGGACACGACCCTTGGAGGCGGATTTATCCTGCAGGTGGGTAATGAAGTCTACAACTGGAGTACCGAAGGCAGAGTCGGTGCTCTGAAGCGTAAGATGGACAGCCTGCGCCGGAAGCTGAGTTATGAGAACAGGGATGTGATCCCCCTGATCCATACCACTATCAGCGAGTTCGAGCTCAGTGCCAAGTTCCGTACCATCGGCATGGTCACCTATGTAGGTGACGGCATCGCTCATATCGAGGGGCTGAATCACTCCAAATACGGAGAGATCATCCTCTTTGAGTGCGGCATTAAGGGCATGGTGCAGAACATCGAGGAAAATTCCATCGGTGTCATCCTCTTCGGTTCCGACAGAGAGGTTCGGGTGGGCTCCAAAGCTGCCAGAACCTACATGAGCGCCGGTATCCCTGTGGGAGACGGCTTCCTGGGCCGTGTGGTAAACGCCCTGGGAGAGCCCATCGACGGAAAAGGCTTCATCGAGGAGGAGGAGTACTTCCCCGTGGAGCAGCCCGCTCCCTCCATCGTGGACAGACAGAGCGTGTCCGTCCCCATGGAGACCGGTATCCTGGCCATCGATTCCATGTTCCCCATCGGCAGAGGCCAGCGTGAGCTTATCATCGGCGACCGCCAGACCGGCAAGACCTCCATCGCCCTGGAGACCATCCTGAACCAGAAGGGGAAGGATGTGATCTGCGTCTATGTGGCCATCGGACAGAAGAATTCCACCGTGGCCAGCCTGGTGAACAATCTGAAAAAGCACGGTGCCATGGACTATACCGTGGTGGTAAGCGCCACCGCATCCGATCCTGCACCCCTGCAATACATCGCACCCTATTCCGGCACCTCCCTTGCGGAGTACTTCATGCATGCCGGCAAGGACGTGCTCATTGTTTATGATGATCTTTCCAAGCACGCGGTGGCTTACCGTATGCTGAGCCTGCTGCTGGAGCGTTCTCCCGGCCGTGAGGCTTATCCCGGAGACGTTTTTTACCTGCATTCCAGACTGCTGGAGCGCAGTGCCAGACTGTCCGATGAACTGGGCGGCGGTTCCATTACGGCCCTTCCCATCATCGAGACCCAGGCGGGAGATGTATCCGCCTATATTCCCACCAACGTGATCTCCATCACCGACGGTCAGATCTACCTGGAGAGCGAGCTCTTTAACCTGGGTACCAGACCTGCCGTGAACGTGGGCCTGTCCGTGTCCCGTGTGGGCGGTGCAGCCCAGACCAAGGCCATGAAAAAGGCTGCGGGCAGCATCCGTATCGATCTGGCCCAGTTCCGCGAGATGGAGGTATTTACACAGTTCTCCTCCAACCTGGATGAGGTGACCAAGAGCCAGCTGGCCCACGGTCGCGTGCTGATGGAGCTCTTAAAGCAGCCCCTGGGCAGACCCCTTTCCATGGCGGAGCAGGTGGTGACTCTGGTGGCCGCCAATGCGCATCTCATGGAGGACATCCCCGTGGAGAAGGTGAAGGCCTTCCAGATGGAAATGCTGGAATTCTTCAATGCCGAGGCGGATTCTGTCATGCACGAGATCACCGTATCCAAAGTACTGAACGAAGAAACAAAAGAGACCATCATTGAAAAAGCAACGGAATTTGCGGAGGCCGTAAAGAAGAGATAAATGGCAACGATGCGTGAACTTTCTGCCCGCATTCGCAGCGTGCAGGATACCATGAAAATTACAAATGCCATGTACATGATCTCCTCCACGAAGCTCCACAAGGCCAGACGGGAGATGGACAACAACTCCCCCTATTTTCTCTCTTTACAGAAAATGCTGGCCCATATTCTGGTGTCCCTGCCGGAGATCGACCATCCCTATCTGGATCTGCGCCCCGAGAAAAAGGGCAAGGACCGGGTCCGTGCCATCGTCGTCATTTCCGGTGACAAGGGCCTGGCGGGAGCTTACAACCACAATGTGCTCCGGCTGGTGGAGAGCATGCTTTCCGGTCCGGAACAGACCTTGCTGTATGTGGTGGGAGAGGTAGGAAGGTCCTATTTTGCTTCCCGCCGGATCCACATGGAGGGACAGTTCCGTTACACTTCCCAGAATCCGACCCTGCACAGGGCCCGGGTCATTTCGGAGAAGCTCCTGGAGGACTTCCGGGAAGGCGCCGTGGACGAGGTGGATCTGGTTTATACCACCATGCCCAATTCCATCACCAGCGTTCCTGCGGTGATGCCCCTCCTGCCCCTGCGGAAAAAAGATGTCCTCAGCAGACTGCCGAAGAACATTAAGATTCCGGAGGAGGAACTGAATTTCCAGCCCTCCCCCCAGAGCATTCTGGACAACATGGTGCCGGATCTGCTGGTGGGCTATGTGTACAGTGCGCTGGTGGATTCCTATTGCAGTGAACAGAACGACCGCATGATGGCCATGGACGCCGCCAACCGGAACGGGCAGGAGATGATCCGCACCCTGTCCATGGAATACAACCGTGTCAGACAATCCGCCATTACCCAGGAGATCACGGAGGTGATCGCCGGAGCGAAGGCGCAGAAGAAAAAGAAAAAGCAAAGGAGGCCCGAGGGTTAAATGACAGTACCGGGAAATGTGGGTACCGGACACATCCTTCAAGTGATGGGACCCGTTGTGGACGTAGAATTTGATGAAGATTGCCTCCCCTATATCCAGGACGCGCTGACCGTCAAAGTGGCCGGGAAGACCCAGGTCATGGAGGTGGCGCAGCAGATCGGAGAAGGTGTGGTGCGCTGCATTATGCTGGGCGCCAGTGAAGGTCTGTACAAGGATATGGAGGTCACTGCTACCGGCAGCGGTATCAAGGTTCCCGTGGGTAAGCAGACCCTGGGACGCCTCTTTAACGTGCTGGGCGAGCCTCTGGACAAGGGAGATGAGCTGGTGGGCACCCGTTGGGAGATCCACAGGCAGGCTCCCAGCTTCGAGGAACAGAGCCCCGTGGTGGAAATGATGGAGACCGGCATCAAGGTCATCGATCTGCTGGCCCCCTACGCCAAGGGCGGTAAGGTAGGCCTCTTTGGCGGCGCAGGTGTGGGAAAAACGGTGCTGATCCAGGAGCTCATCACCAATGTGGCCACGGAGCACGGCGGCTATTCCGTCTTTACCGGCGTGGGAGAGCGTTCCCGCGAGGGTAATGATCTGTGGTGCGAGATGAAGGAGTCCGGTGTCCTGTCCAAGACTGCCCTGGTCTTCGGCCAGATGAACGAGCCCCCCGGAGCGCGTATGCGCGTGGCGGAGACGGGTCTTACCATGGCCGAGTACTTCCGTGACAAAATGGGGCAGGACGTGCTGCTCTTTATCGATAACATTTTCCGTTTCGTTCAGGCGGGCTCCGAAGTATCCGCCCTCCTGGGACGGATGCCTTCCGCCGTGGGCTATCAGCCGACCCTGTCCACGGAGCTGGGCGCATTGCAGGAGCGCATCGCTTCCACCAGACGGGGAAGTATCACCTCCGTTCAGGCAGTGTATGTGCCGGCAGACGATCTGACGGATCCCGCACCTGCCACCACTTTCGCACATCTGGATGCCACCACCGTTCTTTCCCGTAAGATCGTGGAGCAGGGTATCTACCCTGCCGTGGATCCGCTGGAATCCACCTCCAGGATCCTGGAAGCGGACATCGTGGGCGAGGAGCATTACCGTGTGGCACAGAAGGTCCGTGAGACCCTGCAGAACTATAAGGAACTCCAGGACATCATCGCCATCCTGGGTATGGACGAGCTTTCCGAGGAGGACAAGGTGACGGTGTACCGTGCCCGCAAGATCCAGAGATTCCTGTCCCAGCCCTTCCATGTGGCAGAGGTCTACACCGGCGTTCCCGGTGCGTACGTGCCGATCCATCAGACCATCCGGGGCTTCAAGATGATCCTCAGCGGCGAGCTGGACGATCTTCCCGAGGCAGCTTTCTTTAACGTGGGTACCATCGACGATGCCATAGCCAAGGCAGAACGGATGAAGCACCCCGAGGCGGAGCAGAAAGATGAGTGAGCCATTTCACCTGAAAATCTATGCGGCGGACAAAGCATTTTATGACGCGGATGCCGTTTCCGTCACCATCCCCGTTACCGACGGGGGCATGCAGATCCTGGCCCATCACGAGCCTCTGGTGGTGGCTACGGTCACCGGCATCATCAAGGTAGACCCGGGAGACGGGGAGCCTCTGATCGGTATCGCCGGTGTGGGCTTTACGGAGATCACCCGTAACGAGGTGGTGGTGCTGGTGGACAGCATCGAGCGCCCGGAGGAGATCGATGAAGCCAGAGCACGGAACGCCCTGGCAAGAGCCCAGGAGCAGCTCCTGACGGACCAGAGCATCCAGGAATACCGGGTGTCCCAGGCATCCCTGGCCAGAGCCATGCTGCGGCTGTCCATGGCAGGGAAAAACGCAAGGCTTGGCCACAATCTGGATCAGGAGTAGGCTTTTGCGCGGATCTGCGCAGGAGGAAGCGCGATTTTGCATTGAAAAATGCGGCAGCATTTGGTATATTGTTCTTTGTGCGCACGGGGGCAACACCGGCGCTTATCAGGAGGCATGATCGAAAGACTGCCTGAACGGATGGTTTTTCGGATGACGGTCCCCGCCGGGCCGGATCGTCAGCCTCAAAGCAAGTGCCCGGTTGGAGGAAAACATGGGAAATACTACAGAAACCAAGAACACAGGCTGGCGTGCCAATAAGTGGATCCGCGCCGCAATCCCCGCACTGCTGCTTCACTGCAGCATCGGTACCGTGTACTGCTGGTCCATCTTCAGCCAGGAGATCGCAGATTACATCGGCTATACCAAGGGCGCTACCGAGTGGGCATTCAGCTTCGCAATCTTTTTCCTCGGCATGTCTGCCGCATTCCTGGGCAACATCGTTGAGAAGGACATCCACAAGTCCAGCCTCATCGCTACCATCTGCTTCGCAGCAGGTATGGCATTGACCGGATTTTTCATCTACTACGGCGGACAGCACCAGGGCAGCCCCGTGGCACTCATCGGTATCTACTTAAGCTACGGCTTTATCATGGGTATCGGTCTGGGTACCGGCTACCTGTCTCCCGTCAAGACCCTGATGCTCTGGTTCCAGGATCGTAAGGGTCTGGCTACCGGCCTCGCAGTGGCAGGATTCGGTGCGGCGAAGGCCATCGCAAGCCCTATCATGCAGCATATGCTGGACAGCCTGGGCGAGGGCGGCATCTACAAGATGTTCTGGATCCTTGCAGCAGTGTACTTTGTCATGATGTTCGTCGGTCACCTGCTTCTGGCAAAGCCCGCTGACTGGCATGAGCCTCAGAACGATGCCGAGAAGCCCAAGATCATGGATGTATTAAAGACCAAGCCGATCACCAACTACATCGGTATCTGGCTGATGTTCTACATCAACATCACCTGCGGTCTGGCACTGATCTCCCAGGAGAAGATGATCGTTAAGTGTATTGGTCTTGCAGCTTCCGTAGGTATTATTTCTACTGTCTCCGCGATCTTCAATGCGGGCGGCCGTCTTGGCTTCTCCGCATGGGCGGATACCATGAAGGACAGAAATACCATCTACAAGATGATCTTTGTTCTTTCCATCGCATTTACCGCACTTGTCATGATCACCGGCGGTATCAAGAACGGTGAAGGAAACGGATTACTGGTATTCCTCGTGCTTGCACTGATCTTCCTTGTGAACGCAGGTTACGGCGGCGGATTCTCCAACGTTCCCACTTTGCTTTCCGATCACTACGGCATGGGTTCCATCTCCGCCATTCATGGCATTACCCTTTCCGCATGGGCATTTGCGGGACTGACCGGTAACCAGGTTGCGACTTATATCGTGAACCATTCCGGCGAGTGGATCGACCATGACGGCGTCAAGATGAACCCCATCGGGTATCAGAACGTTTTGTACTTCACCATCGTCCTTTACATCATAGCCCTCGTCCTGTGCCTGCTCCTGGTCAAGCCCAGCGGCAAGGCTGCAGAAGCGAAGAAGGGTAACTCCCTGAAGTAATTCTGAGAGCAGGATTTCTACAGAGAATTGATACAGAGAATAAGAGAGCAGCGGATCGAAAGATCCGCTGCTCTTTGATTTGAGGAAAATTCATTCTGCCCAGTTATCTACCTTCAAGCCTTTCACTCTGGCAAACTCACTCACATTATTCGTGACGATCTTCACGCCCAAGGATTTGGCATGCGCGGCGATCATCATGTCCAGCGGACCGATGGGAGTCCCTTTTTTCTCCAGGTCAGCGCGGATCTTGCCGTATTCATCGGCGGCGTTCACATCAAAACTTTTGATCTCGATATTGGCCAGGAGCAGGGACAAGGCAACACGATTTTTCTCTACGGCTGCGCTTTTCTCGACGCCGTACATAAGCTCTGCATAGGTGACGGAAGAGATGCAGACATCCTCCGGGTTGATCTTCTGCAATTTCCGAAATACTTTTTCCGGCTTCTGCTTGATGGCGTAGATGCAGATATTGGTATCAAGCATATATTTCATAAGGATTCTCTCTCCTGACCGGGCTGCCTATTTCTGCCGTCTTCCATGAAGTCATCGGAAAACATGTCGACTGCTTTCATGAAGGAATCCCACTTGCTTGTTTTTGGCATCAGCAGGACGACATCGCCGATGCGGTTGATCAGGACTTCGTCCGAGGAGAAGCGAAACTCCTTTGGCAGGCGGACTGCCTGGCTTCTTCCGTTTTCAAATAATTTTGCTGTCATCATAATTCGCACCTCCTTTCTTAATTTCAATATATATCATGGTATATACCATAGTCAAATAAATAAACTGATAGAAGGTGCTTTCTCCTTTCATTTTTTTGTTCCTGGTTGGGAATCTATGCGGCTCGAAGGAGCCTGAGATGATATACGGCAAGTGCTGATAGATGCATTGCTGCCCCCAGCTTACGTCCGAAACGATGCTCACCTTACAATCCGCAGTATACCATTCCTGAATGAAAAAGCAAGAAGAATATATATAGACGAATCCTTCCGGTTCGGTTCATAATGAGATGGTTGGATTCATACTGAGAAGTGGGGGAGTTTGAGATGGGAAAGATCGATCTGGAAGAGCTGTACGGAGAAATTGCGACTGCCGTAGCGAAGGTGGATTTCAGCATGCTCTGGGAAGGGTTCCGGCCGCTGAAGTTTGCTCTGTATAACGATGAGGAATGTTTCTTTGACGGCAGATATGTGGAAAAGACGGCGGATTTCTGTGCCAATACAGCGATCAAATACGACGGTGATGTGATCGCCATATGGCGCGTGGAAAACCGGTTGGAGACTTCTGTTTTTGCATCAAAGATCATCCATGAGATGTTCCATGCGTTCCAGGAAAAAGAGGGATGGGACTGCTTCCCCAATGAGAAGGAAGCACCGTTCCGGTACGTGTACAGCAAGGAGAATCTGACCCTCAAACTCCGAGAAAACAGGTTACTGCAGGGGCTGTTGGATCGCTTTGATCCGCAGCGTTATGAGGAACTCCTCCGTTGCAGGAAATATCGTAGTGAAAGATTCCCTTACGAATTCCAATATGAGTGTGGGAATGAAGAAATCGAGGGCTCCGCAAACTATGTGGAGTGGCAGGTGTTAAAACAGCTGGACGAGAAGAAGGCTGACGAGCTGGTTGCGGATATGCGAGACTTTATGGTCAGCTCCGAATTCTTTTTCCCTATCCGGATCACCGGGTACTATACCGGCGCATTGATGATCCATGCGATGGTGCAGGCAGGAGAGTACTCCTACGGGGCGAAGGACCGTCCTGTGATCGACAGACTCCTGAAGAAACTTCCTTCTGTGGACAGTATGGATCCGGGGATGGAAGAAGATGTGACAATGATGTCAGAAGCGGTGGATTCCTATCTGTCAGAAACGAAGAGGATTGTAGAGTCTGTTGTCGCTAAGAACAATGTGGTACTTCGTGGCCCGGTTTCGCTTGGCAGTGTGAACATCGGCGACGCGAGATTCTATGAAGGATACCTCACCTCCAGATTCTTTGTGATGTACTTGGAAGAAGGAGAGAAAAAGGTCATCCGTGGGGACTATGTAGTCAAGATGAAGGATGAGGAGACCATAGATACCATTTACAGATGGGATCGTGAATAAATAAGCTTGTTGAGATTGGGCAGCGATTCTCGCTGCCCATTTTTCTATGCTGTGCATTTGTTACTTGTAAGTAATGGAAAAACGTTGTATCATAAAATTGAAATTTAGAATTTCAAAACTGTGAGGAACAAGACGTGATTTATGATTATATCGTTGATAATTTTGTGAACGGAGAACCGATTTTTATCAGTGAACTCCCCGGAGAATCAAAGGATTATCTCCGACAGGAAATGAAGAAACTTGTGGATGATGGGAAGATGGAACGCCTATATAACGGAGTGTACTTTCTCCCTTATCTGACAATCCTTGGCACCAAGGGAAAAGTCTCCATGGATAAGTACATAGAAAAGAAATATCTCACTGTGGACGGTAAGACTGCAGGATATATTACGGGCCTGCAGCTTGCAAATACTTATGGGTTCACTACACAAAGTCCTGCATGTTATGAGGTTTGCAGCAATGAGGCGACGACGAAGCAACGAAAGCAGGAGATTGATGGAAATACCATCGTAGTGTATAAACCTGTTACGGTAGTGACCGATAAGAACAAATCCGCTCTTCAGTTTTTGGATCTGATGACAACGATAGACAAGTATAGCGAAATATCCGGAACAGAACTGACTGCGAAGCTCAGAAAATATATAAAGACAGTGAGATTGGACTTCAAGACGGTGAAGCAGTATCTATCGCTGTACCCGGACAAGGTGTACAGAAATATCTATGAAGGCGGATTGATGAATGAACTGGTATAGTGGACTGTGTATTCTTGCGTGACTGTGGTTTGCCGAAACTAAATTGCCTTTTTGTCAGATAAACTATATAATATATCTGACGAAAGGGTGCTGCCATGAGAGAAAAATATCAAAGTGAAATTGAAAACCGAATAGCTGAATTTGAAATGGGTCATGTTTTTTCCGCAACGGATTTTGCGGATCTGGCTGATACGGACCCCGCCAATAAGGCACTCTCAAGACTATGTGAAGCCGGAAAAATCAGGCGGGTGATGAAAGGCCTATATGACAAACCTATTTATAGCAGTGTGTTAAAAGAATTCAGTTCTCCGGTTATGGATAATGTTGCGAAGGCACTGGCTAGAAGGTACAACTGGACAATCGCCCCTGCCGGAGAGACTGCTTTAAATCTGCTGCATATGTCTACGCAGGTACCTAATACATGGTGTTATATAAGCGATGGACCTTACAGAGATTATGAGATTTCTCCGTATCGAATTGAGTTCAAACACTGCGCCAACAGGGAAATCTCAGGAAAGAGTCAACTCACTGTTATAGTTATCCAGGCAATCAAATATATTGGTAAAGACAATGCTCGGCCGGAAGACATTGAAAGATTGTCACGGGCAATCCCGGTTGAAGAAAAAGATAAAATTTTGAAGGAGTCGATGACTACGACTTCATGGATTTACAGAGTAATTAAGGAGGCTTGTTCGGATTGAACGAGATAGCAAGACTCAGTAAGGACGACAGAATAGTTCTTTTTACTAGAACCGGTGAAAAACTCAATATGCATCCGGCTATCGTAGAAAAAGATTTCTGGGTTTGCTTCATGCTGGATCACTTATTCCACGACGATATGTACAAAAATGCGTTCGTGTTCAAGGGAGGCACCAGCCTTTCTAAGTCATATCGCATCATTGATCGTTTTTCAGAAGATATTGACTTGATTCTGGATTGGAGAAAAGTTATCGGAGATTCTGATCCATGGGGGCATAGAAGCAAAACGAAGCAGGATGTATATAACAAGGAAATTAACATTGCTGCAGCCGATTTTTATGCCAGGGAACTGATGCCGACCCTTAACAGAGAGTTATCGAAAAAACTGGGTGAAGGAGACTGGGTGGAAATTGATCGTAATGATCCCATGGTAGTAAATTTCTTATACGAAAGAAATCTGGATACGGAATACATTATTCCTATGGTTCGCCTGGAAATTGGACCTTTGGCAGAGTGGATGCCTTCCCATATTACTGAGGTGGAATCGTTTGCAGCAGAACAGTACCCGGAAGTCTTCGAAAAGAAATCAACGAAGGTGCTTACCATTGATGCAGAAAGAACGTTTTGGGAGAAACTAACGATTCTTCATAAAATGGCCAATTATCCTAAGGGGAAAAACCTTCCCAGAAGGTATGCCAGACATCTGTACGATGTGTATTGCATGGTCAATAGTCCGATAAAGGATGCGGCTTTTGTCAGAAAAGATTTGCTTGCGAAAGACGTTGAGTTTAAAAAGAAATTCTATTATTCTCAAAGTGCACACTATGAAAGTGCAACGTTGGAGCAGATTTCCCTGGTTCCTGCAGATCATATCATGGACGCTGTTCAAGCTGATTATGCTGCCATGAAGAATATGATATACGGAAAATATCCTTCCTTTGAGGATATTATCATCTGCCTGGAGCAATTGCAGGAGGAAATCCATCGGATAGGCCGGTGAAATACCTTCATAATCGTTCATTCATCACTGTATGAAGCAAATGAAAAAGAAACGCCCCGGGAGCCGGGGCGTTTTGTTACTTCTGTCATTTATTTGCAGACGCCGGTCAGGTGTCCGTTGTATTCTCCAAAGAGAGATTCTTCATTCTTCTTCAGGAACACTGTGACACTATTGTCGGAAAACGCAAATTGCATCCGTACATTTCCCACATACGCGTCGATGATGTGGAAGTAGAGATACAGGGTACCGTCCCCCAGCCAGAGGCCGTTGCCGGAGTAGAACTGGTCATATCCGGGGAAACGTCCCGTGATGTGCCGTCCCATGCCGAAATGCAAAATGCATTCTTCCCCTTTCAGATGGTACCGCAGAGTTCCTGCGTCCCGCTCCCAGGAAAGTTGCAGGTCCGTAAAGCCGAGCGGGTTTTCCTCCAGCGCATAGACTCGGCCCTGCACATAAAGCTGCAGAGGGGAGACCAGTGCGCTTCCCAGATCCCCGATGGGCATGGCCAGATCGTTTTCCTGTAGGGACCGCGCAAGCTTATCAGGAGCCGGTTCCTTCGATCCGATTTCGGGATGCCCGGACGCCGGGGAAGACGCAGCTGAAATGGAGGACTCCGAGCCGACCTTATCCAGTGCCGGCAGCAGGTCTTCCTGCACCGCATCAAAGATGATCTGGTTGCCTCCCGCATATCCGATGGTATCTGCGGTGGTGACCACAATGAGCTCCTGCTCGGGATAGAGCAGGATGAACTGTCCGCCCAGGCCGTAACACATAGGAGTATGCTGCTCCGTAAACCACAGCTGGTAGCCGTATCCGCAGGCTTCTCCCGGGATGGGAGCGGTCATGACAGAGGAGGAGTGCAGGGTCAGCATTTCCCCCAGAAAGTCCCTGCTTAAGAGCTGCTGACCGTCGATCTCTCCTTTCTGCAGCAGGCAGATCCCGAATCGCAGCAGATCCTCAGTGGTTCCTACCCAGCCGCTTCCGCCGATGGGAGAGTCGAAAGGATCCCGCAACACATAACCCCTGGGATCCAGTCCCAGAGGCGCCAGTTTTTCCCGGACATAGGTCAGGAGTTCCTTTCCGGAAAGGCGCTCCACCAGAGCCGCCATCACATGGGCCGCGGAGGTGTCGTAATGGAAGACGGTCCCTGCGGGATGGGTGGGTTTCGTGGTGAAAAAGCTCTCCACCCAATCCGACTCCATGTCAAGCTTGTACGTGGTGTTGGCATGGCAGGTTTTCATCATCAGCATATCCCGGATGGTCATGGCGCGGATGAGAGGATCCGTCTGCTCCGGGCATTTGTCCGGGAAATATTTTACGATGGGGTCATCGAGGCACAGGCGTCCTTCGTCCGCCAGGAGCCCGATCCCTACGCAGGTCAGGGTCTTGGTGATGGAAAACAGCCGGTGCAGGTGCCCCCGCTCTAAGGGAGCATAGGTCGTCTCAAAGGCGAGCCTGCCCTTTCTCCAGAGCAGCAGACTGTGAATGGGAAGGGCCTTCCGCTCAAAGCGGATCAGCATATTGCGGATGGCAGAGGCCGGGATGCCGGCTTCTTCCGGCAGGACAGTTTCGATGTTCATGATTGCTCCTTGATGGTGCCGGTTTTCGGGCGTTGGCCGGCACGCAGCTACGCCAAACATTTTCCCGGCGACAGGTTTTTCGTTACAGAGGTTATTATAGTATACCCGACTGGGATCTGCCAACGGGACCCTCTTTTGCATTCGGGACCGGTATGATATGATAGAAAGCACTTACATATGTATAATCGGAGGAAAGTCGATGTTAATGAAATGGCTTTGCCGCATCTCGGAATGGCTGGCAGGTTCCGCAGTGCTGTTTATCTTGTATGTGAATGTAAAATACGGCCAGAGACACTACTATCTCTACCCCAACGGATGTGCGGTCCCGAACAGCGTCTATGTGGGCTGCTTTCTGGTGGCAGCTGTGTTTTGCATCATCCTCGGATTTTTTCTGGAGAAGAGGAACCGGACGAAGGCGGCTCCCGCCGACGCCCTGCCCGGCATGGATTTTATGTATTCCAGACCGGAAGGCCTGCTAGCCCTCCGGAAGATCCTGATCTATGTGGGTATCTTTCTTTTCGTGATCCAGGTCTGGTATGCGGACGCAGTCTGGTTTGAGACCGGGTGGGATGTGCATGAGGTCCTGACCATGGCTCACTCCCTGGCCTTTGAAGGGGGCAGGATCGGGGATGCCCATTATTTTTCCATGTATCCTAACAACGTGTTTATCACGGGTCTTTTTGCCGGCATCTGGAAGATTGCGGCCCTGTTCGGCCCTGTGGAGGACTGCTTTCCGCTGATCGTTGCGGGATGCCTTCTGGTGAATCTGACGGGCTGGTTCATGGCGGATTCCGTGCGGATGCTTACCGGGCACTGGCTTCCCGTGGTGCTGTCTTATGTCCTGTTTGTGATCCTGTTCGGCGTATCTCACTGGATCACGAT
>JAEETA010000011.1 GCA_016286555.1 Lachnospiraceae bacterium | reverse complement strand
AAGCCTGGTAAATACATGGATGCCGCTTTAAACGGACTTGATCTGTCGGGTAATGATATAGATGGAATTCTTATCACTCATGAGCATTCCGATCATATCCAGGGACTGGGTGTTTTTTCCAGAAAATATCATGTCCCCATATATGCAACGGAAGCAACCATTGATAAGATCAAGACATTTACTTCACTGGGTAAGATCGAACCGGAACTGTATCACTGCATTAATGCCGATGAGGCATTTACTCTGGGTGATATAACCGTAGAGGCTATGCATGTTTCCCATGATGCAGCGGATCCCGTAGCTTACAGCTTCCGTAACGGAAACAGAAAAGTTGCGGTTTGTACCGATCTCGGATGTTATACCGACTATACCGTTGAATGTCTTAAGGGATTGGATGCACTTCTTCTTGAAGCCAACCATGATGTAAAGCTTCTTGAAGCAAACAAGATATATCCTTATCCTCTTAAGCAAAGGATCCTGGGAGAGTTCGGACATTTGTCCAATGAGACCTCCGGAAAACTGTTATCTTCCGTACTTAACGATAACATTAAGAAGATCTATCTCGGACATCTGTCTCAGGAAAACAATTATCCGGATCTTGCTTTTGAAGCAGTTCGCTGTGAGATAAGTCTTGCGGATAATCCCTACAAGCCTTCGGATTTTGATATAATCGTCGCTAAAAGAGATGTGCCCAGCGAGTGCATCGAAGTATAAAATATGCCGTTACCCGGCACAAAGGAGACCTTATGGAAAAAGTTATCATCACTGTAGTCGGAAAAGACACCGTAGGTATCATTGCTAAGACCTGTACCTATCTGTCCAATGAAAATGTAAACATTCTCGATATATCCCAGACCATTGTTTCCGGATATTTCAATATGATGATGATCGCGGATATGAACGGCACCGGACTGAAGTTCGGCCAGATCTGCGATGACCTGGATGTCATCGGCGAGAAGATCGGTGTTTCCATCAAGTGCCAGAAGGAAGAGATCTTTGATTCCATGCATCGGATCTAAAAAAATCGGACTTAGTGCAAAATACGAATCAAGATTTCTTGGATGAGGATGGTTAGGAGATTATGATCAATCAATTTGAAGTCATTGAAACCAATAAGATGATCGAGGAAGAGAACCTGGATGTGAGAACCATCACCATGGGTATCTCTCTTCTGGACTGTATCGATGCGGATCTGGACACCTGTTGCAGGAAGATCCGTGACAAGATCTACACTTCCGCAAAGGACCTGGTAAAGACCGGTGAGGAGATCTCCAGAGAGTACGGAATCCCCATTGTGAACAAGCGCATCAGCGTTACTCCCATTGCCATAGTGGGAGCTGCCTGCTGCAAGACCAGTGATGATTTTGTAAAGATCGCCCAGACCCTGGACGGCGTTGCCAAGGAAGTGGGCGTGAATTTCCTGGGAGGTTTCTCCGCGCTGGTAAGCAAAAATATGACACCTGCGGATGAACTTCTTCTGAGAGCCATTCCCAAGGCGCTGGCTACCACGGATTTCGTTTGCAGCTCCGTGAACCTGGGTTCCACTCGTACCGGCATTAATATGGATGCGGTGCGTCTAATGGGCCAGGTGATCCGGGAGACTGCAGAGCTGACCAAAGAAAAGGATTCCCTGGGCTGTGCGAAGCTGGTGGTGTTCTGCAATGCTCCGGATGACAATCCTTTCATGGCAGGTGCTTTCCACGGCGTCACCGAAGGTGACAGGATCATCAATGTGGGCGTCAGCGGCCCCGGCGTTGTAAAGAAAGCATTGGAGCAGGTGAGAGGTGAGAGCTTCGAAGTGCTCTGTGAGACCATTAAGAAGACCGCATTTAAGGTGACCCGTGTGGGTCAGCTGGTGGCGAAGGAAGCCTCCCGTATGCTGGGCGTGGACTTCGGTATCGTGGATCTGTCCCTGGCTCCCACTCCCGCCATCGGAGATTCCGTTGCGGATATCCTTTGTGAGATCGGTCTGGAATATGCCGGTGCTCCCGGAACCACCGCAGCCCTTGCACTGTTGAATGATCAGGTAAAGAAGGGCGGCGTTATGGCTTCCTCCTATGTGGGGGGCTTAAGCGGAGCCTTCATTCCCGTCAGCGAGGATCAGGGAATGATCAATGCCGTGGAAGCAGGTGCCCTGACTCTGGAAAAGCTGGAAGCCATGACCTGTGTCTGCTCTGTGGGTCTGGACATGATCGCCATTCCCGGCGATACCTCCGCGGCTACCATTTCCGGTATCATTGCGGATGAGATGGCCATCGGTATGGTGAATGCCAAGACCACGGCGGTTCGTGTGATCCCCGTCATCGGTAAGACGGTGGGAGAGGTTGTTGAATTCGGCGGTCTTCTGGGATATGCACCCATTATGCCGGTGAACGGATTCTCCTGTGAGAACTTCATCTCCAGAACCGGTCGGATTCCTGCACCGATTCATTCTTTTAAAAACTAATTCAAACGAAAAAAATACGGGGCGTTGTGCCCCGTATTTTTGTGCCTTCAAATAGATTGTTAAAGTACTTCGGGATAGCTGAAGTCTCTCAGGAAAGGTGTTCCCGTCTTTACACAGACCGCTGCATTGTACACATCGGAGATCTGCATTCCCTTTTCCAGGATCCGCAGCTGTTCATCGTAAAGGAGCCGCTTTGCCTCGGAGTATTTTGCAATCAGCGGAATGGAAGCATGTGCCTTGATCTCGGTAAGGAGTCCTTCGGACTCTTTACGGAATCCCAGGATCTTGGCATAAGGCGCATGATCGATGGTATCCAGCAGTTCGTAATCCGCTTCGGAGATGTCCAGCAGGATGTGGAAGAGCGCCCGGGCAACCCTTGTGTAGGTCTTGTCCTTGGTCTTCAGATAATCAGTAAACTGAGTGATGCACTCGAACTTGTTTAAGGACCGCAAGATGCGATCGGAGAGTTCCCGGTCCACATCCAGGTATTTTTCATAACCGTAAGGTTCTTCCATCAGGAGCTTGTACAGCAGCATCTGAGAGAAGTCGTCCACTTCCATGATGCTCTTGTGATCCACGGCTCGCATTAAAGTATCGAAAGCCGAAGCGTGCATGACGCTCTCCAGGCTCTGCAGGTTCTCGCCGTAGGTGATGGCCTGCCTGATGGCGGTGGCAGAAGCGTATTCCTGAACACCGGTGTAACGATCATGGTATCCGGCACCCTGACGGATGATGGGAACAGGTTTGATGGTAGATCCGTGCTGGATCAGAGCCTTCAGGTATTCCACAGCCAGAATGTTGTTGGGAGAGCTGAGAATGGTCCCTGCATTGTAAAGGCCGGGATCATAATCCAGCAAAGCCGCATTTCTGGCAACAGGGAAGCTCTTGCCGGAGCGAAGCTGTTCCCTCAGCAGTTCTTTATACTCGGGAGGTTCGTTGGCAAGGACGGAAGCGATGGCCGTCATTTCCTCCAGGGAACCGTTCTCAATGCCGTAGACCAGATGGGTCACCACACCCAGTCTGCTCAGGATGTTAACGCCGCCTTTGGCAAAATATTCCGCACTGGAGACCGCATAGGTGCAGGGAAGTTCCAGCACCAGATCTGCGCCGCACTCAAGCGCCATCCGTGCTCTGGCATATTTGTCTACGATGGCGGGGGCGCCGCGCTGCACAAAGTCACCGCTCATGATGACTATGGTATAATCCGCACCCGTGATCTGTTTTGCCTGGCGGATCTGATGAGCGTGGCCGTTGTGAAAGGGATTGTATTCCGCGATGATGGCATTGATGGTCATGATTTTCGTCTCCATGAAAATCTGTGAAACATTGCTAAAGTTTTAACGAAATCAGAGCGTTTTGTTCGGGATTTTGTACAATAAATCGGCGTTTTTGTCTTGTGCGCATATTACCTCTTTAGTATAATATAATCTCGTCAACGATTTCAACTGCCGCAGTATTTTCCTGTGGCACAAAACGCTTAAAGTGAGGTAATTATGGCTTATATCGATCAAATCAAAGAAAGGGCAAAAATCGACAAGAAAACAATTGTGCTGCCCGAATCCACAGACAAGAGAACTTTGCTTGCAGCAGCGAAGATCATTGAAGAGGGCATTGCTAACATTATCATGGTGGGCAATGAAGAGAAGATCCGTGACGGTGCCGGCTGGCTGGATATCGATCTGGATGATGTCAAGGTGATCAATCCCGAGACCACGCCCAAGCTGGATGAATATGTCAATCTGCTGTATGAGACCAGAAAAGCCAAGGGAATGACCCCTGAGAAGGCAAGAGAGACCTTGCTGAAAGACTGGCTGACTTTCGGTATTATGATGGTGAAGGCAAACGATGCAGACGGTATGGTTGCGGGTGCATGTCATTCCACCGCTGATACCCTGCGTCCCGCACTGCAGATCCTGAAGACTGCACCTGGCGTGAAGCTGGTAAGTGCATTTTTCATTCTGGATACCATCATGAAGGACATGGGCGAGAACGGTGCATTCCTGCTGGCTGACTGTGGTCTGAACCAGGATCCGAATCCCGAAGAACTGGCAGCGATCGCAGATTCTTCCGCAAGATCCTTCAAGGCTCTGGTAGGTCCCAAGCCCGTTGTTGCAATGCTGAGCCACTCCACCAAGGGCAGTGCAAAGCACGCTCTGGTTGATAAGGTGGTAGAGGCAACCCGTATCGCACACGAGCAGTATCCTCATCTGGTTCTGGACGGCGAGCTTCAGACCGACGCAGCTCTGGTTCCCGGCGTTGCAAAGTCCAAGGCCCCCGGAAGCGTAGTCGCAGGTAAGGCAAACATTCTGATCTTCCCCAACCTGGATGCGGGCAACATCGGCTACAAGCTGGTACAGCGTCTGGGCGGTGCCGAGGCTTACGGCCCCATGTTGCAGGGTATCGCAAAGCCCGTGAACGATCTTTCCAGAGGATGTTCCTGGCAGGATATCGTAGGTGTTGTTGCTTTGACTGCAGTACAGGCGCAGCTTGTATAAACAGGGGACGAAAGTCAAAAATCCGAATCAAGCTTGCTTGAATGAGGATTTTTACTTTAGGACCCGCCGAAACATGAGGAAGCAGTGATTTTCATTCTTTGAATGAAAATCAACGGATTCCGAATGCATGACAACAGAGCGCAAAGCGGTCTGTTGTATTGAAGGGGATTGCGAAAGTTTCCGAAGGAAACGTAGCAATCCGTTTATAGAAACAATGAAAGGAAGACAAAACATGAATATTTTGGTGATCAACTGCGGTTCCTCCTCTCTGAAATTCCAATTGATCGATTCCGATACCGAGAACTGGATCGCAAAAGGTCTGTGTGAGAGAATCGGAATTGACGGATCTGTCATTTCCTATACTCCTGCCGGCGGCGAGAAGGAAGTAAAGGAAACTCCCATGCCGGACCACACCGAGGCTATCCGCCTGGTGCTGGAGGCGCTGACCAATCCCGCAACAGGCGTTGTGAAGGATCTGAAAGAGATCGGTGCCGTAGGACATCGTATCGTGCACGGCGGAGAGAAGTTTGCTTCCTCCACCATCATTACGGATGAAGTGCTCGAAGCCATCCGTGAGTGCAATGACCTGGCTCCTCTGCACAATCCCGCAAACCTGATCGGTATTGATGCCTGCAGAAAGCTGATGGGAGATACTCCCATGGTAGCTGTTTTCGATACCGCATTTCATCAGACCATGCCTGCGAAGGCTTACATGTACGGCCTGCCTTATTCCTATTATGAGAAGTATAAGGTTCGCCGTTACGGCTTCCACGGCACCAGCCATTCCTATGTATCCCACAGAGCAGCAGAGAAGCTGGGCGTGGATTATAACACCCAGAAGATCATTGTCTGCCACCTGGGGAACGGCGCTTCCGTCTCTGCAGTGCTGAACGGAAAATGCGTGGATACTTCCATGGGCCTGACTCCTCTGGAAGGTCTGATCATGGGCACCAGAAGCGGTGATCTGGATCCCGCTATCCTGGAGTTCCTGGCAAACAAGGAAAACATGACCC
The DNA here is from genome assembly GCA_016286555.1 of Lachnospiraceae bacterium. Classification (GTDB taxonomy): domain Bacteria; phylum Bacillota; class Clostridia; order Lachnospirales; family Lachnospiraceae; genus AC2028. Next base: position 80,023 of record JAEETA010000011.1, on the reverse strand, counting down.
TTTCCGAGGTTATGAATGTGCTGAATAAGAAGTCCGGTGTCTTCGGTCTGTCCGGAGATATTTCCTCCGACTTCCGCGACCTGGAGAAGGCACATAACGAGGGCAACAAGAAGGCTACCATGACGTTGGAAGCTTTCTGCTACAGAGTAGCAAAGTACATCGGTGCTTATGTGGCTGCAATGAACGGTGTTGATGTGATCTGCTTTACCGCAGGTGTGGGTGAGAACGCTCCCATTGTAAGATCCTGGGTGTGTGAGTACCTGGGGTATCTGGGGATCAAGCTGGATGATGCCGCCAACAACAAGCGTGGTGAGGATATCGTTATCACCACTCCCGACAGCCGCACAAAGGTGATGGTCATCCCCACCAACGAAGAACTTGCCATCGCAAGAGAAACCCTGGCTTTGGTTTAAGAAAATCATGCTTTTTAATTCTGCTGCGTTTGTGTTGTTCTTTCCCGCAGTGTTTGTGCTGTACCTGATCTTGCCGAAGCGGATCCGGCCTGCATTTCTTTTGATTGCCAGCTATGTGTTCTACATGTCCTGGCAGCCGAAATACGCATTGCTCATCGCCGGCAATACTCTGGTAAGCTACATCGGCGCTTTGCTTTTGGAGCGTTACGCGGGAGAGGACAAGCATTTTCAAAACATCAGAAAGAGAATTGTAACGGGCTGCATCTGTCTCTCATTTGCAGCCCTGTTTTGCTTTAAGTATTTTGACTTTTTCCTGGATAATGTAAATGCCGTTTTGAGAGCCTTTGGCGGTGAGGGTGTTACCAATCCCCTGAACCTGCTGCTCCCGGTCGGCATTTCTTTTTATACCTTCCAGAGCATCGGCTATCTCATCGATGTGAGCAGGGGCACCATCGCAGCGGAGCATAACCTGATCGATTACGCCCTCTTTGTGAGTTTCTTCCCCCAGCTGGTGGCGGGTCCCATCGAGAGGAGCGGATCACTCCTGAAACAACTGAAGGATCTGAAAACCACCACTCCTGTAACTATGGAAGGCTTGTCCTCCGGGTTTGCTCTGATGTTGTGGGGCTATTTCCAGAAAATGGTACTGGCAGATCGCCTCAGCATTCTGGTGGACGGGATCTACGATAACCTGCCTTTTGCAGGAACGGTGGAGACCCTGGTGGCTGCCTTCGGCTTTTCCCTGCAGATCTATTTTGATTTTGCCGGTTATTCCGCCATCGCCATCGGATGCGCGCGGATGATGGGTATTCATCTGATGCAGAATTTTGCCACTCCTTATTTTGCCACCTCCATCGGAGATTTCTGGCACAGGTGGCATATTTCCCTCAGCACCTGGTTCCGGGATTATCTCTACATTCCTTTGGGCGGTAATCGTAAAGGAAGAGCCAGAAAGTACGGAAACCTTATGATCACCTTCCTGCTCAGCGGCCTCTGGCACGGAGCGGACTGGACCTATGTGTTTTGGGGCGGACTCCACGGAATCTATCAGATCATCGGAGACCTGAAAAAGCCTCTGGAAGAACGGGTGGTAGAGCGTTTGCATCTGAAGAAGGAAGCCGGTAGCTTCCGGGTTTTCAAAGTCCTGGTCACCTTCCTTCTCACATCTTTTGCCTGGATCTTTTTCCGGGCGGAGAGTATGGGACAGGCTCTGCTTTTGATCCGGCAGATGTTTACTGCTTTTGATCCCTGGAATTTCCTGAACGGCAGTCTCTACGGCTACGGACTGGATCGTATGGAAATGGGAATCCTGCTGGCCGGGCTTCTTTTGGTGCTGTTTGTAAGTAAGCTTTGTAAGCGCAGAACAGAAGACTTCGGTAATTTGCTGTATCGGCAGAACCTGCCTGCGAGATTTGCGGTGATGATCTGTCTGGCGGTCCTTGTACTGGTCTTCGGAAAATATGGCGTGCATTTTGATTCCAGGCAGTTCATCTATTTTGCATTTTAGGAGTAACGGTCTTGAAGACACTTTTTTCGAAAGAAAAAGTGAATAACGGAATTCGCATCGGAGCTTTTGTCCTGCTCCTGGTTCTGGTGCTTTCCTGCGTATACCGCGTTCTGTTCTGGAAGGATACTGCGGGGGATTATTTGTCCTGCAGGGAGATGCTGGAAGAAACACCGAAGGATACGGTGGACGTTCTCTTTGCGGGCACCAGCCATGTGTATTGCGGTATTTACCCAAGCGTCCTCTGGTCGGAATACGGGATCTCTGCCTTTGATCTGGCGGTCTCTGATCAGACGAAGGAGGAGACTCTGGCCTATATCAAAAATGCCTGCAAAAAACAGAGTCCAAAGGTTGTGGTAGTGGACCTTTTTGCACTGACCTACGACGAGCATTCCGAGCCGGGAAATCTGTATCGTAATCTGGTATCTCTGCCCTTTGGCATCGACTATCTGAAACTGGCATGGCAGGAGACAGACAGAAAAGAGTTCCCGGAATACGCTCTGAAATGGCCCATTGTTCATGAGCGTTATGCGGAGCTTGGAAAATATGATTTTACAGCTTCTCCGCTTTCTTCCTTCGGAAGAGGAGAGCTTTACAGTGATGAGATCGAGCCTCTGGATCCCGCGTCCTTGCAATCTTATCCCGCAGGGGAGCTTTCCGACACCAATATCGCTTTTCTGCAGGGATTGCAGGAACTGGCAGGGAAAGAAGACTTTACTTTGATCCTGACGGTGCTTCCCTTTGCGCAGGATGAAACCTCCGGAGCGCAGATCTCTGCAGCGCTTTCCTATGCGGAAGAGAAGGGTATCGCGGTGGTAAGTTCTGATTATCTCATGAGCTCTGCTTCCATCGATCCTGCCATAGATTTCAGGGACGGGTCTCATTTGAATGCAACCGGTGCCGAAAAGGTCAGCCGTCTCTTCGGAGAAATCCTGTCCGGTTCTTTTATACTTACCGATCACAGAGGCGATTCCCGGTACGAAGCATGGGACAACGACCTTACATATATAGAACATCAAAAAACAGCAAGCTTGCTGCATCAGACGGAAGATGTGAACCAATACCTTGGCGTGCTGAACTCCCATAAGGATCTGCAGCTGATCTTCAGTCTGGAAGCGGATTATATCGAACGCAACAATGTCTATTATGATTCCCTGTCCGCCTTTGGCCTTTCCTATAAAGAATATGCGGCCGGCGGAAAATGGATCACAGAGAACGGGAGAGCGCAGCTCCTGACCGAGAACGATCAGAATGCAAAGCCTGTAACCAGAAAACTGGCAGGAGGAAGCGTGCTGCAGGCCGCATTTCACGGTGATCTGGCAGAAGGTAACCTGCTTTTGAACGGAGAAGAATTTTCCACTCGTTTTTATTTTCTTACAGTTATCGTCTATGATCCCCTGACAGGGGAAGTGCTGGATTCCAAAGGATTTTAAAAAACTGTTAAAACTTAGGGTTGTATTTTCATCCAAAAGGTTGTATACATAGATACATATATACTATTCGAGAATTGGAGGCCGTACATGCTGGAAGAAAACAAAGAAATGCTCTCCCTGGATGAGATGGGAGAAGTGAAAGCCGATTTCAAATATCTGCTGGACGAACTTGATAAAAGCAGCTACATCGATCAGAACCTGTATCTGGATTACGATGTAAAGCGCGGTCTTCGTGATGCAAACGGTAAGGGCGTGCTTACCGGTCTGACAGAGGTGTCGGATGTGGTGGCATACGACCTGGTGGATGGAGATCAGATTCCCTGTGACGGACGTTTATACTATCAGGGCATCAATGTCATTGACCTGGTAAGAGGCCTGGAGAATCGCCGCTACGGATATGAGGAGGTAACATTCCTCCTTATTTTCGGAAGACTTCCTAAAAAGGATGAACTGGAGAAGCTGATTCGCATCAACGAGCAGCTTCAGGATCTGGGTGCCCGCTTTGTCCGTGACGTGGTCATGAAAGCCTCTAACGGCAATATCATGAACGCTTTGCAGCGCTGCGTCCTGACCCTTTATACCTATGATGATAACCCGGACTCCGTGGCCATCAACGATGTGCTGCGTCAGAGCCTGGAACTGATCAACAAGATCCCGCTGATCGCCGTTTATTCCTATCATTCTTACTTGCATTTCCGCAGGGATGAGGCGCTGGTGATCCGGAATCCCAAGAAGGGACTTTCTCTTTCCGAGAACATTTTGCAGATGCTTCGTCCCGACGGCTCCTTTACGGAACTGGAGGCAAAGGTGCTGGATATCGCCCTCATCGTCCATGCGGATCACGGCGGCGGTAACAACTCCACCTTCACCACCCACGTGGTTACTTCCTCCGGAACGGACACCTACTCCAGCGTAGCCGCATCCATCGGTTCTCTGAAGGGCCCTAAGCACGGCGGTGCCAACCTGAAGGTGCAGGAGATGTTCGACAACCTCTTCGAGAACATCAGCGACCTGGAGAACGAAGACGAGATCGAGACCTATCTGAACCGGATCCTGGACAAGGAAGTCTTTGATGGTGCAGGTCTCATCTACGGTATGGGCCATGCGGTCTACACCCTTTCCGATCCCAGAGAGGTGATCCTGAAGGATTACGCAAGAAGACTGGCAGAGGAGAAGGGGCTGACCAGAGAGTTCCACTTCTATGATCGTGTGGAGCGCATTGCAGGCAAGCTGATCATGAAGCGTAAGAATGTACACAAGGCCGTCAGCGCCAATGTGGACTTCTACAGCGGATTTGTATATGGCATGCTGGGAATCCCCAAGGAGCTCTTTACGCCCCTCTTTGCCATTGCCCGTATCTCCGGATGGAGCGCACATCGCCTGGAGGAGCTGCGCAATTCCAGCAAGATCATTCGTCCTGCCTACAAATACGTGGGACATCATGTTCCTTATCAGAACATTGAAGACAGATAATGAATACCTTTGGAAAACTATGGCGGATCCCTGTGACGGGACTGTCATAGTTTTCTTTACAGTTGGCGTATTTGTGGTAAAATAGAAGAGGTGGTCGGCTCGCAGTTTCTTTATCCCAGCTCTGTCGAGAGTCCACACACAACATTTGCTAATTTCAGGAGGTTTATCATGGCTAATTGTATCAATTGCGGCAGCCCCATCCCCGAGAATTCCGCATTTTGCCCTAATTGCGGTGCTACGGTGGTAAAAGCGGAAGAAAATGTGAACAACAAGGCTCCCGAGCCGACTCCTCAGCCCGCTCCCGAACCTCAGCCCCAGCCCATTCCCGCAGCTGCACCCGTGTATCAGCAGGCTCCCGTTTATATCGAGCCCGATCCCTATGATCACACTGCGGAGTTTGACCCCAAGGATATTTCCGATAACAAAGTCATTGCGATGATCGTTTACCTGCTCGGCACCATGGGGATCATCCTTGCACTCCTTGCGGGCAATTCTTCCCCTTATGCCGCATTCCACGTCAGACAGGCTCTGAAGTATGTGGTCTGCACCATCCTGGTCATCATCATTGGCGCTGTCCTGTGCTTTACCGTGATCGCGCCCATCGCCGCTTTTGTCTGCATCGGTATCATCAGCGTTCTGAGGATCATTTCCTTCTTCCAGATCTGCCAGGGCAAGGCCAGAGAGCCCTACATCATCTGCAAGTTCGGATTCCTTCGCTAATTTGACGCTGATTATTTGACTACAGCAGCGGCACAGATCTGTGCCGCTGTATTTATTTCATTAGTTCCTTAAACGCGGCTCCCGTGGTCCATATATTATCTTTTCTTTGTTATTTGTTCGCACTTATGAATTGATATCGTGGGCGACCGGGGCCATAATCCGTGTGAGGACTATATTTTCCCGTCGGTGCTTAGCGAACATGCGCATTTATGCGAAATGTGAGCTTAGCATCCGCTACGTGGAAAATCGTAAGCGAAAGCGTGTCCGAACACGAATATATGGACCGCGGTCGCCCCTCAGTAATCCTTTTAAATTGTTTTATGTAAATTTCTCCATACCTATTGACATTTTTATGCCGTATAGATATAATTCATCAATGTGCGATTTTGCGTGTTTCTTTAGGCAAAGGAGCTGATATGCGCTGGAATTTAACCGAAGGCTTTCAGAACCCGGGCAAGGAAATAAGTACTGAGATTTCCCTGGAAAACGGCACGTTTTCCACCGGAAGCGAGACCTGCTCCCTCGTAAGCGGGAACAGCATCACCTTGAAGGCCCTGGGCAGTGAACGAAACAAATTACATCTCTCCGGAGAAGTAGATCTTGTGTTCACAGCTCATTGTGATCGGTGTCTCACCGAAACACAGGTTACGATTCCCATCCGGATCAGTCGCGATGTGATCTCACCGGATTCATCTCTGTGGACCCCCGAGGGTGAAGCGGAGCAGGACGGAGAGAGCCTCACCGAGTACATGGATGGCTATGAGCTTTGCTGCGATGAGCTTTTGCATAATGAAATCTCGCTGAACTGGCCTGTGAAGATTCTCTGCAAGGATGACTGTAAGGGTTTATGCCCTGTCTGCGGAGGGAATCTCAATGTGGAGGATTGCGGATGCGATACCTTCGTGCCGGATCCCCGCATGGCAGCTATTAAAGACATATTTGAGAAAAGTAAGGAAAGTAAGGAGGTGTAAGCTATGTCGATCTGTCCTAAGAATAAATCTTCCAAGGGAAGAAGAGATCAGAGAAGAGCAAACTGGAAAATGAGCGCTCCCACTCTGGTAAAGTGCAGCAAGTGCGGTGCCCTGATGATGCCTCACAGAGTCTGCAAGAACTGCGGTTCTTACAACAAGAAGCAGGTTATCGACGCAGAGTAAGCATCTGCCTATCCGGATCAACCGAAGCCTCCCCTATGGGGAGGTTTCTTTTTTTGTTGATTTTTAAGAATCACTCTAGTATAGTTTTCTGTGAGATATTCACAGGGGGTTAAAACCATGTCAGAACTGGTAACTGTTGCGGTTGATGCTATGGGCGGTGACAACGCACCGGGCGAGATCGTCAAAGGAGCTGTGGACGCAGTAAACGATGATAAGCGCGTTAAGGTATTTCTGTGCGGTCAGGAGGATAAGATCCGTGCAGCCCTTGAAGGCCTTTCTTATGATCCTGAGCGCATCGAGATCGTACACTGTTCCGAGGTGATCGAAACGGCAGAGCCGCCTGTCATGGCTGTTCGACGCAAAAAGGACTCCTCCATTGTCAAGGCTATGTATATGGTAAAGGAAGGACAGTGTGACGCACTGGTTTCCGCCGGATCCACCGGAGCCGTTCTCGTTGGCGGCCAGGTCATCGTTGGCAGGATCAAGGGCGTGGAGAGACCTCCTCTGGCTCCCCTCATTCCTACCCTGAACGGCCCTGCACTGCTGCTGGACTGTGGCGCCAATGTGGACGCCAGAAGCTCCCAGCTGGTCCAGTTTGCCAAGATGGGCTCCATTTACATGGAAAAGGTGTTGGGGATCAAGTCTCCCAGAGTCGGTATCGTTAACATCGGTGCCGAGGAGGAGAAGGGCAATGCCCTAGTGAAGGAAACCTTCCCGCTGCTGAAGGCTACTCCCGAGATCAATTTCATCGGCTCCGTGGAGGCCAGAGACCTCCCTTACGGTGTTGCGGATGTCATGGTCTGCGAGGCCTTTACCGGAAATGTGATCCTGAAGATGTATGAAGGCGTGGCCGGTGCACTGGTCTCCCGCATGAAGGAGGAGATCATGAAGGGCGGCGTTACCGCAAAGCTCGGCGGCGCTCTCATCAAACCTACCCTGAAGAATACCATGAAGTCCTTCAGCACCGAAGCTCACGGAGGCGCACCGCTCCTTGGACTCAACGGCCTGGTTGTAAAGACCCACGGAAGCAGCAAGGCCATCTCCATCCGAAATTCCATTCTGCAGTGCATCCAGTTTAAGGAAGAGCGGATCAATGATTTCATCCGGGAAAGCATTACGGTTACGGAAGAATAGGGTGCAACCTTTGGGTTGAAACGTTCCATATGAATTGCTATACTATGGACGCATCTATTTTGTGAAATGAAAGGAAAAGAAAATGGAACTTGAGAAATTAAAAAGTATTATTGCAGAGGTTTTGAATGTAGACCCCGAGGAGATCACCGAAGGCACCACTTTTACCGATGACCTCGGTGCAGATTCCCTGGATGTTTATCAGATCATCATGGGAATTGAAGACAATTTCGATATCAAGATTTCCGAAGATGCAGCTGAGAACATCACCACCGTCGGCCAGGCAGTGGAGCTCATCAAGGAAGCATTGAACAAATAAAGCAATGATCCGACATTTCAGGGTATTCCCGAAAGACTGTGGTCTCTCGGGAATGCCTTTGTTTTATGATAGAGATTCTATCAATGTGACAGAGCGGCTGCCATAATGATAGGAATTCTATTGTCCCCCCGCCAGCCGATGATCGGCTTACTGGAGAAAAAATATGCATAATACCGACATCTCGAAACTGCAGGAGATCATAGGATACCGGTTTCAACAGGAAGAACTGCTCCTGCAGGCTCTGACCCACACCTCTTTTGACAATGAGCAGAAGGTGAACAGGGTAGGAAATTATGAGCGGCTGGAGTTTCTGGGAGACGCTATCCTGGAAATGTTTTCTTCCGAGTATCTGTTCCGGAATTGCCCGAAACTGAACGAAGGCGCATTGACCAAGACCAGAGCAAGCCTGGTCTGTGAATCTGCGCTTGCTTTTTGCTCCAGGCAGAAAGGGATCAATGAGTTTATCCGTCTGGGTAAGGGTGAGGAAAACACCGGCGGCAGAGAACGTGACAGTATCATTTCCGATGTAATGGAGGCTATTCTGGGTGCCATATACCTGGACGGAGGTATGGAACCTTCCAGGCAATATGTTGCTGAGATCATTTTGCGTCCTCAGCAGGGCGAAGTCATGAAAAAGGACAATAAGAGTCTGCTGCAGGAGATCATTCAGGGCGTCATCCGTAAAGAATTCCATTACGAAGTGGAGTCTATCGGAGAAGGCACCGACATTCTGTTCAAAGCCCGGGTATACCTGGAAGAAGACCTGATCGGAGAGGGAGAGGGACACAGCAAGAAAGCCGCTCAGCAGGAAGCTGCCGGCGCTGCTATCGCCCTGTTAAAGGATAGAGGATATGTTTCTTAAGAGCATCGAGATCCACGGATTCAAATCATTTGCCAACAAGATCGATTTTCAGTTTCACAACGGTATTACCGGTATTGTAGGCCCCAACGGCTCCGGTAAGAGTAACGTTGCGGATGCGGTTCGCTGGGTGCTGGGTGAGCAGAGCGTAAAGCAGCTCCGTGGCGGTTCCATGCAGGACGTCATTTTCTCCGGTACCGAGACCAGAAAGCCGCTGAGCTACGCATATGTGGCCATCACTCTGGACAATTCCGATCATCAGCTGGGAGTTTCCTTCGACGAGGTGACTGTAGCCAGAAGACTGTACCGCTCCGGTGAGAGCGAGTATCTGCTGAACGGTACCCCCTGCAGACTGAAGGACATCAACGAGCTGTTTTATGACACCGGTATCGGTAAGGAAGGCTATTCCATCATTGGACAGGGTCAGATCGACCAGATCCTGAGCGGTAAGCCCGAGGAGCGCAGAGAGCTCTTCGACGAGGCTGCCGGTATCGTGAAGTATAAGCGCCGTAAGCAGACCGCTCAGAAGCGTCTGGAGAACGAGCGCACCAACCTGGTCCGTGTCAACGACATTCTGGCAGAGCTGGAGCGTCAGGTGGGTCCTCTGGAGCGCCAGAGTGAAAAGGCCAAGATCTACCTGAAGCACAAGGAAGAACTGAAAGCCCTGGACATCAACGTTTTCCTACTGGAGAACGACCGTTTAAAGCGCAACATGGAGGAGCTGAGCGAGAAGCTGGGCATCGCCACGGAGCAGCTGGAGAATGCCAAGGGTCGTTTTGATGCCGTCCGTAAGGAATACGACGAGATGCAGGACAAAATCGCATCTCTGGAGCAGGCCATCGAAGAGACCAGAGCATCGCTTTCCGATACGGACCTCACCAGAAGCAAGCTGGAGAGCCAGATCGAGCTCTTAAAGGAGCAGATCCGCTCTGCGCAGGAATCCACCAGACATTTCGAGGAGCGTCGTGAGACTCTGAAAACGGAACTGGAAAAATACGGCGCCGAGCTGGATTCCATCAATGAACAGAATAAGGATGCAGACGCCGCAGCTCAGGAGATCGAGGATGAGGCGAAGCGCAGGGAAGAAGCCCTGAAGAAGGTGCAGGAAGAGGTGGCCGCTCTCGGCGACAAGATCGAAGCCGGTAAGGCGGAGGTCATGAGCGAGATCGATAAGCGCTCCACCATCAAGTCCGCCCTCAGCAGCTACGATTCTGCCATGGAGCAGATCGAGATCCGCAAGGCAGAGCTGAATTCCCGTATTTTGCGTGCAAAATCCGATGAGGAAGCCAGAGAGGACACCATCACCGCTCTGGAGGACAGCTTCGCAAAGGCTACGGAAGAACTGACAAAGCTGTCGGATCAGGAGAAGGCCCTGGATAAGGAAGTCCAGGATCTGCGGGAGCAACTGACGAGTAAAGATGCACTGCTTCGTGACAAGCGGGAGCAGTACCATCAGGTTCATTCCCGTCTGGAGGCTTTGTCCGACATTGCAGACGCTTACGAAGGCTACGGCCAGAGCGTCAAGAAGGTCATGGAGCAGCGCAAGAAATACCCCGGCATCGTGGGTGTTGTGACTGACATCATGAAGGTGGACAAAAAGTTCGAGACCGCCATCGAGACCGCTCTGGGAGGAAACATCCAGAACATCGTCACCAAGGACGAGGACACTGCCAAGAAGCTCATCGCCTTTCTGAAGGAGGGCAAGCACGGTCGTGCCACCTTCCTGCCCATGGATGCTGTGACCAATCCTCAGAAGCTGAAGGCCATGGACGTGCTGGATGAGAAGGGCGTATTGGGCCTGGCTCATACCCTGGTGAAGGTGGACAAGGCTTACGAGAAGATCATCGAGAGCCTGCTGGGCCGCTTTGTGGTGGTGGAGAACGTGGATCTGGCCACCAAGATCGCAAGAAAATATAATTACACGATCCGTATGGTAACTCTGGAGGGCGAACTCCTGATGCCCGGTGGTGCCATCAGCGGCGGTTCCGTGAAAAATGCCATGAACTTCCTGGGCAAGAAGCGTGAGATCGATGACCTGAAGAAGGAATGCGATGCCCTGAAGAAGGAGACCGAGGATCTGAACCAGGAGATCCTCATCACCAGAGATCTGCGAAATTCCAAGCGCACCGAGCTGGAAAAGCAAAAGATGGTGATCCAGGATGCCTTCATTCGTCAGAACACCGCCCGCATCAATCTGGAGGCGGAGCGGGAACGTCTGAAGGAGGAATCCTCCAACCGTAAGTCCCTGAAAGCGGAGCAGGAGGAGATCGAAGAAAAGATCCGTGAGATCCAGGCCGGCAGAGAGGCTTCTCAGAAAGAGCTGGAAGAAAGTGAAGCCCTGGATGAGAAGAACCAGAAGAAGCTGGCTGCCCAGACCAAAGAACTGTCTCTGCTGCAGGAGAAAGAGTCCGATGCACTGAACGCTGTCTCCGAGTGGAAGATCGAAGTTCAGAAGACCAGACAGTCAGTCGCTTTCCGGGAAGAGAACAAGAACCGTATCCGGGAAGAGATCGATAATCGTAATAAGGAACTGGAGACCCTGGCAGCCTCCATCGAGGGAAACGCCAAGGCCTGCGAGGAGAAGGAAGCTCAGATCGTGGAGATCGGAAAGACCATCGAGGCATCCTTTACCAACCAGGAGCAGCGCCAGTCCGACCTGAAAGCAAAACAGGCACAGCGCGAAGCGCTCATGGAGAAGCAGAAGAGCTTCTTTGACGACAGAGAAAAGCTCAGCAATGAGATGAATGCGCTGGATAAGGAAATCTATCGTCTGAACACCCGTAGAGAGCAGGCGGAGGGTGCTTCCGAGAACCTGATCAATTACATGTGGGAAGAGTACCAGATAACCCTGACGGATGCGGCGGGACTCAGAGACGAGTCCATGACGGATCTCACGGTAATGAAACGTGACATCGGCGAGGTGAAGGACAAGATCCGTAAGCTGGGCGACGTCAACGTCAACGCCATCGAGGAGTACAAGGAACTCTCCGAGCGTTACGAGACCATGAAGACCCAGCATGATGACCTCATCGCTGCAGCCGAGACCCTGGAGAAGATCATCGAAGAGCTGGATGAAGCAATGCGGAAGCAGTTCTCCGAGAAATTTGCTCAGATCAATCAGGAATACGACAAGGTATTCAAAGAGCTCTTCGGCGGCGGTAAGGGAACCCTGGAACTGCTGGACGGTGAGGATATCCTGGAGACCGGCATTTTGATCAGTGCGCAGCCCCCCGGAAAGAAACTGCAGAACATGATGCAGCTCTCCGGTGGTGAGAAGGCACTGTCCGCCATCGCACTGCTTTTTGCCATCCAGAACTTAAAGCCCAGCCCCTTCTGTCTCCTGGACGAGATCGAGGCAGCTCTGGACGACAACAACGTGGGCAGATTTGCAAAATATCTGCACAAGCTGACGAAGAACACCCAGTTCATCGTCATCACCCACAGGAGAGGAACCATGGAGCAGGTGGACCGCCTCTACGGTATTACCATGCAGGAGAAGGGTATCTCCACGCTGGTAAGCGTGAATATGATCGAGAACCAGCTAGACGACTAATCTCGTGAAGGTGATGGTATTCGCTGGTTCGACGCATATATAGGAGCGCAGCGAGTCTATATGAGAGAATCGGACTTATAAGAAAGTGTATTAGAATGAGTTTCTTTGATAGATTAAAATCCGGTCTTTCCAAGACCAGAGACAATTTTTCCAATGTCTTTACCGCTAATGAGATCACGGAAGACTTCTACGAGGAACTGGAAGAAACCCTGATCATGGGTGATGTAGGCATGGAAGCCACAGAGAGCATCCTGGAGGAACTCCGGGAGCGTGTAAAGTCCAATCATTTTAAGAAATGTGAGGACTGCAGGGGTCTTCTGAAGGATATCATCATCCACCGGATGGAGACTCCGGAGAACGCCTATGCCTTTACGGAGGAGCCTTCCATACTGATGTTCATCGGCGTCAACGGCGTGGGAAAGACCACCACCGTAGGCAAGATCGCAGGGAAGCTGAAAACGGACGGAAAGAAAGTCCTGATCGCAGCAGCGGATACCTTCCGCGCAGCTGCATCCGAGCAACTGGAAGTCTGGGCAAAGCGGGCGGATGTGCCCATCGTGTCCAGCGAAGGCGGCGCTGATCCTGCAAGCGTGGTATTTGATGCTGTTTCCGCAGCAAAAGCCAGAGGCGTGGACGTGCTCCTCATCGATACCGCCGGCAGACTCCACAACAAAAAGAACCTGATGGATGAGCTGGGAAAGATGAACCGTATCATCGACAGAGAATATCCAGGCGTTTTGCGGGAGAATCTCCTGGTGCTGGACGGCACCACGGGACAGAACGCCATTTTACAGGCAAGAGAGTTTAATGAAGTAGCAAACCTTACCGGTATCGTTCTGACCAAGATGGATGGTACAGCAAAGGGCGGCATCGCCATCGCCATTGAGCAGCAGCTGGGCGTTCCCGTAAAGTACATCGGCGTTGGCGAGACCATCGACGATCTGGAGCGTTTTGATCCCGTGCAGTATGTGGATGCACTGTTTGATCGCAAAGAGAGTGCGGAACCGCTTTTCATGAACGGATCCGATACGGAGGATACGGACAATGAGTGAAGAAATGCTGACGCTTCCCCGTTTTGAGGAAGCTTCCGAGATCGTAAAGAAGGTGACCCGGGAGACCAAGCTGTTTTACAGCGAATATTTCAGCAATCATACCGGCAACAAGGTGTATTTCAAGCCCGAGAACATGCAGCTGACGGGCGCATATAAGCTGAGAGGTGCATATTATAAGATCAGCACCTTGAGCGATGAGGAGCGTGCGAAAGGTCTTATCACCGCATCTGCAGGCAATCACGCTCAGGGCGTTGCCTATGCTGCCAAGGCATACGGCACCAAAGCCACCATCGTTATGCCTACTTCCACTCCTTTTATCAAGGTGAACCGTACCAAAGGCTACGGCGCGGAAGTGGTACTTCACGGTGACGTGTATGACGAAGCCTGTGCCAAGGCTTTTGAGCTGGCGGATGCCAACGGTTATACTTTCATCCATCCCTTTGATGATCTGGCGGTTGCCACGGGACAGGGCACCATTGCCATGGAGATCATCAAGGAGCTGCCTCTTGTGGACTACATCCTGGTTCCCATCGGCGGCGGCGGACTGGCTACCGGCGTCTCTACCCTGGCAAAACTCCTGAATCCCAAGATTAAAGTCATCGGCGTTGAGCCTGAGGGAGCTGCCTGCATGAAGGTGTCCCTGGAGGAAGGCAAAGTCACCACCCTGCCCACTGTCAACACCATTGCGGACGGTACAGCGGTAAAGACTCCCGGAGCAAAGATCTTCCCTTATCTTCAGCAGAACCTGGACGGCGTCATCACCGTAAAGGACGAAGAACTGGTGGTCTGCTTCCTGGATATGGTGGAGAACCATAAGATGGTGGTAGAGAATTCCGGTCTGCTTACCGTTGCGGCTCTGCATCACATTCCTGCGGAAGGAAAGAAGGTAGTCTCTATCCTCAGCGGCGGCAATATGGATGTCATTACCATGTCCTCCGTGGTGCAGCACGGCCTGATTGCCAGAGACAGGATCTTTACCGTATCCATCCTGCTTCCCGACAAACCCGGCGAGCTGAGCCGTGTCTCCGGCCTCATTGCTAAGGAGAGCGGAAACGTGATCAAGCTGGAACACAACCAGTTTGTCTCCATCAACCGTAACGCAGCAGTGGAACTGAAGATCACTCTGGAAGCCTTCGGCACCGACCACAAGAACCGCATCATCGACATGCTGGAGAAGGAAGGGTATCGGCCGAAAGTAGTTAATGCTATTATTTGATCATCCAAGGGATCCACGGTCAAAAATTCTCATTTGCTAAATCGAATTGTTTGACCGCGGATCCTTTATACTGACATAATCGGAAAACAAGGGGCCCAAAGTCTGTTTTTCGATTTAGCAAATGAGAAAAATGGACTTTGGGCCCCGTAAAATCGATTTATTTGACCTGTCAAGAAAAAACACTTGACAGGTCATTTTCCTTGTTGTAAAGTAGACAAGTGCGAGTTTCCCGCGTATTTTCGCATTTGCGGGAATGGAGATGAGCAATGGATGAGCTTTTGGAACAATCTCTCTTATATGATTTTTACGGAGAGCTGTTGACGGAACATCAGCGTAAGGCCTACGAAGCCTATCTGTTCGAAGATCTGTCTCTCGCAGAGATCGCCGAGGAGCAGGGCATCAGCCGCCAGGGCGTCCATGACATGGTGAAGCGCAGCAGGAAGACGCTGCAGGACTATGAGGACAAGCTGGGCCTGGTAAAGCGTTTTGCGGATGCCAAGGAGCAGATTGGACAGATCCGAAAGCTGACGGATACCTCGGAGGGACTTTCCGAAGAGGAGGTCCGGCAGAGATTTGCACAGATCAGTAAGCTCGCTTCCGGGCTATTAGAGGAGTTCTAGCGTGGCATTTGAAGGATTAAGCGAAAAACTGCAAAAGGTCTTTCAGAACCTTCGCGGGAAGGGAACCCTTTCCGAAGAGGATGTCAAAGCTGCTCTGAAAGAAGTGAAGATGGCGCTGCTGGAAGCGGACGTCAACTTCAAGGTGGTGAAAAACTTCACCAAACGCATCGAAGAGCGTGCCGTGGGTACTGAGGTTACAAACGGCCTGAATCCCGCACAGAGCGTTATCAAGATCGTGAACGAGGAACTGACGGAGCTGATGGGTTCCGAGGTTACCGAGATCGCGTTCCAGCCCGGCAAGGCCATTACCGTCATCATGATGGTCGGTCTTCAGGGTGCAGGTAAGACCACCGCTACTGCCAAAATGGCCGGTCAGCTGGTAAAGAAGGGCAAGCGAAGCCTTCTGGTTGCCTGCGATATCTACAGACCTGCTGCCATTGACCAGTTGAAGGTCAACGGAGAGAAAGTGGGTATCCCCGTATTTTCCATGGGGACGGATGTAAAGCCTGCGCAGATCGCGAAGGAAGCCGTTGCTTTTGCGGAAGCAAATGACAAGAATGTGGTGATCCTGGATACCGCCGGTCGACTTCATGTGGATGAAGAGATGATGGCGGAGCTGAAAGAGATCAAAGAGACTGTCACCGTTCATCAGACCATCCTGGTGGTGGACGCCATGACCGGTCAGGATGCCGTGAATGTGGCCGAGGAGTTCAAGGAACAGATCGGCATTGACGGTGTGATCCTTTCCAAACTGGACGGCGACGCCAGAGGCGGTGCAGCCCTTTCCGTCAGAGCCGTGACCGGATGCCCGGTGCTCTATGTGGGCATGGGCGAGAAGCTCACTGACCTGGAGCCCTTTTATCCCGACCGTATGGCCGGCAGGATCCTGGGAATGGGTGATGTGCTGACCCTCATCGAGAAGGCCCAGGAGTCCATCGACATTGACGAGGACAAGGGCAGGGACATGATGTCCCGCATGAAAAAGGGAAAGTTCGACTTTGAGGACTATCTCGAAAGCATGCGCCAAATGCAGAACATGGGCGGCCTTGCAGGGATCCTGAAGATGATGCCCGGTATGGGGATCAACGCCGCAGACCTGGAATCTCAGGTGGATGAGAAGAAGATGAAGCATATGGAAGCCATCGTGCTTTCCATGACACCGGAGGAGCGCCGGAATCCGAAGCTCCTGAATCCCCGGAGAAAGCACCGCATTGCTGTGGGCTGCGGCCTGGACATTGCGGAGGTCAATCGCTTCATCAAACAGTTTGAACAGAGCCAGAAGATGATGAAGCAGATGGGTGGCGGTAAACGCCACGGCGGACTCTTCGGAGGCATGGGCGGTTTTCCCATGGGAAGAGGCCCCAAGTTCCCTTTTTAACGCAGATTTGGAGACCTACGGTCGCCTGATCATAGAAACAATTATTTTTCATTTATTTTACGGAGGAAAAGAAACATGGCAGTAAAGATCAGATTGAGAAGAATGGGTCAGAAGAAGGCTCCTATGTATCGTATCATCGTAGCAGATTCCCGTTCTCCCAGAGACGGTAAGTTCATCGAGGAGATCGGCACCTACGATCCTTCCACCGATCCTTCCACCTTCAACGTAGACGAGGAAGCAGCTAAGAAGTGGCTTGCAAACGGCGCTCAGCCCACTGAAGTGGTCGGAAAGCTTTTCAAGATCGCCGGTATCCAGAAATAAGGATACCTCTGAAATTAAAGGAGGCCAATTTTGAGAGAACTTGTTGAAGTAATCGCCAAGGCTCTTGTAGACCATCCCGAAGAGGTAGAGGTTACCCAGCGTGGAGAGGGCAGGAATCTTGTTATTGAGCTTCGGGTCGCTCCTTCCGACATGGGCAAGGTCATCGGTAAACAGGGCAGGATCGCAAAGTCCATCCGCTCCGTTGTAAAGGCTGCATCCATGAAAGACAATATCAGAGTAGATGTAGATATTCTGGATAAGTGATCCGGAAAGTAGAACCTCGATGGAGGACTCCCTGCGGGGTGTCCTCCATTTTTCTAAGAAGCACTTTTAAGGTAAATCTATGGAAGAGTATTTAAAGATTGGCATCATCACGGCATCTCACGGCGTTAAGGGAGAGATGAAAGTCTACCCCACCACCGATGATCCCGCCCGTTTTAAGAAACTGAAGACCGTTTTCCTGGAGCTGAAAGGTCAGATGCAGCTGCGGGATGTGGAAAGCGTCCGTGTCAGCCCCGACCAGGTGCTGCTGAAGCTGAAGGGCATCGAAGCGCCTGAGGAGGTAAAAAACTACCGCCAGTGCGGCATTTTCGTTGCACGTAAGGACGCAGTGCCTCTGAAGAAGGACGAGTATTTTATCGCAGATCTTCTGGGCATGAAGGTCATAACAGACGAGGAGCAGGAGCTGGGTACATTGAAAGAGGTCCTGCCCACCGGTGCAAACGATGTTTATATCGTGGAACTGAATGGTGGCGGTGAAGTACTGATCCCCGCCATTCACGAATGTATCTTGTCCGTTGATGTGGAGAGCGGCATCATGAAAGTGCACCTCCTGCCCGGACTGTTGGATGAAGCATGAAATTTTCAGTGATCACGCTTTTTCCTGAGCTCATCGCATCCATTGCGAGCAGCAGCATCATCGGAAGAGCTGTCAAAAATGAATATCTGGAGATCAACCCCGTCTATCTGAGGGATTATTCCGGGAATAAGCACGGCAAGGTGGACGATTCCACCTACGGCGGCGGTGCCGGACTCCTGATCCGTCCTCAGTGCGTCTATGACGCCATTACGGACCTGCGTGGTGACCGGAAAGTGCGGACGATCTACCTGACGCCCCAGGGGAAGCCTTTTACCCAGGACATGGCAGAAGAGCTTTCTCATGAGGAGGAACTGATCTTCCTGTGCGGTCATTACGAAGGTGTGGATGAAAGAGTCCTGGACAAATGCATCACTGACCGGGTGTCCGTGGGAGATTATGTACTGACGGGAGGAGAGCTTCCCGCCATGATCATGATCGATGCCATCGCAAGGCTGGTGCCCGGGGTCCTTGGAAATGAAGCCAGCTCCGAGATCGAAAGCTTTCATAACGATCTGCTGGAATATCCCCAGTACACCAAGCCTGAGATCTGGAACGGAATGGCGGTCCCGGAAGTCTTGCTTACCGGGGATCACGCGAAGATAGAAAGCTGGCGACTGGATCAGTCAATCCGTGTTACCAAAGAAAACAGGCCGGATCTGTACGAAAAATACCTTTACCGTACCGAGCGGATCGAAGGGCTCTTAAAACGCAAAAAGCTCCATGCTCCCGCCATAAATTTCTTCCGTACCGGGAAGGAAAAGGTGCTTTTTGATAACGGATCGGTGCTCCTTTTGACCGGAAAGGACGGAAAAGAAGCGTTTCTGGTCTCCGTGGGAGATTTCCGTGTTGAACTATCCACCGACAGAGAAGCCCTGGAGCAAAAGTTGGAAGATCTGAATGAAGGCGCCATTCTGTACGTGGAAGAAGACTTGCAGTATCTTCTTCCTGAGAACATACAGGATAAGGCCGCATCCGGTCGTTTTTACGTCTATACGGAACGCAGCCCGCTGCCACAGCCCAGACATGCGGATACGGAGGATAAGAAAAAAATGATCCTCAGTGCTAACGCCGCTTATCAAAGAGGTGAGTTTCCCTGGCTGTTCCTGCCGGCCGATGCGGATACGGATTTGACGGATTCCCTTCGTTTTTATCCTTCCGAGGCCCCTGTAAAGCGGGTTTTATTATGATTTTGCAGGAGAAATCCTCATTTTACGGTGTTTTTAGAAAAAAGTGCTTGCAATCGGCACGTTTACATAGTATATTACTAATGTTGCACTGATAGACAGATGGTCCTCTGTTACCGGAGTGGTATTAAGAACATCCTTTGGAAAGGAGTTATTACAATGAATGACATCATCAAGGAGATCGAAGCCGAGCAGAAGAAAGCGGAAGTGCCTGAGTTTAACGTAGGCGATACCGTTAAGGTTTACGGTAAGATCAAAGAGGGTAACCGCGAGAGAGTCCAGATCTTTGAGGGCACCGTTCTCAAGAGACAGGGCGGCTCCAACCGTGAGACCTTCACCGTCAGAAAGACTTCCGGCGGCGTAGGCGTTGAGAAGACCTGGCCCCTTCACTCTCCCAACGTTGAGAAGATCGAAGTGATCCGCAGAGGTAAGGTACGCAGAGCAAAGCTGAACTACCTGCGTGAGCGCACCGGTAAGGCTGCAAAGGTTAAAGAAGTCGTTCGATAATCTATGGAGGCAATCACCGCTTTGGTGGTTGCCTCTTTTATTCTATTCTTCAAACATTCGTCTAAGTATTTTCCCCTACCTGTATTGTGCAAAATATGGTAAAATTAACCTAACTATGAGGATTTTGGGAGAGGACCATGGCAAAGCACAAGGGGCTATCCTTTTATCAGAAAAAGAAGCATATCAGCTCCAAACTCCTGTCGGAGATTTTGTCCTGGCTGTTTTCCGTCGCGGCTGTGATCTTCCTGGGCATCGTGACGGTCTATTTTTTTGGCATGTCCTCCAATGTGGTGGGAAATTCCATGGAGCCGGAACTGGGCAGTGAGCAGGAGATCCTGATCAACCGCTTTTCCTATGTTTTGGGATCTCCCGGCTATGGGGATGTGGTTCTGTTTCTTCCCAACGGAAACGAATATACCCACTATTACACCAAACGAATCGTCGGACGTCCCGGAGATACCATCGTGATCCGTGACGGCATTTTTTATGTCAATGATATTCCCAGCGAGTATGTAACGGAGAAAATCCTGGATCCCGGCATTGCAGAATCGGAGCTGCTTCTTGGGACCGGCGAGTACTTCGTCATGGGAGACAATCCTTCCTCCAGCGAGGATTCCAGATCCTCCAACATCGGATTTGTGAAAGAAGAAGACATTGTGGGGAGAGTCTGGCTGGCCAGGAAAAGCCACGGATACTCCACGCATATCGTGAAATAAATCAGAGGTAAATTATGAATTATCAATGGTATCCCGGACATATGACAAAATCCGTCCGGGCCATGCAGGAACAGTTAAAACTCATCGATCTGGTGATTGAGATCGTGGACGCACGCATCCCTTTCAGCAGCCGGAATCCCGACATCGATAAATTAGGGAATGGAAAGTTCCGTCTGGTGATCCTGAACAAGGCTGATCTGGCGGATCCAAATGTCACCGCTCTCTGGAAGCAGCATTTTGCGGAGAAGGGGATTAAGGCAGTGGAATGCAATGCCAAAGCTCCCGGCCTTGCAAAGACCATGAAGCCCATCATTGCGGAGGTCTGTAGAGAGAAGATCGAGCGGGACAAAAAGAGGGGCATTCTGAACCGCCCTATCCGCGCCATGATCTGCGGCATTCCCAACGTGGGAAAATCCACTTACATTAATTCCTTCATCGGCAAAGCTGCGGCCAAGACCGGTAACAAACCCGGCGTCACACGCAGCAATCAGTGGATCCGCACGGGAGCCAACGTAGAACTCCTGGATACGCCCGGAATCCTCTGGCCCAGATTTGAAGATCAGACCGTGGGCATGCACCTGGCCTTCATCGGATCCATGAACGATCAGATCCTTATTGTAGAGGAGCTGGCTGCAGACCTGATCCGGTTCCTGGAGACGGACGCTGCGGGAAAGCTGGAGGAATATTACCACATTGAAGGTGTTTCGGCAGATTCGGAGCATCCTGAGGCAGCGCTTCTGGAGCAGATTGCCCGGAGCAGAGGTTTCCTGAAAAAAGGTGATGAACCGGATATTGAAAAGGCTGCGGCACAGACCCTGGAAGATTTCCGTGCAGGCAGATTCGGACGTATCAGCGTAGAGCGCCCGTAAGGAGGCAGGTTATGACCAAATTTCAAAAGGAGCTGATCTCCACCGCCATTTATTTTCTGGTGGTACTGGCTCTTACTGCATTTGTGATCAAATATGTGGGACAGCGCACCGTGGTGGAGGGCCCTTCCATGAACGATACGCTGGAAAACGGCGACAATCTCTGGGTGAATAAACTGGGATATCATTTCGGTGATCCCGAGCGCTTTGATATCGTGGTACTGAAAGTAAATTACGAGCCCGGCACCTATTACATCAAGCGCGTCATCGGTCTTCCCGGAGAAACGGTCCGCATTGATGAGGAGGGCGTGATCTACATCAACGGGGAAGTCCTGGAAGAGCATTACGGTAAGGAGACCATCGACACCGCGCACATCGGACGCGCCATCAATGAAGTGAAGCTTGGAGAGGGCGAGTTCTTTGTCATGGGAGACAACCGAAACAACTCCCTGGACAGCCGATTTGAGGCCGTGGGAAATATCAAAAAGTCCGATATCATCGGGAAAGCGGTCCTTCGTATGTATCCGTTTAACAAGTTCGGGAAGGTAGGCAAATGAAGGCCATCTCTGAGATCAAAGCAGAGTATGAAGCTCTGCGGGAAAATGAATATGAGGCTTTTGCAGCTGCGTACGCAGAGGACGAAAGGGCAGGTGTTGTAAAACTCTGTGTCGGCGCACGCAAGAAGGCAGAGGCTCTGGAAGCGGAAAAACGCAGGATCGATGCGCTTTGGACCTATGAGAGACAGTACCCGGACTGCCGGTTTATCTGCGGCATCGACGAAGTGGGAAGAGGCCCCTTCGCAGGCCCCGTGGTAGCCGGCGCCTGTATCCTTCCAAAGGATTGTGACATCCTGTATATAAACGATTCCAAGAAACTCTCCGAAAAAATGAGAGAGAAGCTTTATGACGACATCAAGGCCAAAGCCGTAGCCGTCAGTGTGGGTGTGATCTCTGCACAGCGCATTGATGAGATCAACATTCTGCAGGCTACTTACGAAGCCATGAGAGCCGCTATCGCGGGACTGGGAGTTACACCTGACCTGTTGTTAAACGATGCTGTGACCATTCCGCAGGTAAACATTCCTCAGGTGCCCATCATCAAAGGAGATGCAAAGAGCATTTCCATCGGTGCCGCCAGCATTTTTGCCAAGGTCACCAGAGACCGGATGATGAAGGAACTGGGAAAGCAGTATCCGGTCTATGGCTTTGAGAAAAATGCAGGCTACGGAACGGCTGAGCATATCGCAGCCATTCGGGAGTACGGTCCCTGTCCGGAGCATCGCAGGAGCTTCATTCACGACTACATCTAAGCATAAATCATGGGAGAGCGCCTATGGCAGATCTGTTTGGTGCCAAT
The DNA here is from genome assembly GCA_016286555.1 of Lachnospiraceae bacterium. Taxonomy (GTDB): domain Bacteria; phylum Bacillota; class Clostridia; order Lachnospirales; family Lachnospiraceae; genus AC2028. Next base: position 57,389 of record JAEETA010000011.1, on the reverse strand, counting down.
TCCATATTACGTACCGGAAGCAGTCCTGCCCAGATCGTAAGCGGCAAGGACGCTGCGGGCATCGCAGAAGCCCCTGTCAGGGCACGGGAAACCATGGCAAACGAGGTTTCCGGTCTGAAAGCGGGAGACACCTTCAAAGCCCAGGTGGTGGAAAGGAATGACAATCAGGTCACTTTGCGCCTGCCCGACGATTCCGTGATCCATGCTTCCATCGGAAAGGGGATCCCTGCAGCTGTAGGTGAGACTCTGACCTTCGAGGTGCGTTCCAATCAAAGCACTCTGTCCTTAAGCCCCCTCTATACCAATACCGCATCGGATCCCACTGCTTTAAGAGCGCTGGATATGGCAGGCATTCCCGCCTCCGATAAGGCGGTTTCCATGACCACTTCCATGATGCAGGCCGGAATGTCCATTGACCGGAATTCACTGCTGCAGATGTTTTCCTCCGTGAACAACCATCCTTCCGCACCTGTACAGGATGTGGTGGATCTGACCCGTCTTGGTATCCCCGTAAACGATCAGAATCTGGCTCAGATTTCCGATTACAAGAACCTTTCCTATGAGCTGGGCGTAGGCATGCGGGAAGTGGCTGATTCCATGAACCAAACGATCCTGGGACTGGTTCAGAACGGAGATACCGTAAAAGCAGGAGAGGTACTGCTGTCTCTGGCAGAGATTGCAGAAAGTTCACTTCCTGAGGATTTGGAAGCTGCCATAGCGAGCCTCAGGGAAACGGCCGGAGAAGCGGAAGATGCAGGCGAAGAAAGCAACCCGGCAGTTCTTTCCAAAGGAACCGAACCTGCTCAAACCGGAGAAGTATCCGGTTCCGAAGGAAAAGCTGCTGCGCAGAATACAAACGTGGCCGAAAATGTTGCTTCAAACGTAACTTCATCACCCGTGTCACAGAACGAGGAAGGGCAGGCCCCCCTCTCCGCAGCGCAGAAAGCCCTGGAACTTCTGAAAGCCATGCAATCCGGAGAAGATTCCGGAGACAAAGCAGGTTCCTTGAACGGAAATAGTCCTTCTGCAGTCGATGCCAAAGACGGTTCCGTGATCCTGAAAGATTCACCCGATGGAGCCGCATCTCCGCTGAAGGATAGCGCCCTTACGGAAAATAAGGCAGTGATCCGGGATCCGGGCCTTACGAACGTAAACGGGGACAGCAACGAAGCTGCCCGCAGTCTTTCTACCGGCTACGAAGATCTGGCCAAAGCCCTTTCCGGTGACTTACAGGGAGCCGAAAAAGTGCTCTTAACCCTGTCCGAATCCCTGCGTTCCACCGCAGCCGGCAATGATGGGCAGGTCAGCACCACGGATCTTATGAATGCCTTCCGTGAAGTGCTTGGAAAAGCTTTGTCCTCAAAGGATGAAAGCACCTTAAAAACCCTGCTGAACGATCCGGCTCTGCGGAACCTCACCACGGACCTGTTGAAAGCCCAGTGGAGCATTTCCCCGAAGGAAGTATCTGAGAAAGATAAGGTGGAAGAACTTTATCGCAGGTTAAATACCCAGTTGGAGCGCATCACTGAAACCCTGAACAAACAGAATCTCACCCAGACTCCCGCCTTCCAGAGCAGTTCCAACATGCAGCAGAATCTGGATTTCCTGCAGCAGGTAAATCAGATGTATGCCTATGTGCAGCTCCCCATCCGGCTTTCCGGTGGCGATACCGCCCACGGGGATCTGTATGTCTACACCAACGGACGGAAGCTCACCGGGAAGGAGAGTTCCGTCAGCGCTCTGCTGCATCTGGATATGGAGCATCTTGGCCCCCTGGATGTCTATGTAGCCCTGGATCATTCCGGGCCACAGCAGAAGGTTAGCACACAGTTCTATGTGCAGGATGATTCCATTCTCGATTTCCTTGCAGAGCACATGGATGAGCTGAATTCCAGGCTGGAAGCAAGGGGCTATGCCTGCAGCTGTAAAATGCGGGTACGGGGCGAGAAGGATGACGAAAAACCACTGCCGGAAGGCGGCATTGCGCCCCTTCTGATCTCTCAGGCGCATCTCAGGGGCGGAGAGATCTCCTTTGATGTCCGCACCTGATGATTCAACGAAGAAACGAGGTTGTCTATGGCGGATCCGAAACAAAATAAGCCCAAACAGGCCATAGCGCTGGAATACGATCCCAATGATCAGGCTCCGAAAGTGGTAGCCTCCGGCCGTGGTGTCATAGCGGAAAAGATCATAGAGAAAGCAAAAGAAGCGGATGTCCCCATCCACAGGGACGATAAGCTGGCAGATACCCTGTCCCGTCTGGAGATCGGTGAGATGATCCCGCCGGAGCTTTATGAAGTGGTGGCGGAAATCCTGATCTTTGTGGATTCCATGGACAAGATCAAAAACAAGATCCGCTCGTAAATAAGGAGAAGTATTGAACAAACGATCTGTAGGTACGGCAGGAGAAAACCTGGCTGCCGCCTATTTAAAAGACAGAGGTGTCAGAATCCTTGAGACCAATTTTCGCTGCAGGAACGGTGAGATCGATCTGGTATGTGAGGACGGAGATTACCTGGTTTTTACGGAAGTAAAATACCGTAAAACTGACAAAAACGGATCTCCACTGGCTGCTGTCACGATTCAAAAGCAGCGAACCATCTGCCGTGTGGCGGATTTTTACCGGGTGCGCTACGGCATTCCCCTTTCCAGAGGCATCCGCTACGATGTCATCGGCATCTGCGGCAGCGAGGTCACCTGGATCAAAAATGCATTTCCCCACAGAGGGTAGGGAGAATAAGGAGAACTATGGCTACTATACTGGTATGTGACGACGATCACGAGATCGTGGATGCGATCGAAATATATCTGTCTCAGGAAAATCACAGGATCCTGAAGGCTTACGACGGCGAGGAGGCTCTGGAGATCCTGGCAAAGGAAGACGTGCAACTCCTGCTCATCGACCTGATGATGCCGAAGCTGGACGGGATCCATACCATCATGAAGCTGCGGGAGAAGAGTTCCATTCCCATTCTGATCCTTTCCGCCAAGTCCGAGGACACGGATAAGATCCTGGGACTGAACATCGGGGCGGATGATTATATCACCAAGCCCTTCCATCCCCTGGAGCTGGTGGCCAGAGTTAAGTCCGCCCTGCGCAGATACACGTCCCTGGGAAGCCTGAAGGATGATGACAGCATCTACAAGACCGGCGGCCTGGTGATCAATGACGATTCCAAGCAGGTGACGGTGGACGGGGATCCTATCAAACTAACGCCCATTGAATACAGCATCCTGCTGCTCCTGATGAAAAATCAGGGTATCGTATTTTCCACGGATGAGATCTATGAAAAGATCTGGAACGAGAGCGCCTTCGGTGCGGAAAATACCGTTGCGGTTCATATCCGTCACATCCGGGAGAAGATCGAGATCAATCCCAAGGAGCCCAAATACCTGAAGGTAGTGTGGGGCGTAGGCTACAAGATCGATCAGGAGAACTGATACATAACAGCGTATGAAAAAAGCCAGATGGACCAATCTGGCGGGCGGTCTTGCATGTTTGTTTTTAGCGGCAATCATTGCAGCCCTCGTCGGCAGCTTGATCATAAATTCTTTTATCCGTGTTTCCTACCTGGATGAGGACAAAACCTATTTTCTGGATCCCATGCGATCCTCCAGAGATTTTGCGGACACGGAGATCTTTGATGACCTCTTTTCCCGCAATGCGGAAGATGTGGTGAGCTATGTTGCGGCGAAACGCATCATTGAGAGCCAGGGCCTGTACCTTCCCAAGCGGCAGTTCCACATCAATCAGTATGCTGTGGAAACCGGACTTCCGGACGATTGCGACATCGATGTCACATTCTTCCTTGATGATCTGGTGAAATGGGGCCGATTCGGTGCGGATTTCTCGGAAGTTCGCATGTCACTTAACGATTTCCTGACCTATTTCGGCAACATCTATTTCCTGGACAATTTTCAGATCGACGGAAGTGACAGTGTCACCTTCCTGGGGTTCCGCAGAGTGGACCGCGCCTTCAACGGCATTGATCCCGGCCTGCAGAATCGCATGATGAAAAACGGAGTGGGCTTTGCCACTATCCAGAAGGCAGTACTGAACTATATCCTGACGGAATGCCCCGACTACATCACGGTGCTGGATTCCGAAGAGGATCCCGGCATTCTGGTAACGGTATTGGATATGCGCTGCACCACGGCTCTGGGAAAGCGTTCTCTTACCCAGGTCTGTGATAACTGGGTGGATTTTGCCAAGCTTCAGCGAAATCTGGAAAAATGTGTGTCGGAACTGTATGAGATCCACCGGATCTATACCAATGGGAAGCATCATTTTTCCGAAGATAATTCCAATCTGATCTATGTGATCCGCACCGAAAATGACGGCGAGGTTCTCTTTGATACCAACGAGCCTGATTATGACGGCGTCTCGGAAGAAGGGCTCACCGAGGTCTTTTCCGAAAATCTGCAGTCCCTCATCTATTACCGGCAAACCTATGAGTACAACGGACTTTCTGACGTAGATGTCAGCAATCTGGATCATCAGATGCGAGTCTGGTCCTCTGTTTATCCGGCGGATACCAAAGTCTGGATGTATGTGGATCTGGACATGCAGGCGGATGATTCCTTCCGTGCTGTTTCCGATCAGTATAATGCCATTCGCGCCCAGATCAAATACTATCTGGTGGGTCTGCTGATCCTGGTAATGCTCTGGTTTTTGTTCTTTGTTTACCTGATCTTTGAAACCGGTCGCTACGTAAGTGACGACGGAGAGATCCGGTATTACAAAATGCCGCTGGACCATCTCTTTATTGAAACTGTTCTGGTGATATATTTCTTTGCGATACGGGGGATGTTTCATCTTCATCAGGTATTGCGGGAGGCAACGGAGACGATATATGTCTCCTCCATTGACAATCCTGCTGATGGAACGACCTGTTATCAGTACTACGCACTATACGGATTTGGTACCTGCCTGCTGCTTCTCATGTTTACCATGACACTGAGTCGCAGGATCAAGAGCCACACCCTATGGAGCGGGTCTTTCCTGTATATCCTGGACAAACTGTTCCGACGGATCTACAGGAGGATTTATACCAGCAGAAGTACAGGACTCAGTATCATTCTGCCCTACAACCTGTTCCTGTTTTTCAACATCGGAGCCGTGATCTCCGTGATCCAGCTCTGGTTTAACAACCGCTATTGGGCCGTGGTGGTGGCGATCATCATCGTTCTGGTGGATGCCCTCATCGGTGTGGTGCTGGTGCGAAGTCATGCAGAGCGGAAGGAGATTGTGGACGGTATCCGCAGGATCCGTGGCGGAGAGGTGGATTACAAGATCTCCGGAGAGCTTATGAATCCGGAAAACGCCCTGCTGGCGGAAGCGGTGAACAATATCGGTGAAGGTATCGAAAGTGCCGTCAACACCAGTATGCGTGACGAGAAGATGAAGTCGGACCTCATCACCAATGTCTCCCACGATCTGAAGACGCCCCTCACTTCCATCATCAATTACGTGGATCTCCTGCAACGAAGCGGCATGGAACAGGAGCCTCAGGCGGGATATCTGCAGATCCTGGCAGACAAATCCGCAAGACTGAAGCTCCTGCTGGATGATCTGCTGGAGGCTTCGAAGATTTCCTCCGGAAATATCGAACTGAACCTGGTGCATCTGAACCTGACGGAGCTGATCCGTCAATGTGCAGGGGAGTTTGAAGAGAACCTGGCAAAGAAGGATCTGACCCTGGTGGTAACTCATCTGGATACGGCCTACATCCGCGGCGACGGAAGGCGCACCTGGCGCATCATGGACAATCTGCTACAGAATGTTTGCAAATACGCCATGAGCGGCACCAGAGTCTATATCACGGTGCACAAAGAGAACGGGAAGGTAGAGCTTTCCGTAAAGAATGTGGCAGATAAGCCCTTTACGCTGCAGGGCAAAGAGCTGACGGAACGCTTTATCCGCGGTGATGAATCCAGATCCACGGAAGGAAGCGGACTGGGACTCTTTATCGCAAGAAGCCTCACCCAGCTCCAGGGAGGAGAGTTTACCGTTTCCGTGGACGGTGACCTATTCAAGGTCACCATGGTCTTCCCTGAGGAACCTGAGCCGGCTTCGGAACCTGAGACAGAAGAGAAGCAATAAAACAGCGGCCCCTGAGGGCCGCTGAGACAGCTATATTTCGATGCATTACAGCCCCCGTAGGGGGATGAATGCTATCTCAATACAGCGTTAGCTATATTGCGATGCATCTCAGCATCCGAAGGATGATGGATGCCTTCGAAATTTAACTTTGTTAAATTTCGAAATTTGCGCGACGGTTGTACGCATCCAGGAACGCATGCATCTTATCGGTATTGTCCATGACATTAGACATGGATGCGTCATGGTTCATAAAGTCAATGATGGAGGCGATGAACTTGCTCATGTCCACCTCCAGGAAGTAAGGCTTGTGATAGATCTCAGGAGGCAGATAGGTCAGGTTGGTGGTGATGACCTTATCGAAGTAGCCCTTCTCGTAAGCGCTGTCGAAGCCTGCCAAACCGTCGGTGAAGAGGCCGAAGGTGGTGCACAGATACACGCGTCTGGCGTTCATTTCTTTCAGCTGTCTTGCGGTATCCAGCATTGAACCGCCGGAGGAGATCATATCATCGATGATGATCACATCCTTGCTGTCAATATCGTCGCCCAGGAATTCATGAGCAACGATGGGGTTCTTACCGCCAACGATCCTGGTGTAATCTCTGCGCTTGTAGAACATACCGGTGTTCACACCCAGCACATTTGCAAAGTAGATGGCTCTGTCCAGGGCGCCCTCGTCGGGAGAAATGACAACCATGTGATCCTGGTCCACCAACAGATCCGGCTCATTGTTCAGCAGAGTCTTGATGAACTGGTAAGGAGCCATGAAATTATCAAATCCGGAGATGGGCGTGGAGTTCTGAACTCTTGGATCATGGGCGTCAAAGGTGATGAAATTGTCAATGCCCATATCCTTCAGCTCTGAAAGTGCGTAGGCCGCATCCAGACTTTCCCGTCCGCTTCTGCGGTGCTGTCTGCCCTCATAGAGGAAGGGCATGATCACATTGATGCGTGCCGCTTTGCCGTCGCAGGCAGCGATCATACGCTTCAGATCCTGGTAATGATCGTCGGGAGACATGTGATTTTCAAAGCCGTTCATGTTGTAGGTGATGGAGTGGTTGCACACATCCACCAGGATGAAGATATCCTTACCGCGGACGCTTTCGTTCACCTGGCCCTTTCCTTCGCCGCTTCCGAAGCGGGGAATGGAGTAGTCCAGCATATAGTTGTTTTCGATGTATCCCTGGAATGCGGGATCATTTTTGACCTTTTCGTTGTGAACGGTCTTGCGGAAGGTCGCAAGATACTGATTGATCCGGTCTCCCATGTACTGCATGGAAGGGAGGACCAGGAGTTTCAGGGGGCCAACGGGTATTGCATTTTCAAGTTCAGATAAGTTCGGCATATTTCCTCCGGTAAACAGATCAGCGCAAATCGCAGATATTGATGACACGAATTGCTCCTTTTCTTCGAAACACACTAAATATATAGCATTCCCGGAAGTGACAAGTCAAGGCAAAAAGGATAGAATAAACCTTATGAAAAAGGAAGGACATCTCATACAAAATATCGTTCCCGGCAGCATTGCGGAAGAGATGGAGATTGAAGCGGGTGACCTGCTGATTTCCATTGACGGCAATGAGATCGAAGACATTTTCGATTATCAGTACATGACCACGGAAGAGCACCTGGAGATGCTCATCCGCAAGGAGGGCGGAGAGGAATGGCTCCTGGAGATCGACAAGGACGCCGAGGAAGACATCGGTCTGATGTTTGCCTCCGGCCTCATGGACGACTACCGAAGCTGCTCCAATAAATGCGTTTTCTGCTTTATCGATCAGATGCCCCCCGGCATGCGCCCTACCCTGTATTTTAAGGACGACGATTCAAGACTCAGCTTCCTCCAGGGCAATTACATCACCCTGACAAACCTGTCTCAGAAGGATCTGGACCGCATCATCCGTTACCACCTGTCCCCCATCAATATCTCGTTCCATACCATGAATCCCAAGCTCCGGTGTGAGATGCTGCACAACCGTTTCGCCGGAGATGCGCTGAAAAAAGTGGATCCCCTGTTCGAAGCCGGCATCGAAATGAACGGACAGATCGTGCTCTGTAAGGGAATCAACGACGGCGAGGAACTGGATTTTTCCATCCGGGAAATGATGAAATACCTGCCCCACCTGCGCAGCGTCTCCGTAGTGCCCGTGGGACTGACCAAATTCCGGGATCATCTGCCGAAGCTGGAGACTTTCGGACCTGCGGAGTGCGGAGAGGTCATCGATCTTGTCGAAAAATACCAGAAGATCTGCTTCGAGCAGCATGGTCTGCATTTTATCCATGCCAGCGACGAGTTTTATCTGACCGCAGGCAGACCCATGCCGGAGGAAGCACGTTACGACGGATATCTCCAGCTGGGAAACGGCGTAGGCATGGTTCGGCTCATGCAGGATGAGTTTGACAGAAATCTGAAATCCCGCCTGGAAAGCGGATTAAGACCCGAACCCATCGAGCTTTCCGCCATCTGCGGCACCCTGATCTACCCGGTCATCCAATCTATGGCCGATCGCATCATGGAGGCTTATCCGGAAGCAAAGATCCACATTTATCCCATCCGCAATGATTTCTTCGGCCCCACCATCACGGTGACAGGGCTCCTGACGGGCAGGGATATCTGTGCTCAGCTCACGGGAAAGCCCCTGGGAAAAGTCCTGCTTTTACCTGAAAACGTGCTTCGTGCGGGAGAGGAGATCCTGCTGGATGACATGACAAGGAGTCAGCTCTCCGACGCTTTACAAGTACCCATTCATACGATAAAATCAGGTGGTTATGACTTGTTAGACTTGATCTTTAACCAAAGAGGAATTTATGAGTAAGAAAAATTCACGCCCCATCGTCGCAGTGGTGGGACGACCCAATGTAGGCAAATCCACATTGTTTAACACCCTGGCGGGAGAACGGATCTCCATTGTGCAGGATACCCCCGGCATCACCAGAGACCGGATCTATGCCGATGTGACCTGGCTGAATTATTCCTTCACCATGATCGACACCGGCGGTATCGAGCCCGACAGCAAGGACATCATCCTTTCCCAGATGCGGGAACAGGCACAGATCGCCATTGATACGGCGGATGTGATCATTTTCCTGGTGGATGTCAGAACCGGCCTTCAGGATGCGGACTCTCAGGTGGCGGACATGCTCCGAAGATCCGGCAAGCCCGTGGTCCTGGTGGTAAATAAAGTGGACAGCTTTGAAAAATACGAGGCGGATGTCTATGAATTCTACAATCTGGGCATCGGCGATCCCTTCCCCATTTCCTCGCTGAACAAGCTGGGACTGGGCGATATGCTCGACGAAGTGGTAAAGCATTTCCCCGAGGGAAGCGAAGACATCGAAGAAGACCATCGCCCCAGGATCGCCATCATCGGAAAGCCCAATGTAGGCAAATCCAGTCTCATCAACAAGCTCCTGGGTGAGGACAGACTCATCGTATCCGATATCGCCGGCACCACCAGAGATGCGGTAGATACGGAAGTCACTTTCCAGGGCAAGGAATATGTCTTTATCGATACCGCAGGCCTGCGGAGGAAAAACAAGGTAAAGGAAGACCTGGAGCATTACATGATCCTGCGTACCGTTGCAGCCGTGGAACGGAGTGATATCGCCGTTTTGGTCATTGATGCCACGGAAGGCGTTACCGAACAGGATGCGAAGATCGCGGGCATTGCTCACGACAGAGGTAAGGCTGTCATCATCGCCGTCAACAAATGGGATGCGGTGGAGAAGGATGACAAGACCATCTACCGCTTTACCGAGGATGTAAAGCAGGTCCTTTCCTTCATGCCCTATGCGGAGATCCTTTTCATTTCTGCGCTGTCCGGTCAGCGGCTTCCGAAACTCTTCGAGACCATCGAATCCGTCTCCGAGAGCCAGAATCTGCGGGTGGGCACCGGTGCCCTTAACGAGATCATGTCCGAGGCCGTTGCCATGCAGCAGCCGCCCAACGATAAGGGCAAGATCCTGCGTCTCTACTACATCACCCAGGTAGCGGTGAAGCCCCCTACCTTCGTGATCTTTGTCAATGACAAGGAACTGATGCATTTTTCCTACACGAGATACATCGAGAACCAGATCCGAAAGACCTTCGGGTTCAAGGGTACTCCCATGAAATTCATTATCCGTCAGCGGAATGAAGAAGAAAAATAAAGCCTCGAGGATCGAGGCCTGTGAGCGGAGGGGTTTATGGTCAGGTTGTATGCATTTTTGATCGGTTATGTCTTCGGATTGTTCCAGACAGCCTTTATCGTAGGCAAGGTAAAAGGCATAGACATCCGTCAGCACGGCAGTGGTAACGCAGGTACCACCAATGCCTTGAGAGTGCTGGGTCCCAAGGTGGGACTTATCGTTTTCGCCGGAGATATGCTGAAAGGTATCATTGCCTGTCTCATCGTAAAAGCGTTGTTCCTGAATGCCTATCCAGAGCTGGGATACCTGCTTCCCACCTATAGTGCAGCCGGATGTGTTCTGGCACACGATTTTCCTTTTTACATGCATTTTAAAGGCGGAAAAGGCATTGCAGCCACAGGCGGCACAGTCATGGGCGGTTTCCCCTGGCCCTTTACCGTGGTGGGACTGGCACTGTTTTTCGTTCCCTTTTTCCTGACGCATCTGGTTTCTCTTTGCAGCCTGCTGCTGTATTCCGGACTCTTTATCGAACTGGTGATCTTTTCGAATACAGGTCTGTTCCGTTTCGGCAGCATGACACCTGAAGCGCGCACAGAAACCATCATCGTATTCGGATTGCTGATGGCACTTGCATTCTGGCAGCACAGATCCAACATCGGCCGGCTGCTGCGTGGGGAGGAGAATAAGACCTACCTGAAGAAAAAGAAACCCACGGAATAACGTCTAAAGGGGGAATCGAAAAATGGCAAAAATCACAGTTCTTGGCGGAGGAACCTGGGCCATTGCACTGGCGGTCCTCTTAAACAAAAACGGACATGAGGTTATGGTCTGGTCAGCACTTCCCGAGGAGATCGAAAGCCTGAAGAAAGACCACAGACACCGGATGCTTCCGGATACGCCCCTTCCCGAGGATCTGCAGTATACCACCGATGATAAGGAAGCCGTGACTGGCAGGGATTTGCTGGTGATGGCAGTGGCAAGCTCCTTTACCAGAAGGACCGCAAAGCGACTGGCTCCCCTGATCGCTGACGGACAGATCATCGTAGATGTGGCAAAGGGTGTGGAAGAAGCCACGCTGGAGACCCTTTCCGAGCAGATCGAAGAGGAGATCCCCGCTGCGGAAGTGGCGGTTCTTTCCGGTCCTACCCACGCAGAGGAAGTCATCAAGCTCCTTCCTACAACCATCGTGGTAGCCGCTGATAAAAAGGATGTGGCGGAGTCCATCCAGAACATCTTTATGAATGAGGTATTTCGCGTCTATACCGCTTCCGACAAAAAGGGCGTTGAGCTGGGCGGCGCATTGAAGAATGTGGTTGCTCTGGCTGCCGGTATGGCAGACGGCCTGGGTTACGGAGACAACGCCAAGGCAGCCCTTATCACCAGAGGCATTGCGGAGATCGCAAGACTGGGTGAAGCCATGGGATGCCAGCGTGATACTTTCTACGGTCTCACAGGCATCGGCGACCTTATCGTCACCTGTGCCAGCATGCATTCCAGAAACAGAAGAGCCGGAATCCTCATGGGCCAGGGAAAATCCATGGAGGAAGCCATGGCAGAGGTGCAGCAGACCGTGGAGGGCGTCTATTCCGCCAAAGCAGGTCTGGCACTTTCGAAGAAATACAATGTGTCCATGCCCATCATCGAGCAGATCAACAGAGTGCTCTTTGAGGGGAAGGATCCCAAAGAAGCCGTATCGGAACTGATGCTGCGTGATAAGAAAGCGGAAGTATCCAATACCGTTTGGCAATAAAAAAAGATCTCCGTTCATAGAACGGAGATCTTTTTTAACGTTTATATGTCCAGTCCTGCCATGATTTCAGCCGTCACTTTTGGCTTGTTCATGGAGTAGATGTGGATGTGGGAGATGCCGTTGCTGAGCAGGTCATTGATCTGGCGGATGGCGTAATCGATACCGGCCTTCCGCATATCATCGGCATTGTCGCCGTATTTTGCAATGAGATCCGCAAAAGCCTTAGGAATACTGGAACCGGAGAGGGTAACGGTGGTGCCGATCTGTTTCGGTGTGGTGATGGGCATGATGCCGGCACTGATGGGAACGGTGATGCCTTTGTTCTCGGCTCTGGTCTTGAAATCGTAGAAGTAATCGTTATCAAAGAAGAGCTGGGAGATGAAGTACTCGGCGCCCAGATCCTGTTTTGCTTTCAGATAACGCAGATCCGTCTCAAAGCTGAAAGCGTCAAAATGCTTCTCTGGATAGCAGGCACCGGCGATATGAAGCTCCTGATCCTCCTTCAGAAAGGTAATGAGGTCGGATGCGTGCTCAAACTCTCTGGCATGAAAGGCCTCATCCGTCATGTCTTTGGGGCGGTCTCCGCGAAGCGCCAGTATATGGGTGACACCCGCATTTTTCAGGGAGGAGATAACGGAAGAGACGGACTCCTTCGTGCTGCCAACACAGGTTACATGGGCAATGGAAGGAATCTGCAGCGTATTTTCAATATATCCGGCGATCTCCACGGTCTTGCCCGCTCTGGATCCGCCGGCACCGTAGGTGACACTGATAAAATCCGGATTAAGCTTTCCCAGTTCGTCCAGCACGGAAAAGGCAGAAGCGAAATCGTCGTCTTTTTTCGGTGGAAAGACTTCGAAGCTGATGGTTTTCTCTTTGGTAAAAATGCTGTTTGCGGTGACATTTGCCATGGGGAAATTCACCATCCTTTCGATTGATTTTGTTTGCTTTATAGAGTATCATAACCTTGTGTGTTTATCAATTTTTTATGAATGAAATGCAATGATTTTTCATTGACCGAGTTGGAAAGCGAGCGGAAAATGGCGAACGAATTTCAAGGAACCAAAGATTATGTGGCGAGCAACGAACTGCTGGACAGCGTGAACATTGCCATGGCGCTTGAGAAGCCCCTTCTGATCAAGGGTGAGCCCGGTACCGGTAAGACTCAGCTGGCTCAGGCGGTTGCAGACAATCTTGGCATGCGCCTCATCGTCTGGAACATCAAGTCCACCACCAAGGCTCAGGATGGTCTCTATATCTACGATACCATCCAGAGACTCTATGACGGCCAGTTCGGCGAGAGCGGCGTGGACGATATCGCAAAATACATCAAGTTGGGCAAGTTGGGAGAAGCCTTCGACAGCGAGGAACAGGTGGTGCTACTGATCGACGAGATCGACAAGGCTGACCTGGAGTTCCCCAACGACCTGCTGTGGGAGCTGGACCGGATGGAGTTCTACATCGGCGAGACCCATCGCACCGTAAAGGCAAAGCATCGCCCCATCGTGATCATCACCTCCAATGCGGAGAAGGAGCTTCCCGATGCCTTCCTTCGCCGTTGCATTTTCCATTATATCGACTTCCCGGGACCGGAGCTCATGGAAGAGATCGTGAGAGTCCATTATCCCGATGTGGAAGCGAACCTTCTGAAAGAAGCCATGGATGTGTTCTATGCCATCCGTGAGATCCGGGACATCCGGAAAAAGCCCAGCACTTCCGAACTCATTGACTGGGTAAATGCCCTGCAGATCGGGGGCATCAGCGCAGACCGTATCCGCGCCGAGCTTCCTTTCGTAGGGGTTGTGATCAAGAAGGACGAAGACCTGGAGATTATCAGACACGGCGGAATCCACTGATGTTTATCAAATTCTTTGATTCTTTAAAGAAAAACGGCGTAAATGTCAGTCTGGGCGAGTGGCTGGACCTGCAGAAAGCTCTGGACAGCGGCCTCTGCGGCGGATCCCTCACCCGGTTCTATTATGTTGCCCGCATGATCCTGATCAAATCCGAAACGGATTATGATAAGTACGACGCTGCCTTTGAAGAGACCTTCAAAGCAGTTCAGCACGAGACTGAAGTGGGAGCGCAGATGCTCCGCTGGCTGGACAAATCCGATATGATGGAGCTGGCTCACGAAGAGGCCAGACACCATCTGAACCAGACCGAGGATATCATGATCGATAAAGAGGACGTGGAGGAGAAATTCCGGCAGCGTCTGAAGGATCAGGATTCCGAGCACAACGGCGGAAGTTTCTGGATAGGCACCATGGGAAAGACTTCCTTCGGAAATATGGGCGGTAATGTGGGTGGTGTCCGTGTTGGCGGCCAGACCGGTTACCAGTCCGCATTTTCTGTCATCGGTGTCAGAAAGTATCGTGACTTCCGGGACGACAGAGTCATGACGAACCGCCAGTTCCAGCTGGCATTCCGCAGACTCCGTCAGTTTTCTTCCAGACTGGACATTCCGGAATCGGAGCTGGACATCGACAGGACCGTAGATAAGACCTGCCAGAACGGCGGCTATCTGCAGATCCAGATGAGAAAGCCCAGGAAGAACTCAGTGAAGCTCCTGCTGCTCATGGACAGCGGCGGCACCATGATCCCTTATTCGGCACTGCTGAACGATCTGTTCCAGGCCGTAAACAAATCCAACCATTACAAGGACGTAAAATGCTATTATTTCCACAATTGCATTTACGACCATGTCTATAAGACCCCGGAATGCGAGAACGGCGACTGGGTGGAGACGGAATGGATGTTTCGGAACCTGGACAGTGATTATAAGGTGCTGATCATCGGTGACGCTGCCATGGCACCCGAGGAACTTTATTCCGACACCGGCAATTACCGCGGCTCCAACGGAGGATTAAGCGGTTACGAATGGTTGAAACTGGTAAAACGACATTATAAACGGGTGGTTTGGCTAAACCCCAAAATGGCTCCGGGACACGCACCCTGGAGAGAGGCGGAGACCGCAGTGAAGGAGATGTTCCCCATGTACAAACTGACGGTGGACGGCCTGAACAGAGCCATGACCCAGCTGATGGCACCCGGAAGATAACATGAATGTAAGGATGTAAGACTATGGCAATTAAGATCGCCGTATGGACTCGTGTACGATACCGTAACTGAGAACAAAACCCAAAACACGAGATCAATACGAAAGAAGGATAAAGAAATGCAGATTTTTGAAGAATTACAGGAGCGCGGACTCCTGGCTCAGCTCACCGATGCGGACCTGATCCGTGACATGATCAACAACGGAAAGGCAACCTTTTACATCGGTTTTGACTGTACCGCAGACAGCCTTACTGCAGGCCATTTCATGGCACTGACCCTCATGAAGAGACTGCAGATGGCAGGCAACAAGCCCATCGCCCTCATCGGCGGCGGTACCACCATGATCGGTGATCCCACAGGACGCACCGACATGAGAAAGATGCTCACCAGAGAAGACATTGATCACAATGCGGAATGCTTCAAGCGGCAGATGGAGCGTTTCATCGAGTTCGGCGAAGGCAAGGCCATGATGGTCAACAATGCCGACTGGCTGCTGGAGCTGAACTATGTTGACCTCTTAAGGGAAGTAGGCGCATGCTTCTCCGTTAACAACATGCTTCGGGCAGAGTGCTACAAGCAGCGTATGGAGAAGGGACTCAGCTTCCTGGAGTTCAACTACATGATCATGCAGTCCTACGACTTCTACTACATGTTCCAGAAGTACGGCTGTAATATGGAGTTCGGCGGAGACGATCAGTGGAGCAACATGCTGGGCGGTACCGAGCTGATCCGTAAGAAGCTGGGCAAGGATGCACACTGCATGACCATTACCCTGCTGACTGATTCCCAAGGCAAGAAGATGGGTAAGACCGCAGGAAATGCAGTCTGGCTTGATCCCAATAAGACCAGCCCCTTCGATTTCTACCAGTACTGGAGAAATGTGGGTGACGCTGACGTTCTGAAGTGCATCCGTATGCTGACCTTCCTTCCCATGGAGCAGATCCGTGAGATGAACAATTGGGAAGGATCCAAGCTGAACGAGGCTAAGGAGATCCTTGCTTACGAACTCACCAGCATGGTGCACGGTACTGAGGAAGCAGATAAGGCGAAAGCAGGTGCACAGGCACTCTTCGCAGGTGGTGCCGGCGAGGGAGATGTTCCCGTGTTCAACCTGAAAGAAGAAGACTTCAGAGACGGAGTCATCGATATCCTGCAGATCCTCACCGCCAGCGGACTGACCGCTTCCAGAAGTGAAGCCCGCAGAGCCGTTGAGCAGGGCGGCGTCACCGTAGAAAATGAGAAGGTGACGGATATCAAGACCAGCTACACCAAGGAAGATCTGAAGGACGGCATCCTGGTAAAGCGCGGTAAGAAGAGCTTTAAGAAGGTGGCTTTCTAAGCGGATCCTTCGGAAAGGAGATCCATGGCAGAAGAGATTACGACCAAACTGAAAGCATGCGTGCAGGCAGTGAAAGAGCAGGTGGATTTTGAGCCTCAGGTGGCTCTGATCCTGGGTTCCGGTCTCGGCGACTATGCCGATCAGATCGAAGTGGCTGCAGAGCTTTCTTATGACAAGATCCCCGGATTCCCTGTTTCCACCGTTCCCGGCCACAGTGGCAAATTCATCTTCGGCACTCTGGGAGGTGTGAAGCTGGTATGCATGAAAGGCCGTGTTCATTACTACGAAGGCTATTCCATGACGGATGTGGTGCTTCCCGTGCGTCTCATGAAGATGCTGGGAGCGAAGATCCTGTTCCTGACCAATGCGGCAGGCGGCCTGAATCCCGATTTTAAACCCGGAAGCCTGATGATGCTCCGGGATCACATTTCATTCTTTGTGCCCAATCCCCTCATCGGACCCAATCCCGAGGAGATCGGCACCCGCTTCCCCGACATGAGCGAGGTGTATTCCAAGCGCCTGTCAGCCATCATCGAACGGGAAGCAAAAGCATCGGATGTTCCGTTGTTCTCCGGTGTTTACGCTCAGCTCACGGGACCCAGCTATGAATCCCCCGCCGAGATCAAGGCACTTCGTTCCCTCGGCGTAGACGCAGTAGGTATGAGCACCGTGGTGGAAGCCATTGCTGCAAGACATGCCGGGCTGGAGATCTGCGGCATTTCCTGCATCAGCAATCTGGCTGCAGGATTGAGCGCAGGAGAGCTGAATCACAAGGAAGTCCAGGAAGCTGCCGATGAAGCGGCGCCTCGCTTTACCAGACTGCTGAACGCATCCATCAAGGCTTTCGGTGAGGAGGTACTTGCATGATCACGGATGATCAGAGAGCGGAACTTATCCGCAAGGCCCTTTCCATGCGGGAGTATTCCTATGTCCCCTATTCCCACTATGCTGTGGGCGCAGCGGTGCTGACGGAAGACGGCACTGTCTACGGAGGATGCAACATCGAGAATTCCTCCTACGGCGCCACCAATTGTGCGGAGCGCACCGCCATTTTCAAGGCTGTGAGTGAAGGACACCGGAAACTTTCCGCTGTGGCGGTCTGCGGAGCACCTGTAGGAGAGGATCCCAGCGATTACGCCTGGCCCTGCGGCATCTGCAGGCAGGTGATGTCGGAATTTGGCAGCGCCGATATGCCTGTCATCGTGGCCCTTTCCGAAGCAGATTATCAGGAATTCCCGCTTTCCGAACTTTTGGCCCACAGCTTTTCCGCAGATTCCATGAAGTCTGCCGAGAGCTGAAAAAAAGTGATGGAGGTATCGGTATGAATATCCGTTTTTACAATGCTCGCGTCTATACCATGGAGCCCGGAAGAGAGATCTTCCACGGCGAAGTCTGGATCAAGGACGACCGGATTGCTCAGGTGGCAGAGGATACCCTTCTGCAGAAGCTTTATGCCGAACACTTCCTGCCGAACCTCCATTGGGACCTGGAGATCGATTGCGGCAATGACCTTCTGATGCCGGGCCTGAAAAACGGTCATACCCATTCTCCCATGACCTTCCTGCGTTCTTTGGCGGATGACAAACCGCTGCAGGACTGGTTAAACGAGGATGTGTTCCCCAACGAAGAAAAGCTGACGCCGGATGATATTTATGATTTTGCCAGACTGGCCATTCTGGAATATCTTTCCGGCGGTACCACTTCCATCTTCGATATGTATATCAATCCGCCGGTGGTAGCCCAGGCCTGCATGGATTCAGGCTTCCGCTGCGTATTGACCAGTGGGCTCAACGACTTTACATCGTCCCAGGAACAGACCTTAAGGGAGTTTGAAACCTTAAATCATATCAACCCCCTCATTGGTTACCGCCTGGGATTCCATGCGGAATATACTACCTCAGCAGAAAAGCTGAAAGCGTTGGCAGAAGCTGCCAAAGCCATGAAGGCACCTGTTTTCACCCACCTTTCCGAGACGAAGAAAGAGGTGGAGCAGTGTATTGAGACCACCGGCATGTCCCCCGTGGCTTACCTGGACAGCATCGGTATGTTCGACTACGGCGGAGGCGGTTACCACTGCGTGCACGTGGACGAGGATGATATCCGAATCCTGAAGGAACGGGGCGTTTCCGTCATCACCAATCCGGCTTCCAACTGCAAGCTGGCCAGCGGCATTGCTCCCATCAAAGCGTTCCTGGATGCCGGCATCAATGTGGGCATTGGTACCGACGGCGCCGCCAGCAACAATTGTCTGGACATGTGGCGGGAAATCTACCTGACTGCCGTTCTGGCTAAGCTCAGGGAAGAGGACGCTGCCTGCATCCCCGCAGACCGGATCCTTTCCATGGCCGTTGCGGGAAATGCGAAGGCCATGGGCCTGGAATCCGCAGACTGTCTGAGCCAGGGCAAACTGGCAGACCTGATCCTGGTGGATCTGAAGGCGCCCAACATGCTGCCTGAACACCACATCCCCAAGAATCTGGTCTATTCCGGGAGCAGGGAGAATGTGCGCCTGACCATGATCGGCGGAAGGATCCTTTACAAGGACGGAGAGTATTTCATCGGAGAATCCGCAGACTCCATCATTCAAAAATGTGAAGTCAGAGCAAAGCGTATCTTCGCTTCGCTTTGATATAGCCGACGCCGGGCTTACGGGCGAATAAAAATCCGCAAGGAGGAGTTAAAAGATGTTAGAACAGTTTTTCCATTTGAAGGAAAACAAAACTGACGTCAAGACTGAGGTCATTGCCGGGTTAACCACCTTTATGGCTATGGCGTACATTCTTGCCGTCAACCCCTCGATTCTTTCCGCTTCCGGAATGAATCCCAACGCCGTGCTGATCGCCACCGCTTTGGCTTCCTTTATCGGAACCTTCCTGATGGCCTTCCTGGCAAATTATCCCTTTGCACTTGCTCCCGGACTGGGCCTGAATGCGTACTTCGCTTACACCGTTGTCCTGGGCATGGGCTACACCTGGCAGTTCGCTCTGTTTGCCGTTTTTGTTGAAGGTCTGGTCTTCATCGTTCTGTCCGTGACCAACATCAGAGAGGCCATCTTCAATGCCATCCCTCTTCAGCTGAAGAAGGGCGTTTCCGTAGGTATCGGTCTGTTCGTGGCCTTCATCGGACTGCAGAACGGCGGAATCGTTGTGAATTCCGACGCTACCCTGGTGACCCTGATCAGCTTCAAGTCCGATATGGCAAACACCGGCATCGCTGCACTGCTTGCACTCATCGGTGTGATGATCATCGCTGTTCTTTACACCAAGAGAGTGAAGGGTGCCATCCTCATCGGCATCGTTGCTACCTGGATCCTGGGCATCATCGCTCAGCTCACCGGCCTCTACACCGGCCCCAGCGTGCTTCCTTCCTGGACCGGCATCCAGATCGGTGCCATCGGAGAGACCTTCGGTGCATGCTTCAGCGCAGATGCTTTTGCAAATGTAAAGGTTCTGGACTTCATCGTGATCATGCTTTCCTTCCTGTTCGTTGACGTCTTTGATACTCTGGGCACCCTCATCGGATGTGCAGACAAGGCAAAGATGCTGGACAGCGAAGGCAAGCTTCCCCGCATCAAGCAGGCACTGCTGGCTGACGCCGTCGCTACCAGCGCAGGCGCTATCCTCGGTACCTCTACCACCACCACTTTCGTAGAGAGCTCCTCCGGCGTTTCCGAAGGCGGACGCACCGGTCTGGCATCCGTGGTCACCGGACTTCTGTTCCTGGTCTCCATCGTGCTGGCTCCTCTCTTCATTGCCATCCCTTCCTTCGCAACCGCACCCGCTCTGATCTTCGTGGGCTTCCTGATGGTTACCGCAGTGAAGGACATCAACTTTGAGGACGGTTGCGAAGCAATCCCCGCATTCCTGGCAATGCTGACCATG
The DNA here is from genome assembly GCA_016286555.1 of Lachnospiraceae bacterium. Classification (GTDB taxonomy): domain Bacteria; phylum Bacillota; class Clostridia; order Lachnospirales; family Lachnospiraceae; genus AC2028. The sequence continues at coordinate 37,131 of JAEETA010000011.1, read as the reverse complement.
CCCATCCTGTACAGCATTTCCGACGGCATCGCTGTAGGCGTTATCTCTTACGTGATCCTGAACCTCTGCGCAGGCAAGGGCAAGAAGGTCGCTCCGTTGATGTACATTCTGGCAGTGCTCTTTGTTTTGAAGTATATTTTCCTTTAATTCATGAAAACTGTTTTATGTATAGTGATCCTGCTGGGACTCCTGACCGTAAGGTTTCAGGGGGCCCAGCGGGCCAAAAGAGATAAGTTGCGGCAGAGCCTCCTGGCATCCTTCGGCGAAGAAGGAAGCTCGGAGGTCTTTTCCGCGAAGAGAAAAAAATCCCTGGAGGACGCTCTGGGCAGACATACCCTGAAACAGCCTCTGGATGAGATCACCTGGAAAGACCTGGACATGGACCGGGTCTATGAGCGGATCAATACCTGCTGCTGTGCTGCAGGAGAGGAATACCTCTACTATGCGCTGCATGAGACCGGGTTTTCCGTAGCAGAACTGGAAGAGGAAGAGTTCCTTGCCACTGCCTTTGCAAAACGCCCCACAGAGCGCACGGAGCTGATGCTCCTTTTGAAAGATCTGGGATTCCCCGGGGAGTATTCTCTGGGCGATTATCTGGAGTACATTACGGGAGGAGAGAAGACATCCGCCGTTAAGGAGATCATCCCTCTGGTACTGTACCCTGTATTTCTCGTGATCTGTTTCTTTCAGGCGCCTTTGGGTGTTGGGCTGATGCTGGCCCTCATCGCATATCAGGTCTTCACCTATTTTTCCGGGAAGGCTAAGGTCCTGCCTTATCTGACGGGGCTTTCCTATCTGGTGCGACTGATCCGAAGCTGTAAGGAAATCTCGGATCTGTCCTTTACACAGATCTCTCCAGAGCAGGAGATCTTGAAAAACGGGTATGAAACCTTAAAATCCGCCGACGGTGCGGGGTCTTTTGTGCTGAAGAGCTCCGAAGGAGGGCAGATGCTGGGCTCCGGCTCCGGTCCTGTTGAGGTACTGATCTCGTATCTGAACCTCTTATTCCACCTGGATCTCATCGCCTATCGAAAGGTGATGATCCTGTTTTCCGGAAAAAAGGAACTGCTTCTGAACCTGCTGCACACCGTGGGAAGACTGGATGCGGGCGTTGCCGTTGCGGCATTTCGTGCTTCTCTTCGTAACGGCTGGTGCAAGCCCGAATTTTCGGATTCTGACCATCCGGAGATCCGCCTGGAGGGAGGATATCATTATCTGTTAAAGCATCCGGTAAGGGGAAGCATCACCACGAACAAAGGAATCCTCATCACCGGCTCCAATGCCAGCGGAAAGTCCACCTTCCTGCGGATGGTGGCTTTGAATGCAGTACTTGCTCAGACCATTCATACCGCCCTGGCAACCCGTTACGAAGCACCATTTTTCCGGATCTATTCCTCCATTGCCCTGACCGACGATCTGGCAGGGGGCGACAGCTACTTCATGGTGGAGATCAAGGCCATCAAGCGGATCCTGGATGCTTCGGAAAGCGAGGGGCGTCCCGTCCTTTGCTTTGTGGATGAAGTACTCCGGGGAACCAATACGGCGGAGCGCATCGCCGCTTCCACCGAGATCCTGCGGGAGATGGCACAGCGCCGGATCCTGGTATTTGCAGCCACCCATGATCGGGAACTGACGGAATACCTGAAGGATTCCATGGAGAATTACCACTTCGAGGAAAAGCTGGAAGGAAAGGATATTTCCTTCTCCTACGAGCTGCTTCCCGGCCCTGCCACCACCAAAAACGCCATATTGCTCCTGCGGCAGTGTGAGTTCCCGGAAAGCCTTGTTTTGCGAGCCGAAAAACTCTCCCAATCCCTTGAAGAAACTTAAGTTTTTTGGTATACTTATCTGCAGGATTTGGTTTTTCTGACTGCGTTATTTTGGAGGAATCAACATGGTTAATTTTGCTTTGTTCTTTAATACGTTCCTCAGTTATGTTTTGCTGATGGTGATCATCGTCATCGTCGGCACTGCCGGATTTGCGGTAGGCCGGATCACGGCAAAGAAGAAGGCGAGTAAGAACGCCATTGCCGCATCCTCAGCAGATGAGAAAGTATCTCAATAACGGTCAATTGCAACAGACAGCCCTTTCCATCGGCTGTCTGTTGTTCTGTGTTCTCCATTTCCCGGGAAAGTAGGAAGGTACTATGGCTGATTTTAACAAAAAAGCAAAACTGGTCCTGCTGTTACAGTATTTACAGAAGGACAGCGACGAAGATCACAGCCTGACCACGGCAGAGCTCTTAAAGCGCCTGTCGGATGAGGGGATCGTCTGCGACCGGAAGACCCTCTACTCCGATATGAACTGCCTGACGGATCTGGGCTATGACATTGCCAGAGAACCCACCAGAAACGGCGGCGGCTGGAAGCTGCTTTCCAGAGATTTTGAACTTCCGGAACTGAAGCTCCTGGTGGATGCGGTGCAGTCTTCCCGTTTTATTTCCGCTTCCAAATCGGCGGAACTGGCAAGGAAGCTCGGAAATCTCACCAGCCGGGAACAGGCCAAGAGCCTGAACAGAAGTGTCTTTGTGGGAAGCCGTGTGAAGAGCGAGAATGAAGAGATCCTCTACAACATCGACACCATCCACAGAGCCATCCGGGAGAACCGGCAGATCACCTTTACCTACTATGCCTGGAACCGGAAGAAGGAACTGGTGGTAAAGGGCCCCGAGACCAGGCAGTTAAGCCCCTGGTATCTGGCATGGCAGGATGAGAACTATTACCTCCTGGCCTACGATGCGGAAGCCGAGAAGATCAAGCATTTCCGCGTGGACAAGATGAAGCAGGTCCGTGAGACGGAGGAGAAACGTCTCGGTGCCTCTCAGATGGAGCGCCTGGATCTGGAGCGCTACGTGAACGAATCCTTCGGCATGTACCACGGAGAAGAGGATGTGCTGAGCATCGAATTTCCCGACTCTTTGCTGGGCGTTATCATCGACCGCTTCGGCAGGGATGTTCCCATCCATCCTTCCCGGGAGGGATTTTTCACCGCCAGATGCAAAGTCATCTTAAATGATCTGTTTTACGGGTATCTGGCAGGCCTAAGCAGTCAGGTACGGATCCTGCAGCCGGAGAAGGCTGCGGAAGGATACAGAGCATTTTTGGAAGAGCGTTTGCAGCATCTGAAGGAACAGTAATCAATCCAAAGGAGATCAGCAATGAATTACGATGAGCGCTATCAGCCGAAATTAACCACTTTTGTCATCAAGAAGGACGGCTCCAAAGAGGCCTTTGTGGTTCACAAGGTCATTGACGCCGTGGGAAAGAGTGCTTACCGCGCATTGACCGAATTTACGGAAGAAGAGAACGAGACCATCTGTCGTCTGGTGGTGGAGAAAGTGGACTCCCTGGGGCAGAAGGAAATTCCCATTTCCGAGATGCACAACATCGTGGAGAGCGTTCTGGATCAGGTAAAGCCCATCGTGGCAAAAAGCTACCGTGACTACCGGAACTACAAGCAGGATTTCGTCCGGATGCTGGATGACGTCTACAAGAAGAGTCAGTCCATCATGTACATCGGTGACAAGGAGAATTCCAACACCGACTCCGCCCTGGTATCCACCAAGCGCAGCCTGATCTTCAACCAGTTAAATAAGTCCCTGTATCAGAAATTTTTCATGACCACCGAAGAGATTCAGGCCTGTCGTGACGGATATATTTACGTCCATGACATGTCCTCCCGCCGGGATACCATGAACTGCTGTCTCTTTAACATCGAGGAGGTGCTGCGGGGCGGCTTCGAGATGGGCAATGTATGGTACAACGAGCCTAAGAGCCTGGATGTGGCTTTCGATGTCATGGGTGACATCATCCTTTCCGCAGCTGGCCAGCAGTACGGTGGCTTTACGGTACCCAGCGTGGAGCTGATCCTGGAGCCCTACGCTGAGAAATCCTACAAGAAGGCATACGAAAAATACGTCTCCCTGGGCGTGGAAGAAGAGCTGGCAAAGAAGACCGCTTTGGATGATGTGAAGCGTGAATTCGAACAGGGCTTCCAGGGCTGGGAATACAAATTCAATACCGTGGCATCCAGCCGTGGAGATTATCCCTTCATCACCGTAACCGCAGGCACCGGTACCGGATTTTTCGCTAAGATGGCAACCATGGCTCTGCTGGAAGTAAGAAAGATCGGTCAGGGAAAGAAGGGGCACAAAAAGCCCGTGCTTTTCCCCAAGATTGTGTTCCTCTATGACGAAAACCTTCACGGCCCCGGCGGAGAGCTGGAGGATGTGTTCAAGGCATCCGTGGAATGCTCCTCCAAGTCCATGTATCCCGACTACCTGTCCCTGACGGGAGAGGGCTATGTGCCGGAAATGTACAAAAAGTACGGCCGTATCATTTCTCCCATGGGCTGCAGAGCCTTCCTTTCTCCCTGGTATGAGAAGGGCGGCATGCATCCTGCGGACGAAAATGACAAGCCTGTCTTTATCGGCCGCTTCAACATCGGCGTTGTCTCCCTGCACCTGCCCATGATCCTGGCAAGGAGCCGCAAGGAAAACGTGGATTTCTACGAGATCCTTGACTACTACCTGGAGATGATCCGCAAGCTCCATCTGCGCACCTACGCTTACCTGGGCGAGATGAAGGCATCCACCAATCCCCTGGCGTACTGTCAGGGAGGATTCCTGGGAGGTCATCTGGAGCTTCATGAGAAGATCAAGCCTCTGCTGAATGCAGCAACCGCATCCTTCGGTATCACCGCTTTAAACGAGCTTCAGGAGCTCTACAACGGCAAGAGCCTGGTGGAGGACGGAGAGTTCGCCCTGGAGGTCATGAAGCACATCAATGAAAAGGTGGCGCAGTTCAAGGAGGAAGACGGCAGACTCTATGCCATCTACGGAACTCCCGCCGAAAACTTGTGCGGCCTGCAGGTAAAGCAGTTCCGGAACAAGTACGGCATCATCGAAGGTGTCTCCGACAGAGAGTATGTGTCCAATTCCTTCCACTGCCATGTTTCCGAGGACATTACACCCATCGAGAAGCAGGACCTGGAGAAGCGTTTCTGGGATTATTTCAACGGTGGCAAGATCCAGTACGTGAAGTACCCCATTGATTACAATCTGGAAGCCATCACCACTCTGATCCGCAGAGCCATGACCATGGGATTCTATGAAGGGGTGAACCTGAGCCTGTCCTACTGTGACGACTGCGGACACGAGGAGCTGTATATGGATGTGTGTCCCGTCTGCGGCAGTCGGAACCTGACGAAGATCGACCGGATGAACGGCTACCTGTCCTATTCCAGAGTGCACGGTGACACCAGATTAAACGAAGCAAAAATGGCTGAGATTGCCGAAAGGCGGTCCATGTAAAATATGAGATATCATGACATAACGAAGGATGACATGAAAAACGGAGACGGGCTCCGGGTCGTCCTGTGGCTATCAGGCTGCGATCATGCCTGTCCTGGGTGCCAGAATCCCATCACCTGGGATCCGGAGGGAGGCCTTCCCTTTGATGAAGCTGCCCGGGAAGAGCTCTTTGCGGTTCTTTCCAGGGATTATATCTCCGGTATTACCTTAAGTGGCGGTGATCCTCTCTATCTGGGAAACCGGGAGGAATTGCTGATGCTCCTGCAGGAGGTGAAATCCCGTTTCCCGGACAAGACCATCTGGCTTTACACCGGCTATCTCTGGGAGGAGATTCGTGATCTGCCCCATATGAAATACATCGACGTCCTTGTGGATGGTCCCTTCCTGGAGCGCATGAAGGACAATCTCCTTTGCTGGAAGGGCAGTAAAAACCAGCGGGTTATCGATGTTCCCGCTTCCCTGTCCGCATATGAGGAAAAAGGAACTGACGCAGCCGTCACATTACACTGCCCCGACTACTATAAAGTATATGAGAAAGGAACCACGGCCCATGCAACGAGTTGCACGTTTTGAGAAAGTAAGCTTTGAGAAATTTGCCGAAGGCATGCAAGATCTGGGTAATTACTCCCAGGCAGAGCTCCAAAGGATTTACGATTCCATCATCCTTCCCACCAGAGCCACCACCGGCAGCGCAGGATATGATTTTCATACTCCCGTGCCCTTTACCCTGGAAAGCGGCCAGACCATCAAGTTTCCCACCGGGATCCGGGCTTGGATGCAGCCTGACTGGGCACTTTTCATGTTTCCCAGAAGCGGCCTGGGCTTTAAGTACCGCCTGCAGCTGAACAACACCGTCGGCATCATCGACAGCGACTACTATTACAGCGACAACGAAGGTCAGATCTTCGTAAAGCTCACCAACGACTCCAATGAAGGCAAGATCCTGGTTGCCGGAGAAGGGGATGCGGTACTGCAGGGCGTGTTCCTGCCTTACGGTATCACGGAAGACGATGATGTAAGCACCTCGAGAAACGGAGGCTTTGGCTCTACGGGCTGATAGGTTTTATGAGACAGGAAGATCTGAAAGAAACACAAGTTCAAAAAGAATATATCGCGAAGGCTGCGCAGCTCCTTTCTGCGAAAGAGGCGGAAGCAGGGCGCAAGTTACGCGCCTGTGTGGTGACCTTCGGCTGCCAGATGAATGCCAGAGACTCTGAAAAGCTCATCGGCATTTTAGAGCAGGTCGGTTACGAGATCACCGAGGACGAGAACTCAGATTTCGTCCTTTACAATACCTGCACCGTCCGGGAAAATGCCAACCTGAAGGTTTACGGCAGACTGGGCGTACTGAATGGCTATAAAAAGAAAAATCCGGGAATGAAGATCGCCCTTTGCGGATGCATGATGCAGGAACCCCAGGTGGTGGAAAAGCTCCGCACCAGCTACCGTTTTGTGGATCTGATCTTCGGTACCCACAACCTGTACAAATTCCCGGAACTGCTGGTATCCGTTCTGTCCCAGGATGGCAACATCATCGACATCTGGGAGAAAACGGACAGAATCGTGGAGGATCTCCCGGTCAAGCGGAAATACTCCTACAAGTCCGGACTGAACATCATGTTCGGCTGTGACAATTTCTGCACCTACTGTATCGTTCCATACGTCCGTGGCAGAGAGCGCAGCAGAGAGCCGGAGGATATTCTGGCAGAGGCACGGTGCCTGGCACAGGATGGCTGCAAGGAGCTGATGCTCCTGGGACAGAATGTGAATTCCTACGGCAAGAACCTGAAAAACGCCCCTTCCTTTGCTCAGCTCCTGGAAATGGTCTGTGAAGTGGAAGGCATCGAAAGAGTCCGTTTTATGACCTCCCATCCAAAGGATCTGTCGGATGAGCTAATCGCAGTCATGAAGCGCAATCCCAAGATCTGCAGGCATCTTCATCTGCCGTTGCAGTCAGGATCCACGGAAATACTGCGACGCATGAACAGGAGATATACCAAGGAACAGTACCTGGAGCTGGCGTTAAAAATCCGTAAGGAAATCCCGGATCTGGCCATCACCACCGACATCATTGTCGGCTTTCCCGGAGAGACTGAGGCTGATATTGAAGATACCCTGGATGTGATCCGGCAGGTACGCTTCGACAACGCCTTCACCTTCATCTACTCCAAACGCTCCGGCACTCCGGCGGCAGGTTATGACGATCAGGTGTCCGAAGAATTTGTTTCCAAACAGTTTGACAGAGTATTGAAACTGGTACAGGAAACGGCCAGAGAACAGGCTGCAAAATACGAAGGGATGACCATGGACGCCCTTATTGAGGAAGTGAACGAGTCGGATCCTTCCCTGGTGACCGGCAGACTTTCCAATAACTGTCTGGTGCATCTTCCGGGAGATGCTTCCCTCATCGGAGAGATCATTCCCGTATACTTACGGGAATGCAAAGGATTTTATTATCTAGGAGAACGTAAGTAATGCCCGAACTATCCGAAGTCACGCCCATGATGCAGAATTACCTGGAGACAAAGAAGCAGTACAGTGACTGCATCCTGTTCTATCGTCTGGGCGATTTTTACGAGATGTTCTTTGAAGATGCCGTACTGGTATCCAAAGAGCTGGAACTGACTCTGACAGGTAAATCCTGCGGAATGGAAGAGCGCGCCCCCATGTGCGGCGTGCCTTTTCATGCTGCGGACAATTATATCGCAAGGCTTGTGGCCAAGGGCTACAAAGTCGCCATCTGTGAGCAGGTGGAGGATCCTAAGCTGGCAAAGGGCCTGGTAAAACGGGAAGTCATCCGCGTGGTGACCCCCGGAACCAACATGAACATGACGGCCCTGGAAGCAAACAAGAACAATTTCCTGTTCTGCATTTTCTATGACAGCACTCGCATCGGCCTCTCCATCGCTGACATCACCACCGGTGATTTCTATGTGACGGAGCCTGAGGATCTGCATAAGCTCCGTGATGAGATCATGAAGTTTGAGCCTCGTGAGATCATCTGCAACGATGCCTATCTCATGAGCGGCGAACAGATCGATGTGCTGCGGGAGAATCTCCACGCCCCCATCGACAGCCTGGATAACCGCTTCTTTGAAGAGAGCAGGTGCATAAAGCTCATCTGCGAGCATTTCAAGGCAAGTTCCCTCATCGGTCTGGGACTGGAGGACTTTCCTTCCGGAGCGCTGAGTGCCGGCGCACTGCTGGGGTATCTGCAGGAGACCCAGATGAACGACCTGCAGAACATTACCAGGATCATTCCTTACCTGGCAAGTTCCTATATGCTGCTGGACTCCGCTTCCAGACGGAATCTGGAACTGACGGAGACTCTCCGGGATAAGCAAAAGCGCGGCTCCTTACTGTGGGTGCTGGACAAGACCCGTACCGCCATGGGAGGCAGACTCCTGCGTACCTCTCTGGAGCAGCCCCTCATCGATAAGGGCATGATCCTGAAGCGGCTGGATGCCATCGAAGAGCTCTGCGGCTCCGCCATCAGCAGAGATGAGATCCGGGAATATCTAAATCCCGTGTATGACCTGGAGCGCCTCATTACCAGGATCACCTACAAAACCGCCAATCCCAGAGACCTTTTGGCATTTAAGAGTTCCGTGTCCATGCTCCCCGCCATTTTGACGGTGCTGCAGGAGTTCAAATGCGAAGAACTGACGGAAATCCGGGAGGGCATCGATCCCATGACGGATCTGTGCGGTCTCATTGAATCCGCCATTGCGGACGAACCGCCCCTTTCCGTCCGTGACGGTGACATCATCCGGGACGGCTTTAACGAGGAAGTGGACAGACTCCGTCACGCAAAGCACGACGGTAAGACCTGGCTGATGGAGCTGGAGACTGCCGAGCGAGAGCGCACAGGCATCAAGACCCTGCATATCAAATATCACAAGGCATTCGGCTACTATTACGAGGTCAGCCATTCCTACACAGAGCTGGTGCCGGAAGATTACATTCGCAGACAGACCCTGGCAAATGCAGAGCGTTTTACCAATGCGAAGCTGAAGGAACTGGAGGATACCATCCTCAATGCGGAAGACAAGCTGGTAAACCTGGAGTATTCCCTGTTCTGCGATGTCCGGGATGCGGTGGGGGCAGAGCTCCTACGGATCCAGAAGACAGCAAAGGAGATTGCAAAACTGGATGTCTATGCAGCTTTAAGTCTCGTGAGCGAACGGAACCATTATGTCCGTCCCTCCATCAATGACAAAGGTGTCATTAAGATCTCCGAAGGACGTCACCCCGTAGTGGAGCAGATGCTGGAGAATGATCTTTTTATTCCCAACGACACTCTGCTGGATCAGTCCAAAAACTGCGTCAACATCATCACCGGTCCCAACATGGCAGGTAAATCCACCTACATGCGGCAGGTTGCACTCATCGTCCTCATGGCACAGGTAGGCTGCTTCGTTCCCGCAAGAGAAGCGGATCTGTGTGTGGTGGATCGCATCTTTACCAGAGTGGGCGCTTCCGACGATCTGGCCAGCGGCCAGTCCACCTTCATGGTGGAGATGAACGAAGTGTCCAACATCCTGCGCAATGCAACGCCAAAGAGCCTTCTGATCCTGGATGAGATCGGTCGCGGTACCTCTACCTTCGACGGTCTGTCCATCGCCTGGGCCGTGGTAGAGCATGTCAGCAACCGTAAGATCCTGGGTGCAAAAACACTCTTTGCCACCCACTATCACGAACTGACGGAACTGGAAGGCAAGATCGACAATGTCAACAATTACTGCGTGGCAGTGAAAGAGTCGGGGGACGGCATCGTCTTCCTGCGGAAGATCGTCAAGGGCGGCGCAGACCGCAGCTACGGTATCCAGGTGGCAAGACTGGCAGGACTGCCTGATATGGTCATCGACAGAGCCCTGGAGATTGCAGAGCAGCTTTCGGACAACGACATCACTGAACGGATCCAGTCCATCACTGTAGGAGACGGCAATGCCGCACCACACAAGAAGGTAAAGGCACTGGATGAAGTGGATCTGGGGCAGATGAGCTTCTTTGATACCGTCAGTGACGAAGATGTTATTCAGGAGCTGATGGATGTGGAGATCACCACCCTGACACCGCTGGATGCCATGAACGTGCTCTACAGACTGCAGAGCAAGCTGAAGAACCGTTTTAAGCTGTAATCGAAGTATCTGTTTTCATTTGAGGTTTGATCATGATCCGTGTATTGGATGAAGCAACCATAGACAAAATCGCTGCCGGCGAGGTGGTAGAGCGCCCTGCCAGCGTGGTAAAGGAGCTGGTAGAGAACGCGGTGGATGCAGGCGCCAAAGCCATTACGGTGGAGTGCCGCGACGGCGGCATCGAGTGGATCCGCATTACCGACGACGGCTGTGGCATCCCTTCAGGCGAAGTCCGCACCGCTTTTCTGCGCCATGCCACCAGCAAGATCAAGGATGCAACAGACTTAAGCGCGCTCCTGTCCCTGGGTTTCCGAGGTGAAGCACTTTCCAGCATCTGCGCCGTCAGCAGAGTGGAGATCATCACCAAAACACCGGATGCCCTCATCGGTACCCGTATGGAGATCGAAGGCGGAAAGGAAACAAGTTTTTCCGAAGTGGGTGCTCCGAACGGCACCACCATTCTGGTGCGGAACCTGTTCTACAACACCCCCGCCAGAAGAAAATTCCTGAAGACTCCCAACACCGAAGGCAGTGCCATTACCGATGTGATGGAGCGCATCGCTCTGTCCCATCCGGAGATTGCGTTTCAGGTGACGGTGAACGGCAAATCCCGTTTTCACACCTCCGGAAATGCACAGCTCAAAGACGCCATCTACCAGATCTACGGCAGAGAGATCGCATTTTCCCTGGTGCCCTTTAACGCTTCCAAAAACGGCATCAGTGTCAGAGGCTTCCTGGGAAAGCCGGAACTGGTGCGTTCCAACCGGAACTTTGAGATCTATTACATCAACGGAAGATACGTTGTCAGCGATCTCATCGCAAAATCCATCGAAGAAGGCTATCGGGAGTATCTGATGTTGCACCGCTTCCCGGTATGCTTCCTGCTCTTTACCATCGATCCTCATGCAGTGGATGTGAACGTCCATCCCACCAAGCAGGAGGTGAGAATTCAGGATTCCAATCTGTTCTACGCCACCGTTTCAGAAGCCATCAGAGCTGTGCTGAAGGCGCAGGAGATGCTTCCCGGACATGTGCTGGAAAGCAAGGCGGAACAGAAGGAGCGGGAGAAGGAATCCATCTCCGAGGTCCGTTCCGGGAAAAATCCCGAGCCCTTTGAGCTGGAGCGCAGAGGGGTCGCGGTTCGGGAGGAGAGTACCTATGGGACAACACCTTCCAATGCAGGCACACCAAAGAGTCCCATTTCTGCTCCCACGACAGAACGTGCGATTGCAGCAGTTTCTCCATCCATAGATGTTCAGAAAACTGAGCAGGTGACAGTAGAAGATTTCTTCACGGAAACCACTGCGGAGAAGGCCCCCTTCGAGCCTGCGCCGCCTGCCAAGGATCTCTTTGCTCCGGATGAGCGGATCCCTGCCAAAAACGGCATTTCCTTTACGGAGATCGGGGGGCAGCGGCAGCCTGCCTCCCCGGAGACCGAGGTGCAAAATCAAACTGCCTTCCCCGAAATCGGTGAGTCAGGGCAGCAACAGCACCTCTTTGCGGATAAGATCCTCACGAAAGAGCACCGGAAGGATTTCCGTATCATCGGCCAGCTGTTTGAAACCTATTGGCTCATTCAGTACGAGCGTAAGCTCATGATCATCGATCAGCACGCCGCTCATGAAAAGGTAAATTACGAGAGGATGGTAAAGGCCTATCGGGAGAAGGCAGTCTGTTCCCAGAACCTTCTGCCTCCCGTTATCGTCACCCTTTCCTCCTCTGAAGAGGATCTGTATCTGAAGCACGCAGACGCCTTTGCAGCCATCGGTTTCGAGATCGAGCATATGGGTGGCAGTGAATACGCTCTCCGGGCGGTGCCCACAGACCTCTACGGTCAGTCCGAAGGTTCCTTGTTCCTGCGGATCCTGGAGGAACTTTCCGACGGAAATGCCAGAGGGAGCTACAAGGTCATCGAGGAAAAGATCGCAGGCATGGCATGCAAAGCTTCGGTGAAGGGCGGCGATAAGCTCACCCTTCCGGAGGCGGAGCGCCTCATCGACGAGCTGCTGACCCTGGAGAATCCCTACAACTGCCCCCACGGCCGTCCCACCATCATCGTGATGACGGAGACGGAACTGGAAAAGAAATTCAAGAGGATCGTAGAAGATTGAGAAGCGAAGAAAAAGAACCCTTACTCATTATCTCGGGTCCCACGGCGGTAGGTAAAACCGAACTTTCCATCCGCATTGCGAAAGAGCTGGAGGGTGAGATCATCTCCGCGGATTCCGTTCAGGTCTACCGTGGTATGGATATCGGCTCTGCCAAGATCCGTCCCGAGGAAATGCAGGGGGTACCTCATCATTTGATCGACTGCCTGGATCCGAAAGAGGAATTCCATGTGCAGGCCTTTCAGCGCATGGTAAAAGAAGCCATCAAAGATATCCGAAGCAAAGGAAAACTTCCCATCCTGGTAGGCGGCACCGGGTTTTACATTCAGGCAGTGGTAAAGGATGTGGACTTTACCGACATGCCGGACGATCCGGACTATCAGGCTTCCCTCCGGGCTCTGGCGGAACGGGAAGGCAAGGAAGTACTGCATAATCTTCTGAAAGAAGCCGATCCCGAAAGTGCGGAAGCCATCCCCGCAGGCAATGAAAAACGGGTGATCCGTGCTCTGGAATACTTTCATCTCACGGGAGAAAAGTTCTCCATCCACAACGAGCGGGAAAGGGTTAAAGAAAATGCCTACAACACCGCCTATTTTGTCCTGACGGATGATCGGGAAGTGATGTACGACCGTATCAACAGGCGTGTGGATCTCATGATGGAGGCAGGTCTTTTAGCGGAAGTACGAGGGCTTTACGAGCATGGCGTTTCGGCAGATGCCACCTCCATGCAGGCCCTGGGCTACAAAGAACTTTACGACTATCTGGAAGGGCGCTTACCCCTGGAAGAAGCGGTGGAGCTCATCAAGCAACGCACCAGACATTTTGCGAAACGGCAGCTTACCTGGTTCCGGCGGGAGAGAGATGTGATCTGGATCGACAAACGGGAGTTTGGTCACGATAATGACAGAATTGTCGCATTTATGAAGGAGAAGGCTCGTGAACTGGGTCTGATCCAAACACAATCTTAAGTTAGAAAGAAAGCAGGAGACATATTTTGGACGCATTACAATCCATGTACGAAAGCCTGGGCATCAGCTCCAGGGTATTTGAAGTCAGTGAGGAGATCTGTAAAAATCTGGAGGAACGCTTCCGGCGCATCGACGAAACGGCACAGTTCAATCAGTTAAAGGTTTTGAAAGCCATGCAGGACAACCAGGTGGGAGAGGCATGCCTCCTGGGAACCACCGGCTACGGCTACAGCGATCTGGGAAGAGAGACCCTGGAAAAGGTCTATGCCCAGATCTTCCATACAGAGGACGCCCTGGTGCGTCCCCAGATCACTTGCGGAACCCATGCCCTGGCACTGGCACTCATGAGCAATCTGCGGCCCGGTGACGAGCTCTTAAGCGTCTCCGGCAAGCCCTACGACACTCTGGAGGAAGTCATCGGCATCCGCCCCTCCAAAGGCTCCCTGGCAGAATATGGCATCACCTATCGTCAGGCGGATCTGAAAGCTGACGGTACCTTTGACTTTGACGCAATCCGCGCAGCCATCCGTCCCGAGACAAAGATGATCACCCTGCAGCGGTCCAAGGGTTACCAGACCAGACCTTCCTTCCATGTTTCCGAGATTGGAGATGTGATCGCCTTCTGTAAGCAGATCAAGCCTGAAGTCATCATCATGGTGGACAATTGCTACGGCGAGTTTACGGATGTGATCGAGCCCGGCGATGTGGGCGCAGATCTCGTAGTTGGCTCCCTCATCAAAAATCCCGGCGGAGGTCTGGCTCCCATCGGCGGATACCTGGCAGGCACGAAGGAATGCGTGGAAAATGCGGCTTACCGACTCACTTCCCCCGGCCTGGGAAAAGAGGTGGGTGCTACGTTAGGTACCCTTCCTGCGCTGTACCAGGGACTGTTTCTGTCCCCTACCGTCACCGCAAGCGCACTGAAGAGTGCCATTTTTGCGGCTCATCTCTATGAACGCTTCGGATATTCATGTTACCCTTCCGCGGATACTCCCAGAGCGGATATCATCCAGTCCATTACCTTAGGCAGTGCGGATGCCCTCATCGCCTTTTGCAAGGGCATTCAGTCCGCGGCACCCGTGGATTCCTTTGTGGCACCGGAGCCCTGGGACATGCCGGGATATGACAGTCAGGTCATAATGGCGGCAGGCGCCTTCGTATCCGGCTCCTCCATCGAACTGTCCGCAGACGGCCCCTTAAAGGAGCCCTATAATGTCTATTTCCAGGGCGGACTTACCTGGCCTCACGGGAAATTCGGCATTTTGAAATCATTTCAATCAATGGTGGATAGCGACCTGATTTTATGGTAAAATACCTTTTGTTTAAGGCTTCCTTCGGGCAGGAAGCCGGGGAGGATATCTCTTGAAAAAAGCTGATTGGCTACTGATCGTTTTGGTACTCATCGGATACATTTTCGGCAATCTGATCGGGGGACTGTTTCCCGGAACCTTTCTGGATTTCGGCGGCGTCTTCGGTCTCACCAGTCCCGTGGAGCTGAACCTGGGACTGATCCAGCTGACCTTCGGACTTACCTTTAACATCACCATTGCCGGTGTTTTCGGAATGATCCTCGCCTTTGTGATCTATCGTTTCATTCGTTAACCAAGGTTTCTTTTGCCCCGGAGAAGGGGAAGGAGACCAATGCAAAATCAAACAGATCTGTCGCAACTGCCTTACGAACGCTTTCTGACCTGCGGGCCCGGTGCTCTGACGGACAGCGAACTCCTGGCGGTGATCCTGCGGACCGGTACCCAGGGGATGAATGCCACCGAACTGGCACAGCACATCCTGCACCTGGGGAAGACGCCTCACCAGGGGCTTTTAAGCCTCTACGAGATTCCTATGGAGGACCTGCAGTCCGTAAAAGGCATCGGAGAAGTAAAGGCGGTGAAGCTCAAATGCATTGCTGAGCTTTCCATGCGACTGTCCATGGCCAGGGCCGAGGAATCGGTGCGGTGCAATGATTCCGCCTCCGTAGCGGCCTATTTCATGGAGCAAATGCGACACCTGGATGTGGAAGTGGTGATGCTGGCCTGTTTTGATGCGAAGATGAATCTCATCGCATCACGAAAGCTCAGCGAAGGAAGCGTCAATTTCTCCCTCATTTCCACGCGAACCGTTTATCTGGAAGCATTAAAGCGCCATGCGGTAAATATCATTTTGCTTCACAATCACCCCAGCGGTGATCCCACCCCCAGCAGAGCGGATCTAAGCTTTACACAGAAGGTGGTCCGGGCCGGAAAGGATCTGGACATCCCGCTGCAGGATCATATCATCATCGGTGACGGCGTATTTTTCAGCTTCCACGAGCACAGATTATTGGAAGGAGACCGGGACTATATCCCGCAGAACCTATGAACTCGAACGCTTTCGGTATCGATCTCGGTACCAATCATATCAAAATCTATTCCCGTGCCACGGATTCCGTCTACGTGCAGAAGAACATGATCGCCATCAAGGAACCCGGCGAGCTTTTTGCCTACGGTGATTCCGCCTTCGACATGTACGAGAAGACCCCCTACAACATTCGGATTTCCTATCCCTTAAGCTGCGGCGTCATTTCCGACCTGGGGAATATGGAGACCGTGATCCGTTATATGATCTCTGATCTGCAGGGCGGTAATCTGAAGTCTGCGGACTTCCTCATCGCAGTTCCCTGCGATGTGACGGATGTGGAGAAGCGTGCATTTTATGACCTGCTGAAGGAAGCAGGCGTAAAGGCACACAAGATCCTGGCAGTGGACAAGGCCGTAGCCGACGGTATCGGCATGGGCATTGATGTCACCACTTCTCAGGGTACTTTTGTAGTAAACGTGGGCTTTGAAACTACAGAGATTTCCATTCTGTCCCTGGGCGGCATCGTCTTGAGCAGAATGATCAAAGTTGGTGGCCAGAAATTCGATGAAGCCATCCGAAATGCGGTACGAAGCGAGTATGGCCTCCTCATCGGCGGCAAGACCTCCGAGTCCGTGAAGAACTCCCTCTTTGATCTGGAGCTGGACGGAAGAGGCGCAGTGGTATTCGGAAGAGACATCGTTACCGGCCTTCCCGTGGAGCGGGAGATTCCCACGAAACTTATTGTGGAGTCCATGGGCGTTCATTTCCGCAACATCATCGATAACATCAAACTGATCCTGGAGAAGGCTCCCCCGGAGCTTTCCGCGGATATTTACCGCAACGGCATCTATCTCACCGGCGGTGCCAGCCAGGTCAGCCATCTGGTGGAGGATATTGCCAACGGAACCGGTCTGAAGGTCAATATCAGCAATGACCCCATTACCACCACGGTGGAAGGACTTTCCCGGATCATGCGGGAGAGCACCTTCAGTCGTATCCCTTATCCGGTAGAAGGAATGAGTAAATGAGTCCGATCGTAAAGCAAAAGGGGGAGAAATTTACCATACCGGGTAAATATCTCCTCCTTATTTTCACTTTAATATGCCTGGTCCTCATGATGATCACCTACGGAACCACAGTCTTTGACAAGGCCATGAGCGGCGCCGCGGGTGCTGTTGTTGTGCCATTTGAGAAGGGCGTGGCACGTATCGGTGAATGGCTGGGGAACAGGAAGGAGGAGTTCCGCACCGTAGAAGATCTCCTGGAGGAAAATGCCGAGCTGAAGGCCCAGGTGGACCAGCTGACGGAAGAGAACACCATCCTGAACCAGGAAAAATACGAGTTGAATCAGCTCCGCAGTCTGATGCAACTTTCCGATGAGTACGACTCCTACAACAAAGTTGGGGCCCGCGTCATTGCGGGAGATTCCGACAACTGGTTTACCAGTTTTATCATCGACAAGGGCAGCAACGACGGTCTGGATGTTGACATGAATGTCATTGCCGGCGGCGGACTGGTGGGGATCATCACCAAGGTAGAACCCAACTGGTCCCGGGTAAAATGCATTATATCCGACGGCTGCAATGTCAGCGGTCAGATCCTTTCCACCGGCGATACCCTCATCGTTTCCGGCGACCTGGAACTGATGGAGACGGGGCACATCCGTTTTTCCAGACTTTCCGAGACCGCTCAGGAAGCTTCCGTGGGCGATAAGATCGTCACGAGCCAGATCTCCGACAAATATCTGCCGGGGCTCCTCATCGGTTACGTGAACAGCATCGATTGGGACAACAACAATCTGACCAAATCCGGTGAGCTGACTCCGGTGGTGGATTTTCAACATTTGAGCGTGGTCCTCGTGATCACTGACAGGAAGCAGGAGATCGAAGAAAAATGAGCGTGGCGCGTAAGATCACCATCGGCATCAGCATCATAGTGTTTTTTCTGTTGCAGGTTTCCGTATTTTCCCACCTGCATCTGGGAGGCATCGTGCCCAATCTGATGATCCTGTTAGTCAGCGTCTACGGCTTTATCCACGGAGAGCGCTACGGTATCGTCATCGGATTTTTCTGCGGCCTCCTCATCGACCTTTTTTACGGTGATTTCATCGGCTTAAACGCTTTGATCTGTACCTTTCTGGGATATCTGAACGGTCAGTTCTACGGCATGTTCTTTGCGGAAGATATACGGCTTCCCCTCTGGCTGATCCTGGGAAGCGACATGACCTACGGAGTGACCGTTTATATCCTGCGTTTTCTGCTCCGCGGAAAACTGGATTTCTGGTATTACCTTTCCAGGGTCATCCTGCCGGAAATGCTCTATACCATCCTGGCGGGGATCCTGATCTACCCGCTGATCCTGCGGATCTACAAGGCCTTCGAAGAAGCCCGGGACAGGAGTGACATCGGCCGTGCTTGAAGAGATTAAAGAGCGACTCATAAATATATTTACCAGCAGACTCACCATCTTTTATATCGGGATGGTCTTTCTTGCGTGCATTCTGGTCCATCGCTGCTTTAACCTGCAGATTGTAAACGGTCAGACCTACCTGGACAATTTTGTCCTGGAGCAGGAGAAGACCCGCAGTCTGGATGCCACCAGAGGCAATATCTACGACCGTGACGGCAATCTCCTGGCCTATTCCCAGCTGGCCTATTCCGTGAAGATCGAGGATACCTTCGAAAGCGGTTCCTCCAAAAATCCCGCCTTGAATTCCATGATCGAGTCCCTGATCCGCATGATCGAGAAAAACGGGGACAGCATCAATATGGACTTGAAGATCTATATCGATGAGGACGGAGAATTTGCCTATTCCGTATCGGACGCTGCTCTGCGGCGTTTTCTTGCGGATGTCTACGATCATATCTATACCGATGAACTGACGGACGAGGAAGCGGCCTCCACCCCCATGGAGATCATGGAGTACCTGAGTCGCTATTCCGGCAACGGTTACCACTATGCGGTGGGAGAGTTCGAAGAACCGGGGAACAAAAAGAGCACCTGGCTGCCGGGAGAAGGCTATGACCGGGAAATGTGGCTGAAGATCATCAATGTGCGTTACGCCATGAGCCAGACCGCTTTCCGGAAATACATCGGTACCGTGGTGGCTTCCGATATCTCCGATGAGACCATGGCTGTGCTGATGGAAAATGCAGAGGAACTTCCCGGCGTTACCATCGTAGAGGATACCATCCGTAAGTATGAGGATTCTGTGTATTTTTCCCATGTTCTTGGCTATACCGGAAAAATCTCTTCGGATGAGATCATCACCTTAAACGAAGCAGCCGTTGCGGAAGGAAAGCCTGAGGACACCTACACCTCCAACGATGTGGTGGGTAAGCTGGGCATCGAAAGCTATATGGAGTCCACCCTGCAGGGAACCAAGGGATATGAGCGGGTTATGGTCAATACCACCGGTAAGGTGATCTCCGTTCTGGAGCGCCAGGAACCCACTGCGGGCAACGACGTATACCTGACCCTGGACAGAGGGCTTACCATCGCCGTTTACGAGATCCTGGAGCAGAAGCTGGCAGGCCTGATCTCCTCGAAGATCATTGATGCCAAGGAGGATGCTCCCGGGGCCGTCAGTTCCGAGATCAAGATTCCCATCTACGATGTGTATTTTGCCATGATCGACAATAATATCCTGGACTATCGCCACTTCGGTGCGGAAGACGCCAAAGTTCACGAGCGGGATGTGTACGAACGCTATTCCTCCTACAAGGAGAATGTCTACAAGACGCTGCTCACCGAGATCCGGGAGGTTCGGACACCCTACTGCGATCTGGAGGAAGAGTACAAGGTCTACGAAAGTAACATCATCACCCTTCTAACCAAAAACGGCATCATCATGACGGAGAAGGTGGATGTGAACGATCTCACCTACCAGGCCTGGACCATCGAAGAGACTATATCCCTGGGCGAGTACCTGGACTATTGCATCGCAATGAACTGGATCGACACAAGCAAGCTGAAGATGGAGGAAAAATATGCCACTTCCTCCGAGATCTTTGAAGCTCTCTGTGATGAGACCATGCGACTGGCAGATCGCACTTCCGACTATCAGAAGAAGATGTTCAAGTACATGCTGATGAACGATGTACTCACGGGGAAGGACATCTGTTTCCTGCTCTATGATCAGGACTCCATCGAGATCCCCGTCAGCGAGATCGAAGCGCTGGAAGCAGGCACCCTCACAGCCTTTCAGTTCATGATGAACCGCATCACCAACATTGATGTGACACCGGCGCAGCTGGCGCTGGATCCCTGTAATGCCTCCGTGGTCATCACTGATGTCCATACGGGGCAGGTCCTGGCCATGGTTTCCTACCCGGGCTATAACAACAATAAAATGGCCAATACCGTGGACGCAGATTATTTTGCCCAGCTGATCTCGGACAAATCCTCCCCCATGCTGAATTTCGCAACTCAGTACAAGGCGGCCCCCGGATCCACCTTTAAGATTGTTTCCGCCTCCGCGGGCCTCATGAATAATGTCATCGATCCGGATACGAAGATTGACTGTGTGTCCCTCTTTGAATCCATTACCCCTTCACCCCGTTGCTGGAGCAGATACGGCCACGGAGACGAGGTGCTGGTCACCGCCATCCGGGATTCCTGCAACTATTTCTTCTACGAAGTGGGCTTCCGGCTGGCCACCGCAAATGACGGCAGCTACAACGACTCCCTGGGTCTGAACAAGCTTTATGAGTACGCTGATCTCTACGGCCTTACGGAAAAGTCCGGCGTGGAGATCACCGAGTATTCCCCCGATGTATCGGACTCCGACGCAGTCCGTTCCGCCATCGGACAGGGTACCAACAGCTATACCACAACGCAGTTGGCCAGATATGCGGCCACAATCGCCAATTCCGGCACCTGCTACGATCTGACATTGCTGGATCACACCACGGATCCCGCAGGAAATATCCTGACCATCCGTGAACCGCAGGTTCACAGCACCGTAAACCTTCCGCAGGAGTACTGGGACATCATCCACAACGGTATGAGAATGGTGGTACAGAACAAGTCCTATTTCTCGGATCTGGCAGTAGAAGTAGCAGGCAAGACCGGTACCGCAGAGCAGATCCGTAACAGGCCGAACCACGCATTGTTTATCTGCTATGCACCTGCGGATACCCCTGAGATTGCCATGGCAACGAGAGTACCTTTCGGATACTCCTCGGACTATGCGGCACAGATCTCCAGGGATATCATTAAGTACTATTATGGGCTTGCAGACACCGACGAACTCATCACAGGTACTGCGGATACACCTGATGCCGGCGTCACCAATGAAATGTGATTTGGTGCGAAGCACCAAATCACATTTCACCAAAATATATCAAAGAAGGAAACCCTAATGTCCAAAACCAACATTACGATTAAGTCATACCCCAGCGGGCTGCGGATCATATTCGATCCGGAGGCAAGCTACGAAGATATCCTGGAAGCGGTAACGGAGAAGTTTACCGCGGGCCGTGAAGTGTTCGGCGACAGCAGTGTCGTTATTTCCCTGGTGGGAAGAACGCTGTCCGATATGCAGGAGCACGAGCTGGTGGCAAGGATCGAAGAGTGCTCCATGCTGCGGGTCATCTGCATCGTAGGAGAGGACGAGGAGACGGAAAAGCACTATCTCCACATCGTGGGGGACTATGAGAAGCGCATCGATCCCAGGGAAAAATGCAGGATCTACCACGGTGACGTCATGAATCACAGTGAACTGACCCTGGATGAAAATGTTGTGATCCTGGGGAACATCAATTCCGGCTCCAGCGTTCGTTCCAAGGGGAGCATACTGGTACTGGGAAGTCTCCTGGGAAGTGCCTATGCAGGCGGTGCAACCAATGAGTCCGCCTTCATTGCGGCACTGGAGTTTCAGCCCGAAACCGTGGAGATCGGCGGTGTACTGTATCAGGCACCCGACAAGTCCCGTTTCGGCCTGCGTCCCAAGAATCTCTGCAAAATGGCTTACGTGGAAAACGGCATGATCCTCACGGAGGAAATGTCCCGCACCACTATTGAAAAACTCTATGAACTTTAGAAATTATCGTTTAAAAGATTATGATTTTAAGCTGGTCCTTCTGGTGATCGCCCTGTCCGTCATCGGTGTCTATGCCGTGGGCAGCGCGGAAAGTTCCCTCCAAAACCGTCAGCTCATGGGCGTCATTGGCGGCGCCGTCGCCATGATCGTCATCAGTCTGGTGGATTATCACCTGATCCTGAAGCTGTACTGGATCATCTACGCGGGGAACATCGGACTGCTGGCTCTGGTGCTTTTGATGGGAGAGTCTTCCCACAATGCGCAGCGCTGGCTCACCATCGGCGGCATCAAGTTCCAGCCCTCCGAACTGGCTAAGATATTATTGATTTTATTCTTTGCGCAGTTTATTATGAAAAGAAGGGAGAAACTCAATACTTTCCCTGTAATTGCGGCCTGTGTCGCATTACTTCTGGTTCCGTTTCTCCTGATCCACGAGCAGCCGGATCTGTCCACCAGTATCATGGTAGCCTTGATCTTTTGTGTGATACTTTACGCCGGAGGCATCAGTCACAAGCTGATCTTCGGAGTGCTGGCGGTAGCGATCCCGGCGGTTGCCATTTTCATAGCACTCGCCTTACGGCCGGACAGTGATTTCCTCATCGATTATCAAAGGAACCGTGTCCTGGCATTCATTTATCCCGAACAATATGCAACGGACGAAGCATACCAACAGCTGAATTCCGTTACTGCCATTGCCTCCGGA
The DNA here is from genome assembly GCA_016286555.1 of Lachnospiraceae bacterium. Lineage (GTDB taxonomy): Bacteria > Bacillota > Clostridia > Lachnospirales > Lachnospiraceae > AC2028. The sequence goes on along the minus strand of JAEETA010000011.1, from coordinate 14,519 downwards.
ATGCTGGAGGGAAAAGGCTATAAGAACAACGAGATCACTTCCCTGAAGAACGGCAATTTCCTTTCCGAGGATCAGACAGACTTCATCTTTGCCGTTATCGGAGAAGAGTTCGGCTTCCGTGGCACATTGCTTGTTATCATTTTGCTCTTTATGATCTCCCTGGAATGCATTTCCGTAGCCCGCAGAGCGCCGGATACGGGAGGCGCCATCATCGGTGCCGGTATCGGCGGACTCGTCGGATTTCAGGGATTTATCAATATTGGCGTTGCCACATTTTTATTACCGAACACGGGATTGCCTCTGCCTTTTGTCAGTTACGGTCTGACCTCCCTACTGAGCTGTTTTGCCGGCATCGGCTTTGTGCTCAATGTGAGACTCCAGGCCAAACGGGGAAATCTGACATCCATCGAGGACATCCTGTAGGCATATACAGAAGAGAAGGAAACGGGGAAAAAGGAGAGACCGGCAAAGGCTTCTCCCGACGGAGGAAAACGGATGAACATCGCTCTCATCGCACATGACGCAAAAAAGAAACTGATGCAGAACTTCTGTGTCGCTTACCGGGGAATTCTGTGCAAGCATGAGATCTACGCCACCGGCACCACAGGAAGACTGGTGGAGGAAGTGACGAACCTGACGGTACACAAATACCTGGCGGGTCACCTGGGAGGTGAACAGCAGATCGGAGCGCAGATCGAGCAAAACCAGATCGATCTGGTGATCTTTCTGCGGGATCCCCTTTCTCCCAAGTCTCACGAGCCCGATCCCAGCGGTGTCATGCGTCTTTGCGACATGCACAACATTCCGCTGGCCACCAACCTGGCCAGTGCCGAGCTTTTGATCAAGTCCCTTGACAGAGGAGATTTAGAGTGGCGTGAGATGTATAAATAAACTGATCACAATCCTGGTCTGCTGCAGTCTGTTCCTTTCCGGCTGCGGCAGTCTGTCATATTCCTCCCCCTACGAGATCCATTCGGATACCAGCAGCATGAACCTGCTTTCCACCCAGGGGGATAAAAAAGCCGACAGCTTTGCTTCCGGGCTCTGTGTCATCGATACCACAGATCTCCTGGGAGACGGCAGTCTGGATCTGACCACCTCTGAGGGAGCTGCTGTTTTCTCCCTTTCCACCGAGGAAGTTCTCTACGCAAAAAACGTCCATGAGCGTCTCTATCCCGCCAGCATCACCAAGATCATGACGGCCCTGGTAGCCATCGAAAACGGCTCCATGGATCAGACGTTGACCGCCACGGACAACATTAAAGTCACCGAGAACGGGGCGCAGCTTCTGGGCCTGCGGACCGGAGATTCCATGACCCTGTATCAGGCTCTTAGGATCCTGCTGCTGTATTCCGCCAACGATGTGGCAAATCTCATTGCGGAAAACATCGGTGGCTCCATCGACGGCTTCGTAGCCATGATGAACGACCGCGCCGTGGAACTTGGGGCCACCAATACCCATTTCATGAATCCTCACGGACTCACGGACGAAGAACACTACACCACCCCCTATGACCTTTATCTGATCTTTAATCAGTGCATCAAATACGAGGCATTCAACGAGATCATTTCCACCTTAAGCTATGAAACCACCTACCCCGACAAGAACGGCATCATGAACGAGGTAAAGGTCACCAACAGCAACGGATTTCTCAAGGGGAAATACAGTGCTCCCATGGGTGTTACCGTCATTGGTGGCAAAACAGGTACCACCAGCGCTGCAGGACACTGCCTCATCGTGTATGCCAAGGACGGCGGCGGAAGCCCCTATATTGCGGTAGTCCTGAAGTCCGAATCCACCGATTCACTCTACGATGATATGGCGGATGTGCTTGGGCTTATCGTGGGATCGTAGAGCCCCCTTGATACCGCGGAAATACGGGCCGAATTTAAGGTTGTTTTTCCCCGGTCTATCCCATATAATGGTTATAGACGGTCAACCAATCAATCGGGGGGTATGGCCGACCATAAATCACATATAAGGAGGACGGTCCGATGGTTCAGATGATTGTAGGTCAGAAGGGAAAAGGAAAAACGAAAGAGCTTCTGGATAAGGTGAACCGTGAGGTCTTAACCGCATCCGGAAACATTGTCTACCTGGACAAGAGTGCGAAGCACATGTACGAGCTGAACAATAAGGTTCGTATGATTGATGTTTCTCTCTTCCCCATCCAGAGCACGGATGCTTTCCTTGGATTCGTATCCGGCATCCTTTCTCAGGATCACGACTTGATGCAGATGTATTTCGACAGTTTTCTTAAGATCGCTTCCGTTGATAATTCCGCGCTGGTTGATACCGTTAACAAGCTCGATGCGCTGAGCAAGGCATTTAATGTGGACTTCATCCTGAGCGTCAGCCTGGATGCATCCGAGATCCCCGCAGCCATCGAGGATAAGATCATCATCGCGCTGTAGTTTGAAATTTCGGAAAGCCTCGGCACAGGCCGGGGCTTTTCCTTGTTTTGAATAAAAGGTTACTAAGTGACGCGTGTTCACGGCATAGTATTCGTGTTCGGACACGCTTCCGCTTACGGTTTTCCACGTAACGGATGCTAAGCTCGACAGACGACGAAAGTCGCTGTCTCGCTAAGCACCGACGGGAAAACATAGTCCTCACACGGATCTATGCCATTCACCCGCTGATTTGAAATATTTATTTCCAACAAAGGAAAAGCACCGGAGAAATTAATTGTAGTAGATGGACAGAGACAGACAGAATCCCGGTAGGGATACAGAAAGGGACAGTAGAAGAGACCTGGACAGGAATTCCACCAGGGGCAATGGCAGACCGCCCAGGCAGCCTCAGCCCGCTGAGACGGCGGAGCCCAAGGTTATCTCTTTCAATTTGCCCAAGATCAAAAAACTGAACATCATTTCCTACCTCCTGATCGGGATCCTGATTTACGTCATGATCGTGGTCTTTTTGTATTTCCATTCGGAGCCCATTGTCCGTTACGAAGTGGTGGAAGGTTCCCTTTCCGAGAATACCGCATTTACCGGCATCTGCCTGAGAGATGAGGAGACGGTTGTCTGCAATTCCAACGGCTACGTGAACTACCTTACCAGAGAGGGCCAGAGAGTGGCCGTAGGTGATGTGGTCTACACCGTGGATGAGACCGGTATGCTGCAGGAGTACCTGGAAGCGGCATCTCTCTCCGAGAACTCCCTGTCCAACCAGGAACTTTCCGATTTCCGAAACCAGATCGCCGTTTTTTCCCATAATTTCGATAAATCTCAATTTACCGAGACCTATGACTTTAAATACACCGTGAAAAACGCCGTACTGAAGCTGGCCAATACCAGTCTGTTAAACCAGCTTTCCAGTTCCTCCGGTACCGGCGCGGATATTTTCCGTTACGGTTATGCTCCCGATACCGGCATCGTCACCTATTGGACCGACGGCTACGAGGATCTTACGGCACAGACCCTTACCAAAGACGTTTTTGATCAGAAAAAATACGAGCGCACCCAGCTCATGTCCAATGAGATTCGTAATCAGGGAGATGTAGTCTACAAGATTTCCAAAGACGAGAACTGGTCTATCGCCATTCCCGTGGAAGAAGAGTTCGGCGAGCGCCTTCTGGACGAGGATTACGTGAAAGTCCGTTTTCTCAAGAATCTGGACGAATCCTGGGCTAAGGTCTCTTTGCAGCGAAATGATGACCAGACCTATGCCATCCTCACTCTCCACGATTCCATGCTGTCCTTTGCAACCGAGCGCTACCTGGATATCCAGGTACTGCTGGAGCAGAACAGCGGCCTTAAGATCCCCAATTCCGCCATCACTACGAAAGAGTTTTACCTCATCGACGATAACTACGTCTACCAGAACCTTCAGACCGGGGCTTACTACGTTAACCTCCAGTCCTACACGGAAGCAGGAGAGGTGACCAACGCCCCCAGAGTCGTATCTGTCTACAGCCACGACGAGAACGAATGCGTCTACTACGTGGACGATTCCTCTCTGCCCAAGGGCAGCGTCCTCTACTCCGAGGATAACCTGTCCCAGCTTTCCGTTACCCGTATCGGTACCCTGACCGGCGTCTACAACGTCAACAAGGGCTACGCCGACTTCAAGCAGATTACCGTCCTCTACCAGAACGATGAGTACGCCATCGTCAAGTCCAACACCGAGTACGGCCTCCGGGTCTACGACTTCATCGCCCTCGACGCCGAGTCCGTCGGTGATGACGATTTCATTAACTAAGTTTTCTTGCACTAATTCCCTCATTTTTGCTATAATTTTCAAAGGGTATATGTGTTTTTCAACGAGGGGTATGCACATGACAGATCATCTGTTTGAACAAATTGTAGACACATCGCAGGATTGCGTATTCTGGAAGGATCGAGAGCGCCGTTTCATCGGTGCTAATCGGTCTTTTCTCGATTTTTACGGCTTTACCTCCATCGATGATATCAAAGGCAAAACCGACGAGGACATGGGCTGGCACAGCGATCCGGAACCCTATAAGCAGGACGAGCTCCGCGTTCTGGCAGGCGAAAGCACCTACAAAGTCCTGGGCAGATGCATGAAAGGCGACGAAGAGCGTGATATCATCGCATCCAAGCGCCCCCTTTATGATGAAGACGGCAATATCATCGGCCTCGTGGGAAGTTTTTCCGATGTAACAGACGTTCTTCGCTATCAGAACAATGCCGCCGCAACACAACAGCTCTATTCCTGGGATTCCCTCAGAATCTACCCTTATTTCGATAAGATCCTGGACCATATCCCTTTAAGCGATATCCTCGACCCCTTAACCGGCGTGGTCAATCGCAGATATATCCTGGATCTCGTCCATAGACTCATCGCAGATAAGAAACCATTCTGCTTTTCCATCCTCGATCTGGATAATTTCAAAAACATCAACGACACCTACGGCCACCGCGTGGGAGATGAAGTCCTGATGGATATGACCGAGGCTCTTGTGCGCTACGTTGGGAAGGATGGCCTCATCGGAAGATTCGGCGGAGATGAGCTCCTGATGCTCTATTTCGGGGCTTCCGACCTTCCCGGGAGAAAAGAATTCCTGAAAACCCTCTACGACTCCAGAGAAGTGGTCAGAAGAACCCTGATTCTGGAGGACTGCAGGCCTTTCCTTACCGCCACCACCGGTTGTGCTGCTTATCCCGAGGATGCCACCACCTTTGACGAGCTCTTCGGCCTCATAGATAAGACCCTCTATGTAGGGAAAAACAAGGGCCGCAACTGCTATGTGGTCTACGAAAAGGAACTTCATAAGGATCTGGAGCTGAAACAGATCGTCAAAAAGAACCTGCCCTACAATATCCTCAAGATCCATTCCCTGTTCGATACCGACGATCCCTGGCCCAAGCGCATCAATTCCATTTTGCCCGTTCTGGAGATGCAGTACCGCATCGCTTCCGTCTATATCGTGAGCGGGAATAAAATGGTCATGGCAGGGGACTGGGACAACGAAATGGCAACAGATATCCGTCTGCCGGAAGGCGTACAGGCCTCCGGCATGGCAGAGCTCCCGGCCCTCAAGGAAAACTGTCCGCTGTTTTTCGACACCATTGCTTCGAAAAACCAGCATACCGCCATTGTTTCCAGGATCCCGCCCGAAAGTAATGAGGACAGCTACCTGGTGTTTACCGACAGAAGAGAACGCAGGATCTGGCAGGAGAGCGAAACCGTTATTTTGCTCCTGCTTTCAGACCTCATTGCGGGATGCACGGGAAAGAGCAGTCCACTTGACACAGAGCTCACAAACGCAGATAATATAGAAGGTTGTGAGTATTTGAAATCAAATAAGTCGTGAGGAAAATATGAGTACGATTGACAAGTTTATTAATTTCATGCGGGTGAACAACGAGGAGGATGAAGAGCAGGACGGATACGCTGATGAATACGCTACCGACGATTATCCCGAAGAAGCTCCCGTAGCGCCCAGAGAGGATCCCTACAGCGATCCCGAGGACCGTTCTCCCAGAAGAGTCACCAAAGCGACCCCTTTCCGTGCAAGGAAAACAACAAAGGAGACCAATATGAGCAACGCAAGCAACATGGAGGTATTTGTTTTAAAGCCCAATGTACTGGATGATGCAGCCCAGGCTGTGGATGCACTGCTGGATGGCAGAAGCGTGGTTCTGAACCTGGACAATCTGGTAACCAATCAGGAGAATTCCGCATACGCACAGCGAATCTTTGACTATGTGAAGGGCGCTACCTACGCATTGAACGGACGTATGGAAGCCATTTCCAAGTTTGTATTCATCATCACCCCCGAGACCACCAATATCTCCGGTGATATCGATCCTTCCTCATCCGAGGATTCCGCGATCCCTTCCTCGGGCAATCTGTTCTAAGCGAAATTGCTTTGTGCAGCCCTTCCCGCTCAACCGGGAAGGGCTGTAATTTTTTGTGAGTAGGAGTATTTGATCATGTCCCAGCGTTTAAATATCACTTACGGGGAAAATCCCTTCTATGACATCCTCTTTACAGATTCCTTCGAGGAGCTTCCGGTCGAACTGGAGCGTTTAGGCCTTGCAGGAAAGAAGACCTGTATCGTAACCGACAGCAATGTCAGCCCCCTTTACCTGGATGCGGTAAAAACCGCAGTGGAAGGCGTATGCGAAGTTACCTACTTTGTAATCCCTGCAGGAGAGGACCACAAGAATCTGGAGGAGATCCGGAAGCTTTACTCTCACCTTATCGAGGAGCATCTGGACCGTAAATCCTTCCTTATCGCTCTGGGCGGCGGTGTCATCGGCGATATGACCGGTTTTACGGCAGCCACCTATCTGCGGGGGATCGATTATATCCAGGTTCCCACCACCCTGCTTTCCATGACGGACAGCTCCATCGGCGGCAAGACGGGAGTGGATTTCGACGGCTATAAAAATATGGTGGGAGCCTTCAAGATGCCCCGCCTGGTGTATACCAATCTGAGTGCATTGAAGACTCTTGACGGAAAACAGTACGCTTCCGGCTTTGCAGAGGTCATGAAGCACGGTCTCATCAGAGACGAGGAGTTTTACGTCTGGCTCATCGATCATATCTACGAGATCGGCGACCGGGACATTGAAACCCTGCAGGAACTTCTGCTGCGGAGCTGTTCCGTAAAGAAGGCTGTGGTAGAGGCAGATCCTCTGGAAAAGGGCGAGAGAGCCATCCTGAACTTCGGTCATACCCTGGGCCATGCCATTGAAAAATATAAGGATTTCGAACTCCTGCACGGCGAATGCGTCGCACTGGGCTGCGTTGCCGCTTCCTTCATTTCCTGGAAGCGGGAGATGATCTCCAAGGAAGACTATTACGAGATCCGGGATATGTTCGTTCCTTTCGGCCTGCCCATTTCCACCACGGAGCTGGAAAACGAGAAGATCATTGCACTTACCGCTTCCGACAAAAAAGTGGGAGACGGATCCTTACGTTTTATCCTCTTAAACGGCATCGGTAACGCCGTCATCGTAAACGACGTGACTGCCGAGGAGATGAGCGCCGCTCTGGACGAGATCAATTTTGACAAGAAGGACTATTGATTTATGAAAAACAAGCATTACAAAAAGCCCGTCATGTATATCGTGGATCTGCTCCTTCTGGGGCTGCTGATCTTCCTGGATCAGTGGTTTAAGCAGCTGGCCGTGACGAAACTTCAGGGAAAGCAGGCTTACAGCCTCATCGATGGGGCCCTGGAGCTGGACTATCTGGAGAACAGAGGCTCTGCCTTCGGCATGCTGCAGAACCAGAAGGTTCTGATCCTTTTTGTCAGCATCATTTTCATGGCGGTGATCCTGTTTATGCTCATCAAGCTGCCGGACTATAAGAAGTTTATCCCCGCCCATGTATTTTTCACCATGATCATTGCCGGGGGCGTGGGAAATATGATCGACCGGATCCGGTTTGATTACGTCATCGATTACATTTCCTTTATCCTGATCCATTATCCGATCTTTAACTTTGCTGACATTGCTGTGGTTCTCGGAGTCATCGGGCTCATCATCCTGTTCCTGTTCGTATATAAGGAAAAGGATCTGGAGTTCCTGAACTTCAAGCACACCAAATACAGGGAGATCGATTCATGATCCGCCTGGAACTGAAACTTCCGGAAGATTACGAAGGGGAGCGGCTGGATAAGCTCCTCCCTTTTCTCGTGGGAGATTATTCCCGCACCTTTTTCCAGAACCTTATCAAGGACGGGGCCGTGGAAGTGGCAGGGAAGGTCATTACCAAACCCTCCTTTGAGCCCGGAGAAGATGATCCTATCGTGGTGAATCTGCCTGAACTTCGGGAGCCGGAGATCCTGCCGGAGGATATTCCGCTGGACATCCTCTATGAGGACGATGACCTGCTGGTGGTCAACAAGCCCAAGGGCATGGTGGTGCATCCCGCCCACGGCCACGAAAGCGGCACTCTGGTAAATGCTTTGATGTACCATTGCAAGGGCAGTCTCTCCGGCATCAACGGCGTCATGCGGCCCGGAATCGTCCACCGCATCGACAAGGACACATCCGGGTCCCTCATCGTATGTAAGAACGATTTTTCCCACAACGCCATTGCGGAGCAGCTGAAAGTCCACAGCGCGGAGCGCCTCTATCGGGCCATCTGCTGGGGACATCTGCCTGAGCAGAAGGGTACCATTACAGGGAACATCGGCAGAGATCCCGAGGACCGTAAGAAAATGTCTGTGGTTCCCCCTTCCCCGAAAGGCGGCGGAAAGCACGCCGTCACCCATTATGAAGTGGTGGAAGAGTATAAGGACTTTACCCAGGTGATCTGCAGACTGGAGACCGGCAGAACCCACCAGATCCGCGTCCATATGACCAGCATCGGACATCCTTTGCTTGGCGATGAGGTCTACGGATCAAGGAAGAGCCCCTACAAGCTTTCCGGTCAGTGCCTCCACGCCGAGGTCATCGGATTTACCCATCCCAGGACCGGGGAATTTATGAGATTTACTGCGCCTTTGCCCGAGTATTTTTCCCATTTGCTGGAGATCATGCCCAAATAGCGGAAGCTGAAGGCTGAAAGTGCATATCTCCGGCGCATTTTTCTTTGGTGTAAATTTACAGAAAACTTGCACGATTTGACGAAAAATTGTATAATTTTCATAAGAAGACCCAAAATACAAACAGTTGACCGCACCCCCGCGGAAAACTGAGGAACAGGAGGGCACGTTTATGAATACAGTGGTGACCATCGGCAGACAGTTCGGTTCCGGCGGCCGTGAGATCGGCGAGCGTCTGGCAGAGCATTTCGGCATTAAGTGCTATGATAAGGAGCTGCTTTCCCGCGCTGCGAAAGAGAGCGGCTTTTGCGAGGAGATGATGCAGAACCATGATGAGCGTCCCACCAACTCCTTCCTTTACAATTTGGTGATGGACACTTATTCCTTCGGGTACAATTCTTCTTCCTTCGTGGATATGCCCATCAGCCATAAGGTGTTCCTGGCACAGTTTGATACCATCAAGAAGATCGCGGACGAAGGCCCCTGTGTCATCGTGGGACGTTGTGCAGACTACGCCCTTGCGGATTACGCCAATGTGCTGAACATTTTTATCTACGGCGACGATTCCCACAAGATCGCCCGGATCATGGACCGTTACGGACTTTCCGAGGATAAGGCTGCTGAAATGATCCAGAAGAAGGATAAGCAGCGTCAGAGCTACTACAATTATTATTCCTCCAAGAAGTGGGGCAGAGCCGACAGTTACGACCTTTGCGTCAACTCCAGCATCCTCGGTGTGGAGGGGACCGTGAACCTCCTGATCCAGTACATCGAAGATTTTGAGAAGAAGAACAAATGATGACCCGAAAAATATAATTGACTTTCTAAGGCACCTCTGCTATGATACTTGAGTATGCCGCCTGGTGGGGTTCGCAAGCGTATTCCTCGGAATACCACCGAAACCAGCGAAAAAAGGCCAAGTTTTGCATACTCATGATTGGTCATGAAAAGGAGGTGCCTTATTATGTATGCTATTATCGCAACCGGTGGAAAGCAGTACAAGGTTTCCGTTGGCGACGAGATCCGTGTTGAGAAGCTCGACGTCGAAGAGGGAGCTAACGTTGTTTTTGACCAGGTGATCGCTGTCAGCGACGGTGGAATGAAGGTAGGTGCAGACGTTGCATCCGCTAAGGTTTCCGGTACCGTTACCGCTCAGGGTCGTGACAAGAAGGTTGTAGTATATCACTACAAGAGAAAGTCTGGCTATCATAAGAAGAACGGTCACAGACAGGCTTACACCCAGGTAAAGATCGACAAGATCGAGGCCTAAATGACTACCATCGTCTTTGAAAAAGACCATAACGGTACCGTGAAGAGCTTCACGCTCATGGGGCATGTCGGATATGCCAGAAAGCGGCTTTTTGTAAAGGAGTTGGACATTGTGTGCTCCGCCGTTTCGGCACTGACCTTCCACACCTTAAACGGCCTCTCGGAGGTTGTAGGGGAGGAAATCTCGGTAACACAAAACGAAGAATCCGGATTTATCCGCTGCGTTTTGCCCGAGGATCTGAAGGAAGGCTCCAAAGTGCTTTTATCCGCTTTTGAACTGTCCCTGTCCCAGCTGCAGGAAGAATACGGTGATCGTTACCTATCCATTTCGAACAAGGAGGTAAATACAGATGCTTAAGATGAGCCTTCAGTTTTTCGCTCACAAGAAGGGCGTCGGCTCTACCAAGAACGGCAGAGATTCCGAGTCCAAGAGATTAGGCGCTAAGAGAGCTGACGGTCAGTTCGTTAAGGCCGGCAATATTCTTTACAGACAGCGCGGAACCCGCATCCATCCCGGCAACAATGTCGGAATCGGCGGCGATGATACCCTGTATGCTCTGGTAGACGGAGTTCTCCGCTACGAGAGAAAGGGCAAAGATAAGAAGCAGGCTTCCGTGTATCCCGTAGAGCAGTAAGGATTGTAAGGCTCCAAACACTCGTTGTTTGGAGCCTTTTTTAAGGATTTTATCATGTTTGCAGACAGAGCGAAGATCTTCGTCCGCAGCGGAAAGGGCGGAGACGGACACGTATCATTCCGCAGAGAAAAATATGTGACCAACGGCGGACCCGACGGCGGGGACGGCGGTAACGGCGGCGATGTGGTCGTGGTGGTGGACAAGGGTGAAAATACCCTTGTGAACTTCCGTCACGTCCGGAAATATGCCGCACAGGACGGTCAGGAGGGCGGCAAGAAGAACTGCCGCGGCAAGGACGGCGAAGGCATCGTCATCAAGGTTCCGGAAGGTACCGTGATCAAGGATGCCGCCAGCGAGCGCGTAATTGTTGACATGTCCGGTGACACCTCCGAATATCTGCTGTTAAAAGGCGGCAGAGGAGGCAAGGGCAATCAGCATTATGCAACTCCTACCATGCAGGCTCCCAAGTACGCACAGCCCGGCCAGCCGGCACAGGAGCTGGAGCTGCTTCTGGAGTTAAAGGTCATCGCCGATGTGGGACTTGTGGGATTCCCCAATGTGGGAAAATCCACCCTGCTGAGCCATGTATCCAACGCAAGGCCCAAGGTAGCCAATTACCATTTCACCACCTTAAGCCCCAATCTGGGCGTCATTGACCTGGGTGAGGACAGCTTCGTCATGGCAGATATTCCCGGCCTCATCGAAGGTGCATCCCAGGGTGTGGGTCTGGGCCATGACTTCCTGCGTCACATCGAGCGTACCAGAGTCCTGATCCATATGGTGGACGGCGCCGGTACCGAAGGCCGTGATCCCATCGAAGACATCAAGGCCATCAACGATGAGCTGGCTCTCTACAACGAGGAGCTTCCCACCAGACCTCAGATCATCGCGGTGAACAAAATGGACGTGCTGCCTCCCGAAGAGCGTTCCGCAGTGGCGGACAAGATCCGGAAGGCCTTCGGCAATCCCGATCTGCCGGTTCTTCCCATTTCCGCAGTGACGGGCGAGGGACTGGACGAGCTCCTGCAGACTGCAGCAAAGATGCTGAAGGAGAGTGGCAAGGAGCCCATCGTATTCGAGCAGGAATACGATCCCAAGGTGGAGCTGGCCTTCGACGAGGAGCCTTTCACCGTATATTACGACGACGAAGAAGACGAATACGTGATCGAAGGTCCCCGCATCGAGAAGATGCTGGGATACACCAACCTGGAGTCCGAAAAGGGCTTTGCCTTCTTCCAGAAGTTCCTGAAGGATAACGGAATCCTGGAGCAGCTGGAAGGTCTGGGCATCAAGGATGGCGATACCGTGCGGATGTACGGCCACAGCTTCGATTACTACAAATAGTTTTCGAAATAACGCATTGATATGCCGTTTTTTCGAACGCATGGAGAAGATATATGAATTTAACCAGCAAACAGCGTTCTTATCTGAAGAGTCTGGCAAGCAAGCTGGAGCCCGCATTTTCCTTCGGAAAGTCCGGTCTGACGCCCGAGATGGTAAAAGCCATTGACGAGTATTTCGGCAAAAACGAGCTGCTGAAGATCAATGTCCTCAAGAACTGTGAAGACGAACCCAAAGAGCTGGCCATCATGGTGTCCGAGCGCACCAGATCCACCACGGTGCAGGTCATCGGACGCAAGATCGTTCTGTACAAGCCCGACAGAGACAAGCCCAAGATCATCCTTCCGGAGGCAGGAAGCAAAGAGTAATCTTTTCAGGAGGCCCTTCCTTGAAGAACGAATTAAAAAAGCTCACCAAGGCCATGGAAAAGGAACTGGATGCCAAGCGCTTTGAGCATACCCTGGGTGTGGAATATACCGCTGCAGCCATGGCAATGCGCTACGGCGCCGATGTGCTGAGCGCCCAGACCGCAGGCCTGCTCCACGATTGCGCGAAATGCCTTTCCGATGAGAAGAAGATCTCCATCTGTGAGAAGAACAACATCACCGTATCCGACGTGGAGCGCTCCAATCCGGGGCTATTACACGCCAAGGTAGGTGGCTTCCTGGCCATGAGTGAATACGGCATCGAGGACAATTCCGTCATCAATGCCATCATAAATCACACCACAGGGCGTCCCGGCATGGATCTGCTGGAGAAGATCATCTTCATCGCGGATTACATTGAGCCCGGCAGACGCACCGCTCCCCATCTGGGAGAGATCCGTTATGTGGCTTTCGTGGATCTGAACCAGGCACTGCTCTGGATCCTGGAGGATACCCTGAACTACCTTTCCGAGGGCAGCCAGGAGATCGATCCCATGACGGAACAGACCTACAATCATTACAGCGCCCGGATCACTGTTGACCGGGAGCTTCGCAAAGCAGCGGAATCACACCGCGTGCAGGAGAACAGTTATGATGAATGAGAAAACCAAGAAGATGGCCGAAATCGCCATTGCGGCTCTGGATGAGAAGAAGGCCATGGACATCCGTGTGCTGGATATCAGTGAGGTATCCGTTATCGCTGACCTCTTTATCATCGCCGGCGGCAGCAATGTGAGCCAGATCCAGGCCCTTTGCGAGAATGTGCAAGAGAAGATGGGCAGAGCCGGCTTCCCCGACAAGCACGTGGAAGGCTATGATACTGCAGGCTGGATCCTGATGGACTTCGGCGATATCATTGTTCACATCTTTGACACCGAGAATCGTGCCCTTTACGATCTGGAGCGTATCTGGAGAGACGGCAAGAGCATGGATCCCGCAGAGTTTACGAAATAGAAGATTGTGTTTGCGAGTCGAACAGATACGAAAACAGCAGGGCATTTCGCCCTGCTGTTTTCTATTGGTTATTCGTTTGTTCGAAAATTGGCTTGTTTATTGGTGACACTTAGCGGAAGAAGCGGATCACGCCGAAGACCTTGCCCAGGATGGTGCAATCATCCACGATGATGGGATCCATATTGTCATTCTCCGGCTGGAGACGGATATGGCCGTTCTCCTTATAGAAGGTCTTCACCGTAGCGGAGTCGTCCACCATGGCCACTACCATGTCTCCATTGGTGGCGGTCGCCTTGGAATTCACCATGATGCGGTCGCCGCTGAAGATGCCGGCATTGATCATGGAATCCCCCTTCACGCTCAGGATAAAGGAATCTCCGGGGGGAACCTCGGAAGCGGGGATAGGAAAGTATTCCCGGATATTGTCCTCCACCAGGATGGGCTCGCCGGCAGCTACATTACCGTATACCGGAAGAGAAACCATCTCGGTACGCACCATCTGGAAAGAATCGTCACAGATCTCGATGGCACGGGTCTTGGAAGGATCTCTGCGGATATAGCCCTTCTTCTCCAGGGTCTCCAGATGAGAGAAGACGGAAGAAGTGGACTTCAGATGAACCTTCTCACCGATCTCACGGACCGTGGGCGGATAGCCTCTGGCCAGGATCTCTTCTTTAATATACTCCAGGATCATTTCCTGCTTGGGCGTAAGAGAATTCCCCATAAACACCTCCGTTATCATGCTTTGCGCAATAGAATCGAACATCTATTTGCCTTCAGTATAGCACAGTATTTTCCAAAAGGCAAACAAAGTTTCGGAAACTTTGTTCGATTTTTTTACGAAAAGCCATTGACACCCGAAAAAATGTTCGATACAATACAAAACGAACAGATGTTCCGAACACATTTTCGAACAGTGCCGG
>JAEETA010000034.1 GCA_016286555.1 Lachnospiraceae bacterium | reverse complement strand
CGAGTACACCTACCTGAACCTTCCTACCCACTCCTGGTATTGCGGTTTCGCACTGCTGCTGGCTCCCACCTTTGCAAACGCTCTGTGGAACAAGGGCGCATGGATCCAGAACCGTGCAAACACCCTGGCAATCTGGTGTATGTGGGCGCAGGTGGTGCCTCTGTTCCAGCTGAAGGGCGTCTTCGCCGCAGCACTTCCTCGTGTCTACGGTGGCGCTTTGGAGAATAACATCACCACCATGGAGCTGTATGAGAAGGCCATCGCACTGTACAATGCGGGACAGGGCAAGACCGCCGCAGCCAACGCGGCCATCGCTGAGATGGGCATCGTTGCGGATCCTTCCATGCAGAGCTTCGTCGCTATGATGTCGCTGCTGATCAACGTTCTGTGCATCTCCGTGATCATCAAGAAGTCCCTGGAGAACAAGTGCAATCCTTACTCCAACGAAGTCTTCAAGGGCACCAAGGATTACGAAGAAGCTATGAAGAGAGCTGCAGTTTAAACGCGAACGTAGCATAAATACGGACACAAAAAAGGGACCTGTGTGATGAACGCGGGTCCCTTTTTATTGCAAAAAAACGGCAGGCGAAACTGTGTGCTTCGTCTGCCGATGTTTATGTTTCCTTATCCCTTCCTCGATCCTGCCCGGTCATCACTGCGGATGATGCGGTTCAGATCGGAGGGCGCGGGGGTTACGATCCGCCCACTGGCATCATATTTTGTGAGGATGGAGGTGTTTCTGGCGGGCGTCCGTCTGCCGTAGTCGGAGATGAGCCGCTGGAAGGCTGCTTCGTCACCGGCTTCCAATGCCGCTTTGATGGCTTCGTCCCGGGAGGCATCCACATCCGATGCGGCTGCGCCGGACTCCATGGTTTCGAGCCCTTCGCTTCCTCGCTGTGTAGCTACTTCCCAGGGGAGAGGGTAGGGATCCGTGCCATCCGCGGTTTCGCCCGGATCGCTGCGACCCGCTTCTTCGCCGGAAGCATAGATTCCGCCGTATTTCTCGGCATCCGCTTTCCGGTGGTCCGCTTCCGTTCCTTCCGCTCCGTCATTCAGGGGTTTGCTTTCCCAGAAATTACTGAAGATACGCTTCGCATTGTCCGTGAGCTGCTTTGCAAAGTCACGGATCACATCCAGGATCCGGGTGAAGAAGTCGTTCCCGGGGGCATCCTTCGCCGCCTGCTCCTTTTCCTTCAGGAAGGTAGCGTAGCTGTCTCTGGGGTTCTCCTTGCCTGCGCCGCTGCCGGATCCGGCTGCGCTTTCTTTCTTCGCCGCGGATTCGGAAGAGGGCTCGTAAATGACACCGCCGTCATCGGAGGAGTTCAGCGCCTGATCCAGGTTGAAGGCTTCTCCCTTGCCCACCGGCTTTGTTGTTCCCGGCCTAGGAACCTGACTGTCAATATACGGTTGTCTGTCTACCGGATTTATCATCTCTGCACCAATCTTGACTCACGAGGAGAAATCCGCGAATGCGGTTTCTCCGATACCACCTGTGCAATATTTGCCGCAGGCACGTGAGGAGAAATCTGCGCATGCAGTTTCTCCGATACATCATGCAATATTTGCCGCAGGCAAAATTGCGTTTGAAATCAAGCGCATCAGCGCTTTATTTCAAACATTACCACATCTTTCTGTATTCACTGGGACTGATCCCTTCCATCTGGCGGAAGAGTCTGGAGAAGTAATGGGGCGCCCCGATCCCACACTCATATCCGATCTCCTCGATTGATTTATCGGAAAATCGCAGGAGTTCTTTAGCCCGTGTGATCCGCAGCTGCTGGAGATAGGTGCCCACGCTGCAGCCGAAGCCCTCCTTGAAGAGCCTGGTCAGATAGTATTTGTTGATATAGAACTGTCCCGCCAGATCTTCTAGAGTGATCTTCTCGGTGTAATGCTCGCTGAGGTAGAGCTTGATGGCGTAGAGCGCCGCTTTTTTTCCGCTGCGTTCCCGGCTCTCCGGGTGCCAGCTCTGCTCCATCAGCAGGGTCAGGAGACAGGTCAGTTCCTCGTTTACACGCATATCCCGGATATAGTCCTGTGTCTGTGCCACCTGTCGCAGGCGGTTCATACGCCGCACGAAGGGGGTGATGTCATCCGGGTGAAAACAGGGCTGCCCGCCCCGCTCCAGGTATTTTGTATAGATCCCAACGGCGGGATTGCCGTAAAAATGCACCCAGGTCAGGCTCCAGAGGCTCTCGGAGGTACGGTGGGAGTAGGGGAGTCTGCAGTCGATGAAGACGCAGTCCCCGGCCCGCAGGTCGTAATCCCGGCCTCGGTAGGAGAGGGTTCCTTCCCCGGAATTGACGCAGAAAAAGAGAAAGCTCTGCAGGTTTCGTCTGGAGCTCACATGGGGGCTCCTGGCCTGGAGATTTCCCGTTTCCTGGAGGTAGTTCAGATACTCTCTGGCGAACTCCGAGGGGGTGTACAGTATTCTGCTGGCATCCACGATTGTCCCGTGAAACAGTGCATTTTCCATAGGATTATCATAGCATTGAATGCGCTCAGGTGCAAAAAATTCCTTCGGGCAGGATTTTTTCTGTATTTTCCGTTCGTTTTGAGGTAAAATATATTAGTTAAAGTATCAAAATAGGGTTATTATGCGGAGACAGCAATGAAAAGACTCGAAGAAATGTATCAGGTATTACAGTTTAAGGATTTCGGTGACGAGCGGGGGAACCTGGTGGTCATCGAGGGAAGCGGCAGAGATATTCCCTTTACGGTGCAGCGCGTTTTCTATATCTACGGTTCCGACAGCACCGTGATCCGGGGGCGCCACGCCAACAGAAGCTCGGAGTTCGTCATGATTAATGTGGCGGGGAAGAGCAAGGTGAAGGTGGACAACGGCACCGAGTCGAAGGTCATCGAACTGGACCGCCCCATGATGGGACTGTACCTGTCCTCCATGCTTTGGAAGGACATGTACGATTTTTCCCCGGATTCCATTCTGCTGGTGATGTCCAGCGAGCACTACGATGAGAACGAGTACATCCGGGACTACGACGAATACATTAAGATCATGAAGGAGCAGGGACTTGAGTAAACTATCCATCATTATTCCCGTATATTACAGCAGCGACACCCTGGAGGATCTCTACGCCGATATGAAGGCGAAGATCCTGGACAAACTGGAGGAAGTGGAGATCGTCATGGTAGACGACGGCTCCGGGGACAATTCCTGGGAGATCATGAACCGCTTAAAGGCGCAGGATGACCGTATCGTCTGCGTGAAACTCTCTCGGAACTTCGGTGAGCATGCGGCACTGCTGGCAGGATTCAACGTCTGCACCGGCGACTGTGCGGTGACGAAGCAGGCAGATCTCCAGGAGGATTCCACCCTGATCCTGGAGATGTATGAGAGCTGGAAAAAAGGCAACAAGGTGGTGCTGGCAGCCCGGAAGGAGCGGAAGGAGAATCCCTTCAAGGTCTTCCTGGCAAACTGCTACTACGCCATCGTGCGCAAGACCGTGAACAAGAACATGCCCGCAGGAGGGTGCGACTGCTACCTCATTGACCGGAAAGCCATCGAGGTGTTGAAGCTCCTGGATGAGAAGAATTCCTCCTTGACCCTGCAGGTTATGTGGCTGGGCTTCCCCACGGATGTGATCTATTTTGTCCGTCAGGACAGAGAGAAGGGAAAATCCCGTTGGACCCTTTCCAAGAAGGTGAAGCTGGCCATGGATTCCGTGCTGGCATTTTCCTATGCGCCTCTGCGGATCATGATGGGAGTGGGAGTGGTATTCAACCTCCTGGCGCTGGTGCTCCTCATCAGCGTGGTGGTGGAGAAGTTCACTAAGGGCACTCCCGTCGCGGGCTGGGCATCCCTCATGTGCGTGCTTTTGTGCGGATTCGGACTGATCATGGTGATGCTGGGCATCATCGGCGAGTACGTGTGGCGCTCTCTGGATGCATCCCGCAAGAGACCGCCATTTATCATTGACGAGATCATCGGTTCCGACGACGGACAGAAAGCAAAGGAGACAGAATGAATAACGGCGATGTGAAACAGGAAGTAACCGACAAGTATTCCCTTCGCGGCAGAGTTTTTCACCGCCTGAGAGAGGATATCCTGAACGGAAAATACGCCGTGGGCAGCGAACTCCGGGAAGTGACCATCGGTGAGGAACTGGGTGTCAGCAGGACCCCTGTGCGGGAGGCATTTCGTCAGCTGGAGCTGGAAGGGCTGATCCAGATCATCCCCAACAAGGGCGCTTACGTGGTGGGTATTACCGACAATGATGTCAGGGATATCTACATGATCCGTGCCCGGCTGGAGGGACTGGCAGCTGCCTGGGCCACCAAAAACATCACGAAGGAACAGCTGGAGGAGCTGGAGGAAAATGTTTATCTGGCGGAGTTCCACGTGAAGAAGGGGCATCTGGAGCAGATTTTTGATCTGGATAACCGCTTCCACGAGATCCTCTACGAGGCTGCAGGAAGCAAGATCCTGGAGCATCAGCTGAAGGATTTTCACCAGTATGTGCTGCGCGTCCGGAAGCAGACCCTGTCCAGTGCCAACCGCGGTTCCGAGTCCAATAAGGAGCATGCGGCCATCCTGGATGCCATCCGTAACGGCAATGCGGAGGAGGCAGAGCGCCTGGCCCATCAGCACATCATCAACGCTTATGAGAATATGCTGGAGAACGGACTGATCCGTCCCGAGGACTGATTCCCTCCGGCAGATAGATAAAGATTAATGGGATAAAAGGAGAATAGTATGGCTAAGATTCAAATGAAAACCCCGCTGGTGGAGATGGACGGAGACGAGATGACCCGGATCCTCTGGCAGATGATCAAGGACGAGTTGCTGCTCCCCTACATCGATCTGAAGACGGAGTATTACGATCTGGGACTGGAGAACCGCAATGCAACGGATGATCAGGTGACTGTGGATTCCGCAAATGCGACTCTGAAGTACGGTGTGGCCGTAAAATGTGCCACCATCACTCCCAATGCGGCCCGCATGGATGAGTACCATCTGAAGGAAATGTGGAAGAGTCCCAACGCCACCATCCGTGCCATCCTGGACGGCACCGTTTTCCGTGCTCCCATCCTGGTAAAGGGCATCACTCCCTATGTGGCGAACTGGACCAAGCCCATCACTCTGGCGCGTCACGCCTACGGCGATGTCTATAAAAATGTGGAGATCAAGGTACCCGGCGCAGGCAAGGCGGAGCTGGTATTTACCGGCGAGGACGGCACCGAGATCCGGGAGACCATCCACACCTTCGACGGCCCCGGCATCCTGCAGGGCATCCACAATACGGAGCGTTCCATCCGCAGCTTTGCGGGGGCATGCTTCCAGTATGCGGTGGATACGAAGCAGGATCTGTGGTTCTCTACGAAGGACACCATCTCCAAGAAGTATGATCACACCTTCAAGGATATCTTCCAGGAAATCTATGAGAAGGAGTACAAGGAGCAGTTCGAACGTCTGGGCATCGAGTATTTCTACACTCTGATCGATGATGCAGTGGCCCGCGTGATCCGCTCCGAGGGTGGCTTTATCTGGGCATGTAAGAATTATGACGGCGATGTCATGTCTGATATGGTAGCGACCGCCTACGGCGATCTGTCCATGATGACCTCCGTGCTGGTTTCTCCCAGCGGCGCTTACGAGTTTGAGGCTGCACACGGAACTGTCCAGAGACATTACTACAAGTATCTGAAGGGAGAGGAGACCTCTACCAATTCAATCGCTACCATCTTCGCATGGACCGGCGCACTGAAGAAGCGCGGCGAGCTGGACGGACTTCCGGAGCTGACCGCTTTCGGCGAGCGCCTGGAGAAGGCCTGCATCAAGACCATCGAGGACGGACATATGACCAAGTCTCTGTCCCTGATCTCCACCTGCGAGAATCCCGTGATCCTGGATTCTCTGGGATTTATCAAAGCAATCCGCGAGACTTTTGACAGCCTGGCGTAAGGGCTTTATCTTGAATGAGAGGAAGGAATTAAGATGATGAAAAACAGACTGCTTGCAAGTATTCTTTCGATCATTATGGGACTGGGCGGAGTGCCCTCTGCTGTGGTGGGGGATGATCCTGATCAGCAGCAGGATCCGCAACCGATTGAGATCATTGCGAATACTGAAGATGTGGTAGAAGCTTTGGATCCCCTTTCTGTAGCGATTGAAAACAATTATGCTTTGAGTGTGAGTGCACTGAATGGAAAGAGTGCCCTAGTCACGATTCCTGGTATTACAAACACTTTGGGCTATGGATTGTATGCCTCTTCTACAGGGGATAACTCTGAAACGGATATATTGGGTTGTAATCTTGGAGTTACTGCAATGTGGGACGCAGTTATTGCAGATGCGCAACAAGGGGGCAGTACTTCTGTTTCTGACCTTGGTGATGTGAATGGCGGAACAGGATTGGGGATTTATGCTTACGCAGATAATACTTCCCAGTGTGCGATTTCTGCTAGGAACGTCAATGTTTCAGGAGGGATGGAGGCAATCTGTGCACATGCGCAGAACTCCAGCGAGACTTCTGTTTCTGCCTACATAGTAACCGGTCAAGTGGTGGCGTTTTGCGGGCCTGAGAGTGAAGTGGACATTGGAACGAAAACCATCGGTTATCGTCAGTATGCTGATACTGATGAGATGGAAAGATATCCCGCAGCCGTGATTCTGTCAACGATGAATGATGAGACTTCCAAAACCACCTTTACCTGCAATGGAAATATTTTTTCCTCGAATGTAGGTATTATGATTGATAATTTTATTTGGGAGTCGGAAGGGGTAGAGGATTCTGCGAATTCTGTTTCTTTCGCTGATCAGAACACCGGTATCTTCGGTAAACAGGACATTCTGGTGGATGGCACGATTGACGGTAAAAACGGTGCCATTGGAATCGTTGGCGCAGATACCAATACCGACAATATCTCCATTACCGCTTATAAGATCAAACCGGATAATTATAATGCTCTGGTTAGACGCATGGTTCGGGGAGAAAATGGTGAAGGCCCCCTTGTGCTCGGAGAAGAGGATGATGAATTCGAAAAGCGGATTAATTATATTCTTCGGGTGGATCAGCCTGGGTTGGGTGCAACATTAACCCTTACGGATGAGAATGGTAAATCATTGAATGTAGTAAAAGACCTTAATGATGATACCTATCAGGTTGCGAAAGAGGGGGATAAAGTATTAGTAAAGGTTGATTTACAAAAAGGCTTTTACATTAATAGGATAACTCTGGGTGGAGACAACAATTTATTAAAGGATGAGAACGGAGATTACTACTTTGATGTTCCCCGCGGTGGCGGCGTGAAGGTCACTGCTGAAGTGAAAGATTCCATTGCGGACTCCACCGAAGAGTTGGTAGATCAGGGCCTGAGCGACGAGGAAAAAGGCCAGTATCGTGAGAAACTGGCAGATGGTTCCTTCAGTCTTGCGAATATCTATTCCGCTGTTTTGAACAGCGAGGAATATTTAGCGCAGAAACTTTCTGCCTCACAGACGATTGAAAGATTCTACCCGGCTTTCCTTCGACGAGGATGTTCTCCGGAGGAAAACGATGCATGGACGAGGGCGATTAGTCTTCGACGTGATAATTGTGCTAAATCCGCTTTGGCAGCGGATGGTGATGAACTGAATGCGGACGACCTCAATTGGCTTCTGGCAGCATTCATGCTGAGTGAGGAATATAAGAATCTGAACGAAGGCAATGGCCTGGACATCGGCGGCATCTATCCCGACGGAAGCATCCTGACTCCTGAGCTGCGCACCTACATTCACCGGATGTACCGCAATGTTCTGGGCAGAGAGGCTGAAATGGACGGTTTCTACGGCTGGGCGGATCTGATCTGGAACGGAGAGGAGACCGCAGGAGATCTGCCTGCACACTTCTTCTTCTCCCCTGAGTATCTGGCGCTGGAGAAGGCAGACGACGCCTTTGTGACGGATTGTTATCACGCAGTACTGGGCCGTGAGCCCGAGGCTGAGGGCTACGCTTACTGGCTGGAGAAACTGGCAGGTGGCGCTACCAGAGAGGAAGTGCTCCGTGGCTTTACTGAGTCTCCCGAGTTCTTAAGCCAGATCGACGGACTTGGCAGACCGGAAGAGCAGTAAAGTGCTCTGAAACCGAACCGAACCGAACCTTCAAGTCAAAAGAGAAACATACTAAAACAGGCATCCCTTATTCGTTAGGGATGCCTGTTTCTTACTGTCCGAATTAAACCTGCTCCGCCAGGACTTCCCAGCGTTCCATGGCCTGCTCCAGCAGGGCAGACTTGCTTTCCCTGTCGGCGGTGAGCTCCTGGAGCTTCACGGATTTGGAGGCGTTGGCGGGATCTGCGATCTTGGCATCGATGGAAGCAATGGCTTCCTCCAGCCGCGCGATCTCTTCCTCGCATTTTTTCAGGTCATTCTCGGCCTTCCGCTTTCTGGCCTGTTCCTCCTTCATGGCTTTCCAGTCCTCGGCGCCGGAAGTGCCTGCACCCGCGGAGGCAGCGCTCGTGGCGGCAGGAGTTCCGGGGAAGATGCCCTTCCCGGCGGATTTTCCGTCACTGCTTTCGGTAATGTTCTGGGCTGCCAGCACATCCTCCCGCTTTTCCAGGTAATAATCGTAATTCCCGATGTAGTTCAGGAAGCGTTCATGGGTCAGCTCCAGGATCCGGGTGGCGGTGCGGTTGATGAAGAACCGGTCGTGAGATACGTACAGCACCGTGCCTTCATAGCTGCGGATGGCGGACTCCAGCACTTCCTTGGAGATGAGGTCCAGATGGTTGGTGGGCTCGTCCAGGATCAGGAAATTGCAGTCGCTGAGCATGAGCTTCGCCAGGGATACCCGTCCACGCTCGCCGCCGGAGAGGTCGCCGATACGCTTGAACACGTCATCCCCCGTAAAGAGGAAGGCTGCCAGCGTGTTGCGGATCTCGGTGATGGTGAGGGTGGGATAAGCATCCGCGATCTCTTCATATACCGTTTTTTCCGCATGGAGCACGTGATGCTCCTGATCGTAATAGCCGATCTCCACATGGGTGCCCAGGGTAAAGTCGCCGCTGTCTGGCCGCTCCAGGCCGTTGAGGATCTTCAGGAGAGTGGTCTTGCCCGTGCCGTTGTCGCCGATGATGGCCACATGTTCTCCGCGGCTGATCTCAAAGGAAACATGGTCGAAGAGCACATGGTCTCCGTAGGCCTTGCTCAGGTCCTCCGCCATCAGTACGTCTTTCCCGCTTTCTCTGTGGGGCGTGAGCCGCAGATGCATCTGGGCGTTCAGCTCCCGGGGCTTTTCCAGACGTTCCGTTTTTTCCAGCATTTTCTCCCGGCTTTCCGCCCGTTTGATGGATTTTTCCCGGTTAAAGCTCCGGAGCTTTTCGATGACTTCTTCCTGGTGCTTGATTTCCTGCTGCTGGTTCAGGTAGGCCTTCAGCCTTGCGCTGCGCAGCATTTCCTTTTTCTCGGAGAAGGCGGTGTAGTTGCCTTCATAGACGGTGGCTTCCCCGGCCTCGATCTCGATGATCTTCGTCGCGATGCGGTCCAGGAAGTACCGGTCGTGGGAGACGATGAGCACCGCGGAGGAGATGCCGGAGATGTAGTTTTCCAGCCAGCGGATACTGTTCAGGTCCAGGTGGTTGGTGGGCTCGTCCAGGACGATGAGGTCCGGCTGGTCCAGCAGGAGCTTGCCCAGCGCCACGCGGGTCTTCTGTCCGCCGGAGAGGGTGGCGATGCTGCGGGAGAAATCCTCCTCGGTAAAGCCCAGGCCTTTCAGGACGCCGATGAGGCGGCTTTTGTAAGCGTAGCCGTCCTCCCGCTCAAAGCGCTCCGTCATGGCGGCGTATTGCTTCATCATCTGCTCCAGGGCTTCGCCTTCCAGCCCCTTCATGGATTCCTCGCATCTGCGGATCTCACCTTCCAGGTCCACCAGGTCCTGCTTTACGCTCAGGAGCTCCTCGTAGATGGTATGCTCCGAGGATACGGCACCGTCCTGGGCGAGATACCCGATCCGTGCCCCCTTGGCAGTGGTGACGGTTCCCTCATCCGGAGCGAGTTCCCCCAGCAAAATACGAAGCAGCGTGGTCTTGCCGGCGCCGTTGACGCCGACGATCGCTGCTTTTTCATGTTCCTCGATATGGAAACTGACATTGTGTAATACCACACCCGTAACGAATTCCTTACAGATGTTCTGACAGGATAAAAGCATAGTCACCTCTTGCAAGCTCCGCCGGGCGGAGCATTTTCGTAGAATGGATCAGCACAGATATCTGCCTGCCTTCGGGATCCGGCGCAGCAGCGCGGACAGGAGCGCTCCCGCCGCATAGATCAGCAGGGCGTACACCGGCAGGCCACAGCTGTAGATGGTTGCAGCGCTCTTGCCGATCACCGGGTAGTAGACCTCCGGGAAGAGGAGGGTCAGGGGCAGGAAGCTTAAGAACGCCAGGTGGAAGATGTAGATCCCCAGAGTATCTGCGGAGAGTCCCCGGAGGAACCGCTTCCCGCGTTCCGTCCGTGGTGCGTAATCACTGTGCCTGCAGACCAGGGCAAAGAGATAGGCGGATACCAGCAGGGTCAGCAGGGAGAAGCTGTCGATGAGTGCCACGTTCAACTGTCCCTGGCTGACGGACAGAAGATGGGTGCCGCCAAAGCCCAGGAGAAGGGACAGGGCGGCAGCTAACCGCAGCATGGAGAAAGTCCCGTCCTGCAGGGGATAGGTCCGGAGGTAATACCCCAGGAGGTAGTAACCGATGTAGCCCAGGGTCCAGGTCTCGTGCCGCACCGACAGGAGCCGCACCGCGAAGGTGGGCAGGGGCAGCGCCAGCAGGGTTGCAAAACCTACCGTGAAACAGAAGAAGAGGAGCAGTGCATACCGCAGTTTTTTCTCATCAGCCACAGATAAAAAGACGTTGATCAGAGGAGTCAACAGATAAAGACCCACCACCATGGGCAGATACCAGAGGTGGTAAGGGGCATTGGTAAAGGCATCTCCCAGTCCCGACAGGGACTCGCCGCTTCGCAGCAGGGACAGGAAAGCGTAGACGAAAGCCCAGAGGAAGTAGAGGATCAGGATCCGCAGAGTGCTGTGAAAAAAGAGCCTCTTGGGATCTGTGCTTCCGTCCTTTTTCAGGAAGAGGGCGCCGCTGAGCATGACGAAAAGCGGCACGCTGCAGTGGGTCAGAGAGTTGCAAAGCAGCGGGAAGAGCCAGCGGAATGTGCCGGTCTGCTCCATGGGGATCGCATAGAGCACCTGGGCCGTGGTGTGCATCAGGATCACCATATAGGCGCATCCGATCCGGAGCAGGTCGAAAGAGTAGATTCGGTTGTCTGTTTTTGCCCGATTTTCCATACCTTCATTTATATCGGATTCCTTATTTTCTGTCAATGTTGACGGGGGTTTCACGGCTTTGGGATCATTCGTGAAACATTGGCCGTTTTAATTGACAAAAATTTAACGGAAAACTATAATAAATTCGTATATTTATATCCTGCAGACCGCATTTTTCGGGAAAGCAGGAGGGGAGAAAGATCTGAATACGGAGGGAAAAGCAGTGTTAGGCAAGGAGATCTCTCAGGCGGTCATCGGACGCCTGCCCAGATATTTTCGATATCTCGGTGAACTCAAGGACAACGGCGTGGAACGCATCAGTTCTCAGGAGCTGAGCGAGCTCATGCAGGTCACCGCATCTCAGATCCGTCAGGATTTCAACAATTTCGGCGGTTTCGGCCAGCAGGGCTACGGCTACAACGTGGAATATCTTTACAATGAGATCGGCAAGATCCTGGGGCTGGACACCATTCACAGCTTCGTGATCATCGGCGCGGGTAATCTGGGTACGGCTCTGGGAAATTACTTGAATTTCGAACGCCGTGGCTTTGTATTCCGCGGGATTTTCGATCAGAATCCGGCCCTCATCGGCAATCTGGTCCGTGGTATCCCTGTCCGCAGCATGGAGGAGCTTCCGGGCTTCCTTCGGGAAAATGAGATCGAGATCGCTGTGCTCACCATTCCGAAGACCGGTGCCCTGGGCCTGGTGGATACGCTGGTGGAATGCGGCATCAAGGGCATCTGGAACTTTGCTCACGTGGATCTGGATGTGCCCGAGGGGGTTCAGGTGGAGAATGTTCACCTGTCCGACAGTCTCATGAAGCTTTCCTACAACATCTCCAGCCAGAACGCGGGCAAGGAGTAAGAGGTGGTATTTCGGGATGTCTGCCGGAAATAAGGGCTTTGGCAGACGAAATGCAGTGCGGCTGAAGGAGGCTGCCCATGGGTGATTATTCCGGAAAAGAAAAAGAAGAGGATTTTAAGGGGTCGCTTACGGGGAAAGAGATCCCTGTGCTGACGCTGGACAATAAATGGTACCGTCTTCTGAATAAGATCGGCCACGAGGATGTGAAGGCCCAGGAGGATGCGCTGAATGAGCTGCTCCGGAAGCAGGGCCGCATCAACACGAAGCTGAAGGACATCAAGCGGCTGAAGAAGAGCATCATGGAGGAGATCGTGGCTCTGGCGGACGAGGCCCATTCCGGCAATGCGGGTGCGGCCAAGCAGCTTGCGGAGAAAAAGCGGCTGGTGGACGAGTGCAACGAGAAGCTGGAGGAGTACGAGGACGACATGATCGAGGTGCCCCGGCAGATCGAGCAGATCAACAAGGAGCTGATGCTCATGACCATGGAGGCCTGCTACGAGACCATGCAGGAGTACACCGACGACATCGAGGAGATCGAGTCCTGGGTGAAGGAGATCCGCATTGAGCTGAAGAAACGTCTGGTACGAAAGCAGGAGATGGAGACGAAAAATCACGAGATCTACTCCTACATGCACGATGTTTTCGGGGCCGAGGTGGTGAACCTTTTTGACATGCGGTACAACCCGGCGGAGAAACACCCCGTCATGGAGGGGGAGAAGCCGTCGGAGGAGCCTGCGTCTTCGTAGGATTTTTCTTGAAGAAAAGGCCCTTGGATGGTATGATTAACTTTGTATGAAACCGCTCAGGCGGCTTTCACCTTTTACTTATTTTTATGTTTTTACGGAGGTTTTTATGTCAGGTCATTCTAAATTTGCAAACATCAAGCACAAAAAGGAGAAGAACGACGCTGCCAAGGGTAAGATCTTTACCATCATCGGCCGCGAGATCGCCGTTGCCGTAAAGGAAGGCGGCCCCGATCCTGCCAATAACTTCAAGCTCGCTACGGTCATCGCCAAGGCGAAGGCCAACAACATGCCCAACGATACCATCGACCGCGGCATCAAGAAGGCTGCCGGCGAAGGCCAGGGTGTGAACTATGAGTACATCACCTACGAAGGCTACGGCCCCGGCGGTACCGCAGTCATCGTAAAGACCCTTACCGACAACAAGAATCGTACTGCAGCCAATGTCCGCGCAGCATTTGCAAAGGGCAGCGGAAACATCGGTACGCCCGGATGTGTGTCCTTCATGTTTGACGAGAAGGGCCAGATCATCATCGACAAGGAAGAGTGCGACATGGATGCGGATGATCTGATGATGACCGCACTGGATGCAGGCGCAGAGGACTTCGCAGACGAGGAGGACAGCTACGAGATCCTCACCGCTCCCGATGATTTCGAGCCCGTCCGCGCAGCGCTGGAAGCTGCAGGCATCCCCATGCTGAGCGCTGAGGTCACCATGATCCCTCAGAACTACGTAGAACTGAAGGACGAGGAGAGCGTTAAGCTCCTGACCCGTATCCTGGACATCCTGGAGGATGACGACGACGTTCAGGCTGTTTATCACAACTGGGATGAATGATCCCGTGGTATCAAACATGCAAAGCGAGATAGATATGGACAGATTGGGAATTGTGGTTCCCTGCTACAACGAGGAGGAAGTGCTTGCCATTTCCTCCGAAAGTTTGCGGGGGGTCCTGGATCGCCTGGTGAAGGCCGGAAAAATTTCAAATGACAGTTTCGTCATGTTCGTGAATGACGGCAGCCGGGATCGCACCTGGGAACTCATCGAGCAGGAGCATGCGGCGCACCCCGGGCAGATCTTCGGACTGAAGCTGGCGGGCAATGTGGGACATCAGTTTGCCCTCACCGCCGGACTCCTCACCGCAGGCCCCATCTGTGACATGACCGTTTCTATCGACGCGGATCTGCAGGATGACGTGGATGTCATCGAGCAGATGGTGGACAAGTTCCACGAAGGGAAGGACATCGTTTACGGCGTTCGAAAGGAACGGAAGACGGACACCTTTTTCAAGCGCACCACGGCCCAGGGATTTTACAAGGTCATGGATGCCATGGGTGTTAAGACGATCTACAACCATGCGGATTTCCGCCTCATGAGTAAGCGCGCGGTAGAGCAGTTTGCAAAATATCCCGAGCGGAACCTGTATCTGCGAGGCATCGTCCCCACGCTGGGGTACGAGACGGACAGTGTTTTCTACGATCGCAAGGAGCGGGTGGCAGGAACCTCCAAGTATCCCTTAAAGAAGATGATGGCGCTTGCCTTTGACGGCATCACATCCTTTAGCACGAAGCCGATCCAGATGGTCATGGGACTGGGGATCCTGATCATGATCATGGCTGTGCTGGCAGGGATCTACGCAATGGTAAGCTATGTGACCGGTCATGTGCAGCCCGGCTGGACCTCCATGATCCTGTCCATATGGTTCCTGGGCGGACTGCAGCTCTTCGGCATCGGCCTCATCGGGCGTTACATCGGCAAGGTTTACATTGAGGTGAAACAAAGACCCAGATATAACATTGAAAAGGTACTGACGGATGGAGAATCAGAACGCAAAGAATAGGATCCTCTGGAATATCGTATTTGCAGCCCTTGTGTTGGGAGCGGGTCTGGTCCGCTCCTATCTGTATGCTTTTGACAGTTTGAGCGTGCAATATACGGATTTTTCCTCCCTGGCTGCCGTGGGAAACGGTACGCAGCATTTTGCCAACGGCGCTGCGGAAGGGTATTTCTACCTGCTGAAGGGGAGCTTTTATCTCCTGGGGAACCGGGTGGAACCTCTGATCTATGTACAATGGCTGCTGGCCTTTGTTTTTGCCTGCCTGCTGTGGGGGAGCTGCCGCAGGATCTTCGGCAATCTGCCCGCTCTGCTGGGTGTGGCTGCCTGGGCATTTGCGCCTCAGGCAATGCGCTATGAGAGCGCACTGACTCCCAATCTCTTTTATCTGGTATGTCTTTCCTTAAGCCTCCTGTTCCTGTCGGGCATGTTCCCGGTGGGAAGTCTGTGGGGACTTTTTGCCGTTTGTGGGGGACTTCTGATGGGCGCCGCTACCGGTGCCGATTTCACGGGCTTTTTCCTCTGGCCCATCATCGCATGTATCGCATTTGCCAACAAAAACAACGATTCCTTCGAGCATCCTGTCATGCCGCCCTTTATCACCACCATGGTGTCGGCAGTGGTGGGATTTGTGGGATATTTCGTGGTTCGCGGCGTTCTCGCCGGTACCTCACCCCTGACGGTTCTGGCGGATCTGGCGAAGGATACTTTCCTGGGAGGACAGATGGGAGCTTTTGCTCCCGGTACCGTGCTCTTCGGGATTTACGGTGTATCGATGCTGATCCTTCTGCTGGTGCGTTTTGACCAGATGGATGGCGTGATGCTGTGCTTCGGCCTCGGTCTGCTGAGCATTTTCTGTATGTTCAATTCTGAGACTGCCGTTGAGTCCGGCGCTGTAGCCATCCCCTTCGTGGGCGTGGAGCTTGGTCTCCTGATCGAGGGGATCCGCGTGAAGCTGGAGGATAGGATTGACGGTCGTGCCTTTGCGGATAAGTTCAAGGGCGTGAAGGTGAAGAAAAACAACACCCAGACCTGGAGCCCCGAGATCCGTCTCAAGAGCCCCAAGGCCAAGGCGCGGGAAGATAGAGCCAAGGCTGCTGCACTGGCAAAGGCACAGCGGGAGAAGGCTGCCCGTGAGCAGGCCGCGCAGGAGCGTCTGGAGAAGGCTCGCGCCGAGAGAGAACGGCTCATGGAGGAGCGCGCTCTTCGTGAGCGTGAGGCTCGTGAGAAGGAGCGGGAAGAGAAGGAGAAGAATGCTGCCGCACAGGCTGCGTTTATGGCATCCCGTGAACAGCGTGATCAGGAGAACGAGGCCCGCAAGGAGGCTTTCGGAACCTTTGTGCGTCCTGAGGCGGAAGAGCCTGAGGAGACCGTGAAGGAAGAGGCTGTTGAGACCTCTGCGGAAGAGAAGGCAGCGGAGACGGCTTCTGAGGCTGTAGCTGAGACTGCGGCTGTCGCAGAAGGTGCTGCAGAGAAGGTAGAAGAGGCATCTGCTGAAGGCGCGTCCGAGACTGCTGAAAATCCGGAGGAAGCACCGAAGAAGTCCTTCAAGGAACGTCGACAGGAGAAGAAGGAAGCCAAAGCGAAGGCTGCACAGGAGCGGCGTGAAGCGAAAGAAGCCGCAGCCCGCGAGAAGCAGGAAGCGAAAGAAGCTGCAGCTCGCGAGAAGCAGGAAGCAAAGGAAGCCGCTATCCGTGCGAAGCAGGAAGCAAAAGAGGCTGCCATCCGTGCAAAGCAGGAGGCAAAGGAAGCCAGAGAAGCTGCCAAGCGTGAGAAACTGGAGGCAAGGGAGGCTGCAAAGCGCGCGAAGGTAGAGGAGAAGGAAGCGGCTGCCAGAGCAAAGGAAGAAGAAGCAGCCAAGGCTGAGGAAGAAAAGCGTCTGGCTGAGGAAGCTGCTGAGAAGGCTGAGGCAGAAGAGAAGCGCCTGGCTGAGGAAGAGGCTGCAAAGGCAGCGAAGGAAAGACGCCTTGCGGAAGAGAAGGCGGAAGCTGAGAAGGCGAAAGCCGAAGAAGAAGCGCGCATTGAGCGAGAGAAGGCTGAAGCTGAAGCGAAAGCCGCTCAGGAAAAGGCGGAAGAAGAAGAGCGAATTGCGCGTGAGCAGGCTGAAGCGGAGGCAAAGGCTGAGGCAGAGCGTCAGGAAGCAGAGGCGAAAGCCGCTCAGGAGAAGGCGGAAGAAGAAGCCCGCATTGCCCGTGAGAAAGCTGAAGCAGAAGCAAAGGCTGAGGAAGAGCGCGTAGCCCGCGAGAAGGCAGAGGCTGAGGAAGCGGCTGCCCGCGAGAAGGTAGAGGCGGAAGAAGCAGCGCAGCGTGCGAAGGAAGAAAAGGCGGAAAGCCGTGCGAAAGCTGCCCAGGATAAGAAGGATGCAAAGACCCGCGCTGCTCTGGAGAAGCTCAAGGAAAAAGAGCGCAAGGAGCAGGAGAAGCTGGAGCGCAAGGAAGCGAAGGCCCGGGCAAAGCAGGAAAAGCGCGACAGACGCGGTAAGAAAGGCAAGTCCATCGAGGTGGAAGAGCCCTGGGTTCCTGCACAGAAGATCAGTGAGGATGAGAATATCCCCAGCGGACTCTTAGAAATCCCGCTGCCTATGCCCAAGCCCAAGACCGAGAAAAAGCACATGGATTATGACCATGCCGAGGCTTCGTTCAAGGACTACGAGCCGTCTCACGATAATTACAAGCCCGGAGATGATTATGACCTCTAATAGCAACAACCGTTCTACAGGTAACAGAAATCAATACAGAGGAACGGGAGGTTCCCGTTCTTCTGCAGGAAACAGGAATGCTTCCGGGGGAAGCAGGAGTTCATCCGGTGGGAGCAGAAATGCTTCTTCCGGCGGCAGAAGCACCTCTTCCCGCCCCGCCCAGGGAGGTAATTCCGGCGGGACACAGAAGAGAAAGATGACTCCCGTGGAGGAGGCTCTTTCCCAGGAGAGAGAAGACGAGCTCATGCGGTCCGTCCTCCTGGTGATGGAGCTGGCGGTCCTCATTTTCCTCTTCCTTTGCAATTTCAATTTGATGGGCAGTTTCGGAAGCTTGATCAGCGGCTTCCTTTTTGGCGTATTTGGAAGTATGGCATATGTATTCCCCCTCGCCCTGGGAGCACTGCTGGTGATCAAGCGTTTTTTCCGCGGAGATCGTCGCATGAATCGCAAGCTCTGGGCGAGCTTTGGCATCTTCCTGCTGCTGGAAATGACCTGTGATCTCATCTCAGGATTTTCCCGTGAGCTGGAGACCTATTCCCTTTCCGCACTCTATGCCGCAAGCAAGGAGGCTATGGGAGGCGGCGGTATCATCGGCGGAAGCCTGACCTACGCCTTGTCCCATTTCCTTGGCGTTGTGGGAACCATCCTGGTGATGATCGCATGCTTTGCGATTTTCCTGATCCTCCTGAGCGAGCGTTCTCTCATCGAGTTTTTCCGCAGTGTCGTGGAAACGGCCAAGGTACGCCGGGAGGAGCGGGAGGCATATTACGAGCCTGCCCCCAGAGAGATTCCTGACAATCGCAGGAGATCCAGAGGCCTGCCTCAGGAGCGCATCGGCGAGGAGCGTGCTCCTCAGGAGCAGCTTCCGGGAGGTGCGGATAATGCTTATGCTTTGCCGGGTGACACTGCTGACGGTTCCGGCGCAGAGCTTCCTGCAGTGGCGGAAAGCACTGCACCCGATCGCAGTGCCCGTGCCATGACGGAGAGTGAGAAGCTGGCCCTGCGTCGTCAGAAAGCGCAGGAGAAGGAAGCCCAGCGGGAGGCGAAGGCCGCCCAGAAGCGGGAGGCAAAGGAACTGAAAGCACAGCAGCGGGAGGCAGACAGCATCCTGCGCCTGGCAGATCCTCCGGTTCACACCCAGGAAATGCATGAGCTGACCATGGAGGATACCATTGAGAACGATGTAGCTCCCTTCCCCGTTTACAACGAGCCGGAGCGCACCGCGCATCCCGGATTTTTACCCGAAGGGCTGGATCGTAAGATTCCCGTGCGGGAGTCCCACGCAGTGAACATCCACGGCATGGAGGAGCTGCAGCCGGAGGATACCGATGAGCGGGCCTACGAGCCCTTCGTTCCGGAGCCGGAGCCTGTAGCTCCCGCACCGAAGCCTGCACCTGTGTATCATCCCATTGCGGAGACCGCTCCCGAGCCGGAACCTGCACCTGCGGAGGACACCCGTGCAAAGGCAAAGAAACCCGAAGAGAAGAAGATGCCGGAACATGGGAATACGAAGCCCATGGATAAGTACCAGTGCCCCGGCTATAACCTCTTAAAGCCCGGCGTGAAGAAGGGCGGTTCCAGCAGACAGGAGATCACGGAGATCAGCCGGAGACTGGTGGATACCTTAAGCTCCTTCGGTGTCAATGTTACCATCGCAGATGTGAGCGTGGGTCCCACCGTTACCCGCTACGAGATGATCCCGGAGCAGGGCGTGAAGGTGTCCAAGATCGTGGGCCTGGCAGACGATATCAAGCTGAGCCTGGCGGCTGCGGACATCCGTATCGAGGCGCCCATCCCCGGCAAGTCTGCCGTGGGTATCGAGGTTCCCAACCGGGAGAATTCTCCCGTGGCATTGCGGGATCTGCTGGAGAGTCAGGAATTCAAAGGCTTTGGTTCCACCCTGGCATTTGCCGTGGGTAAGGACATCGCAGGAAAGCCCATCGTGGCGGACATCGGAAAAATGCCCCACGTGCTCATCGCAGGCGCTACGGGCTCCGGTAAATCCGTTTGTATCAATACCCTCATCATGAGCATCCTGTACAAAGCGAGACCCGATGACGTGCAGCTGATCCTCATCGACCCCAAGGTGGTGGAGTTGTCCGTCTACAAAGACATTCCACACCTGATCATGCCTGTGGTGACGGATCCTCACCAGGCCGCTGCAACATTGCAATGGGCGGTGGCGGAGATGGAGCGCAGATACCGTCTCTTTGCTGACGCAGGTGTCAGAGATCTGGCAGGTTACAACGATTACCTTACCGGTCAGCGGATGAACGGCGAGGATGTGGGTCCCAACCTGTACAAGCTGGTGATCATCATCGACGAGCTGGCTGACCTGATGATGGTAGCCTCCAAGGATGTGGAGGAATCCATCTGCCGACTGGCACAGCTGGCAAGAGCCGCAGGGATCCACCTGGTGGTGGCAACCCAGCGTCCCAGCGTCAATGTCATCACCGGACTTATCAAGGCAAACATGCCCAGCCGTATCGCTTTTGCGGTATCCAGCGGCGTGGACTCCAGGACCATCCTGGACAGCTTCGGCGCAGAGAAGCTCCTGGGCAAGGGCGATATGCTCTTTTACCCTCAGGGCTACACCAAGCCCGCCAGACTCCAGGGTGCCTTTGTATCGGATGAGGAAGTGTCCAATGTGGTTGAGTTCCTGAGAAATCAGCACCTCCACAATGATTTTGCAGAGGAAGCCGGTTCCCAGGTAAAGAAGGTGGCCCAGAGCAGCTCCCAGGACGGCGAAGGCGGTTCCGGGGATGAGGAGAGAGATCCGCTGTTTGAGAAGGCCGGATGGACGCTGGTCCGCCAGAAGGAAGACGGCGGTAAGAAGGCCACCATCGGCTATCTGCAACGAGCACTGAAGATCGGCTTTAACAGGGCTGCCCGGATCATGGATGCCCTGACGGAGGCAGGTGTCATCGGTCCTGATCAGGGAACCTCCGGCAGGGAGATCCTGATGACGCCCCAGGAATTTGAGATATTCATGAGTTCCGGTGATCAGTAACCGGCCCATATTCATTCCACAGACAGGAGAAAGTATTATGACAGATATCGAAATCGCGCAGAGCGCCGAAATGATCCCTATCGAGAAAGTGGCTGAGACCCTCGGGATCGGCGGAGATGACCTGGAGCTGTACGGCAAGTACAAGGCAAAGCTCTCCGAGGAATTTCTGCAGACGTTGAATGACAAGCCCGCAGGAAAGCTGGTGCTGGTGACTGCCATCAATCCCACCCCCGCAGGCGAGGGCAAGACCACCACGACGGTGGGTCTGGGCCAGGCTTTTGCAAAGCTGGGTAAGAAAGCGGTCATCGCACTCCGTGAGCCCTCTCTGGGACCCTGCTTCGGTGTCAAGGGCGGCGCAGCCGGCGGCGGCTACAGCCAGGTCCTTCCCATGGAAGAGTTGAACCTGCATTTTACGGGTGATTTTCATGCCATCACCTCTGCCAACAATCTGCTGGCAGCCATGGTGGACAATCACATTCAGCAGGGCAATGAGCTGCGGATCGATACGAGACAGATCATTTGGAAGCGCTGCATGGATATGAACGATCGAGTTCTCCGGAACGTGGTGGTAGGCATGGGTGCCAAGGGTGACGGCTTCGTCCGCGAGGATCATTTTGTCATCACCGTGGCAAGCGAGATCATGGCCATCCTGTGCCTGGCAACGGATCTGAAGGACTTGAGAGATCGTTTGAGCCGGATCCTGGTGGCTTACGACCTGGACGGAAATCCGGTGACCGCAGAGCAGATCGGTGCGGTGGGTGCCATGACAGCCCTTTTGAAGGATGCCATCAAGCCCAACCTGGTGCAGACCATCGAGCACAGCCCTGCACTGGTGCACGGAGGTCCCTTCGCCAACATCGCCCACGGCTGTAACTCCGTGAGAGCTACCAAGGCAGCTCTCCATATGGCAGATTACTGCATCACCGAGGCAGGCTTCGGCGCTGACCTGGGTGCGGAGAAATTCTTTGATATCAAGTGCGTACAGGCTGGACTGTCTCCCGATGCGGCAGTGCTGGTTGCTACCGTGAGAGCCCTGAAGTACAACGGTGGTGTGGCCAAGGACGCCCTGTCCGAAGAGAATCTGGATGCACTGAAGAAGGGCATCGTGAACCTGGAGAAGCACATTGAAAATCTCCAGAAATATGACATTCCTGTCGTAGTTACCCTGAATTCCTTCCTGACGGATACGCAGGCAGAGACCGATTTTGTCCGGGAGTTCGTGGAGAGCAGAGGCTGTGAATTCGCTCTGTCTGAGGTCTGGGCCAAGGGCGGTGAGGGCGGAATCCCTCTGGCTGAGAAGCTCCTGGAGATGTTGGAGAAGCGCCCCGGACACTTTAAGCCCCTCTACGAGAAGGAACTCCCCCTGGAGGAGAAGATCCGCAAGGTGGCAAGAGAGATCTACGGCGCAGCGGACGTATCCTTTGATGCGGGAAGCGGTGCGAAGCTGAAGAAGCTGACGGATCTGGGCTTTGGCAATCTGCCCGTCTGTATCGCAAAGAATCAGTATTCCCTGTCCGACGATCCCACATTGCTGGGACGCCCCGAGGGATTTACCCTGCATGTGAGAGATGCATACGTCAGCGCAGGGGCAGGCTTTGTGGTGGTGCTTACCGGCAGCATCATGACCATGCCCGGTCTGCCGAAGAAGCCCGCTGCCCTCAGGATCGATGTGGACGAGTCCGGCAAGATCACGGGACTGTTCTGATATTTTTAAACGTATTTTGTTTGAAGGAGATACTATGGCAAAGATCATTGATGGGAAGGCGATAGCCGCCCAGGTAAAGGAAGAGGTCCGTCAGAAGGTGGCAGAGCTCTCGGAGCAGGGCATTTCCGTATGCCTTGCGGTGGTGCAGGTGGGAGCAGATCCCGCCAGCAGCGTCTATGTGCGCAATAAGAAAAAGGCCTGCGAAGCGGTGGGGATAGGGTCCCTTTCCTACGAACTGCCGGAGGAGACCACTCAGGCAGAGCTCCTGAAACTGGTAGATGATCTGAATGCCAGAGAGGATGTGAACGGGATCCTGGTACAGCTCCCGTTGCCCAAGGGACTGAACGAAGAGGAGATCCTGGATCGGATCTCTCCCCTGAAGGATGTGGACGGCTTCCATCCACAGAACGTGGGATGCCTTTCCGTCGGAAAGCCCGGTTTTGTCTCCTGTACCCCCGCCGGTGTGATCCAGCTGCTGAAGCGTTCAGACATCACCATTGGCGGAAAGGAATGTGTGGTCATCGGCCGCAGCAACATCGTGGGAAAGCCCATGGGAATGCTGCTCCTGCAGGAAAACGGCACCGTGACCGTCACCCATTCCCATACAAAGGATCTGAAGGAAGTCACGAAGCGTGCTGATATCCTGGTGGTAGCCATCGGCAAGCCCCGGATGATTACCGCGGAATACGTGAAGGAAGGTGCCACCGTCATCGACGTGGGCATCCACAGAAACGAGGACGGCAAGCTGTGCGGGGATGTGGATTTTGAATCCGTGGAGCCCGTGGCAGGCGCCATCACTCCCGTACCCGGCGGTGTGGGTCCCATGACCATCGCCATGCTGATGCACAATTGTCTGACCTCAGTCGCATTACAAAAGAAAATTTCGGTGTGAGTTTATGAAATGTCCATTCTGTAAAGCAGAAATGAAAGAAGGACAGCTCTACTGCGAGAACTGCGGAGAAGAGATCAAGGTCGTGCCGGAATTTGACGCCGAGCTGGAGGAGTCCTACCGGAAGGTCATGAAGCGCATGACGAACCAGATGCAGGAATCCGTGGCAGACGTCATGGAGGGCGAGGAAGGGCCATCCCGGAAGGGACAGGGAACCGGGAAGAAA
Source organism: Lachnospiraceae bacterium (assembly GCA_016286555.1). Taxonomy (GTDB): domain Bacteria; phylum Bacillota; class Clostridia; order Lachnospirales; family Lachnospiraceae; genus AC2028. Next base: position 4,459 of record JAEETA010000034.1, on the reverse strand, counting down.
CCGGACGCCGGGAAGAGACCGGATCCGGGGAAGAGACCGGAGCCCGGGAAAAAATCCCGCAAGAAGCCCCTCTTTACCATGACCGGCGCCCTGAAACGCAAGTATCCGTCCCCCATCGTTTGGATCGTAGCAGCGCTGCTGCTGCTGATCATGCTGGTGGCAGGCGGCCTGGCCTATCTCAAGTACCTGAATCTGGATACCACCAGACTCTCCAAGGGAGAGCAGGCGGTTGCCTCCGGTGACTACCTGGCAGGGATCTCGGCTTACAAGGATCTCCTGAAATCCGATCCGCAGGACGCGGCTGTGCTGGAAAAACTGGCGGAAGCCTACATGCTTTCGGGGAACAGTATCATGGCGGAGAGTACTCTCTGGGACCTCCTGGCATCTCCGAAGTGCACGAAGGATCAGGCATTAAACGCCTACGATCAGCTGGTTGCCATTTACAAGGAGCTGGGCGATTACATCTCTATCGCCGATTTCCTGGAAAAATCCGGCTATGAAGAGCTTACAACCAAATATGCGGAATTCCTGAGTCCCATGGTTTCCTTCAGCCTGGCGCAAGGGTACTACAACGAGACCCAGCTCCTGACTCTGGAAGCAAGGGAAGGAGATAAGATCTACTTTACCACCGACGGCAGCGATCCCACCCAAAACGGGCAGCTGTACGAGTACCCCATCCTCATTACGGAAGGGGAGACGGAGGTAAAGGTCTTTGCCAAAAGCAGTCAGGGAATCCAGGGACCGGTGCTAAGTGCCGTGTACCACATTACGGAGGCGGCGGGATCCGTCACGGATGTGCCCCTTCCCTCGGAGCTTACCGGTGCTTATGATCACGCGGTGATGCTGACCTTCCCGGATCTGTCCGAGGACCTGCGGATCTACTACACTTTAAACGGGGAATCGCCGGATCTGTCCAGCGAGCTGTTCCCGGATGTACTTCCCTTACCGGAGGGACACAGCATCCTGCAATATTTTGCAATCGATGCCAGAGGGCTGCAGACCGAGATTTTTACGGAGGAATATGACGTATCCGTCAGTTCCAACCTCACCATGGATGTGGCCAGAGCCTGCATCTTCCTGCTGACGGAAGCTTCCAGAGACAATGTGGATTACCGGTATGAGGTCCCCGTTCGCGTGGGGGAATCGGACTACTACCTCTTCCGGGAGTACCACCACCAGGGGAATGACAACTGGATCCCCACGGAGGCGTTCTATGGTGTCAACTGTCTGACGGGAGAGACCGGACCTCTTTACTACGAGGAGGAAGAACACGCCTACCGCCTGGGAGAGACCATCATGGCACTGAACTAGTTTCGGATGTTTCGCTTTTTGTAAGCGATATAAATAAAAAAATGGGAGAACACTATGTACAGGATTGTAAAGAAAACACAGTTGGCAAACAGCATTGTCCTTATGGAGACCGAGGCCCCCATGGTTGCCAGAGGATGTCAGCCCGGACAGTTCGTCATCGTCCGCATGGATGAGGACGGCGAGCGTATTCCTCTCACCATCTGCGATTACGATCGTGAGAAGGGAACCATTACTCTGGTGATCCAGGTGGTGGGTGCGGAGACCAAGAGAATGACGAAGGACATGAAGCTGGAAGCTTTCCACGATGTGGTAGGCCCTCTGGGATGCCCTTCCGAGCTGGTGGAGAAGAGCGATGAAGAACTGGCAGCCATGAAGATCGTGTTCGTGGCCGGCGGTCTGGGCACCGCTCCCGTGTATCCTCAGGTGAAGTACCTGCATAGCCGCGGAATCGACGCGGATGTCATCATCGGTGCCAAGACCAAGGACATCGTGATCCTGGAAGAAGAGATGAAGGCAGTGGCAGGCAATGTCTATGTGACCACCGATGACGGCTCCTACGGCCGCTCCGGCATGGTGACCCAGACCCTTCAGGATCTGGTGGAGAAGGAAGGCAAGCATTATGATCTTTGCGTAGCTATCGGCCCCATGATCATGATGAAATTTGTCTGCAAGCTGACGGAGACCCTGAACATCCCCACCATCGTCAGCATGAACCCCATTATGGTGGACGGCACCGGCATGTGCGGCGCCTGCAGACTTACCGTTGACGGTCAGGTGAAATTCGCCTGCGTGGACGGTCCCGAGTTTGACGGTCACAAGGTAAACTTTGACGAAGCAATGCGCAGAACCCAGCTCTACAAGACCCAGGAGGGCAGAGCAATGCTGGCACTGGAAGAAGGCGACACCCATCACGGCGGTTGCGGAAACTGCGAATAAGATTAAACACAGATTCTGCAACGGTTGCAGATCGGAAGGGAAAATATCATGGGAGATGTAAATGTAAAGGTACCTGTCAGAGAGCAGGATGCAAAAGAAAGAGCAACGAATTTCAAGGAGGTCTGCCTGGGCTACAATCAGGAAGAGGCGATGGAAGAGGCTTCCAGATGTCTGAACTGTAAGAACGCCAGATGTATCATGGGATGTCCCGTAGCCATCAATATCCCCGGCTTTATCCAGGAGGTAAAGGCAGGCAACATCGAGAAGGCATATCAGATCATTTCCGAGTCCTCCGCACTCCCTGCGGTATGCGGAAGAGTCTGCCCCCAGGAGACCCAGTGCGAAGGACAGTGTGTCCGCGGCATCAAGGGCGAGGCTGTTTCCATCGGTAAGCTGGAGCGCTTCGTGGCTGACTGGGCCACCGAGCACGGCATCAAGCCTGTGGTCACCGCAGAGAAGAAGGGCAAGAAGGTAGCGGTCATCGGTTCCGGTCCTTCCGGCCTGACCTGCGCAGGTGATCTGGCAAAGATGGGATACGATGTCACCATTTTCGAGGCACTGCATGAGCCCGGCGGTGTGCTGGTCTACGGTATCCCCGAGTTCCGTCTGCCGAAGACGGACGTTGTGGCCAAGGAGATCGAGAATGTCCGTTCCCTGGGCGTCAAGATCGAGACCAACGTGGTCATCGGCAAGTCCATCACCATCGACGAGCTCATTGAGGAAGAGGGCTTCGATGCCGTATTTGTAGGATCCGGCGCAGGTCTGCCTAAGTTCATGGGCATCCCCGGTGAGAATGCAAACGGTGTGTTCTCCGCGAACGAGTACCTCACCAGAAGCAATCTGATGAAGAGCTTCCGTGAGGATTCCAATACGCCCATCATGAAGAGTAAGAAGGTTGCTGTCGTAGGCGGCGGTAACGTGGCAATGGATGCCGCAAGAACCGCGCTGAGACTTGGCGCAGAGGTTCACGTCGTATACAGAAGAAGTGAGGAAGAACTTCCCGCGAGAGTGGAAGAAGTGCATCATGCAAAGGAAGAGGGCATCATCTTTGACCTTCTGACCAATCCCACCGAGATCATCGCTGACGAGAAGGGCTGGGTAACTGGCATGAAGTGCATCAAGATGGAGCTTGGCGAGCCGGACGAGTCTGGCAGACGCCGTCCCGTAGAGGTTCCCGGTTCAGAGTTCGTAATGGAGCTTGATACCGTGATCATGTCCCTTGGTACGTCTCCCAATCCCTTGATCTCCTCCACTACGGAAGGTCTTGAGACCAACAAGTGGAAGTGCATCATTGCAGATGAAGAGAACGGCAAGACCACGAAGGAAGGCGTTTACGCAGGCGGAGATGCCGTTACCGGTGCCGCTACCGTAATTCTTGCCATGGGCGCTGGAAAGGCCGCTGCAAAGGGCATTGACGAGTATTTAAGTAAATAAAGAATTGGTTTACGTACGACTTACTTGCTAAAACTTTCAAAAGAAAGGCGGAGTACGCTGTATGGCATGGTGTCCGATCTGTAAAAACGAATATCGTCCCGGAATCAAGGTATGTGCGGATTGCGGGGCAGAGTTGGTTGAGAAATTGGAAGAAAACCCTAGGACAACGCTTGTTGCCGGGGATGAGGACATGCTCCAAAACGTAAATGATTTCCTTAAGGCGGGTGGCGTAAAGAGCGGTGAGATCACCTTTTCGCCTGAGCATAACATGTATTCGCTGTCGGTATACAATTCCGAGTTAAATAGGGCGACGGAAGTTGCACAGGCATACATGAAGGAACATACAAGCAGGATGGAAAAGAAGGCTCGCGAGCAGGCCATGGCCAATGCCACGCCGGAAGAGCGTGAGGAAATGGCCAAGATGGCTACAGTCAGACAAGCGAACCTTCGTCCAGCCACCGTTTATGAAAGCAGTGCAAAGAAGATGGAAGAGAACAAGGCTTCCGCTTGGAGTCTGCTTGTGATCGGCGGCGCGGGCATTATCCTGATCGCATTGTGCCTTCTTGGAATCTTGCCGATTCCGAGCATGTTTAAGGGCTCCTATCTGTTCTTTGGCGTCATGGGTGCGCTTTGCGTGCTGTTCGTGGTCATGGGCTTTGTTTCTTTCAAACATGCTAAGGGATTTGCGAAGGACGTTGAGGCAGAGAATGGCATAAGAGCCTCCCTTGAGGAGTGGTGTAAGGAGAATCTCAAAGGCGAGGACATTGACCGGTATATC
>JAEETA010000070.1 GCA_016286555.1 Lachnospiraceae bacterium | reverse complement strand
TGTCTTTGATTTTGAACTGACGGAGGAAGAAGTATTTTTCCTGTCCTGCATTCCGCAGGCCGGCTGGTCGGGGGAGCACCCGGATCTGATGTGATTTTCCAGAGCGAAGGACGGGACAATGCGCCGGTACAGGTGGATCAAAAAAGATAGATCGTATGGCACAGGAGACCGTTTCCCCGGGGGAGGCGGTCTTTTTTTGTGGGCAGCGGGCCGGGTACAGATCAACGAACCAGGTGCAGATCATTGGGCAGGAGTCAGCCGACCAGGTGGAGCATTGGATTTTCTTCCCGTTTAGGGGGAGATGAGATTCGATTTGACATTTCAAAAACGCGATCGTATGATAAGTTATACAAATCATACTTTTGAAACTTGTATCCATTAATAGAGAGAGGTGTGACTATGAAGAAACCACCCAAGGGAAAACATGTGTGGACGGCCACGGTAGGTGAGAAGGGACAGATCGTGATTCCGAAGCAGGCGCGGGAGCTTTTTGACATAAAGCCCGGCGATACATTGATTCTGCTGGGAGACGATAAGCGGGGGATCGCGATCCCGCCGCAGGACAAGTTCCGGAGACTTGCCAGCGAAGTTTTTCCCGATGAAGAGGAAGAGTAGACGGTCGGATGGAACACAGGAGGAAATGGGATATGGGCTATGTACTGGAAGTCGACGGGATTACGAAGAAATATCCCGCGTTTGAACTGAAGCCGATCAGCTTCCACATGGAGGCCGGCGAGGTGATGGGCTTTATCGGGCGAAATGGCGCCGGCAAAACCACCACACTCAAATCGATCCTGAATCTGGTGCATCCGGAGGCCGGCTCGGTGCGGGTACTCGGGATGGAGTACCTCGAGCACGAGGACGAGGTCAAGCAGCAGATCGGGTATGCCGTCGGCGGCATCAGTTATTACAAGAACAAGAAGATCAAGGACATCATCGCGATTACCAAAACCTTCTACGAGAACTGGGACGAGCAGGAATATCGGCATTTTCTGGCGGCCTTTAAGCTGGACGAGGAAAAGCGTCTCAAGGAGCTGTCCGAGGGCATGAAGGTCAAGTTCTACCTGACGATCGCACTGTCCCATCACGCGAAGCTCCTGATTCTGGACGAGCCGACGAGCGGCCTCGATCCCGTTTCCAGAGACGAGATGAACGAGATTTTCCGGAAGCTTGCCGAAAAAGGCGTGGCGATCCTCTTCTCCACGCATATCACAAGCGATCTGGAAAAATGCGCGGACACGATCACCTACATCAAGAACGGCGAACTGGTAAAAACGGCACCTATGTCAGATTTTATCACCTCCTACGCGGCAGAGATGGGCGGAGAACCGTCTCTGGAAGACATCATGGTTTACATTGAGAAAGAAGAGGTGAATCTGTGATGAGGAAATGGATCTTCACAGAGAGGAAAGAGGTGGATTTGAGATGAAGAAATTACTCTACAAAGAGATGAAACTGACAGCGCACCCGCTGAGCTATTTTTTCATTCTGTTTGCGTTGATGGCGATGATTCCGGGGTATCCGATTGCAGTCGGCGGATATTTCGTCTGTCTCGGACTTTTCTACACCTACCAGCAGGCGCGGGAATGCGATGACATCACCTACACCGTGATGCTGCCGGTTCGGAAGCGGGACGCCGTGAAGGCGAAATATGTCTTCGCTATTTTCATTGAATGCGTGGCCTTTCTGCTGAGTCTGATCCTCACGATGGTCCGGATGAACGCCTTGGGCGGTGCGGTGGTGTACGCGAGCAATCCGATGATGAATGCCAATGCGGCCTATCTGGGGTATTTGCTGATGATCTACGGGCTGTTCCATCTGATCTTCATCCGCGGATTTTTCCGGACAGCGTACAAATACGGAAAGCCGTTCGTGGTCTTTACGATTGCTGGATTTGTGCTCATCGGGATTGGCGAGGTTCTGCATCATATTCCGGGACTGACCGGGCTGAACGATCCCGCCATGGTAAACGCGCCGCAGCTGGTGATTCTGGTACTGGGGTTACTTTTCTATGTGGGTGGTACGGCGGTTGCGTATGCCGCATCGGTGAAGGATTTCGAGCGGATCGATCTGTAGACAAAAGCGATTTTGCTGGGAGAATCGGTATGTTTGGAAAGAGGAAGCAGACAGAGAAGCGGACGTACGACCCGGAACACCAGAAACCGATCCTGAAATGCAGTATCTGCAACGGGGAACAGGTGGCCGGATTCAAGGACCTCCGGACGGGGAAGTTTGAGGAAGTGATGTTGATCCGAAGTCCCGAGGAACTGGAGCTGTTCAAGTCTCTGTACGGGATCGAAACAGTGACCAAAGAGTACTGAAATGCTTATTAACTTTTAGTCATTAAGTGCCGGAACTTTGATTTTACGGGGCTCTTTTCGACACGGGAAGGCAGGCGGAAGGAAGCTTATAATGATGCTCCTTGACGGATCATCTATTGCGTTGAGGATGGGTTATTGATGCTTTCCATGTTCCCGGGTGGTTCGTCCATGCGTGGACGGATCATCGATGTATTTATTGATCCTGAGATGTTTCATCGATGAATTGGCGAAGAAATGAGGATGGTATGGAAGGAAAGAAAACCGGCGCGGAGTTCGTGATTTACAGGAAGATTGAGAGTGGGGATGATGCCGCCATTGCGCGGATTATCCGGGAGAATCTGGAGGCAAACCATCTGGATATCCCTGGAACCGCCTATTTTGATGAGCACCTGGACCACATCAGCACTTACTATTTGGCGAACCCTTCCGGGCGGGAATACTTCATCCTGACGGATGTGCAGGGGCGTGTGATCGGCGGGATCGGCCTGGCGGAGTGTGACCTGTTTGAGGACTGCGCGGAGCTTCAGAAACTGTATCTGTGCGAAGATTGCAAGGGAAGCGGTCTGGGCTACGATATGATCCGCAAGGTGGAGGAGCGGGCGCGGGAGCTGGGGTATCGTCAGATTTATCTGGAAACGCACACGAACCTGGAGGCGGCGCTGCATATCTATGAGCGGAGTGGCTATCGGCAGATTCCGAAGCCGGAGGCGGTGGTGCACAGCGCCATGAACTGTTTTCTCCTTAAGAAACTGTGAAGCAAATGTTTTTTCCGCAAGAATGCGTCGGCTGTCTGCATTCTTGCGGTTTTTCATTTTCGTCGGAAACGCGTCTTTACAGGGAGAAATTTCATGCTTTTTTCCTTGATTTATGCAACAAGGAGTGTAGAATGGGGGAATGGACGCTCCGAGCAATCCTTCGGATGGTCCGAAATCTGATGAAGAAGGTAGTAGACAAACATGCGTAGCTTTTTAAAGCGGAAGGAGATACACGGCAATCAGACGGCCGGGGCGATCCTTCTGCATATGCTGATTGCGGCGGTCAGTTTGTTCGCAAACGGATTTGGAGTATATCTGACCATGCATGCCGGAATCGGCGCCGGTCCCTGGGATGTGCTGAACCTGGGCCTGTCGGGGACTTTCGGGATCCTGTACGGGACGGCCTCCATCGCCGTGTCGGTGACGATTCTGATCATTGATATTCTGCTGAAGGAGCCGATCGGGATCGCGATGTTTATTGATTCCGTGGTGGTCGGCAAGTCGGTGGACTTTTTCAATCATATCGATATCATACCGGAGTGCCATTCGTTGGGAGCCAGCGTGGTGATGATGCTGATCGGACTGACGATCATGGGATACACACAGTATACCTATATGATCGCCTCGCTTGGCTGCGGGCCGCGTGATACGTTACTTGTAGGCCTTTCCAAGCGGATGCGCAAGGTCCCCATCGGAGTCATCAGCATCGGGCTTCTGAGTCTGGCAACCCTGATCGGATGGCTGCTGGGCGGGCCGGTAGGCCTCGGCACCCTCATCTGCGCCTTTGGTGCAGGCCCGATCATGCAGTTCGCCTTCCGAACCGTGAATTTTGATGCTGCCCTGGTGCAGCACCAGCCTCTTTCCAAGTCCATCAAGGTATTTGTCACCGGGCATGCCTGACATGCTTGACATGCTTGACATGCCTGACAGGCCTGATCCGGACAAGACTGTTCCGGACAAGATTTCCTGTATAGGAACCCCGGGCCATTGAATCTGATATGTTCCCTCTTTACTGGGCAAACCGGTAAGGAGGGGATTTTTTTGTTGAAATCCATTCCGCGAAATGATATAGTTCTTCCATGACGCCGTTCGGGCGTTTCATAGCCGGTCAGGCTGCGTGATTCCCTTTTGATTTGATAGGCACTTTCCCTTTTCCTTTACTTCGTCCTTCCGTTCATTTTCTTTTATTGCCCTTGTCCTTCCCGCTTGGTTCCCTTTTATGCCCCGACAGTGGCGGTGAGATTACGGGCGAAGGGCAAGCAAGAGGCTCCGCGCGCCCGTAAAACATGCTTGCATTGCCCTTGCTCTTCCCGCTCGGATCCCTTTTATGCCCCGACTGAGGCGGCGAGATTACGGGCGAAGGGCAAGCAAGGGGCTCCGCACGCCTGTAAAACGTGCTTGCATTGCCCTTGCCCTTCCCGCTCGGTTCCCTTTTATGCCCCGCTGTGGTGACGAGTTTACGGGCGAAGGGCAAGCAAGAGGCTCCACGCACCCGTAAAACCGGCACCACGACCGGAAATCGGAGCGAAGCACACTGCGGAACATCGGACGACTAAGCCCCAAAAACAAAAAAAGTACAGGAGGAAGATAAGAAATCTTGCAAAGAATCATCGAACTAATGAAACAACGGGCCCTGCTGCTTCAACGGGCCATGGACGAAGCAGAAGAAAGGCGGAAGAATGCCCCGCCCGGAAGGCTTCGCTTGTCAGGAGGCCACGGCTATTGCCAGTACTATCATGTCGTAGACCGGGACCATCCAACCGGAACCTACATCCGCAATGCGGACAGAAGCAAGGCGGTCAGCCTTGAATACAAGGAGTATGCGGAGCAGTTCCTTCCCGGTGCCAGGCGGGAGCTGAAGGCGCTCAATCGCTTTGTCAGTCAATTCGAAAAGTCCAATTCTGATCTGATCTATCACAATCTGACTCCGGCCAGACAAAAACTGGTTTCCTCTTTTCTCACCACCGATGAAGAATATGCACAAAAATGGCAGGCGGAATCCTATGCGTCCAGCTCCTACATGCCGGAAGAAAAGGTCTATCAGACCAAGCGCGGGGAAATGGTGCGCTCCAAGTCGGAACTCCTGATCGCAGATTTGCTGTATGAAATGGAGATCCCATACCGATACGAGCCGCGGGTACGGATGAAGAGAGGCAATTACAAGTACCCGGATTTCCTTATTCTGAACCGGAAGACGAGGCAGACGATCTACTGGGAACACCTGGGCTTGATGGATGACCCGGACTACTTGAATAATAACCTTGCAAAAATCCTGGAATACGGGGAAAACGGAATCTGCCTGGGGAAAAACCTCATGATCACCTTTGAAACATCGGAGCACCCGTTGAATGTCCGATGGATCCGGAAAATATTGAGTGAGATTCTGGGATAACCCGTGAAAAGAACGGCAGAATCCTGTCATACAGAGGTCGCGGATATGTTATACTACGGAAAGGTAAGTTTTTGTAAAGGGGGATACGAAATGGGGAATCATGAAGGAAATGGGAAGCAGTATGGTCTGGAGCAGGTGAAGCGGCGGGCGGATTCGCCGCTGGCTGGGAAGCGGATTTTGTTTCTGGGATCATCGGTGACGAAGGGCGAAGCTTCCCTGGATGTGTCATTCGCGGATTATCTGGCTGCACGGGACGGAGTGGTCGCCGTGAAGGAAGCCGTGAGTGGGACCACGCTGGCGGATGTCGAGGAGACTTCGTATGTACAGCGCCTGCTGCGCAAGGTAGATCCTGCCGAAAAATTTGACCTGGCCATTGTTCAGCTTTCCACGAACGATGCTACCCGTATCGCACGCGGGGATGACCTGGAGCTCGGAAAAGTGGCCGCAGGCGACCCGGGCAACACTGTCAGTGCGGCGAAGCCGGAATCCTATGGTGTCCGCTCCACCGTCGGTGCGATGGAATTCAGCATAGATTACGTGAGAAAGACCTGGAATGGCCCGGTGGTTTTCTATACCAGCCCACGCTATGCCAGCGCGATATATGACA
>JAEETA010000010.1 GCA_016286555.1 Lachnospiraceae bacterium | reverse complement strand
GCTGAGCAATGCGATCCAGTACACCGAATCCGGTTCCGTTACCATGCGGGTATCCTTCCGAAAGATGGAGAGATCCGTTGCGGGTGCCGACCGGTTCTATCTGAAGATCACTGTGGAAGATACGGGTATCGGCCTGAACAAGGAGGATTTGGAGAGCCTCTTTTCTCCTTACATGCCTCTGGATGAGCGAAAGCTGAAAGGCCTGGAGGGTACCGGTCTGGGCATGTCCATTACGAGACAGCTTCTGGATCTGATGCACGGCGAACTCCACGTGGAGAGTGAAGTGGGCAAGGGTTCCGTCTTCTCCTTTGAGGTGGAGCAGGAAGTGAGTTCCTGGGAGCCCATCGGAGATTATTCCGACAGATTCAGCATTTCCGAAGGGGATGTGGCGGTATATCACGAGCTGTTCCACGCGCCTGACGCCAGGATCCTGGTGGTGGATGACATGGAGATGAACATCACCGTTATGGAAGGGCTCTTAAAGCAGACAGGTATCCGCATCGACGCGGCTCTGTCGGGAGAGGATGCCCTGACCCTGGCGGCCACCAACGATTACGATGTGATCTTCATTGATCACATGATGCCGGAGATGGACGGTATCGAAACCCTGAAGCGCATGCGGGAAAGCGGCGGGAAAAATGTGGATACGCCTAAGGTGTGTCTTACTGCCAATGCGGTGTCCGGTGCCCGGGAGACCTATCTGGAGGCAGGCTTTACCAGATACATGAGCAAGCCCATCGACGGCGCCGAGCTGGAAAGCATGCTCTGCGAACTGCTTCCTCCCGAGAAGGTGCAGCGCAACGTACTGACTACTTCCGTCCGCCCTGCAGACAATACGGAGAAGCCCAGAGTGCTGGTGGTGGATGATGATGAATCCCTGTGCGCTCTGGTGAGAAGCATCCTGGAGAAGGATTATGACATTGCCGTCAGCAACACGGTGGAGGATGCGGTAAAGACAGCCCTGGAGATTCGCCCTGATCTGATCCTGCTGGATCTGTATCTGACGGACGGTACGGGCTTTGATGTGATGCAGAAGCTCCGGGAGGATGACCGGGCTACGGGCATTCCTTTCCTGCTGCTTACGGGAGACAATGATTCCGTCACGGAGGAGAAGGGCTTTAAGAGTGGTGCATCCGATTACATCCGGAAGCCTTTCGTGCCGGATGTGCTGAAGCAGAGAACCAAGCGCATCGTGGATCTGCGCAGATACCAGCAGTCCATCGAGGAAGAGGTGGAGCGGCAGACCAGCCGCAGCCGCAGGCTCACCAGAGACATGATGCTGGCGCTGTCGAAGACCGTCGATACCAAGGACCATTACACCGATGGTCACTCTCGCCGCGTGGCCGCCATCTGTGCCGAGATCGGACGCAGGATGGGCAAGAGCGATGACGATCAGATCAAACTCTATGAGATCGGTCTGCTGCACGACATCGGTAAGATCGGTATTCATGAAGACATCATTCACAAGAACACAAGACTGTCCGACGAGGAATTCGCCGAGGTCAAGGCGCATACCGTTAAGGGATATGAGATCCTGAAAGAGATCACGGATATGCCGAAGCTCCGTGAGGGTGCGAGATGGCACCATGAACGCTACGACGGTTCCGGTTATCCCGACCACCTGAAGGGTGAGGAAATCCCCGAGGCGGCAAGGATCGCCTGCATCGCGGACTGTTACGATGCCATGACCAGTACCAGAACCTACTCCGTGCCCAAGAAGCAGGAGGAGGTTCGTGCGGAGATCCTGCGCTGCAGAGGAAAGTGGTTCGATCCGGTGATCGCGGATGTGATGCTGCAGATGATCGACGAGGATGTGGATTACAGGATGAACGAGCATGCTTCCGGCAGCGATGTCTGGAAGCGTTACGATAAGCTGTGGGAGTTCCGGGATGTGGTCATCACGCCTCCGCCTTCCAAGCCCGTTCCTCCGCCGGTGATCGAGGCACTGCCTGTGAACCTGGAGAACATTCCGGATATGGATACGGAAAAGGGAATCAAAAACTGTGGTTCCGTGGAAGGATATCTGTCAGTCCTGTCAGTTTTCCATCGGACGGCGCCCACCAAGGCTGCCGAGATCGAGGAAGCCTTCCGCACGGACAATGTGGGAGATTACACCATTCGCGTCCACGCCCTGAAATCCTCCGCCCGGATCATCGGTTCCATGGAGCTGTCCGCTCTGGCAGAAAAGCTGGAGAAGGCGGGCAAAGAGCGGGATATGGATACCATCGCAGCCCAGACCGAGAAACTCCTGAAAATGTATCGTAAGCTGGATGAGGCCCTGGGTGCCATGGACGAAAGCGGCACCGGCAAGCCCCTCATCAGTGAGGCGCAGATGAAAGAAGCCTACCAGACTCTGCTGGAGATCACGGAGAGCATGGATTACGGACTTCTGGAGGGACTCCTGAAGGATCTGGAAAAATACGAGCTTTCCATCGATGATGAGAACAATCTGACCTCCATAGAACTCATGATGACGGAGCTGGATTGGGAAGGCATCGCTTCTCTTGCAAGAGAAGCATTGAATAATACCGAGATCGGAGGTTAACAAAACCATGTCGGATGCAAAAAAAGTAGTGATCGTCAGTGCTTCGGAAAGTTTCCTTGCCAAAAGCCTGATCACGAAGCTGGGAGGGATCAATGTTCCGTCCGCTTTTGTTCATGCGAACATCAAGGAAGTGGAAGAGCAGATCCCGGAGATGGCACTGGTGATCCTGTTCCTGAGCGAGGAACTCACAGCTGCCACGGACACCCTGATCTTCCTGAAGGATACGGTGCAGGACAAGGACATAGGACTCCTGGTCATCGGGGATGAGCCACAGTACGAGGAACTGCAGAAGGCGGTGCCGGAGCAACTCATCACCAAGTGGTTCAAGCGTCCCCTGGACATTGAGCAGCTGCTGAAAAAAGTCAGCACCTATCTGGATGAAAACACAGGAGAGAAGGCTAAGAAGACCATCCTTATCGTGGACGATGACATCACCTACATGCGCACGGTGTACGAATGGCTGAAGGGTTCTTACCACGTGGGGATGGCTGCCAGCGGTGTCCAGGCCATCAGCTATCTGGCGAAAAACAAGGCGGACCTGATCCTGCTGGATTATGAGATGCCCATTGCCAACGGTCCCCAGGTGCTCTCCATGCTGAAGAGTGATTCCGAGACCGGACAGATCCCCGTCATGTTCCTGACGGGACACGGGGACAGAGAAAGCGTCCTGTCCGTGGTGGGACTCAGCCCTGTGGACTACCTGCTGAAGACCATCGACAAAAACAGTCTGCTGGAGAAGCTGAACGCATTTTTCCGGAAGTGAGCATCTGTCCGCAAACGGATAACCTTTATGCCTGAAAAGGAGACCTATGCAAGTAAATGTCTGGGGCAGTATTTTTGCCCACCTGTTTTTCTTTCCCGCGGCGGTGCTTTGTTACCTGCCTATGATGGACCGACTCAAGCGCCCGATGGCCATGACCCGCATCTCCGCTGCCATTGTTGTGACCTTCGGATTTTTGCTGGCCAGCGTGAGTTTTCTGTTCTGGAAGGGCGGCTATCGTGGCATTATCGCACTGTTGCTGATCTTTATGTATGTACTTTATCACAGGAGCCTGACGGTACATTTCAGCAAATCCCTGGCGGTGTATCTCTTCGTCCTGGTGTATATGAGCTTTCCGGGGCTGGCATCCGTGGGTTATGATGCGGCGCTGCATCCTTCATCGAACCTTGAAAGCTACAGTGCCCAGGGAGCATTTGTCCTCACCGGACTCAGTTTTCTGCTGGCGGCATGTGTTTCCCATTCCATGAGGCACTTCCTGCGGAAACTCATTAATACTGCGGACAGCAGTAAGATCTGGTTTTCCGGCGGTGCGGTCTCCGGGTATTTTTTGCTGCTGAACATGATGATGGTGGTTCGGTATTATGAGACCCTTCATGTCAATCGCATGAAGTCGGTATTTTGGCTGCTTCTGGGTCTGCATTTTATTCTGTTCATTATCCTGTGTTTCCTGTTTACCGTCCTGGTGACAGATCTGACGGAATCAGCAGTGGCACGGGAGCAGCTGCGGATCATGGAACTGCAAAAAGAGTACTATCAGTCCCTGCAGCGTCATATGGATGATACGGTGCGGGCAAGGCACGACCTGCGGCATACCATCCATATGCTGGATATGCTGGCACAAAGGGACGATATGGAGTCCATCCGGAGCTATCTGTCTTCCTACAGTGAGTCCCTGCCCCAGACGGATCTGACGGATTACTGTTCCAATGTGGCCGTCAATGCCATTTTGAATTACTATGGGCAGTCTGCCGTGAAGCAACAGACGGAGTTTAAGGCAGATGTGGAGTTGCCGGAATCAATAGGGATCAGTGATGTGGACCTGTGCACCATCCTGGGGAACATCCTGGAAAATGCGGTGTCGGCCTGCTCCGAATCTCATATGGGAAAGCATTTCATCCATCTGTCCATCAAGGCGGATGGGGACAATCAGCTGGTGATCTCTTCCGTGAACTCCTTCTTTGGACAGCTGAACATGGAAGGGGAGAACTATCTGCCCACCCACGGCGGCACCGGCATCGGACTGGTGTCCATCCGCACCACGGCGGAACGACTTGGCGGAAGCGCGGAGTTTAATCATTCCAAGATGGAATTCCACACGGAGGTAAAACTCCCTTTGGCAAAGAAATAAAAAGTGCGGGGCCGCTTTGGTCCCGCTTTTTCGGAGGATTATGAAGGGTTATATTCTGGAACGCTACGACAATATGAAAAATTCCTACACCTGCCGCAGGCTGATGGAGGAAGCGGGAAAGCGGAATATGGATCTGCGCACCCTGGGAGTGCACGATTCCTATCTGCAGATTTCCGGAGATTCTTCGGTGCTGATGCACAAGGGCTACGAAGCAGAGCAGGTGGATTTTGCTTTCCTGCGTTACAAATGGGGGCATCTGAAGGAAGAGGCCGCTACCCTGGCAAAGCACTGTTACAATGCGCCGGGTCCTTTTTCCCTTTACGTGAACAAATACGAGCAGTTAAAGCGGCTTCGCTCGACCCATTTTGAGGTGCCTGCTTCCCTGCTGGTGACGGCGCAGTTTCCCTATGATACCGCTGAAAAACTTCTGGGAAATCCCTTTGTGGCCAAGGGGCTGGAAAGCTCCATGGGCAGAGAGATCTTCCTCATCACCGGAAAGCCCGGCTGGGATCAGCTCCGGGATGAGTACGGTCCCGAGAAGGAATGGATACTGCAGCAGTTCATTGAGGACAGCTTCGGAAAGGACATGCGGATCTTTTCTCTCAGAGGAGAAGCGGTGGCCGCCATGGAACGCAGATCCGGCAGTGATTTTCGGGCAAATGTGGCACTGGGGGCTCAGACGACGCCTCTGGAGATCACGGAGGAAATCCGTCTGATCTGCAAGGACCTCTACCATCGAACAGGGCTGGACTTTGCCGGCGTGGATCTGCTCTACGGGCAGGAGAAACCCTGGCTGTGCGAGATCAATGTGATGCCCGGCATCGAAGGCATGGAAGAAACCACCGGAGTGAACATTGCAGGACTTATGATGGACATGGTCCTGGGAGATGTGCAGTGAACAGGAAGGAAGCAGAAGATTATATCTATGCCTCTTACTTAAGAGCGCAGGCATACTGGGATCTTGAGACGCCGGATCGAACCAGACGCCACCCGGAACTGACCTATGGAGAGATCCGGAAGCGGGAGAGTCTCCCTGCCACCCTTATCACCGGAAGCAAAGGGAAGGGCTCTGTGGCAACCATGCTGGCCGCTGTGCTGTCCGTTTTCGGCAGGACCGGATGCATGACAAGCCCCCATCTGGAGCGTTTTAACGAGCGTTTTACGGTGGATGGTAGCGAGATCACCGATGAAGAGTTTACGGCGGCTGTGGAGGCTGTTAAGCCTGCTCTGGACCGAATCGAAGCGGGCCTTTCTCCGGAACTGTGCATCAGTCCCATGGGGATCCAGACATTGGCAGCGCTGGACTGGTTTGCAAAGGAAGGGGCAGCATACCGGGTGATGGAATGCGGCAAGGGCGCCGCTTACGACGATGTGAACAATGTGCTCCATAACAGAGCCGTGATCGGGGCGATTTTCCCGGAGCATCTGCGAGAGCTGGGGCCTACCCTGGCGGATATCGCGAAGGATAAAGCACATGTGATCACCGAAGATGTGGAGTGTGCTTATACGGCGGCGCAGGAGCCGGAAGTGCTGGTGATCCTGCGACAGCGCGCTGAAGAATGCGGAGTTCCGCTGAAAGAGTACGGAAGGGATTTTGCGGCTTCGGAGGTGATTTCTTCTGAAGAGGGTTTGCGATTCCGGGTGCGGATCGGAGATCTCCTGATCCCGGAAGTGCGGCTGCACATGTGTGGTGCTTTCCAGGCGGAGAACGCGGCGCTGGCACTGGCAGTGGCATTGGATGAAGTGGGAGAGGCAGCTTTTGCGCGTTGTTTGCCGGAGATTCTGACAGCACTGTCAAATATAAAACGCCCCGGTCGCATGGAGATCCTTTCCTCAGATCCTTTTGTGCTGCTGGATGCCTGCATTCATGAGCGCAGTGCATTGCAGCTCCTGCCGGAGCTGGAACGCATGAAAAAGGCGCGAGGTGTCTATCTTCTGTGTATCCCTGCGGATAAGGATTACGAAGGTGTTGCACGGGTGATAGCTCCAAATGCAGAGCACCTGATCCTGACGGATTCCGGGAATCCCCATTATCATTTTTCGGAAGAGCAGGGGATGCGTTTGCGTGAGCTGGGAATCGAAGCAGTGTGGATCCCGGATTGCAAAGCGGCGCTGCGGGAAGCATCGGAATGCGCAGCGAGCAAAGTGTTGCCACTCATCTGTCTGGGTACCACGTCCTTTCTGCCTCGGGTGAGGGAGTATTTTCGGAAAGGCTCCGAGCAAAACGAATAAGTCCCTATGAAAGAACGAAAAAAGAAGCACCCGCGGGTGCTTCTTTTGCTTTGCGTATTCATTGATCAGAGTAAATCCGGTAAATGCATCAGATTGATGAGCAGGATCCAGGAGATGCCGTAGTAGGTTACCACAGCTACCAGGTCGTTCACCGTGGTGATGAGGGGACCGGAAGCAACGGCAGGATCCACATGAACTCTGTGGAAGAAGATGGGCACCACCGTTCCCACCAGGCTGGAGATGACCATGGCTACCAGCATGGAAAAGCCCACACAGGCGGAGATGAGGAATGCGTATCCCAGAGGCACACCCTTGATGAGATGCACATAAAAGCCTACGAACACGGCGGTGAGGATTCCAAGGATCAGGCCGTTGAAAAAGCCTACGCGCATTTCCTTCAGCACCAGGAAGGCTTTCTGTCCGGGCTTTACTTCCTCGTCCATCAGCAGACGAATGGTGACTGCCAGGCTTTGGGTTCCTACGTTTCCTGCCATATCAAGGATCAGGGACTGAAAGGCCATAACGATGGGGAGCACGGCAACCACGGCCTCGAAGATGCCCACAACGGAGGAGATGCCCATGCCCAGGAACAGCAAAATGAACAGCCAGGGGAGACGTTTCCTCAGGCTCTCGCCCAGGGTTTCGTCCACTTCTTCCTCTTCGGTCAGACCTGCGAACTTTGCGTAATCTTCACCCATCTCATCGTCGACTACTTCCACCAGGTCCTGTGCCGTGAGAATTCCCAGGATGTGATTATCTTCATCCAGAACGGGGAGGGAGTCCTCGGCGTAGTCCTTCATGCGTTCGATGCAATCGGAGATCTTGTCGGTGGCGTGGAAGTAAGGATAGGAGGTTGAGATCAGGGAATCCAGATCCGTGTAATCTCTGGCGATGATCAGATCCTTCAGATCGATGGCGCCGTAGAAGATTCCCTCCTGATCGCTGACGTAAATGGTGGAAATATTGTCATTTTTTCCGGCCTGGGCCACCAGTTCCCGCATGGCCTGCCGGACGGAAAGATCATTGGTGATCTCGATGAAATTGGTGGTCATGAGACTACCGATCTCATCCTCTTCGAAGGACTGGATGATCTGGATGTCGTGGGCGGCTTCCTCGTCCATCATTTCCACCAGACGGGCCTGGTCGTCCTCATCCATGTCTTCCAGAATGTCGGCTGCATCATCGGAGTCCATGTTCTCGATGATCTTTGCCGCTTTATCCAGGGACAGCTCTTTTAAGAATTCCTGGGGATCCTCCAAATAGGAGAAGATCTCTGAGATCCGTTCCGCGCCCAGGATGGGATACAAAGCGGAGCGTTCCTCGGGAGACAGCTGCTCGAAAGCGGAAGCGATATCGTTCTCATGGTAATCGCTTAAACGGTCAAGCAGTTCTTCCTGTGGGAGGTTACTTCGCAGTGTTTCCAGTATTTCCTGTACAAAATCTTCCTGAAAATCTCTTACCTGGTTCTCATCCATTTCGTAACCTCCTTGTGGTCCGCTGATTTTCGCAGATATGCGAAGGCGTTGACCGACTTCACTATTATAACTTTTCCGTTCCCATTTTGAAAGAAAAAATAGATATTTTCCATGGGTTTTGCTACTATGAAAATGTATGTGCGGAAACTCCCGCGAAGAAGTGAGGAACGAGCATGAATATCAGTGTTTTGACACAGAACATCGAAAAGCATATCATCGGGAAACCGCTGACGGTGGAACTGGCAGTGACAGCCATGCTGGCAGGGGGACATCTCCTTCTGGAGGATGTGCCCGGCGTGGGAAAAACGAAGCTGGCTTCCGCCATGGCAGGCTCCGTGGGCGGCACTTTCCACAGGATCCAGATGACGCCCGATGTCATGCCTTCGGATATTGCCGGCTACACCTTCTGGAACAGACAGGAGGGGACCATGGAGTTTCGCCGGGGCGTGGTTTTTGGCAATTTCCTGCTGGCGGATGAGATCAACCGCTGTTCTCCCAAGACCCAGTCGGCGCTGCTGGAGGCCATGGAGGAGGGACAGGTATCCGTGGACGGTGTGGGTTATCCTCTGGAGCAGCCCTTTATGGTCATTGCCACTCAGAATCCGGTGGAAACCTATGGCACCTATCCCTTGCCGGAGGCCCAGCTGGACCGCTTTCTGATGAAGCTTTCCGTGGGCTATCCCGGAACCGAGGATTCCGTGCGGATCCTGGAGCAGGAGGGCGCCCTGGAGTCCACACCCGTGGAGCAGGTCATGACCGTGGGAGAGCTGGTGAACATGCAGAAGGAGGCATCCGAACTGCATATGTCGGATGCGGTCCGCAGATATATCATTGCGCTTGCTGAGGAAACCCGCAAATCGGAGGGAATCCGTCTGGGCATCAGCCCCAGAGGATGTCTCGCCATGCAGAAGGCTGCCAGAGCGGCAGCGTACCTTGCGGGAGAGGAATATGTGACGCCGGACAGGGTGAAGGAGCTGGCCCCCTATGTGTGGGGACATCGCCTGATCCTGGCACCCGGAGGCAGGACAAAATGGGGAAACGGGGAAAACGCCATCAGGGAGATCCTGACGTACATCACGAATCCGGTCTGAGCATTTCGATCCCGGCAGTGGACGAGAAGTTTCTGCTGTTTCTGGAGATGTTGTTTTCCGTAATGCTCATCACGTTGTTTTTGCTGATCTGCGATATTCGCGTAGGTCTGTTTTTTGTGTTCGCTTTTGGCGGGATCCTGGTGCTGGCGTATGGGCTGCGGTATCTTACTGCGCGTCGGATCCGGATCCGGCAGGAGATCGTAAACGGAATGGGAGCAAAGGGTGAGAAGTTGACCTGCAGGGTGCTTCTGACGAACCGGCTCCCATTTTTCAGTGCGCCCATCACCTTTGACTATGCCTGGGGAAATGTCTGGGAAACGGAAGGGGCGGAGGAGCCTTTCTGCCTGAAGCCCTTCGAGAAACAATCCTTCCTGCTTTCCTGTACCATTCCGGAAGCCGGGAACATTCCCTGCGGCATCGATGGAGTAAATGTCTGCGATTTTTTCCGGCTCTTCGAGGAGATCCGGGTGCCCGTATCGGAGCATCTGTCCTTTCGCGTTCTGCCGGAGCTGGACGAGAGGCCTCAAGCGGACCGGAACCTGGAGGAACTGCTGGAAAGCGCAGTCAAAAATGCTTCCGGAGACAATGACGTGCAGATCTCTCCCAGAGCGGGGATGAATAACGGTTATCCCGGGGTGGAGGCAAGACCCTACCAGCCCGGAGATTCCCTGAAAAAAGTGCATTCCAAGCTCTCGGCACGGACCGATGAATTGATGATCCGGATCGACGAGCCCAGAGTGACCATGGGGGCGCAGATCCTGCTTCTGGGAGCCCTTCCCACCCTTGGAAAGAAGATGCCGGGGCTCCTGGGCTTCTTTCAGGAAAAAGCCGTAGAAGAGGAATATCCCCTTCGTACCGCCCTGCTGGAGCGGACTTTGCGTCTGTGTGCCCTGTTCCTTTCGAAGGATCAGGCGGCGGATGTGATCTTCCCCGTTTGCCGGGAAAAAGACTGCGAGTGGGTCAGCGTGAATGTCCGGGAACCTTCGGATCTGGCTGTTTTGCAGGAGGCGCTTTCGGGCTTCCGGGGAGATGATTATGTGACGGGAAAGGCTTTTGACCCTGCTTCGGGTTTGAATCTGCTTTCCTCCGGGGCATTGCTGGTCCTTGCCATTTCCGCGAAGCAGCCGGGGCTGGAGACGCTGCGGGATTATATATCAAAAACGGGCATTTCGGCGGATGTGTATTTTGAATCCACCGGAGAAAGGGGGCAGTTACCATGAAGACTGTTTCCTGGCTCTACGCCTTCAGCCTGTGCTTTACGGTGCTCATTCTATTTGTGACAACTCCCTTCCACTGGGTGTATCCCGTGGCGGCGGTTCTGCTTTTGCTTGTTTTTACGGTATGTGGCTTTACGGACAAACATCATGTGGCAGGGACGCCGGTGATCCTGGGAATGCTGGTCATTGCAACGCTTTTCGGCGAGATCCTGTCTACCATGGGACGGATGCAGACAGGTCTCATGTTCTGGCAATGGTTGGTTTCCGCCGGAACAGAAAGTGACGAAAGTGTCTTTTTCCTGGGAGAACTGATCCTTTTTGTCACCATGATCTTCGGCATATCGGTGTTTTATTTTGCCATCGTCCGCTTCCGTGTGGTGATGTTGGTCTTCCTGCTTCTGATGCCCTACGTGCTCTATGTCAAGACCATCATGAAGCCGGAGCTTCCCTGGATCATTTTGCCTGCAGGCCTGCTGCTCCTGGTGGTGATCTGCAGAGCCTGGGAGGGTAAACTCCCCGCATCCCTCATTTGGTCTGCACTTTTTGCCTTTCTCCTTCCGGTGCTCATCGGAGCGGCCGTGCCGAAGAGTGCTTCCACGCCTTATTATTATATTTTCCAGAGGCTGTTTTTGTACGGGGATACCACTTCCGCGATCTCCGAGGATTTCTCGGGACTTGCGGACTACTCCGGCAATGCGGATCATTTCAGAGAGGGCAGCGAGCGCAGGCTTTATTCCGTCTCCGGAGATGTGCCGGACTACCTGCGGCGTCAGATCTTTGATATCTACGATTATGAGCAGAACCGCTGGTATGCAACCCCGAGCGCTTCCGAAGCAGTGGATCCGGAAACGCGGTTCGAGCAGCTGGACAGAACTTCCGTGCACGTTCTGTCGGAGCTTCTTCGGATCTACAAGAGTGAACGGCCGCAGGAAGGGGAGAAGTTTGCGAGTGCCATCATCAGGGCATTGGATTCCGGGACGGGACTGGCTTCCGTCACGGCTGTCAATTTTGCTCCGCAATACTACCTGTCTGCTGTGCGCCCCCTGAACATCTCTGTCTCGGAGACGGAAGGGTTCGTTATGAGCGTGCGGGATACCTTCCGCACGGATGTGGTTCAGGAGGACAGGGACCTCACCTATTACCTTACGTTTGATCCCGAGAAAAACACCCAGAGCTTTATCGAAGCTGGAGGGTGTTCCCTTACCTCGGAGGAGGAAGACGCGCTTTATCGTGAATTGCGGAACATCCTTATGGAGCGCCAGCAGAGCGGCAGAGAAGCTGAGCGGACGGGAGAGTTTCTGGAAACGCTGGAATGCTTCCGCTATCAGAAGCTTCAGGCGCAGCAATATGCCGATGAGGTGGAGCGGTTGTCGGATCCCGTGACGGAGGTGATCTCCCGGGAAGCCCGGGCCGCTGTGGGAGATACGGAGCTGGATGTCTACAAGGCCATCCGGCTGCTGAAATATTTCTCCGAGGAAGGCTTTCTGTATGATCTGGATTACCGGGCACCCAATGACAGTCCGGATTATCTGTTGACCAAGGGGAAGAGGGGAACCTGCTCCGACTATGCCACGGCTTACGTTCTCATGGCCAGAAGCGTGGGACTGAATGCCCGTTACGTTGAGGGGTATGTGCCCCGCCGGAGCCCTTATGCAGATACCTACATGGTCACCACCTCCGATTCTCACGCCTATGCCGAGGTTTATCTCCCCCTGGTGGGTTGGACCGTTTTTGATCCAACGGCTTATGTGGAGACGGTGGATCGGGACAATGTGAGTCTCCTGCAAAAACTCCGGTATTCCATGCCGGATCTGCGAAGCGCTTTTTCCATGGCACTGCTCTGCATCCTGGCGTATTTCCTTTATGGGGTTCTGCGGGTGCTGAAGACGGATCTGAAGGCTGCCTGGGAAGGACGTGCTCTGCAGGGGGCGGAGCGCCTGGCTTATATGTATGTAAACCTGAGAAGGGCCGCCGTGGATGCGGAGGCGGAAGGCGCTGCGGGCATGACACCGAAGGAACTGACGGATCTGGCAGGAGAGTACGGCGTGGACCTGTCTCCCGTGACGGAGGTTCTGTCGGATGCGGTTTACGGGCAAAAAGAAAGCTCCTCCGTGGGACCTGCCCAGTGGAGAAGCTATCGCAGCGGTATGTGGTTTTTCCGGGTGCGGTTCAAAGGAGCTTATCGTAAAAAGTGTAAAGCCGCTGAACGCCGTTCTCGAGAATGTAATAATGCCGCACATAAGGCACCAGAAGGATCAGAAGCACCAGCACCAGAAGAGAGAGACTGAGCTGCTCCGAGAGGATGGTTCCCAGAACGGACATAAGTGTCAGTACCGCAAAGGTGACGGTGACGATGAGATGGATCAGCCGCTCGTGCTGGAAAAAGGAGATCTGGGTCAGGGCTTTTTCCCGTTCATATGCCAGTTCTTCCGGAGAAAAATCCCCCTTTTCGGCGCGTAAGCTGATGGCTTCCAGTTCTGCGAGATAGTTGATCAGTCGTTTTTCCATGATGACTGCGGCTCCTTTGATCAAAGATTGGCAGGATCCCAAAGTCCCTGCATCAGTGTCAGTGTACCACGAAAGGGAGAAAAACGCACGGAAGGAAACGGCTTATTGAATGCCTGCCCCGTGTGGAGTATGATGAATAAAGGAGCGGATCCATAAGGGCCGCCCTTTGGGAGGAATTATGAAAAAAGCATGTTTGATCGGAAAAATCCTTTGTTTACTGGGAATGGCCACCGCCGTCCTTTCCTTTTCTGTGAAAGCAAGCGCTCACACGGAGTATCACGCTTATCTGGGACTTCGTTCCCCTGCGGGCACAGAGCGCTTCGCCTGGGATGATCCTGAGCATGGCAAAAACTTCATGATGAAGGATGCCGAAACCGGCGAATACAAGAGCCTTCCCGGCATTTTCTACGATGCTACGGTGGAAGAGGACGGACTGGTGTCCGTGTCCGCTTCCCTGCTGAGCTTCCCGGGAGAGGACTGGGAGGATTCCCAGTGCCTGGATGAGATTTTTGTATCCTCTACCCTGCCCGGTACCGTTACCGTCACTGACGTGCATCTTCTGGTGGACAATCGTGAAGTGGAGATCGAGCCTCAGGTGTTGACGGATGCCGCAGGTCACATGTACCTGCAGGTCCAGAAGGCGGGAGATGACGACAAAACCGGTTATTACGGCGTGCCCGTTTCCGAGCTTACCGTAACCTTCCAGCTTTCCGGTCTGACGGGGGAAGCCGTGACGGAGCCTGCCGGGGAGCAGACCCCTGTCACTCCCGAAGTGACGCCGGCACCCGGTCCCGCAAGAACTTACGCTACACTTCTGATCGTGGGCGGATGCGTTCTCTTTGCAGTGGGTATGGTGATCCTGATCCTGGCCCTTCGGAAGATTACCGTGAAAGGCGAATAAGCATGGGTTTTCTCTCTGTTTTTTACCCGGATGCGGAATACGCCAGCGCTTACGGACTCCCCTATGAGAGCCTGTATCGCAAGGGATACCGGGGCATCATCTATGACATCGACAATACGCTGGTGGTCCACGGCGGTCCCGCCACTCCCGAGGCCATCAGGCTTTTTGCGCATCTCCGGGAACTGGGCTTTCGCACCATCCTTCTTTCCAACAACAAAGAGCCCAGGGTGAAGTCTTTTGCGGACGCGGTGGGCAGCGAATATATCTACAAAGCACACAAGCCCTCTCCTGAAGGGTATTATCGCGCAATGGGAATGATGGGTACCCGGGACAACACCACCCTTCTGGTGGGAGATCAGCTCTTTACCGATGTGTGGGGAGCGAAGCAGGCGGGGATTTATTCCATTCTCACCAAGCCCATCCACCCCAAGGAGGAGATCCAGATCATCCTGAAGCGGAAGCTGGAAGCTGTTGTTTTGTTTTTCTATCACAGAAGCGTGGAAAAGTCTGATCGAAGAATCTGAAAGAAAGGTTAGCAAGAGCGATGAATCCTGTCGGCGGAAAAACGGCGGTCTGCGGACTGATCGGCAATCCGGTGGAGCATACCATGTCTCCCGTGATCCATAATTATCTGGCGGAAAAAACCGGCACCGATTTGGTGTATGTCCCTTTTCATGTGGAGACGGGGCGTCTGGCGGATGCGGTGAAGGGGGCCTACGGCCTGAATCTTCTGGGACTCAATGCCACCGTTCCATACAAAACAGATGTTATGGAATGCGTTTCTTCCATTGATCCTTCCGCAGAGGCCATCGGTGCGGTAAATACTTTAGTGCGGACCGATGACGGATACCGGGGCTACAACACCGACATGCCGGGACTCTACAGAGCCATGCGTTTTGACGGTGTGGAAGTGGCGGGAGAGCAGGTCCTGATCCTGGGAGCCGGCGGTGTCGCCAGAGCGGTGGCGCTGATGCTTCTGGAAAAGGGAGCGGAGCAGGTGATCCTCTTAAACCGTAGCAGAGAAAAGGCGCAGGAACTGGCGGAGCGGATCAATGAGAAGGCGGGCAGAGCCTTTGCACGTGCCCTGGGACTGACGGAATACGGGGAAATCGATGCATCCCGTAAGTATCTGTGCATCCAGGCTACCAGCGTGGGAATGTATCCCAGAGTGGAGGAAGCCCCCATTGAAGATCTGTCGTTTTACCGGTTGGTGCATACGGGGTACGATCTGATCTTTAATCCCAT
The DNA here is from genome assembly GCA_016286555.1 of Lachnospiraceae bacterium. Lineage (GTDB taxonomy): Bacteria > Bacillota > Clostridia > Lachnospirales > Lachnospiraceae > AC2028. The sequence goes on along the minus strand of JAEETA010000010.1, from coordinate 75,335 downwards.
GGAGACCCGATTTATGAAGCTTTGTGCGGAAGCGGGGGCCAGGGTTTTTAATGGATATCGCATGTTACTTTATCAAGGAGTGCTGGCATTTACCCTTTGGACGGGGGTGGAGATCTCCGAGGAACTGGCGGCGGAAACCTATGAGCAGATGCTCATGGCCATGGAGAAGCACGGATGATGACAAAGCATAAGGAAAGAAACCGAAATCTGGTCCTCATGGGCTTTATGGGCTGCGGCAAGACCACCGTGGGTCGGAGCCTGTCCTATCGCCTGCAGATGGCGGTGGAGGATACGGATCATATCATCGAAGAGATGGAAGGAAAAACCATTTCCGAGATCTTTGCGCAGCAGGGAGAGAACGCCTTTCGCAAAATGGAGACGGAGCTTTTGGTCAGGCTCCGGGACGGCGCTTCCCGAAAGATCTACTCCCTGGGGGGCGGCACCCCCATTCAGCTGCAGAACCAGGCGCTGATCCGGCAGATTGGCTTCGTGGTCTGGCTGCGGACGACCCCCGAGACGGTGTACGAGCGGGTGAAAAACGATACTGCAAGGCCACTGCTTCAGTGTGAGGATCCCATGGGCAGGATCCGGGAACTTCTGGATCGGCGAAGTCCCGTTTATGAGCGCTGCGCTGACCTGATCATTGATACGGATGATCTGACCCGGGAGGAAGTGACCGAGACGATTGCCCGGGCTTATGAGATTTTTTTGGCGGGAGGAGAATGATTTGAAGATTCTGGTGATCAACGGACCCAATCTGAACTTTCTGGGGATCCGGGAGAAGGCTGTCTACGGCACCAGGGATTATAAGGCTCTGGTGGCCATGATCGAAGAGAAATGTAAGACGGACGGCGTTGAGGTGGAATGCTTCCAGAGCAATCACGAGGGGGCCATCATCGACCGCATCCAGGAGTCCTATTTTGACGGTACTGCGGGCATCGTCATTAATCCCGGTGCTTACACCCATTACAGTTACGCCATCCGGGATGCCCTGGCCAGCATCATTGTTCCCAAGGTGGAGGTCCACATTTCCGATATCGATACGAGAGAAGAGTTCCGAAAGATCTCCGTCACCGCACCGGTCTGCGACCTGCAGATCAAGGGGAAGGGATTTGACGGATATCTGGAAGCCATCGACTTTATTATGGAAAAAGGAACCCCCGCAAAATAAGTTGTGGGAGATCCCGAAAAAAAGTTATTGAAATTCCTTTTCATTTCGTATAAAATTCTTGTGGATTATGATTTGATTTGGAATTTTTAGGAGGATATTAAGATGATTTCTGCAGGTGACTTCAGAAATGGTGTGACCATTGAGCTGGATAACAGTGTTTACCAGATTATCGAGTTCCAGCATGTGAAGCCCGGTAAGGGTGCCGCATTCGTACGCACCAAGCTTAAGGACATTAAGAACGGCGGTGTCGTGGAGAGAACCTTCCGCCCCACCGAGAAGTGCCCTCAGGCCAGAATTGACCGCAAGGATATGCAGTATCTTTACAATGACGGAGATCTGTATTACTTCATGGACACCGAGAACTATGAGCAGATCGCACTTGGCCACGATATGGTCGGCGATGCACTGAAGTTCGTGAAAGAGAACGAGATGTGCAAGGTTTGCTCCCACAACGGCAATGTGTTCTCCATCGAGCCCCCTCTCTTCGTAGAGCTGGTGATCACCGATACCGAGCCCGGCTTCAAGGGCGATACCGCTACCGGTGCTTCCAAGCCCGCTACCGTTGAGACCGGCGCTACCGTAGCCGTTCCTCTGTTCGTGGACAACGGAGACAAGATCAAGATCGACACCAGAACCGGTGAGTATCTCTCCAGAGTCTAAGGCCATCTGATTTCGTTTATAAGGCAATGCCCATTGGGCATTGCCTTTTTCTTTTCTTTCCCATCTTACGAATCTGAGAAGTTTTCCATGTTCCGGGTCCTTCGATCCGGCTTATTCACACGATCTTTTTGTAACCGACCATTTATTATTTCAATATTGAAAGGATGAACTGAATGACCATTAACGAATTTACGGAGAAAGTAGTAAAAGCTGCGCAGGAGGTCCTGGGAGATGAGTACCGGGTTTCTGCGAAGGAGGTTCTGAAAAATAACGATACCCTGCTGCACGGCGTCATGATCGCCGGCAGGGAGTGTAAGCTTACCCCCACCATTTACGTGGACAATTTCCTGCCCCAGTACGAGGCCGGGATGCCCTTCGGCGATATCATGAACCGGATCATCGGAGCGTTCCGGGAGGGAGAGGAGAAGACCGGCATCGATATGAGCTTTTTCAGGGAATTTGACAAGGTTCGGGACCGCATTTGTTACCGTCTCATTGCGGTGGACCGGAACAGGGAGCTGCTGGAAAACGTGCCCTATATTCCCTTCCTGGATCTGGCCATCGTCTTTTACTATGCGTTGGATATTGAGGAACTGGACAATGCATACATCCTCATCCGCAACGAGCACATGGAGATGTGGGGGACGGATGTGAGCACCCTGATGAAGATCTCCGGGGAAAATACCCCCAGGCTCTTCCCTGCGGGCTGTAAGCCGCTTCTGGAGGTACTGAAGGACATGCTGCAGGAGAGATACCCTTACGGTGATGCGGAGATTCCCATGATGGTGGCTTCCAATGAGGGGCGGATGCAGGGCGCGTCCGTTATGTTGTATCCTCATTTCCTGGAGGAGGTGGCGGACCGCAAGGAGGCCAATCTCTTCATTATCCCCAGCTCCGTTCATGAGGTGCTGCTGCTTCCGGATCGGGGAGATCTGGTCCCCGGGATGCTGAAGGAACTGATCGGCACCGTGAACAATACTTCGGTGGATCCTGTGGAGGTGCTTTCCGACAATCTCTACTATTTCGACCGGCAGGAAAAGCGGGTGCGGATCTGCGCCTGACTCGGTGTGGATGCGGGGCCTTCGGGCCCCATGCATCCCCCGATGTTATTAAAATTTTATATTTACAAAGCACGCCTTTATGTGATAAGATATGTGAGGTTTTGTAACAAAGTTGTAACAATTAGCAACCGTAGTCTAACGGATAGAACGGAGGCCTCCGACGCCTTTAATGCAGGTTCGATTCCTGTCGGTTGCACTCGATCACACAGGCCAGGGATTGGCCTTTCTTTTTAGGTATTTATTTTTTGTAAGAGGTTTTTTGTAATGAAGATGAATTTTTCCGAATTTCTGGAGAAAGCGAAGCGCTTTGTCCTGAGTCATATTAAGATCGTGATCCCTGCTGTCGTCATTCTGGCGGTGGCTCTGATCGTTGTGGTGGTGGTGAACACCAAGGGCGGCACGCCCGTCACGGATCAGGATCCTCAGTCCGTGGATGCGCAGCCCATCAGCACCACTGACGTAGTGGAGGATGTGCCCGAGGTGATCGAGGCACCCCTGACGGAGAATGCCAACGAGCAGGTAAAGGCGCTTTTCGAGGCGTATTACGGCTGCCTCTCCAACGGAGACATGGATACCCTGACCACGCTCTGTGATGTGAGTGAGACCAAGGATCTGCTTCGTTTTTCGGAGTATTCCCAGTACCTGGCTTATTCCATTAAGGAGATCTACACCCAGGCAGGTCCCGAGGAGGGTTCCTACATCGCATATGTGCACTGTGGTGTGACCTTTGATGCCTATCCGGATATTCCCATTCCCGCTTACGACGGATATTTCGTCCGTCAGAAGGGAGACGGTTCCTATTACATCTGCCAGAGTGATCTGACTGCAGAGCAGAACGAGTACATTTCCACCGTTTCTTCTTTTGATGAAGTGGTGAATCTGAACAATACCATCAATGCAGAGTACAATGATCTGGTGGTGGAACACCCCGAGATCCTGTCCTACATCTCCGAGCTGGATGCGGTGGTCAATACCGCAGTGGGTGAGAAGCTGGCAGCTTCCAACAGTGAGGGAGATACCACCGAAGGCGGCGATACCGGCGAAGGCGGAGAGGAAGGCGGAGAGGGCACCGGAACCGAGCCGACAGGTCCTGTGTATGTATCTACCACGACGAAGGTGAATGTCCGTGCTTCCGACAGTGAGAAGGCTGACAAGCTGGGTCAGGTGGAAGCAGGTACCAATCTGGAACTCATCGAGAAGCTGTCCAACGGCTGGTCCAAGGTAAAGTACGGCGGTATGGAGGGCTATATCAAGTCCGAGTACCTGAGCCTTATGGAAAGCGCTGACGGCGTTACCATCATCGGAACGGTGAAGACGGTGGATACCGTCAATGTGCGTGCGACTCCCAGCACGGACGGAGAGAAGCTGGCGGTCCTCCAGGCAGGAGAGACCTTAAGCCTTGTTTCCAGAGAAAACGGGTGGTGCAAAATTGTATATGGATCCCGCATCGCCTATGTGAAAGAGGATTTTGTGGAATAATCCTCAGTTAAGTGCGGTTCTGACCGACGGTCTGCGCAGAGGCAGCCGGTAAGGATATAGATTTCAAAAAAAGGAGGACATGTGAAGTATGTCATATGTAGATGAGGTCTATGACCTTGTAGTGGCGAAGAACCCTGCACAGCCCGAGTTCCATCAGGCAGTGAAGGAAGTACTCGAGTCACTTCGTGTGGTGATCGAGGCAAATGAGGAAGAGTACCGTAAGCAGGCGCTCCTCGAGAGACTGGTAACTCCCGAGAGACAAATCCTGTTCCGTGTTCCTTGGGTGGATGACAAGGGCCAGGTTCAGGTCAACAACGGCTTCCGTATTCAGTTCAATTCGGCAATCGGACCTTACAAGGGAGGTCTCAGATTCCATCCCAGCGTAAACCTGGGCATCATCAAGTTCCTGGGCTTTGAGCAGATCTTTAAGAACAGTCTGACCGGTCTTCCCATCGGCGGTGGTAAGGGTGGTTCCGACTTCGATCCCAAGGGCAAGTCTGATCGTGAGATCATGGCATTCTGCCAGAGCTTCATGACCGAGCTGTTCCGTCACATCGGCGCTGACACCGATGTACCTGCCGGCGATATTGGCGTAGGCGGAAGAGAGATCGGCTATCTGTATGGCCAGTACAAGAGAATCCGTGACGTATACGAAGGTGTCCTCACCGGAAAGGGTCTGACCTATGGCGGATCCCTTGCCAGAACCGAGGCTACCGGATACGGTCTGGTTTATATCACCAATGAGCTGCTGAAGGATCACGGCGACAGCCTCCAGGGCAAGACTGTTGTTGTCTCCGGCGCAGGTAACGTTGCCATCTATGCGATCCAGAAGGCTCAGCAGCTGGGTGCTAAGGTTGTTTCCTGCTCCGATTCCACCGGCTGGATCTATGATCCCGAAGGAATCGATGTTGCTCTGCTTCAGGATGTAAAGGAAGTTAAGCGTGCACGTCTGACCGAGTATGCAGCAGCCCGCAAGAGCGCTGAGTATCACGAGAAGAAGAACGGCGAGCACGGTGTATGGAACATCAAGTGTGATGTTGCCCTTCCCTGTGCTACCCAGAACGAGCTGGATCTGGACGACGCTAAGGCACTGGTTGCTAACGGCTGTAAGTACGTCTGTGAGGGCGCTAACATGCCTTCCACCATCGAGGCTACCCAGTACATGCAGAGCAACGGCATCTACTTCATCTGTGGTAAGGCTTCCAACGCCGGCGGCGTTGCTACCTCCGCTCTGGAGATGAGCCAGAACTCCGAGAGACTGAGCTGGTCCTTCGAAGAGGTTGATGCAAAGCTGCAGGGCATCATGCAGGGCATCTACAAGAACATCTCCGAAGCTGCCAAGAAGTACGGCAAGGAGGGTGATTACGTTGCAGGTGCAAACATCGCCGGCTTCCTGAAGGTTGCTGAGGCTATGAAGGCACAGGGTATCGTGTAAACCTCAAAAAATCAAGAAACAAAATAAGAACCCGGAAATCGAAAGGTTTCCGGGTTCTTTTGTGTAAAGATCTTTGATTGTTCAGAGGAACAGGAGAGGGGCCGGGATCAGTCGATCTCGTTCTCGGGGATTTCGTCCGTGTTCTTGGTCTCGTGATACTCCTCTTCGGTATTCACACTCCAGATGGGGGTCTTGTCGGTGCTGCCGGCGAGCATGCACTTGACCGCCTCGAAGGAGGTGCACATGGAGTGATCCAGGTTGTTGTAGCGGTGCTGACCGTTTCTTCCCACGCAGTACAGGTTCGGAATGGTGTCCAGGAAGGCTCTCAGGTCATCGATATGCTCGTAGGTATCAAAGTATGCGGGATAAGCCTTCTTCACACGCTCTACGTGGTAATCCAGCACGTTCTCATCGGAATCGATGAGGTTCAGGGTGATCATTTCTTTGATACCCAGTTTTGCAAATTCATCATCCGTCATGGACCACATGGAATCGCCTTCGTTGCAGAAGTACTCCAGGCCCATCCATACGGTGTGCTCCAGGTCCTTTACCAGGTAAGGGGACCAGTTGTTGTAGATCTGGAAGCGGCCCATCTGGACGGTGCGATCGTGGACGTAAACCCAGTTGTCGGGAACGATGTTTCCAACGGTCTTGCGCTTGGTCTCGTTCTTCAGGTTCAGCTTGTTGATGAGGACACCTACGGTCATGTAATCACGGTAGGGGAGTCCTGCTGCGATCTTCTGCAGATCATCTGGCACATTATCCATGCCTGCCACCAGATCCTTGATGGGCATGGAACTGTAGACATAGTCCGCATCCAGAGTGGTCTGCTTGCCGTCGGTCTCATAGGTAACACCTGTAATGGAACCGTCCGCGCCTCTGCGGATGCCTACGGCTCTGGCATTCTTCAGGATGGTGCCGCCCATTTCGGAAACCTTCTCCGCGGTGAGATCCCAGAGCTGACCGGGACCCAGCTTCGGATAAGCAAACTCCTCGATGAGGGAGGTTTCCACCTTACGGTTTTTCTTGTGGAACATCTTACCGAAGATGTCCTTCAGGATCGCCAGGATGGAGAGGCCCTTCACACGCTGTGCGCCCCATTCGGGAGAAATCTCGGAGGGGTGGCGTCCCCACAGGTTGGCGGTGTAGTTCTCAAAGAACATGGAGTAGAGCTTCTTACCGAAACGGTTGATGTAGAAGTCCTCCAGGGATTTTTCCTTGCGCTTGTAGAATAGGGTCTTCATGTAGGAAAAGCCCACCAGGATGGTGGTGCCGAAGCCCATGTTCTTCAGGGTCTCAAAGCGCAGGGAAATGGGATAGTCAAAGAATTTGCGCTTGAAGAAGATACGGGAGAGGCGGCTTCTATGGAGCATGGTGATGTCCGTTTTCTCCGGATCCGGTCCGCCTGCCTTCATGGAAGGGGTGCGGCCCAGCATGATGTCGTCCATGGCGGGAGCGCCCTGCATGGGAAGCATCTTTTCCCACCATTCATTGACCTCGGGAACCTTGGAAAAGAAGCGGTGTCCGCCCATGTCCATACGATTTCCCTTGTAGTTCACGGTGCGGGAGATACCACCGAAAGCTTCGGATTCCTCCAGAACGGTCACTTCGTAAGCATCCGACTGCTTCAGGATCTCGTAGGCTGCTGTGAGTCCGGCGGGACCGGCTCCGATAACGACGACTTTTTTCATCATAGTTCCTCTCTTTATTGATTGATATGATACGGATTGCTCCGAAGCAAGCTTCATTCGGTTTTTGACTTTTATCCCCTGTATCATCAAAAGTTAAACAACATATGCAAACTCATGGTCCACTCGACTGCAATGAGCAGAAGCAGAAGAGTGATGATGTACAGAACGATCGGTCTTCTGGGAGAAGGAGCTGTTTCCTCCGCTTTCCCCGGGGCGAGACTGATCTCTTCCAGGGCTTTGAAATCCGCTTCCGCAGACTGCAGGTCACCCTTGGCGGATACTGCCATGCCGATGGTAACCGATCCCGTCACCAGGGCCAGAATGATGTAGCGCACGTTCATGGTACACACGAAGGGCTGTGCGAAAACCACCTTGATGAGGCAAAGGGCATTTGCCACGGTGCAGCCCACGATGAGGACTTTGTTGCAAAGGGCCGGTCCTTTCCGCAGGATCACGATGACGGAGCATACGGCAAAGGCGGCAAAGAGGATGCACACCGTGACGAAGACGGTAATTCCCATGAACTTGCTGATGGAAGTGGCTTCGTAGGCGTAGCCCTCGTTAAAGACGGAATGCTTCAGAACGGACAGCAGGATATTGTGCTCGACATAGCCGTTGTCCCGCTGGTACTGGGGCGTCAGGAATTTCAGGCCGTCCTTGAAATCAAAGAGGAGCTGCCATTTGGTGAAGTCCGGCAGGAACATGTCATAAGACTCGTTCACTCTGGGGAAATAATCAAATGGAACGCCGAATTTCACGTAATTGTAAATGGTATGCCAGAGGCCCGTGATACCGCTGACAGCACCGAAGGCAGCAAACTGGCCGATGTATTTTTTGAAATGCGCCCGATCCTCCCAGACTACCATCAGCATGAAGGCTGCCATGGAAAAGGCCAGCATTGCGCCGGACATTTTTGCCATCATGGCACAGCCGATGGTCAGACCCATTAGGAGGATATCCTTCATGGAGTGGGACTTGCGCCAGCACAGTCCGCAGTAGATGGAGATGACGCAGAGTGTGGCGGCTAAGGGATCGTTGTTGTTGGCACCGCTGTTCATGATCATGTAGGGGATCACAGAGACGCAGGCGACGGCCACACAGGTGGCTGCGGCGTCGGCACCCAGCTTCCGGCAGATCTTTACCAGGAAAAGGAGCAGGATCCCGGACAGGAACAGGGAAAAGGTCTGGGCAATCTCATCCGCATGAAGCATATCTGCTCCCAGGATGGTCTCGATCCGCAGATACAGGGCAGTACAGAAATGATAAAGCGGCGGATGATAGAGCTGATCCAGCCCAACGGGGTCTACCTTCAAAAGATTCTCCCCGGCGTAGATGTGGTAAGCATAGCCCAGATGACCGTAGGAGCTTTCTTCGAAGCCACCCATGTCGTTCTGAAAAATATGCCCCTGCATCAGAACGATATAGAAGAGGCGCACCAGCAGGGCGCAGCCCAGAGTATAGTAAATTTCCGCATCGGAGATCCGTCGTTTCCGGTCCACCAGGAAGGGCAGAAGGGAGACTGCGATAAACAATATCAGGATCCCCCAGAACATGTAAGCATCGATGCCGGTATTCACTGCTCGTTCCTCATCCCGGAGACTTCCGATGTACTGCATGAGATAGAGGAGGAATACGGACAGTACCGAAAGCTGCAGACAGGGCATTGCACTGCGCCAGTCCTTTCTGTCCTTGTAGAGCCGGAAAAACCATACCGCCGGTGCCAGAAACAGAAGGGTCAGGAAAAGGGTGAATCCCAGTCCGAACTTGATATTGGGGCCCCACTGTCCGAAGCGTCCTATCAGCAGGCAGAACAGAAAGAGTCCCGCAGCGTAATAATATTGAAATCGGCCGGAAGGATCCGACGTCTTTGCGTGCTTTTTCATCCTTACCTCGCAATGCTCACAATCCTAGTTATTTTACCACAAAATACGGTAAATAGGAATGGTTTTTGCTTTTGCGAATACCCCGAAAATATGCTATAGTAAATTAATATATTGGTTTTTTGTGAGGGCTTTTTCATGGCGGTAAAGCGCAAGCTGGTCAGTACCAGGACCCTGGAAACCGGGATGCGGATCGATCAGACCATCACCGATGCCAGGACCGGCAAGGAAATGATCATAAAGGGCACTTATCTGGATGACTTCCAGATTGATTATCTGCGCTCGAAAGGGATCGGCTCCATCTATGTCAGCGAGGGCGATCCGGACGAGGACGAGCTGGAATATCAGATGTCCCAGAAGGCCATCGAGACCATTGCGAAGGTCACCAAGGCCGACGCGCCCAAGGTCGAGATCAGCCGTGAAGTCTTAAAGCAGGTGGGAGAGGGTGTGCAGTACATGTTCTCCAACACCGAGTCCGACTCCTTTGCGGAGGCCTCCCAGAACGTTTCCAAAGAGCTGGTAAAAGCTGTCCTTTCCAATGATGCCGTCGCCATGGATATCACTATGCTGAAGTCCAGCGATGATTATACCTTCCGTCACAGTGTGGAGGTGGCCACCATGGCCATGCTCCTTGGGAAAAACTACGGCCTGTCCCGTGCGGAGCTGGAAGAGCTCTGTATCGCAGGACTGCTCCATGACATCGGAAAGTCCAAGATCCCGCTTGACGTGCTGAACAAGCCCGGAAAGCTTTCGGATGAGGAGTTTCTGCTGATGAAGCAGCATTCCCTCTTCGGATTCCAGCTCCTGAAGGAAAAGCGGCAGTTCTCAGAGCCCATCCTGCTTGGGGTTTTGCAGCATCACGAGAAATTGAATGGAAGAGGGTATCCCGTGGGATCCCCTGCCGAGAAGATTCATAAGTTCGCAAGGATCATTTCCGTGGCGGATATTTATGACGCCCTCGTCACAAAGCGGCCCTACAAGGATCCCTTCCCCCAGCGTGTTGCGGTGGAGATGATCATGGCCATGACGGAAGAGCTGGAGATGGATGCCATCAAAACCTTCCTGCGGAGCGTCAATGTGTTCCCCGTGGGCAGCATCGTTAAGCTCCACAACGGCGAGCAGATCCTGGAATATGCCAAGGTGGTAGAGAACTTCGAATCCTATCCCACCAGGCCGAAAGTGGTAGGCGTTCAGTCCGGACAGATCTACGATCTGCTGAACGATTCCAAGTATCTGGCCATGGCAGTGGACAAGCTCCAGGCAAAGAATGAGGAAGAAGAGCGCGTGGAGAAGGTTCATGATCCCCATGCGGAGGAAGAAAAGAAGGAGGAAGCATCCGAGTGATGCGCCTTTCTCTGAAAGGCTGATGTATCATGCGTAAGAAGCTTGCTGAATTTTTTAAAAAACCCTGGGGATATTACCCCCTTGCCACCTGCGGGGCGGTGCTCCTGTATGTGATCCTCACCAATCTGTCCTCCATCTGGGCGGCGTTCTCCGGTCTCGGAAAGACCCTGTCTCCCGTGGTGACGGGTGTGATCATCGCCTATCTGGTGGACCCTCTGTGCGGATACTTTGAGAAGCGCCTGTTTAAGCGGATCAAAAAGGATAAGCTCCGTCGCACGCTCTCCGCAACGGTGGCTTTGATCCTTCTCATTGCCATCCTGGCGCTGCTGATCTACGCCCTGGTGCCTTCCATCGGCGACAGCATCGCAACCATCGCTTCCAATTCCGATCTCTATGTGAAGAACATCGACAATATGGTGGCGAATTTCACCAAGACCGCGGAGAAGTACAATCTCCATGTGGGGAACATTTCCACTTCCTGGCAGAACGCTTTGACGGAGATCGCATCAGACCTGCCTGCAAAGCTTTCCGACATCTGGACCACCTCCTATAACCTGGGATCCAAGATCGCTACCGGCGTTATCGGCATCATCATGGGCATCTACTTCCTCTACGGGAAGGACACCATGCTGGCAGGGGTCCGGAGACTGCGGAAGTCTCTTTACACCCCTGAAACCTATGAAAAGCGCACCAATTTCTGGAGCAGATGCCATGAGATCCTGGTGCATTACGTGGTGTACGATCTGGTGGACGGTATCATCGTGGGACTCCTGAATGCCATCCTTATGGCAATCTTCGGTATGCCTTACATCGTCCTGATCTCCATGATCGCCACCGTAACCAACCTGATCCCCACCTTCGGTCCTGTCATCGGTGCGGCCATCGGCGGTTTCATCCTCCTGCTGAACAATCCCGTGCACTGCCTGATCTATCTGATCTTTACCGCGGTGTTGCAGACCCTGGACGGTTACATCCTGAAGCCCAAGCTCTTCGGTGAGCTGCTGGGCGTGCCTTCCGTCTGGATCCTGATCACGGTCATTGTGGGCGGCAGAATGTTCGGTATCCCCGGCATTCTCCTGGCCATTCCCTTCGCAGCCATCTTTACTTTCGTTTATGAGGAAGTGATCCTGCCCTGGTTTGTGGAGAAGCGGGACCAGCGTGCCAACACAAAGAGCCTTCACAGAGGTGAGGGCGTAGCGGAGGAAGATGGCGCTTCAGAGGACGCAGCTGTGATTTCGGAGGAAGCACCTGCAGTTGACGGCAGGACGGATGCCCCGATTCCTCAGGAGCCTACCCTGGACGGGAAAAAGGTTCGGAAGGTGTAAAACCTGATGTCCTGAATAAATGAAACGATAAAAAGACCTGCCCGCGACTGCGGACAGGTCTTTTCTTATGCGTATCTTCGATCAATGCTTATTTGATCATTTCATGCCACTGCTGCAGGGAGTGGATCTCTCCGTCGCCGCCTGCCAGGATGACTCCGATGCCTTCCGCAGCGGCCTTGGCTGCTGCGATGGTGGTGATGTAAGGTACCTTGTACTTGATGGCGGACTTGCGCAGGTAGCTGTCATCATGAACGCTGTTCTTGCCGATGGGAGAGTTCACAATGAGCTGGATCTTGCCGTTGGCGATGAGGTCCGTGATGTTGGGTCTGCCCTCGTAGAGCTTGTTCACGCGCTCTGCAGCGATGCCTGCTGCAGCGATGAGATCGTAGGTGCCGCCGGTAGCCAGGATCTTGAAGCCGTCCTTTGCAAAGGCCTGCGCAACCTCAACCACTTCAGGCTTGTCCTGGGTGTTGACGGAGATCAGCACGGTACCGGAGGTGGGCAGGGATGCCTGTGCGCCTTCCTCAGCCTTGACGAAGGCTTCGCCGGTGGTTTCCGCGATGCCCAGCACCTCGCCGGTGGAACGCATTTCGGGTCCCAGAATGGGATCCACTTCCTGGAACATATTGAAGGGGAAGACTGCTTCCTTCACGCCGTAGTAAGGGATGCTCCGCTCCTTCAGCTCCGGAACGGGAGATGCTTTGCCCGTAAGCTCGGAAGTGATGATCTGGGTGGCCAGAGGTACCATACGGATGCCGCAGACCTTGGATACCAGGGGAACGGTGCGGGATGCTCTGGGATTGGCCTCCAGAACGAAGACGGTGCCGTCCTCGATAGCGTACTGCATGTTCATAAGGCCTACCACATGCATTTCCTCTGCGATCTTCCTGGTGTACTCCTTGATGGTCTCCAGCGCGTCCGCAGGGATGTGTCTGGAAGGAATGATGCAGGCGGAGTCTCCGGAGTGGATGCCCGCCAGCTCAATGTGTTCCATGACCGCGGGAACGTAAGCGTGATTGCCGTCGCTGATGGCGTCAGCCTCGCACTCCATTGCGTGATGGAGGAAACGGTCGATGAGGATGGGACGGTCGGGAGTGACGCCCACGGCAGCATTCATGTAATCCACCATGGACTCGTCGTCGTAGACCACCTCCATGCCGCGGCCGCCCAGGACGTAGGAAGGACGGACCATGACGGGATAGCCGATGCGGCCTGCGATGGCCTTGGCTTCCTCAGCGGTGGTAGCCATGCCGGACTCGGGCATGGGGATGCCCAGCTTGTCCATCATCATACGGAACTGATCCCTGTCCTCTGCCAGGTCGATGACAGCAGGAGAGGTTCCCAGGATCTTCACGCCGTATTTTTCCAGATCCGCTGCCAGGTTCAGAGGGGTCTGGCCGCCGAACTGAGCGATGACGCCCACGGGTTTCTCTTTATGATAGATGCTCAGAACATCCTCCAGGGTCAGAGGCTCGAAATAGAGCTTGTCGGAGGTGTCGTAGTCGGTGGACACGGTCTCGGGGTTGCAGTTGACGATGATGGTCTCGAAGCCCAGCTTCTTCAGGGACTGAGCAGCATGGACACAGCAGTAGTCAAACTCGATGCCCTGGCCGATACGGTTGGGACCGCCGCCCAGGATCATGACCTTCTTCGTATCCGCATTGACGGAATCATTGTCCGGTGCGTTATAGGTGGAGTAGTAATATGCACTGTCCTCGGTACCGCTGACATGGACGCGGTCCCAGGTCTGTTCAAGCCCTGCGCCGATGCGGGCATTCCGGATATCCTCCTCGGGGATCTCCAGGATCTTGCTGAGGTATCTGTCGGAGAAGCCGTCCTTCTTTGCCTGTAGCAGGAGAGAGGTTTCGGGCAGGGAGCCCTTGCTCTTTAAGAGTTCCTCCTCCTCGTCCACCAGCTCCTTCATCTGAGTCAGGAAGTATTCCTTGATCTTGGTCAGCTCATGGATCTCGGAAACGGTAGCGCCCTTGCGCAGCGCCTCATAGATGATGAAATGACGTTCGCTGGAAGGGGTGACCAGGAGCTTGCACAGCTCCTCCTTGCTCATTTCGTGGTAGCCGTTCACATAGCCCAGTCCGTAGCGGCCCTTTTCCAGGGAACGGATGGCCTTCTGCAGGGCTTCCTTGTAGTTCTTACCGATGCTCATGACCTCGCCCACGGCGCGCATCTGGGTGCCCAGCTTGTCCTCCACGCCCTTGAACTTCTCAAAGGCCCAGCGGGCGAACTTCACTACCACATAGTCTCCGTCGGGGTGATACTTATCCAGAGTGCCGTACTTTCCGCAGGGGATCTCGGAGAGGGTCAGGCCGCAGGCCAGCTTGGCGGATACCAGAGCGATGGGGAAGCCGGTAGCCTTGGAAGCCAGAGCGGAAGATCTGGAAGTACGGGGATTAATCTCGATGACGATGATACGATCGGACTTGGGATCATGAGCAAACTGTACGTTGGTACCGCCGATGACACCGATGTGCTCTACGATCTTGTAAGCCTGCTCCTGCAGTCTGTCCATCACATCCTGAGAGATGGTCAGCATGGGAGCGGTACAGAAGGAGTCGCCGGTGTGGACGCCCATGGGATCCACGTTCTCGATGAAGCAGACGGTGATCATGTTGTTGTCCTTGTCGCGGACCACTTCCAGCTCCAGCTCTTCCCAGCCGGTGACGCATTCCTCCACCAGCACCTGGTGCACCAGGGATGCCTGGAGGCCTCTTGCGCAGACCACCTGCAGCTCTTCACGGTTGTAGACCAGTCCGCCGCCGGCGCCGCCCATGGTATAGGCGGGACGCAGCACCACGGGGTAGCCCAGCTCGTCAGCGATCTTTAATGCTTCATCCACGGAGTATGCCACTTCGCTGCGGGCCATTTCGATGCCCAGGGAATTCATGGTCTTCTTGAACTCGATGCGGTCCTCGCCGCGCTCGATGGCGTCCACCTGAACGCCGATGACCTTCACATTGTACTTGTCCAGAATGCCTTCCTTATACAGCTCGGAGCAAAGGTTTAAGCCGGACTGGCCGCCCAGGTTGGGAAGCAGTGCGTCGGGGCGTTCCTTGGCAATGATCTGCTCCAGGCGCTTCACATTCAGGGGCTCAATGTAGGTCACATCCGCCATCTCGGGATCGGTCATGATGGTGGCGGGGTTGGAGTTGACCAGAACGATCTCGTATCCCAGGGAACGGAGAGCCTTGCAGGCTTGGGTCCCGGAATAGTCAAACTCGCAGGCCTGGCCGATGATGATGGGGCCGGACCCGATGATGAGGACTTTATGGATATCTGTTCTTTGTGGCATACGCTACCTCCTTAAATTTTTCACACAGCCATCATTATATTAAAAATATCCGGTGAAAAAAAGAGGTAACGAATGTGATATAATAGAAAAAATTTGCGGAGAAAAATCCTATGAGCGAGATTACGGTTTACGTGGACGGCAGCTATAATGACGCTTTGAAAAAATACGCCTTCGGGTGCGTTTTCTTAAGCCCCGAGGGGGTGCGCTGTGCCTGCGGCAGCGGCAACAATCCCGACTCTCTGAAATCCCGGAACGTGACGGGAGAGATGCTGGGGGCCATGTATGCGGTGCAATGTGCACGGAAAAGCGGATATGACGCCATCCACATTTATTATGATTACAGTGGCATCGAGGACTGGGTCACCGGTGCCTGGAAGACAAAAAACGACCTGACGAAGAAATACGCCGCCGCCATGCGGGGCTGGGGACAGGAGATCACCCTGCATTTTCACAAGGTGGCAGCCCATACCAATGTGACCTACAACGAGCTGGCGGACGAGATGGCAAAGAAGGGCCTGGAGACTGACGGGATCCCGGTCATTTGTCCCGTTTCGGAGATAGCGATCCATGAAGCGTGAGGAAGCAAGGAAAAAAGAAGACCGGACGCCTCCCGAGGGAATCCGGTTAAACAAATATCTGGCGGAAGCCGGGATCTGTTCCCGGAGAGATGCGGATAAGCTCATCGAAGAGGGCGTGGTTCGGATCAATGGAGAAATCCCCGAGATGGGGCGCAGAGTCCTGCCCGGGGATATTGTTACCTGCCGCGGCGAAGCAGTGGGAAAGCGGACGCAAGTCTTGGTGCTGGCCTATTACAAGCCCGTGGGCGTCACCTGCTCCGAGAAGGATGCACATGCAGAGCGTCTGGTGACGAAAGAGATCGATTATCCCGTGCGGGTGACCTACGCAGGGCGTCTGGACCGGGATTCGGAGGGGCTTCTGCTCCTGACCAACGACGGAGACCTGATCGAAGCTATGATGCGTGGCAGCAACGCCCACGAGAAGGAATACGTGGTAAAGGTGGGGAAGGAGCTGCGCCCCGAGGCCTTAAAGCGGATGGAAGAGGGAATCTACCTGAAGGACCTGGACGTGACCACCAGACCCTGTAAAGTAGAACTCCTGGGGAAAAATACCTTCCGCATCATTCTGACCCAGGGCTTAAACCGCCAGATCCGGCGCATGTGCAAGGCCTGTGGCTATGAAGTGAAAAGCCTGAAGCGTGTACGGGTATTGAACATCACATTGGGAAAACTGGTCCCGGGAGAGTACCGGGAAGTGAAAGGAGAGGAGCTGCGGGAGCTTTTGCGCAGCTGCGGCAGATAAATGGATCGTGAGGAAAAACTCCTTCGGATGAAGGAACTGAATACAGTGCTCTCAAAGGCTTCCAGAGCTTACTATGCGGAAGACCGGGAGATCATGAGCAATCTGGAATACGACAGACTCTACGATGAGCTGGTGGCACTGGAAGAGGAAACAGGTGTTATCTTATCCGGCAGCCCCACTCAGAAAGTGGGATATGAAGCCGTGGATGCCCTGCCCAAGGAGCAGCACGCCCAGCCCATGCTTTCCCTGGGGAAGACCAAGGACAGAGAGGAACTCCGGAGCTGGCTGGGAGACCGGGAAGGGGTCTTAAGCTGGAAGCTGGACGGCCTCACTGTGGTGCTGACCTATGAGGGCGGAGTACTGGCAAAGGCGGTGACCCGTGGGAACGGCGAGATCGGAGAGGTTATCACCCCCAATGCCAGAGCCTTTGAAAATCTGCCCATGCGGATTCCTTTTATAGGCACCCTGGTGCTCCGGGGAGAGGCGGTCATTTCCTATCCTGATTTTGAAGCCATCAATGCAGCTTTGCCCGAGGAAGGCGCTGCCTATAAGAATCCCAGAAATCTCTGTTCCGGTAGCGTCCGTCAGCTGGACAGCGCCGTCACCGCAAAGCGCCATGTGCGTTTCATCGCCTTCAATCTGGTGAGCGCGGAAGGCACGGAGGAGGAGCTGGAGGAATACGAAGAGATACAGGATTCCGCATTTGAACGCCTGGAATATCTGAAAAAGCTGGGCTTCGAAGCGGTGGAGCATTATTATGTGACCGCAGATACCATTCTGGACCGGATTGAATATTTTGCTCTGCGGATCCAGAAGTACGAGATTCCTTCCGACGGTCTGGTACTGACCTATGAGGAGGTTTCCTACGGCCGGAGCCTGGGCATGACCGCCAAGGCGCCGAGGCATTCCATTGCCTTCAAATGGGCGGACGAAACGGCGGAGACGGTGCTGCGAAGCATGGAGTGGAGCGCCAGCCGTACAGGCCTCATCAATCCCGTGGCGATCTTTGATCCCGTGGAACTGGAGGGGACTACCGTTACCAGAGCCAGCGTTCACAATGTCAGCATCGTGCGGGAACTGGAACTGGGCATCGGAGACCGTCTGACGGTGTACAAGGCGAATATGATCATTCCCCAGATCGCAGAGAATCTCACCCGTTCCGGGAATCTGGAGATCCCCGCGGTATGTCCCGTCTGTGGTGGAAGGACGGAAATCCGGAGCCAGAACGAGGCCCAGAGCCTGTACTGTACCAATCCGGAATGCCCCGCAAAGCAGATCAAATCCTTCACCCAGTTCGTCAGCAGGGACGCCATGAATGTGGACGGTCTCTCCGAGGCGACCCTGGAGAAGTTTATCGACTGCGGATTTATCAAGGATTTTGCGGATCTTTATCACATCGACCGCTACCATGACGAGATCATCCGCATGGAAGGCTTCGGACAAAAGTCCTTTGACAATCTCTGGAAGAGTATCCGTGCTTCGAAAAAGACCACCCTGCCCCGGCTGATCTATGCTCTGGGGATTGAGAATGTGGGTGTTGCCGGAGCAAAACTTATCTGCAAGGCATTTGACTATGATGTGGAAAAACTGAGACATGCGGATGCAGCGGAGCTGGCTGCCATTGAGGGCGTGGGAGATGTGATCTCCGCTTCCGTCGTGGCTGCTTTCGCGGATCCGAAAAAGAGTGCTTTGCTGGACCGGCTGCTGGAAGAGCTGATGATCGAAAAGCCGGAGACTGCTTCAGGGGACGGACCTGATCTGTCCGGTATGACCTTCGTTATCACCGGCTCTCTGGTTCACTATCCCAACCGGGATGCATTGAAGGCTGAGATCGAGAGCAGAGGCGGCAAGGTGGCGGGCTCCGTCAGCGCCAAGACAAAGGCCCTCATCAACAACGATGTCACCAGCACCTCCAACAAAAACAAGACCGCCAGGGATCTTGGGATCCCCATCCTCAGCGAGGAAGATTTTCAAAAAGAGTATTTGGGGTTTGTATAAGTCACGAACCTGTGCTAGACTATGTAATTATTTTACTTATTTATAGGTTTGAAGGAAAAAAACATGCCCATTAAAGTACAAAGCGAACTGCCGGCCCGGCAGATCCTGGAAGATGAAAACATCTTCGTGATGGACGAATTTCGCGCCATTCACCAGGATATCCGGCCTCTGCAGGTTCTGATCTTAAATATCATGCCCGTAAAACAGGACACGGAGCTGCAGCTCTTAAGGGCTCTGTCCAATACGCCCCTGCAGGTGGATGTGACCTTTATGAACACCGCATCCCATGTGTCCGTCAACACCTCTGCCAGCCATCTGAATAAGTTTTATTGCACCTTTGAGGAGATCCGTCATCGGAAGTTCGACGGTATGATCATCACCGGCGCTCCCGTGGAGGACATCACCTTCGAGGAGGTGGATTACTGGGATGAGGTCTGTGAGATCATGGACTGGGCCGACACCCACGTTACTTCCATTCTCCATATCTGCTGGGGAGCTCAGGCAGGATTCTATCATTACTACGGCATCAATAAGGTGCTGTTGGACGCAAAACTCTTCGGCGTCTTCAAGCACCGTGTCATGAACCGGAAGATCCCTCTGGTCCGTGGCTTTGACGATGTGTTCCTGGCACCTCACAGCAGACATACCGCAACCCCTTCCGACGCCATTCATGCATGCAAGGATCTGACGGTGCTGGCAGAGAGCGAGGAAGCAGGTGTGTATCTGGCCATCGCGGGAGAGGGACATCGCATTTTTGTCACCGGCCATCCCGAGTATGACCGCATGACCCTGAGCAACGAGTATTTCCGCGATCTGAACAAGGGCCTGCCCATTCAGATCCCGGTGAATTATTTCCCGGAGGATAACCCGGAGAACCGTCCGGAGCTGTCCTGGCGTTCTCACAGCAACAACCTCTACAGCAATTGGCTGAATTACTATGTATATCAGGTAACGCCTTATGTGCTGGAGCAGGATCCTGCAGGGAAATAAAAATATGTGACGGTATTGTCAGAAACTGACGAGACAGATACGAAAAAAGGGTTCCGCATTGCGGAAGAGGGAGGAGAAATGTCTAAGATCGTTATTCCGGACGGTTATCATTCCGTCCTGGACCTGCGGGAGACGCAGATCGCCATCAAAGAGGTCAAGGATGAGTTTCAGAGAGAGCTGGCAACTCAGCTGAATCTGCACCGTGTGTCCGCGCCTTTGTTTGTCACCCCCGAGTCCGGACTGAACGACAACTTAAACGGCGTGGAACGTCCCGTGGACTTTGAAGTGAAGGAGCTTCCCGGCCGCAGTTTCGAGATCGTTCATTCCCTGGCAAAGTGGAAGAGAATGGCACTGGGCAGATACGGTTTTTCCGTGGGCGAGGGCCTTTACACCGATATGAACGCCATCCGCAGAGATGAGGACACGGACAACATCCACTCCGTCTATGTGGACCAGTGGGACTGGGAGAAGATCATCACTAAGGATCAGCGAAATGTTGAAACCCTGAAGGAGACGGTGAAGGCAGTCTACGATGCGCTTCGCGTCACTGAGAAGTACATGTCCAACCGGTACGATCACATCAAATGCATCCTGCCGGAGACCATCACCTTCATCACCACCCAGGAACTGCTGGACCGTTATCCCGATAAGAGTGCCAAGGAGCGTGAGTACCTGGCAGCCAAGGAGTACGGTGCCATCTTCCTGATGCAGATCGGCGACCTCCTCACCAACGGAGAGAAGCACGACGGCCGTGCACCTGACTACGATGACTGGAAGCTGAACGGCGACATCATCGTTTACTACCCCGTCACCGACATCGCCCTGGAGCTGTCCTCCATGGGGATCCGCGTGGACGAGGATAGTTTGATGGAGCAGCTGAAGAAGGCAGGCTGCGAGGAGCGGGCAGAGCTGCCCTTCCAGAAGGACATCCTGAATCGCCGTGTGCCTTATACCATCGGCGGCGGTATCGGTCAGTCTCGCATCTGTATGTTCTTCCTTCGCAAGTGCCACATCGGCGAGGTTCAGGTTTCCGTCTGGCCCCAGGATGAGGTGGAGTACGCGCGGAAGAAGGGCGTGATCATCCTGTAAGAAATGAAAAGCGGCATGGTTGGAGGTTCCGACCATGCCGTTTTATTTTGCCCCGTAGCGGGGCTTTTTTTGATTCCGAAACGCGTCAGCGCTTGATATCGTAATTCATGTTCATGAGATTTTTGATGCTTTCCACATCGTCGGTGATGTTGGCATCGCCGCGGATGGTGTGTTTGATCACGCTGGAAGCTACGGCGAAATTCACCATGTCCATGGGCTGAAAGTCATGCATCATCGCGTAGATCAGTCCGCTGGCGAAGGCATCGCCGCCGCCGACACGGTCCAGGATCGTGAAGGTGAAGAGTCTGCTTTCGAAGGTGTGATCGTCATACCAGAGAAATGCCTTCAGGCTGTTTTCCGAGCCGGAATGCGCATATCTGACATGACGGGCGATGCATTTGATGTTCGGATATCGCTTGACAAATGCGCGGTTGATCGCATCCTGCTGTTCATAGCTGGGCTGGAGAGGGATCCCGTCCTTGACATCCCCTTTGCTGTGATCCGCGTCATCCTTCCAGAGATGATAGGGCTCGATCCCAAGGAGCACATCCACGTAGGGCAGGCAGAGGGTGCAGAAATCTCTTGCCTCTTCCCAGCTCCAGAGCTTGCTGCGGAAATTTCCGTCGAAGCTGATGGTCAGGCCCTTTTCCTTCGCTTTCTTCAGGACGTTTATGGTAAGCTCTCTGCAGTTCTCCGCAAGAGCAGGCGTGATGCCGCTCATATGGAGCCAGGTATAGCCATCGAGCAGAGCGTCGATATCGACCCCGGAAAAATCATATTCGGTGATGGCACTGTGTTTTCTGTCATAGATCACCTTGCTGGGACGGATCCCATAGCCCGTTTCGAGATAATAACTCCCGAGCCTGTGAGAGGGCGTCTCCTCGGGGGTGGAGAGGATCACAGGGGTGCAATGCACATCATTGCTGCGCAGGAGCCGGATTGCGCTTTTGCCCAGGGAATTGTTGGGGACTACGGTAAAAAAGGTACTCTCGACGCCGAGATTTGCCAGCGCCAGCGCGATATTTGCTTCCGATCCGCCGTAGCTTGCTTCAAAGCTGGTAGTCATACGGATCTTCTCATAGTTCGGCGGCGTGAGGCGCAGCATGATCTCACCGATGGTGATGAAATGGCCGCCTCCCCCATTGTTGAAAACCGGATTCTTGTGTTCCATACGATATCTCCTTATCAGGTTCAATGGGCATAGTATAACAGAAAAATCGCTTCATGTGATTTGGTAAAAAAATAACGATGAAAAAGATTTTGAAAAAGATACTTGCAAACAATATAAATATGTGATACAAATATCTTGCATCAAATACAAATGTCTTTTGAGAGGTATCCAAATGAACCATATATCCACAAAACAGAAGGAGATCAGCAGCGTTCTGAAGATCGTGGTGATCCTTTCCGCGATCATCGGAACCTTCTTAAGCGCCTATGCGGGCAGACATTCTTTCATGGGCGGCTCCAGGGTCTTCATGTATTTCACAACCCAGTCCAATATCGCCATCGCCATCATTTGCTGCATCGGCTTTGTCCTCATGCATAAGGGGAGAGAGGTCAGCAGGGTATGGCAGGTGGTGAAGTTCGTAGGAACGGTGTCCATCACACTTACCGGCGTGGTGTTCTGCGTGATGCTGGCGCCCCTCCTGGGTCCCTATGCATGGACCATTCAGAACGTTCTGACCCATGTGGTGGTTCCCTTGGCAGCGGTTATCGACTTCTTCGTGGTGGCGGTTTCCGATTCCATTCCCCGGAAAAATGTCATCTATGTCATTATCCCTCCGATCCTATATGCGATCTATGCGGGCATCGGATATGTACAGGGATGGCAATTTGCCGACGGCATCAACTATCCCTACTTTTTCCTGAACTGGGGCAGTCCCGCAGGGGCCTTCGGCTTTTCGAAGAAGCTTCCTTTCCTGGGCACCGCCTGGTGGATTATGATATTGCTCATTTTCCTGCTCTGCGTGGGGTACGGTTATCTGGCCCTGGCGGAATTCATCGGGAAAAAGCACAACAAAAAATGACAAAGCAGTAAAGGAGATGGACCTATGAGTAATGCAGTGATCATTTATGCTTCCTTTCTCTTTAATTCTTTGTTCATTGTAATACTTTATAAAAACTGTTGAAATGTATCGGAAAGACGCAAGAACATGGAGTTCGAAGTTCGGAATTCTTAGGTCAGTAATCGAGTTGTAATTAATCGACTTGATTTATGCTATAATTCCGGTAGAAAAATTGGGATGAAAAGTAAAAAACAGAGAGAAATATAAAACCGCATCAGTGAGTGAGTTTGCAGAAAGGATACGATGATGGAATTTCAGGTTCGAACCAGAGGAAATACTTCTCCACGGGGGAAAAGGCGCGTGTATTTCACCTGCCATCCGGCGGATTTTGATCTGTATTTTCATCTGATCTGTGATGATATTTTTCAGTCACAGAACTGCGCAATCTATTACACGGAGGATATGACGGCGCCTTATGACGGGGATCGGGAATTAGAGATGAGCGCCATGAATCTTTTTGTTTTTCCTGTGTCTCATCGCTTTCTGTCCGAGTCCGGTCGTGCCAGGGATGAAGATCTTCCCTATGCACTGAAAAACCATATTCCCATTCTTCCCATCGCCGTGGATCCGGAGATCGATGCCGATTACGAAAAAGTCTTTGACAAAATCGAGTATCTGGATCGGGTTACCGTTGATCTGACGGCCATCAGCTATGAAGAGAAATTGAAAAAATATCTGGGAGCGCTTTTGCTGAGTGATGAAATGGCAGAGCGGATCCGGGCGGCTTTTGATGCTTATGTGTTTATGAGCTATCGGAAGAAGGATCGCAAATATGCCAATGAGCTGATGAAGATCATCCATGATGATCCCATGTGCCGTGATATTGCCATCTGGTATGACGAGTTTCTCCTGCCTGGGGAGAACTTTGAGGACAGCATTCGGAAGGCCATGGAAACCAGTGATCTCTTTACCATGGTGGTGACTCCCAGTCTGACGGAAGAGGGAAACTATGTCCAAAAAACGGAATATCCGGAAGCAACCCGTATGGGGAAAAAAATCCTCCCCGTCAAAATGCAGGATACGGACGAATCCCTCCTGAAAGAGATGTATGTTCGAATCCCCGACAGCATCAGGGGACAAAGAGAAAAGAGATTTTATGACACGATCCTCAGTATGATCGCCGACAAGGGAAGGACGGAAAAAAAGGACGACCCGGAACACAATTTTCTGATGGGACTGGCTTACCTGGATGGGATCGATGTGGAGAAAAATCCGGAGCGGGCTTTGGAACTGATCGAGAGTGCTGCGGAAGCCGGACTTCCGGAAGCTTCCGAGATGCTTGGTCAGATCTACAGTTTCGGGATCTGTGTAGAGATGGACCGGGATAAATGGCGTGAGTGCATGGAAAAAGCATGCCAAAATGCGGAACAGCGATACGGACATTCCGATCCTCGTGTTTGGAAACTGAAAGAAGACCTTGTGAATTGCTATGCCTCAACTCTGCGATATCAGGAAGAGCTGGCGCTGCAGGAAGAAATCTATAAATGGTATCTGGAACAATACGGGATCGATCATGCCGCAACACTGCATACCCTTTCCGGGCTGATCCGTTCCTGCAATCATATGGGAAATTATGCCAGAGCCATTGAACTGGGGGAATACGGGATCGGGCATATGATCTCCGTGTTCGGAGAAGATGACGGGATCACCACATCTGCCCGTACATTCCTCACCTACAGTTATGTAGGCATGGGGCAGTTTGATAAGGCTATTGAGGCCGGAGAAGTGCTCCTGAAACAGCTGGAAAGAATCTACGGAGCGGACAGCTTGCAGGTTTCTTTCGTCCTTACAAGCATCGGTCATGCGTACATGAACAAAGGGAATTTCCCGGAGGCATGTAAGCGACTTGATACCGCATGTGAGATCCAGAAAAAGATTCTTCCGGAGGACAGTGCTGCTTTCCAGATGACGTTGATCTATCTGGCAGCCTGCTATCTGCAAATGGGAGATTACGCTGCATCTATCGAGCTGAACAGGGAGCTGTACGGCCTTCAGGAAAAACGATACGGTGAGAATTACCCGGGGCTTATAGCCATTGGATCCAATCTGGGTGTTGCCGCCCTTAGAATGGGAGATTACAGCAAAGCAATAGCATATTTGGAGCCGGCCTCCCAAAAGGCATCCGCTGTCTTTGGAGAAAAACATCCGGATGCACTGGCGATCAAGGGAAATCTGCTTAGCGCTTATACGGAAACCGGAGAGTATGAGCAGGCAATGGCTATGGCTGACGGCCTTTGTGATGGGATGAGCGCTGCACTGGGAGAGGAGCATCCCCGGACCCTGGAGATGTGCAGACGCAGATCCTATCTGTATACGAAAATGGGAATTGATGAAAAAGGCAGTGGAAAGAACTGAAATTAATTATTTCCTCTTAGCCAGCTTGCCGTTCTCGTTGATGAAGTACTTCTCGCCGAAAGCGGGATTGATCTGTGCGATCTTCTCATATTCCTGGGGATGAGAGGAAACATAGGCAGCTGCCCATCTGGGCTTGGTGGTGATGTTTTTCTCGGTTTCCTTCTCGGCTACCTTATCGATCACGGTGCGTCCCACATAAGCGAAGAGAAATACCGCAAGGCCGATCAGCAGGAGGCCGGGTACGATCTTGATGGGACTCTTGGTGACCTGCAGGACCAGCAGCAGTCCGAAGACGGCGCTCAGCAGTCCGCCCAGGTAGATCAGGCCGGAAAGGATGGAAGCCACAGGTGCGTAAGGATAGTTCTTGTAAAAGATTGTCATTTGTTCTCCCCTTTCAAGTAAGATAAATAAGAAACCAACATGCATTATTGTAAGACAATGCCCCCGCTTTTTCAAGGTTCTGAGAAAACGGGGGCATTTAGTGTATCTGTTTGTCCGATGATCTGTTTTACGCTTCGGATGCCAGGTTCTTCTGGGCGGTGCTGAGCATCAGCTTGATACGGTTCAGCTGATTGACCTCGCTGGCGCCGGGATCGTAGTCGATGGCCACGATGTTGGAACCGGGGTGCGCCTTGCGGATGGCCTTGATGACGCCCTTGCCCACCACGTGGTTCGGCAGACAGCCGAAGGGCTGGGTGCAGACGATGTTGGGAACATTGTCATGGATCAGCTCGATCATCTCACCCGTCAGGAACCATCCCTCGCCGGTCTGGTTACCGATGCTGACGATGGGTTCCGCAAACTTCACGATGTCGTAGATGGAAGTGGGCGGATCGAAATGCTTGGATCTTGCTTCCTCTTTTGCGGCTGCGCCACGGAGAATGTGCTCCACGGCCCAGATGCCCAGCTTGGAGTTCCTTGCGGTCTTTTTGCTCATGCCCAGGTGTTCAGCTTTGTAGACCTGGTTGTAGAAACAGTAGAGCATGAAATCCATAAGATCGGGGCAAACCGCTTCGGCACCTTCCTGCTCCAGGAGCTCTACCAGGTGGTTGTTTCCGGCAGGAGAGAACTTCACCAGGATCTCGCCTACGATGCCCACTCTGGGCTTACGAAGCTTTTCGTCGATGGGAATGGCGTCGAACTCCCGCACCATCTGACGGCACATCTTTCGGAAGGTCAGCAGGTTGATGTGCTTCTGACAGCAGAAGTCCTGACATTTCTTCAGCCACTTTGCGTGAAGGGCATCGGTGGCACCTTTTTCCAGTTCGTAAGGGCGCATGCGGTAGACACACTTCATGAAGATATCGCCGAAGGTGACGCCCACGGCAGCCCGCAGCAGCATGTCGATGTTGATGTCGAAGCCGGGATTGACCTCGATACCGCCCAGGTTCAGGGAGATGACGGGGATCTGTTCCATGCCCGCTTTTTTCAGTGCTCTGCGGATAAATCCGATGTAGTTGGTGGCACGACATCCGCCGCCGGTCTGAGTGATGATGAGAGCGGTGCGGTTCAGGTCATACTTTCCGGTGAGAAGGGCCTGCATCAGCTGTCCCACTACCAGGAGGGAAGGATAACACGCGTCATTATTTACATATTTCAGACCCACATCCACTGCGTGGCGGTCGTCGTTTTGCAGCACTTCGAAGTGATAGCCCAGAGCATTGAAGGCGGGCTCTAAAATGTCGAAGTGGATGGGCGACATCTGGGGGCAGAGGATGGTGTATTTGTCCCGCATCTCCTCGGTGAACTGTACCTTGGTGATATTGGTGGGATGGGGATCTGCGTGCTTTCCCAGCTTTTCTCTTACTTTCAGTGCGGCCAGCAGGGAACGGACACGGATCCTTGCGGCGCCCAGGTTGTTTACCTCATCGATCTTCAGGCAGGTGTAGATCTTGCCGGAGCCGGAGAGGATGTCGCAGACCTGATCCGTGGTGACGGCGTCCAGACCGCAGCCGAAGGAGTTCAGCTGGATCAGATCCAGGTTTTCCGTGGTGCGGACGTAGGTGGCTGCCGCGTAGAGGCGGGAGTGGTACATCCACTGGTCGGAGACGATGAGGGGTCTGTCCGGTACGCCCAGGTGGGAGACGGCGTCCTCGGTGAGAACGGCGATATCATAGGAGGTGATGAGCTCCGGGATACCGTGGTTGATCTCGGGATCCAGATGGTAGGGGCGGCCGGCCAGGACGATGCCGTGCTTTCCGGTCTCTTCCAGGTAGCGCAGGGTCTCCTCGCCCTTCTTACGCATATCCTCTCTGGCGGCTGCCAGTTCTTCCCAGCCGGCGTGAACCGCCTCACGGATCTCCGCCTCGGGGATATCGCTGAAGGCTCTGATCAGGGCGTAGGAGATGGTCTCCTCGTCACGGAAGGACATGAAGGGATTGGAAAAACGCACTTTTCCTGCCGCAATCTCCTCCACATTGTTCTTGATGTTCTCGGAATAGGAGGTGACGATGGGGCAGTTGTAGTGGTTGTTGGCACCTTCCACTTCATCCCGCTCGTAGAAAAGGGCAGGATAGAAGATGAAGGGAACGTTCTGCTTGATAAGCCAGGTCACATGACCGTGAGCCAGCTTTGCGGGATAACACTCGGACTCCGAAGGAATGGATTCCAGTCCCAGCTCGTAGATCTTGCGGTTGGAGATGGGAGAGAGGATCACGCGGAAGCCCAGCTTTTTGAAAAATACGGCCCAGAAGGGGAAATCCTCGTAGAGGTTCAGCACTCTGGGAATACCCACCACACCTCTGGGAGCCTGCTCCAGGGGAAGGCTCTCGTAATCAAAGATCCTGTGGAGCTTGTACTCAAAGAGGTTGGGTACGCCGGTGGCATTTTTCACGCCGCCGATGCCGCGCTCGCAGCGGTTGCCGGAGATGTACTGGCGACCGCCGGAGAAACGGTTGATGGTGAGGCGGCAGGCATTGGTACAGCCCTTGCACTTCGCCATGCTGGTCTCGTACTGCAGGTTCAGGATATCGTCCAGCTCCAGCATGGAAGTGACATAATCGTCAGTATAGCGCTCCCTTGCGATGAGAGCTGCGCCGAAGGCACCCATGATGCCGGCAATGTCGGGACGGATGGCTTCGCAGCCTGCGATCTTCTCAAAGGCGCGGAGCACAGCATTGTTGTAGAAGGTACCGCCCTGAACCACGATGTTCCGACCCAGTTCGGAAGCGTCGGAAACCTTGATGACCTTAAACAGGGCGTTTTTGATAACGGAGTAAGCCAGACCTGCGGAGATGTCAGCGACGCTGGCGCCTTCCTTCTGGGCCTGTTTTACCTTGGAGTTCATGAACACGGTACAGCGGGTACCCAGGTCGATGGGATGCTCCGCAAAAAGGGCCTCGGAGGCAAAATCCTCCACGGAGTAATTCAGGGATTTGGCAAAGGTCTCGATGAAGGAGCCGCAGCCGGAGGAGCAGGCCTCGTTCAGCTGCACGGAATCCACGGTCTGGTCCTTGATCTTGATGCATTTCATGTCCTGACCGCCGATATCCAGGATGCAGTCCACATCAGGGTTAAAGAAGGCCGCGGCATAGTAGTGGGCCACGGTCTCCACTTCGCCGTCGTCCAGCAGGAATGCTGCTTTCATCAGGGCTTCGCCGTAACCGGTGGAGCAGGAGCGGACGATCTTTGCCCCTTCTGGCAGTCGCTCCTTGATCTCGCCCATGGCACGGATAGCTGTCTTCATGGGACTTCCGTCGTTGCCGGAGTAGAAGGAGTAGACCAGGCGTCCCGCCTCATCCACCAGTGCGATCTTGGTGGTGGTGGATCCTGCGTCGATCCCCAGGAATACATTGCCGGTGACCTTCGAAAGGTCACCTTTTTCCACCATATGTTTCGCATGGCGGGCTTCGAATGCATCAAAAGCAGCCTTGTCCGCAAAGAGAGGCTCCATACGCTCCACTTCAAACTCCATTTTGATGTCGGAGGAGAGCTTCGCCGTCATTTCGGACAGGGTGACTGATACATCCTCTTTTGCGTTCAGGGCAGAGCCGATGGCTGCAAAGAGGTGGGAATTGTCGGTGTCGATGATATGTTCCTCATCCAGCTTCAGGGTGCGGATAAATGCCTCTTTCAGCTGATCCAGGAAGTGTAAGGGGCCGCCCAGGAAGGCTACATGTCCCCGGATGGGCTTGCCGCAGGCGAGTCCGGAAATGGTCTGGTTTACCACGGCCTGGAAAATGGAAGCGGCCAGGTCCTCCTTGGTAGCGCCCTCGTTGATCAGGGGCTGAATGTCGGTCTTGGCGAACACGCCGCAGCGGGCAGCGATGGTATAGAGGGATTTGTACTCCTTCGCATACTCGTTTAAGCCGGCTGCATCCGTCTGCAAGAGGCTTGCCATCTGGTCGATGAAGGAACCGGTACCGCCGGCGCAGATGCCGTTCATACGCTGTTCCACATTGCCGTCTTCAAAATAGATGATCTTTGCATCCTCGCCGCCCAGCTCGATGGCAACGTCCGTCTTCGGTGCCAGTTCCTGCAGGGAAGTGGCAACGGCGATGACTTCCTGGGTGAAAGGAACCCCCAGGTGATTGGCCAGGGTGAGACCGCCGGAACCGGTGATCATGGGATGCAGATTCATATCTCCCAGCTGCGCATAGGCATCCTGCAGCAGCGCGGAGAGGGTCTCCCGGATATTGGCATAGTGCCGTCTGTAATCGGCAAAGAGGATTTTGTGATCTTCGTCCAGCAGCGCTACTTTGACGGTGGTGGAGCCGATATCGATGCCCAGTGTGGCGGTATTCAGTTTGTTACTGTTGTTTTGCATAAAAATCAAAGACTCTTTCTTTCCATCGGCCGAAAAGGGCCGTAAATTCTAGGGTTTTTCCGGAAGTGGAAACAGCTCCTTACGCAAAAACCCAATATATTATAGAGTAGGGAACGGCTGAATGCAAATAATTGGTTTATATCCTCTTGAAAAAGAATCTCGTTTACGCTACAGTAAAAGTACATGTTAATTATTTAACAGACTATTCCGCAAGGAGAACCAAACGTAAAAGGAAGCGGCAGATCGCGTTTGATAAGCAGCTTGGAGGAGAAATATATGGGCATTCGAGGCATCCACACATCCATCAATGATATCCGAAAGAGCGTCTTTACAGAGGTCGCCAGACTTTCCTACAACTACGAGGAGGGAGATCTGTCCGAAATGGAGAAGATCCCCTACCGCATCGTCCCCGGTGAGATTTCCCTTTACAACGACAACGTGTTCCTGGAGCGGGCCATCGTCCGCGAGCGGATGCGACTGGCCATGGGCCTGAATTTCCGTTCCGCCTCCGAGCACGCCCCCGTCACCCAGGGAGCGCAGGAGTGCGTGAAACCGGAAAAATACTACCAGCCGCCCCTCATCAACATCATCAAATTCGCCTGTCACGCCTGCCCGGAGAATCTGGTCACCGTGACGGATCATTGCCAGGGGTGCCTGGCGCATCCCTGCAGCGAGGTTTGCCCCAGAGACGCCATTTCCTTTGTCCACGGCAAATCCGTCATCGATGAGGAAAAATGCATCAAATGCGGAAAATGTGTTTCCGTATGTCCTTACAACGCCATCATTCAGCAGAAGCGTCCCTGTGCCGAGTCCTGCGGCATGCATGCCATCGGTTCCGACGAGTACGGCCGTGCGGAGATCGATCAGGAGAGATGCGTCAGCTGCGGTATGTGTCTTGCCAACTGTCCCTTCGGCGCCATCGCCGACAAGGCGCAGATCTTCCAGTGCATCCAGGCCATCAAGTCCGATACCCCTGTCTACGCCGCCATTGCTCCTGCCATTGTGGGCCAGTTCGGCGCAGATCTGCCTCTGGATAAAATGCGTTCCGCCTTTAAGGCTCTGGGCTTTGAGGATGCGGTGGAGGTGGCCATCGGTGCCGATCTTTGCACTCTCCAGGAGGCGGAGGACTTCGTAAACGAGGTGCCGGAAAAACTTCCCTTCATGGGAACTTCCTGCTGTCCCGCATGGTCCGTTATGGCGAAAAAGGACTTCCCGGAGCAGGCAGGCTGCATCTCCATGGCACTGACGCCAATGGTGCTTACCGGAAGACTGCTGAAAAAGGAGCATCCCGGCTGCAAGGTCGCCTTCATCGGTCCCTGCGCTGCAAAAAAACTGGAAGCCATGCGGACTTCCATCCGTACGGAGATCGACTTTGTCCTGACATTCGAGGAGACCATGGGCATGTTCGAGGCTAAGGAAGTGGATTTCGCCTCTCTGGAGCCCCACAATACCATGCACGGCGCCAGCGGAGACGGAAGAGCCTTCGCCGTGGGCGGTGGTGTGGCAGGTGCCGTGGCCAATGTCATCAAGGAAAAATACCCGGAGCGTGAGGTGAAGATCGAACGTGCGGAGGGCCTGGATGCCTGCAGAAAGATGCTGGCGCTGGCCAAGGCCGGAAAGTACAACGGTTATCTGCTGGAGGGCATGGCTTGTCCCGGTGGATGCGTGGGCGGTGCCGGTACCGTGATGCCCATCGACAGTTCCAAGCGGGCGGTGCTCCAGAACCAGAAGGAAAGCTCCCATGATCACGCGTATGAGAGTACCTACGAGAAGATTTTGCCTGACCTTGAATGATACAGGGAATAAGGTCATAAATTCGATCATGTGTGAGCTTTGAAACAGCGAATTAATCCGTAGTGTCTTATAATATCGCAGAATTCACGAGCAGGACGCGGCCATGCGCCCTGCTCGTTTCGTGTTTACGATTCCCTCTCAAAATGGTAAAATATCTTGATACACAACAGAAAGGGTAACTATGAGCAACTTTGAAAGAAAATTCGGCAAATATGCCATCCCGAACCTGACACTGCTGCTGATCCTGGGCTATGCGGTAGGGTATATCATCAATGCCATCAATGACAGTTTTATGTTCTACCTGGTGCTGGATCCTTACAAGATCCTGCACGGACAGGTATGGCGGCTTCTGACCTGGCTTTTGATCCCGCCCAACGAGAGCAATTTCCTCTTTGTTCTGCTGATGCTGTATTGCTGCTATTCCATCGGAACCATGCTGGAGCGCACCTGGGGCACCTACCGCTACAATATCTTCATCTTCGGCGGTATCCTCATGACGGTGGTTGCTTCCTTCCTGGGACTTCTGGTGGCCTGGATCACTTACGGCGGTGAGAATCTGCAGATCTACGAAGCAACGAACCTTGTGAACTGGTTTGCCTTCAGCACCTACTACATCAATGTGTCCATCTACATGGGCTTTGCCATGACCTACCCCGACACCATGGTCCGCCTCTTTTTCCTGATCCCCCTGAAAATGAAGTGGCTGGGCTATATGGATCTGGCGTACATGGTGTACCTGCTGGTGGTGGGAGGCCTTTTTACGAAATTCGCCGTGGCTGCAGCGCTGTTGAACTGCTTCCTGTTCTGGCTCTTTTACATCAAGCGGGTGCGGAACCCGAAGCAGGTGATCCGCTACTCACAGTTTAAGCGGGCGGCGCAGCAGAATACCGCGGCAAAAGCAGGCAGCATTCACAAATGCTCCATCTGCGGACGCACGGAGAAAACGGATCCCGGTATGGAGTTCCGGTACTGCTCCAAGTGCGTAGGCAATTACGAGTACTGCACGGAGCATCTCTTTACCCATGTACACAAAACACCGAACGGGAGCGGAACCAATGAGTGATCAGGATCGCGAGGTTTTATTTGCGCAGCGCCTCGCCGAATTAAAAAAGTTGGGCAGAACCCAGGGCGGACAGATCACCGATGATCAGATCACGGAGCTCTTCGGCGAGTTCGTTCTGCCGGAGGAGCAGCTGAAACTCCTGCACGGATACCTGGAGCAAAATCATATCCGCAGGAGCGAGCAGATCGAAAGTCTGCCGGAAGCGGTGGATTCCCTGGCGGAATGGGAGGATTCCCCGGAGCCGGAGGGAGAAGACCGAAAATATCTGGATCTGTACCTGAAGGAACTGGAGGAGCTTCCCGTCTATACCGACGGACAGAAGAAGGCTTACACCATGTCCGCCATGGCGGGAGACAGTGAGGCGAGACAGCATCTGATCAATATTTATCTGAAAGATGTGGTTCAGATCGCAAAGCTCTATTCCAATCAGGGCGTCCTCATGGAGGATCTCATCGGCGAAGGGAATGTGGCATTGATAACAGGCGTTACTATGCTCGATTCTCAAGATTCTCCCGATGATTGCGAGGGGATGCTCATCAAGCTTGTCATGGATGCCATGGAGGAACTCATCACCGACAGCGGCAGCAATGCGGAGGTGGAGGCCAAGGCCCTGCGCCGGGTCAACACCGTCAGTGCCAAGGCGGATGAGCTCTTTGAAACCCTGGGCAGGAAGGTGACCATCGCCGAGCTGAAGGAAGAGACGGGGCTGAGTGAAAAAGCCATCCGGGATGCCATCCGCATCAGCGGCTTTGCCCTGGACAGCATCGACCTGAGTGGAGAGGAACTATGAGTCTTCAGTCCGTAAGCACCTACGAGGATTACAAATACTATATTCAGGATGTGTCCAAGATTTATGTAGGGTGTAAGTACACCTTAGGGGAGATCATGGACAACGCGGAGATCACCTACAAATTCCGTAAGGTGGTGGCAGAGAGCATCCTGCCCCATGCGGACCGGGAGGATACCTTGGAGACCGTCCTGTACTACCTGGATGGGGGGAATTTTGCCCTTCAGGTTTTCAAGCAGATGAATGCAAAGGTCCGTGTCAGTATTTTGCGGGAAAAAAAGGGCTTCCTGAAAAAGGAAAGCAGCCGGGAGTACTCCACGGAACTGATGGATATGGACACATTGACGTCCATGTCGCCTGAGGAAAAACAGGCCGCCGGCCTTTTCCTTCAGGAACTGCAGGTGAGTAAGCTGGCGCTGGCCACCTGTTAAGAAACACACACGGAGGATATATGAGACAGAGCACCAAAAAGATCGAAGATCTGCAGGCATACGAGATCCTGGAGCAGAGAAAGAGCGAGGATCTGGACAGCACCGTGTACCGCCTGCGTCATAAGAAGACCGGGGCAAAATTCGTCCTGATCTCCAACGAAGATGATAACAAAGTATTTTACATCGGATTCCGCACACCCCCTACCGATTCCACGGGTGTGGCTCACATTCTGGAGCACTCTACCTTAT
The DNA here is from genome assembly GCA_016286555.1 of Lachnospiraceae bacterium. GTDB lineage: Bacteria > Bacillota > Clostridia > Lachnospirales > Lachnospiraceae > AC2028. The sequence continues at coordinate 41,072 of JAEETA010000010.1, read as the reverse complement.
GCGGCTCCAAGGAATATCCGGTGAAGGATCCTTTTGTGGAGCTGACAAAGGGGTCTCTCAACACCTTCCTGAACGCCATGACCTACCCGGATAAAACGGTTTATCCCCTGGCCAGCTGTAACGATGCGGACTTCCGCAATCTGATGCTGGTGTACCTGGACGCCGTATTTTTCCCCAATGTCTATGAGAACGAAGCCATCTTCCGGCAGGAGGGCTGGCATTACGAGTTTGACGAGGAGGGAAAACCCTTCGTCAACGGTGTGGTCTACAACGAGATGAAGGGAGCGCTGTCCAGCCCCGATGACATCATCGGACGGGAGATTTCCAATTCCCTGTTCCCGGATACCTGCTACGGCGTGGAGTCCGGCGGTGATCCCGAGTTTATCCCGGATCTGACCTACGAGGCGTTCCTGGATTTCCACAGAAAGTATTATCATCCCTCCAACAGCTACATCTATCTCTACGGAGACATGGACATGGCGGAGCAGCTGGAGCTCATCGATGAAAAATACCTCTCGAAGTATGAGTACCTGGAGGTGGATTCCGAGCCGAAGAAACAGACCGCTTTTGATAAGCCGGTGCACAAGCTGATCCACTGCCCTCTGGGAGAGGGAGAGGATCCCGATGACAATACCTTCCTTTCCGTCAACTATGTGTTGAAGGATTCCCTGGACAGGGATCTGTATGTGGCTTTCAAGGTGCTGGATTACGCACTTTGCAGCGCACCCGGTGCTCCCATCAAGAAAGCGCTGGTGGATGCGGGCGTTGGTAAGGACATCTACACCACGTATCAGTATCAGCTGCTGCAGCCCTACTTCGGCATTGTCGCCAAGGGTACCACACTGGATAAGGAAGCGGAGTTCCTGCGGATCATCCGTGAGGTACTGACGGGCATTACGGAGACGGGCTTTGACAAAAAGAGCCTTCTGGCAGCCATCAATCATTTCGAGTTCAATTACCGCGAGGCGGATACCGGTATGTACCCCAGAGGCCTGCTGATGGGCCTGAAGGTGTTGGACAGCTGGCTTTACGCCGAAGACAGGCCCTTTATTCATATTGAAGCGGACGAGACCTACAAGCGGATGCGTTCCTATGTGGACACCGATTATTTCGAGCAACTGGTGAAGACCTACATTCTAGACAATCCCCACAGTTCCGTGCTTTCCATGACGCCGGATGCAAATGTGGAGAAGGAGCGGGAAGCAAGAGCCCAGGCACGCATCGACAAGGCCTTTGCCCATATCTCCGAGGAAGAGCTGCAGCACATTCATGATACCTTCGACAAGCTGCGGGCTTTCCAGGACAGAGAGGATACCCCTGAGGAACTGGCAACCCTGCCCATGCTTTCCAGAGAGGACCTGAAGAAGGAAGCTAAGCCCCTCCACAATGAGGAGCGGTCCCTGGCAGGAACCCCCGTGATCTACCACAGGGAGCCCAGCAGAGGCATTGCCTACCTGACCATGCTCTTTGATCTGAAGGATCTGCCCGGAGCGTACTATCCTTACGTCTCCCTGCTGAAGGATCTCCTGGGGATGGTGGACACCGATGCCCACAGCTACAACGATCTGAACAATGAGATCAATTTGGCCATGGGCGGGCAGTTCTTTAACGTCTCCACCTACCAGAACATGAACGAACCCGAGAAGTACCGGATCTTCCTGGAGGTGCATGCAAAATTCTTCTACGACAGAGCGGCCGACGCCATGGCGCTGCTGGAGGAGATGATCTTTACCACGCATCTGGACGATACCGCCCGGATCCGTGAGATCCTGGAGGAGATCAAAAGCCAGACCCAGGCAGGAATGGTTTCCGCAGGTCACAGAGTGGCCCTGGACAGAGCCGAAGCGGGCGTGTTCCCCGTCTATGCGGCAGAAGAGCAGCTCTCCGGTCTGGAGTACTATTATTTCCTGAGTGATCTGCTTGCCTCTTATGACAAGCGTAAAGGTGATATGGTGGAAAAACTCCGCGAGACCTGCAAGATGGTCTTCCGTCCGGAGAACTTCATCATCAGCCTGGCAGGTCAGGAGCAGGCGCTGACAGGCGTAGAAGAATCCTTCGCACATCTGAAGACCCGTCTGTACACGGAAGATGTTCCCAAGGAGCATTACATACCGAAGCTCCTGACGGAAAATGAAGGTTACATGAATGCGGGCCAGGTGAATTTCGTAGCCCGCGCAGGAAATTATCAGTCTAAGGGCGGTAAGTTTACCGGAGCCCTGCGGATCCTGAAGGTGTTCCTGAGTTACCAGTATCTGTGGATCAATGTCCGCGTGAAGGGCGGCGCTTACGGATGCTACGGCGGATTTACCAAGAGCGGACTCATGTATCTGCTTTCCTACCGGGATCCGAACATTCGTGAGACGGAAGAGATCTACCATGGCGTGCCCGAAGCCATTTCCGCGCTGGATCTGGACGAGCGGAGCCTCACGCAGCTCATCATCGGTGCCGTCAGTGATCTGGATCTGCCCATGTCGCCACTGGGCGATGCGCTGAAATCCCTGGCCTGCCTGCTTTCCGGTGTCACGGATGCAGACCTGCAGCAGGAGCGGGACGAAGTTCTGAATGCCACCCCGGAGGACCTGCGAGCACTGGCGGATCTGACCGAAGCGTTCCTGGAGAACAGCCGCCTGGTGGTGGTTGGTAACGGCACTAAGGTGAAGGAATGCGCCGATATGTTTGACCGGCTTGAGAATCTGAATTAATTCCCGCGTTTTAATGTGAAGAAGGCCCTGCGGGAAAGGATGGACATAAACGACTTTCTTCACGGAAAGGGGAGCATTATGAAAAAGCGTAACAACAAAGCACTTTGGCTTGCAGCGGTACTGACCGGTGCCGTGTTGCTGGCCGGCTGCGGAGGAGCATCTTCCTCCTCGGCACCATCCAGTTTTAAGGCGTCCGACAATGCCACGTACGATGCCGCTGCCACTTCGGAAGCCTACGGTGACTACGATTACGGCTATGAAGCGGAAGATTACGGAGACTACGTGGAAACCAGCTCCACCTCCGGAAGCACTGCCTCCGGCGGCGACAGCTCCGTTCAGGTGAATGACACCTCCCGGAAGCTGATCCGTACCGTCAGCATGGATGCCGAGACCAAGGCATTCGACGAGATGCTGGCACTGGTGGATGCAAAGGTTCGTGAGCTGGGCGGCTATGTGGAGTCCTCCAACATCTACAACGGCAGCAAGTATTCCAGCTACAAGCAGGTCCGTTACGGCAACATGACCATCCGTATCCCTTCCACGAATATGGATGCGTTCCTGGGCTCCATCAGCGATGCTGCCAACATCACCAACAAGACCGAGAACGTGCAGGACATCACCCTGACCTATGTGGACACCAAGAGCCAGAAGGAAGCATACGAGGTCGAGTATGACAGGCTGCTGCAGCTCCTGGAGCAGGCATATGATCTGGAAGATATGCTGGTCATCGAGGATCGTCTCACGGATGTCCGTTATCGTCTGCAGTCCCTGGAGAGCCAGCTGCGCTCCTACGACAACAGGGTGGATTACGGTACCGTTTATCTGAACCTGTCCGAGGTGGAGGAACTGACTCCCGTCGTTATTGAGGAGCCCACTGCCTGGGAGCGGATCCGTGACGGATTCACCGACAATCTGCTGGATGTGCTGGATGGTCTGAAGGACTTCATCATCGGCATCCTGGTGGCCCTTCCTTACCTCATTCTGTGGGCCATCATCATCCTGATCATCGTGCTGATCTGCAAGAAGATCTTCGGTGAAAAAGCCCGGGAGAAGCGTCAGGCAAAGAAGCAGGCAAAGCTCCAGGCTCAGTATGCTGCAAGACAGGCCCAGGCACAGGCGGAAACCTTCCCCGCAGGCAAGCCTCAGCAGCCCGCAGCACCTGCAGCTCCCGCAGCTCCCGCTGAGGAGAAAAAGGATGCTTCGGACAGTGGCTATTCAAACAAGTAATCAGAGTTTGCATTACGGATTGAGCATTATAGATGAGTAAAAAGCAACACAACGAAGAACAAAAAGCGTTAGATCTGGACGCCCTTCTGGAAAGCGTCGCCGGTCCTTCCAGCGATGCTTCCCGCCGGGCGGGATTTGTGGCCATCATCGGGCGCCCCAATGTGGGAAAATCCACCCTGATGAACCGCATCATCGGACAGAAGATTGCCATCACTTCCGACAAGCCCCAGACTACCAGAAACCGCATTCAGACCGTTTATACCGATGAGCGTGGACAGATCGTTTTCCTGGACACCCCCGGTATTCACAAGGCCCACAACAAGCTGGGTGACTACATGGTGGGTGTGGCGGAGCATACCCTGAAGGATGCGGACCTGATCCTCTGGCTGGTGGAGCCTACGGATTTTATCGGTGCCGGAGAGCGCCACATCATCGAACAGTTGAACAAGGTAACGTCTCCCGTTTTCCTGGTGATCAACAAGGTGGATACTGTACGGAAGGAGCAGCTCCTTCCCTTTATCGATGCCTACCGTGACAAGGTGGACTTCCGGGAAGTGATCCCCGTCAGTGCTCTGAAGGGCACCGGCTGCGATACCCTGGTGCAGCTGATCTTCGACAACCTGCCCTACGGTCCCGCGTTTTATGATGAAGACACTTTGACGGACCAGCCCATGAAACAGATCGTGGCAGAGCTGATCCGGGAAAAGGTGCTGCGTCTTTTGAAGGACGAGATTCCTCACGGTGTCGCTGTGGGCATTGAGTCCATGAAGGAGCGGGATAATGGGATCATGGACATCGAAGCCACCATTTACTGCGAGCGTGATTCCCACAAGGGGATCATCATCGGCAAGGGCGGTGAGATGTTAAAACGCATCGGCTCCAAGGCCAGACCCGAGATGGAGGATCTGCTGGAGACGAAGGTGAACCTGAAGCTCTGGGTGAAGGTCAAAAAGGACTGGAGAGACAGCGATTATCTCCTGAAGAATTTTGGGTTCCGCAAGGAAGAAATCTGATGACGGGTGAAGATTTTATCAATGTGACCGGCATGGTGCTGAAAGCTCAGCCGGTGGGAGAGAGCGACCGGAGGATCACCATCCTCACCAGCGACCGGGGGAAGCTGGGAGCCTTTGCCAGAGGCGCCCGGAAGAACGGATCCCGTTTTTCCGCCGGAACCTGTACCTTCGCTTTCGGTAAGTTCCGGCTCTATGCGGGCCGGGATTCCTATACCCTTTCGGACCTGGAGATCACCAATTATTTCGAGGAGCTGCGCACCGATGTGGAGGCAGCTGCCTACGCCGCTTATTTTGCGGAGATCGCGGATTATTACGGCAGAGAAAATGATGATGACAGAGATCTGCTGGCGCTGCTGTACCAGAGCCTGAGAGCTCTTTCCAGTGATGTCTTCGACAACACCTTCGTCCGCAGTGTGTACGAGCTGAAAGCCATCGCCATTAACGGTGAATATCCCGGGGCTCCCACGGACAGACCGCTTCTGGACGGCACCAGACACGCCCTGGACTTTATCGGCACCTGCCCGCCGGACCGGATCTATTCCTTTTCCCTCTCGGAAAAAGCCCTGGCAGAGCTGCAGGAGATCGCGAACCTGTACTGCAGACGTTACATGGATCGTACCTTCAAAAGCCTTGAAATACTGAATACCCTGTGCTAAAATATTTCAGATTATGCGCAGGTTTTTTGCTGTATAGCAAAAAAACTTTAGGAGGCTATTGTGAAAAAATCATTCGTTTTGCTGTCTGCGATCGCTCTTGCGGTCCTGACGCTGACAGGATGCGGTAAGGTGAACAACCAGCCCCATCCCGATAATCTTTCATCCATCATCATCTCCGAGAGCGGAGAGGTGCGCTACGACATGGGCGGTGTGCTGGATCAGTCCTACTACAATGTGGACGAGCTGGTGTCCATGGCCAGACAGGAGATCAGCGAGTTTAATTCCCAGGTGGGCGGAACCCCCGTCAGCCTCGGAGAATATCTCTACGATCCCGCTTCGGGACAGGTATTCCTGCCCTACACCTTCTCCGGCGCCGGTTACTGTGAGAAGCTCACCGGAACCAAGGTGTTCTACGGTACCGTGACCCAGGCATCTCTTGCGGGATTTGATATTTCCGGATCCCTTTTCACTGCAGTCAAGGGCGGAAGCATTGTTTCCGGAAGTGACATTTACAAGAACAATTCCGACCGGATGGTTATCGTGACCAATCTGCAGGGCGCTGTTATGGGCCCCTATGCTGCGGATTATGTGTCCGACGGCATCTTCTGGGTGTCCGGAGAGTCCGGAGATTACTGCAGCACCATGAATTACGGCGGAGATTACGCCATCATCATTCTGAAGCAGTAATATAGTCCCGAAAATTGATTAAGAATAAAACCGCAGCCCTCAGGGTAGCGAAAGGAGAACTTATGGCAGTAGAAAAGACAATGGAAAAGATCGTAACACTTGCAAAGGGCAGAGGCTTCGTTTATCCCGGTTCCGAGATCTACGGCGGACTGGCAAACACCTGGGATTACGGTAATCTGGGTGTGGAGTTGAAGAACAATGTCAAGCGTGCATGGTGGCAGAAATTCGTGCAGGAGAGCCCCTACAACGTAGGCGTGGACTGCGCGATCCTCATGAATCCCCAGACCTGGGTGGCCAGCGGTCATCTGGGCGGCTTTTCCGATCCTCTGATGGATTGTAAGGAGTGCCATGAGCGTTTCCGTGCGGACAAGCTCATCGAGGACTATGCGGCTGAGCAGGGCATTACCCTGGAGAAGCCCATCGATGCCTACTCCCAGGAGGAGATGATGGCATTCATCCGTGAGCATTCCGTTCCCTGCCCGACCTGCGGCAAGCACAATTTCACCGACATTCGTCAGTTCAACCTGATGTTCAAGACCTTCCAGGGCGTTACCGAGGATGCGAAAAATACCGTTTATCTGCGTCCTGAGACCGCACAGGGTATCTTTGTCAACTTCAAGAATGTGCAGCGTACCTCCCGTAAGAAGGTTCCCTTTGGCATCGGCCAGATCGGTAAGTCCTTCCGTAACGAGATCACTCCCGGTAACTTCACCTTCCGTACCAGAGAGTTTGAGCAGATGGAGCTGGAGTTCTTCTGCAAGCCCGGCACGGATCTGGAGTGGTTCGAGTACTGGAGAGGCTTCTGCAGAGACTGGCTCATCTCCCTGGGTATCAAGGAGGATGAGATGAGACTCCGTGATCACGATCCCGCAGAGCTGGCATTCTATTCCAAGGGCACCACGGACATCGAGTTCCTGTTCCCCTTCGGCTGGGGCGAGCTTTGGGGCATTGCGGATCGTACCGATTACGATCTGACCCAGCACATCAACACTTCCAAGGAAGACCTGAGCTACTTTGACGACGAGACCAATGAGCGCTATGTGCCTTATGTCATCGAGCCCAGTCTGGGCGCTGACCGTGTGGTCCTGGCATTCCTCTGCGCAGCATACGACGAGGAAAATCTGGGCACCGAGGAGAAGCCCGATATGCGTACCGTCCTTCGCTTCCATCCCGCTCTGGCACCCGTGAAGATCGGCGTGCTGCCTCTTTCCAAGAAGCTGGATGAGGGTGCTGAGAAGATCTACGCACAGCTTTCCAAGAAGTACAATTGCGAGTTTGACGACCGTGGCAACATCGGTAAGCGTTATCGCCGTCAGGACGAGATCGGTACTCCTTTCTGCGTTACCTACGATTTCGAGTCCGAAACCGACGGCTGTGTCACCGTTCGCTTCCGTGATTCCATGGAGCAGGAGCGTGTGGCCATCGCTGATTTGGACGCATTCTTTGCGGATAAGTTTAACTTCTAATCAATATATGCCCGGCTGTGAAACCGGTAATACTCCCCGGGGCTGAAACGTCCCGGGGAAATTTATAAGGATGGAGAATCTATGAAACAGTTATCTTCGAACGAACTGAGAAAAGCCTGGAAAGAATTCTACAAGGCAAGAGGACATGTGGATGTAGGCGCAGTAAGCCTGGTATCCGACGGCTCCACCGGAGCCATGTTCAATGTGGCGGGCATGCAGCCCCTGATGCCTTACCTCCTGGGACAGAAGCATCCCATGGGAACCAGACTTTGCAATATCCAGGGCTGTGTCCGTACCAACGACCTGGACAATATCGGTGACCAGAGCCACCTTTCCTTCTTTGAAATGATGGGAAGCTGGAGCCTGGGTGATTATTTCAAAAAAGAGCGCTGCCAGTGGAGCTATGAGCTGCTGACCCAGGTCTTTGAATTCGATCCCGATCATCTGGCTGCCACCGTGTTCGCAGGAGATGAGAATGCTCCCAGAGACGAGGAGGGTGCTCAGTACCGCATCGCTTCCGGCTTCAAGAAGGAGAACGTCTACTACCTGCCCGCTGAGGATAACTGGTGGGGACTGGAGTACGGTCCCTGTGGTCCCGACTCCGAGATGTTCTACATCGCTGATGTACCGGATTGCGGTCCGAACTGTGGCCCCGGTTGCAGCTGCGGCAAGTATACCGAGATCGGAAATGATGTCTTTATGCAGTACGAGAAGCACAAGGACGGACACCTCACCGAGCTTTCCCAGAAGAACGTGGACACCGGCTGGGGCTTCGAGCGTATCCTGGCATTCCTGAACGGGACCAAGGATGTGTACCGCATCGACGTCTTTGCACCTGCTGTAAAATACATCGAGGAGATCTCCGGTGTTTCCTACGGCAGTGATCCCGAGAAGACCCGTTCCATGCGTATCATCGCCGATCACACCCGTACTTCCGTGATGCTCATCGGCGATCCCGCAAAGCTTCTTCCTTCCAATACCGGTGCCGGCTATGTGCTCCGCAGACTGATCCGTCGTGCGGTGCGTCACAGCAGACTCCTGGGCATGAAGAAGGAGAACCTGCTGAAAGTGGCAGAGATCTTTATCGATACCTACTCCGAGGGCTATCCTCTGCTTGCTGAGAACCGCACTTTCGTGCTGGAGGAACTGGGCAAGGAGATCACCCGTTTCGAGGCAACCCTGGAGAATGGCATGAAGGAGTTCTCCAAGATCCTGGAGCAGAAGAAAGCGGAAAAGGCAAAGGAGCTGGACGGCAAGTCCGCCTTCTATCTGTATGACACCTTCGGCTTCCCCATCGAGCTCACCGTAGAGCTGGCTGAGGAGCAGGGCCTGGGTGTGGATGAGAAGGGCTTTGCCGAGGCAATGAAAGCGCAGAAGGAGCTGGCAAGAAGCAATCAGAACTTCTCCGCAAAGTTAACCACCGATCAGGCGCTCTTTGACAAGCTGGATGCATCCCTGGTCAGCACCTTTACCGGATATGACAGGATCACCGATTCCGATAAAGTTCTGGCCATCGCAGGGGAGTCCGTTTTGAAGGAAGTCCTGGAGGCGGGAGAGGAAGGCACCGTTATTACCGGTAAGACTCCTTTCTACGCTACCATGGGTGGACAGAAAGGCGACAGAGGTGTCATCAAGACTGCGAACGGAACCTTCGAAGTCTATGAAACCGTAAAGCTTCCCGGCGGCCGCATCGGTCATGTGGGAGCTGTGGCGGACGGCCGCATAGTGGTTGGGGATGCCGCAGCGCTTTCCGTGGATGCGGAAGAAAGAAGAATGACCTGTAGCAATCATACCGCTACCCACCTTCTGCAGAAAGCTCTGAGAGAAGTGCTGGGCGATGGCGTAGAGCAGCAGGGCTCCTATCAGGACGATACCAGAACCCGTTTCGACTTCAGCTACGGCCAGTCCATGACCGCAGAGCAGCTGAAGGAAGTGGAGCGCATCGTAAACGAGAAGATCGCTCTGGGTCTGGATGTCATCACGAAGGAAATGAGCCTGGAGGATGCCAAGAAGACCGGTGCTATGGCACTCTTCGGTGAGAAATATGCGGACGTGGTCCGCGTCGTCAACATCGGCGACTGGTCCATCGAGCTGTGCGGCGGTACCCATGTAAAGAATACTTCCGCCATCGGCTGCTTCAAGATCCTTTCCGAGAGCGGCGTCGCAGCAGGCGTACGCAGGATCGAAGCCATCACCGGCAGCAATGTGCTTTCCTATTATGCACAGATCGAGGAGAACCTGGAGAAGGCTGCAGCAACCGTTAAGGCCACCCCTCAGACCCTGCAGGATCGCCTGGAGCATCTGATGGCTGAGGTAAAGGAGCTGCGTAGCGAGAACGAGTCCCTGAAGGCTAAGGCTGCTCAGGACTCCCTGGGAAATGCTCTGGACAATGTAGTGGAAGTAAAGGGCGTTAAGCTCCTGGCTACTTCCGTGGAAGGTGCTTCCATGAACGCGCTGCGTGACCTGGGAGACCAGCTGAAAGCAAAGATCGGAGAGGGCGTTGTGGTGCTGCTTTCCGAAGAAAATGGTAAGGTGAACATGATCGCCATGGCAACCGACGGTGCAGTGAACGCCGGTGCCCATGCGGGCAATCTCATCAAGGGCATCGCAGCCCTGGTGGGCGGTGGCGGCGGCGGTTGCCCCAATATGGCACAGGCCGGCGGTAAGAATCCTGCCGGGATTCCCCAGGCCGTAAAGGAAGCCACAACCGTTCTGGAAGGCATGCTGTAAGTGCAAATTTCTTGAAAATTTAATTTTCCCGTATCGGTTCGTATATTATAATGGATACAGGTGTTTGAGGGGCAGACTTTGCCCGACATTACCGAAACAGGAGGTTCAAGGTTGTGAAAAGTCTGAAAGTGAAACTGGTTCTGATCATTTCCGTTCTTTGCATGGCACTCCTTGCTCTGGAAGGGTACACTACCCACAGCAAGACCAAGACCCTTTTTGAGGACTCCCTGGATGCAACTTACGATGCCAGGACCAAGTACTTCGCTGCCGTGATCGAAGGTTGGCTGAACGAGGCTGTTTCCACCGTTAAGAGTGCGGAGATGGCAGTCGCTTCCGCTCCTTCCGCAAAGCCCAATTCCGTCATCATCAAAGGCCTGGAGAGTCTCACCGCAACCACCGAGACCGCATCCATGGTCTATGTGCAGCTGACCAACGGTGATTTCCTGAACGGCTCCAAGTGGGTGCCCGGCCTGGACTTCGACGGCACCACCAGAGTCTGGTACACCGGCGCGGCCGCAAACAAGGGAACGCCCTATTACAGTTCTCCTTTCGTGGACGCCAGCAGCGGTGAACTCATCATTACCGTAGCGGATTACTTCTCCGTGAATACCCTGGAAGGCGTGGCAGCCATGGACATGTCCCTGGATGTGCTGTTCCGCGATCTGGAGGAACTGGTGGCTGCTGACGGCGATACCGGTTCCTATCTGTTCATCGCAGGCGCTGACGGATCCGTGATCTATCATCCGAACCCGGAGTTTAAGTCCACCGTGGACAAGCTCCTTTATGTGGACGATCTGCCCGTGGATTATGTACGCATGGCGGAGGATGATGAAGCCGATGCCATTCCCGACTATGACGGCACGCTCATCTATGTCACCGGTGAGACCCTTCCCAATTCCGGATGGACCGTGTACTATGTGTCTCCCGCGGCAGCCTATGATGAGCAGGCCAATACCGTGAAGAATCACATCGTGCTGGTGGCAGGCATCTGTATTGCAGCCTCCATCGTGGTATCCATCCTGGCAGGTCTCCTCATCGCCAATCCCATCGCCGCAGCCAGCAAGAAGGTCAAGGCTCTCAGCGACGATGTCAAGGCGGGTAAGGCTGATCTGAAGACGGATATTTCCGTAAGATCCAAGGATGAAGTGGGACAGCTGGTAGGTGCTGTCAATGAATTGAAGAATGCCATGGGCGGCATCATTTCCGATGTGAATACCGCATCCGATCAGCTCATGAGCGATATGGACAATCTGAAAGGTGTGGCTGCCCGTACCTCCGGCAATGCTTCCAGCATTTCCGAGACCATGGAGCAGATGAGCGCAACCTTCGAAGAGACTTCCGCATCCACCACCCAGGTGACCGGACAGATCGAGGATATCACCGCTCTTACCAGAAAGGTCAGCGGCGATGCCGAGGAGAAGACCCGTGAGATCGAGGGAAGCCTGAAGAAGATCGAGAAGCGCAAGGCTGAGATCGAGCGGAACGATGCCACCATGTCTCAGCGCCTGGAGGAGGCCATCGGCGTCCTTCGCGATCGCATTGCTGAGACCAAGAAGGTGGAAGAGATCCGTGCCATGACCCAGGGCATCGCAGGCGTGGCATCCCAGACCAACCTCCTTTCCCTGAACGCTTCCATCGAGGCAGCCAGAGCAGGAGAAGCCGGCAGAGGCTTCGCCGTGGTGGCTGGTGAGATCGGCTCCCTGGCAAACAGTTCCTCCGAGATGGCAGGCAATATCGCACAGGTATCCGATGAGATCCTTGGCATTGTGGAGGATCTGGTCCGTGCGGCTGAGCAGGTATCCGATATCATGCTGAAGATCTCCGCCGAGAATTCCGAGGAGAAGAAGCAGCTCATTGCAGAGTATGTAAGCTCCCTGAACGAGATCTACGAGTCCATGTCCGAGATCTCCGACAGTAACGGTGAGATTGCAACCGCCATCGACAGCATCAAGGAGAGCATCGACGCCATCGACATCGCTGTGGAAGAGAATGCCCAGGGCATCGTCAGCGTGGCGGAAGGCACCAGCGACCTGGTGAATGCTTCTGACGAGGTGCTCAGCGGTGCAGATTCCGTGGATAGCATTTCCGCTTCCCTGAGAGACCATGTGAAGGGCTTTAAGTGCTGATTTTCCGCAGGACCGGCCTCTTTCTAAAAAAGTCATTGACGGATGTACCCCCGATGGGTATAATGATGGTCGGACTGTTGTCCTAAACTGAAATAACCCAAGAAGTCTGTTTCTGGGACTGAAGGGAGGGTAGAAACACATGTCGAACGTAATCGTAAAAGAGAATGAGTCTCTGGACAGCGCACTTCGCCGCTTCAAGAGAAGCTGTGCAAAGGCAGGCATCCAGCAGGAGATTCGTAAGAGAGAGCATTACGAGAAGCCCAGTGTCAGACGTAAGAAGAAGTCTGAGGCTGCTAGAAAGCGTAAGTATAACTAAGCGTTACCAACGAGCCCCCGGCACATTACCGGGGGCTCTTCTAGCATGATAAGGAAAAATCCTTATTGGAAGTATTTTTATGAGTAACTTGATATTCGCCGTGCTCCTGGCAATTCTCCTCATTTGCTACTGGATCCTTCTATACGACACCAATCGCTTCGTCATCACCGGCGTGGAGCTGACGGATTCCCGGATCAAAGCCCCCTGCAGGGCGGTAGTGGTCTCGGACCTTCACGACAAGCGTTTTGGGAAGGAAAATGAAAAGCTTCTGGAGGAGATCAGAGCGGAGGAACCGGATCTGATCCTTATCGCCGGAGATATTTTGACGGCCCATCCTCATGAAAAATTAAAGACGGCGGAGACTTTCCTGACAGAACTTTCGAAGATTGCTCCCATCTGCTATGGCAACGGCAACCACGAGCACCGGGCAAAGCTCTATCCGGAGACTTACGGGGATCTGGCGAAGGACTATGCTGACCTCCTGTCCCGGGTGGGCATCGCTCCCCTGGTAAATGAGAGCACCTGCCTGGAACAGTACGGCATCCGGGTCTGGGGCTCCGAGATCGACAAGCATTACTACAAGCGCCTCACCATTCCGAAGATGGAGCCTTCCTATCTCATGGATCTCCTGGGAGAGCCTGATCCTACCGAGTACAACATCCTTCTGGCCCACAATCCGGACTATTTCCAGGAATATGCGGCATGGAAGGCTGATCTGGTGCTATCCGGTCATGTCCACGGCGGCATTGTCCGGATCCCCTTTTATGAGAAAAATCCGGAGTACAGGGGAGAGAAGAAAAACGGCCCCTGCTGGCGTCTGAAGGGAATGCTGTCCCCCAACGTCCGTTTTTTCCCGAAATACGATGGGGGGAGATTTGAGAAAAACGGCACAACTATGCTGGTTTCCAGAGGCCTGGGAACCCACACCATCCCTTTTCGCTTCCTGAATCCCGGGGAACTCATCGTTCTGGAACTGACCCCCGGAACCGATTTGCAAAAAGACGACGATTTGGGTATGATGAGTAAAGCGAAAAAAGACGACGAGTGACAGGATATGGCAATTCCCGTGAAACTGGAGGTGTTTGAGGGGCCTTTGGACCTCCTCCTGCATCTCATCGAGAAAAACAAAATAGACATCTACGACATCCCCATCGTCACCATCACCGACCAGTACCTGGAGTACATTAAGGCCATGGAAGAGCAGAACATGGACGTCATGAGCGAATTCCTGGTGATGGCCGCAACGCTGGTGGATATCAAGTGCAAGATGCTGCTGCCTCCCGAGGTAAATGAGGAGGGAGAGGAGCAGGATCCCAGAGCCGAGCTGGTGGAACAGCTCCTGCAGTACAAGATGTACAAATACATGTCCATGGAGTTGCGGGATATGCAGGTGGGCGCGGCACAGAGCATCTACCGTAAGCGCAGTCTCCCGGATGAGGTCTCCGGATATGTCCCTCCCGTGGACTATGAAGAACTCATCGGTGACATGACCTTAAACAAGCTCCACGAGATCTTCAAGAGCATGCTGGTGCGGCAGGAGGATCGTATCGATCCCATCCGAAGCAAGTACGGCCAGATCGAGAAGGAAGAGGTGGACATGGACGAGAAGACCCTTTTCGTCCGGGCATACCTGCAGGAACATCGTTCCTTCTCCTTCCGGAAGCTCCTGGAAAAGCAGGAGAGCAAAGCGGAGCTCATCGTTACCTTTTTGATCATCCTGGAGCTGATGAAGGACGGAGAGATCACTGTTTCCCAGGATCAGCTCTTCGATGATATCCGTATCACCGCGAGAAAAAAGAAGAAGGCGGAAGGCGCAGAGCAGCCGGCCGAAGAGGCAGCTGCGGAAGCTTCCGAATAGACACGCGCAGACAGTGACAGACAGGAAGGATTTGGATCACAATGAACGAAGAAGATAAGAAGCTGAGTATTCTGGAGGGCGTTCTCTTTTCCATGGGAGAGTCCGTTTCTCTTTCCAGATTGTCCGCAATGCTGGAGATGGGAAACGGTGAGACCAGAGATCTGCTGGACAGACTGGAGGAAAAATACGAGGATTCCGATCGCGGCATCCATCTGGTGTGGCTGGAGGACAATGTCCAGCTCTGCACCAAGCCCGAGCTCTACGATTACCTGGTAAAGCTCACCAAGAATGCACCCCGTTTTACCCTGACGGACACGGTGCTGGAGACCCTCTCCATCATCGCTTACAAGCAGCCCATCACCAGAGTGCAGATTGAGAAGATTCGCGGCGTATCCTGCGATCACGCCATCAATAAGCTTCTGGAGTACGATCTGATCAAGGAGCTGGGCAGACTGGACGCACCCGGTCATCCCCTCCTTTTCGGCACCACCGAGCAGTTCCTGCGTTCCTTCGGTGTCAGCTCCCTGGAGGAGCTTCCCAGCATGAATCCCGTGCAGGTGGAGGAGTTTAAGAAGCAGGCTGAGGAAGAGATCCAGGTAAAGCTGAACATCTGATCAAGAGCCGATTCGAAGCGGAGCGGCACACGGTTCCCGACCATCGGAGAAAGGATACTGTATGAGAGAATTCAAAGGCTATGAACACGGCGTTGATCTGGGCGGATGGTTTTCCCAGTGCGATCATTCTGAGGAGCGTTACGATTCCTTCATCACCAAAAAGGATTTTGCTGTCATTGCTTCCTGGGGACTGGACCATGTGAGACTCCCCATTGATTATGAACTGGTGGAGGATAAGGACGGCAAGGAACTCCCCGCAGGATACGAGAGGATCCACAAGGCTCTTTCCTGGGCGAAGGAGTATGGTCTGAATGTGATCCTGGACCTGCACAAGACCTTCGGCTATTCCTTTGACGACGGTTACGGCGAGGCAGGATTTTTCGACAGCCCGGAGCTGCAGGAGCGTTTTTGCAAACTTTGGGAGAGACTGGCGAAGGAGTTTACCGGCTACGGAGACGCTCTGGCATTCGAGCTTCTGAACGAAGTGACGAAGAAGGAGTACTCCGACACCTGGAATAAGGTGGCGGCAGACTGCATTTCCCGGATCCGCAAGATCCAGCCCGAGGTGAAGATCCTCATCGGCGGCTATTATAACAACAGCATCGTGGCACTGAAGGATCTGGATGATCCTGCGGACGAGAACATCGTTTACAATTTCCATTGCTACGATCCTCTGGTATTTACCCATCAGGGCGCTACCTGGGTGGCTACCATGCCTGCTGACTTCCGTTTGTCCCTGGACAGCACCTACGCAGCCATGGCTGAGGCTTCCGACAAGGTCTGCCCCGGCACCTGTGATGACCTGAAGGCCTTCCCCGCAGGCGATAAATTCGGCGTGGAGTATTTTGACAAATGCTTTGCGGATGCGGTGCGCATCGCGGAGGAGAGAAATGTGCCCCTCTACTGCGGCGAGTACGGCGTCATCGAGAAGGCATCACCGGAGGAGACCCTTCGCTGGTACCGCCTCATCGGTGAGTGCTTTAACAAGTACAAGATCGGCAGAGCCGCATGGAGTTACCGTCAGATGGATTTCGGCCTCTCCGACGCCAGACTGGACAGCGTGAGAGCGGAGCTCCTGAAATTGTTGTGACAAAAAACAAAATTGATAAGACTTTAAGAGGATTCGTTCTATACGAATCCTCTTTTTTGTGGTAAACTACGAAAGAAATTGAAGATGGGGTATTTTTTTGTTTCATTCCCCGTTCTGAATATCATATGGAGGTTGAACCTATGAGCACTACTTCAAAAGCGAGTCAGAGAATCCTGTCTCTCCTCGACGAAAACAGCTTCGCTCCCATCGGCGAACTGGTCACGGCCCGGGCTACGGATTTAAACGCAGATCCCAGGCTTCTTCCCGGCGACGGCTGTATCACCGGTTACGGCACCATCGAGAATGATCCCGTATACGTTTACAGCCAGGACGCATCCGTGCTGGGCGGCACCATCGGTGAAATGCATGCCCGCAAGATCGTCAATCTTTACAACCTGGCACTGAAGACCGGCACTCCCGTCATCGGCATCATCGATTGCGGCGGTATGCGTCTCCAGGAGGGTACCGATGCCATGTACGCACTGGGCCGCATTTATGCGAAGCAGGCGCAGGCCAGCGGCGTGATCCCTCAGATCACCGTGATCTGCGGCAGCTGCGGCGGCGGACTTGCACTCTTTGCAGGCATGACCGACTTTACCTTCATGGACGGTGAGGCCGGCAGACTCTTTGTCAATGCACCCAATGCCCTGGACGGCAACCGTGCTGACAAGAACGACACCTCCCGTGCCGCATTCCAGGCTGAGAATGCAGGCACCGTTGATGTGGTTGCCGATGAGGCAGACATCTTCGCAAAGGTGCGCGCTCTGGTCACCATGCTTCCTCAGGACAACGATGATTTCAAGTACACCGAAGAGATCACCGACGATCTGAATCGCATCTGCGAGGATATCGCATCCTGCGCGGGTGACACCTCCATTGCACTTTCCATGATCGCAGACGATCAGGACTTCTTTGAAACGGGCGCTCTGTACGCTCCCGAGATGGTCACCGGTTTCCTGCGCCTGAACGGCTGCACCGTAGGTGCCGTTGCAAACCGCAGCGAGATCTACGATGCTGAGGGCAAGGCAAAGAAGCTGGGCACCAGACTCACCGCAAACGGCTGCCGCAAGGCTGCAGACTTCGTGAAGTTCTGCGATGCTTTCGACATCCCCGTTCTGAGCCTGACCAATGTTACCGGCTATGAGGCTACCCTGGCATCCGAGAAGGAGATCGCAGTCGCTGCAGCAAAGCTCATCGCAGCATTTGCAGGCGCTTCCGTTCCCAAGGTAAACGTCATCGTCGGCGAGGCTATGGGCTCCGCAGTCAATGTCATGAACTCCAAGGCCATCGGCGCTGATTTCACCATCGCATGGAACGGCGCAAGATTCGGCGTGATGGACGGCAAGCTTGCCGCAGAGATCCTCTGCGACGGTGCGGATGCTGATACGCTTTCCGCAAAGGGTGCCGAGATCGATGCCATGAACAACAATGCACTGTCCGCAGCAAGACGCGGCTATGTGGATCAGATCATCGATCCTTCCGAGACCAGAAAGTATGTTGTGGCTGCCTTTGAGATGCTTTTTTCCAAGGCTGAGCCCCAGAGCATCAAGAAGCATATGACTGTGTAGAAAGGGTGGAAACAACATGAAAAAAAGGATTTCTATCCTGGCCGTTCTGGCGATGCTCCTCTGCCTGACAGCGTGCGGTAAAGCTGACACGGTGTCGGTTACCCAGCAGACGAGAAACACCAATGCCCAGGCCATGGCGGAGGGGGATATGCTGACCTTCCTTTCCTCCCTCATGTACAGCGCGGAAACCGTTGAAGCATTGCAGGAGTACACCAACGAAGAGGTGGAAGCTGTGATCTACAACAACGCAGGCCTGAACGTGGACGGCTACGGATTCAAAAATGCCATCACCAGTTTTGCCGGAGCTGCTGATGAGGTGGGAGACATCACCGGTGTCATCGGTTCGGAGCTCTCCACCAATGATACGCAGATCATCGTTACGATGAAAGTGACCGGCACCAAGCGGAATGCCACGGTGGAGATGATCTTTGCAAATGACCTCTTCCTGAAGCTGGAGTCCGCTGCGCTGAACCCCGAATACTCCTTCGGTGAGAAGATGAAGGTAGCAGGACTGAATACCCTGATCGGTATGGGTACCGTGTTCGTGGTCCTGATCATCATCATCTGCGTCATCAGCCTTCTGGGCATCGTTCCGAAGCTCCAGGAGAGAGCGGAAGCGAAGAAAGCGGAGAAGAACGCGACTGTGAACGGTATCGACAAGGCAGTGGATCAGATCATTGCCCAGGAGACCACCGCAGCAGAGGAAGAAGACGATACTGAACTCGTGGCTGTGATCGCAGCAGCCATCGCAGCATACGAGGGTGCTACCGGAACCGACGGTTTTGTCGTTCGCAGCGTCCGTAAGATCAAAAGATAATCATACATTTGGAGGATATCAAAATGAAAAATTATACCATCACCGTGAATGGCAATACTTACGCAGTTACCGTTGAGGAAGGTGCCGGCGCAGGCGTCGCTCCCGTAGCTGCTCCCGCAGCGCCCAAGGCTGCTCCCAAGGCAGCACCCGCAGCTCCTAAGGCTGCAGCACCCGCAGCAGGCGCAGGCTCCGTTAAGGTTGAGGCAGGCGCCGCAGGTAAGGTATTCAAGCTCGAGAAGAAGGTCGGCGATGCCGTTAAGGCAGGTGAGGCCGTTGTCATCATCGAGGCAATGAAGATGGAGATCCCCGTTGTGGCTCCTCAGGACGGCACTGTTGCCAGCATTGATGTTGCAGTAGGCGACGCAATCGAGGCAGGGGCAGTTCTTGCGACTCTGAACTGATGAGATGACACGAAACTACCCTTAGGAGGTTAACAAATGAGTTACGTCGGATCTACGCTGAGCAATCTGATCCATCAGACGGCTTTCTTCAATCTGACCTGGGGAAACTACCTGATGATCGCAGTTGCCTGCTTTTTCCTTTATCTGGCCATCCGGCATGGATATGAACCGCTGCTGCTGGTTCCCATCGCCTTCGGCATGCTCCTTGTCAATATTTATCCGGACATCATCCTGAGTGCGGAATCCAGCCCCAACGGACAGGGAGGTCTGCTGTACTACTTCTACAAGCTCGATGAGCTTGCCATCCTGCCGTCCCTCATCTTCATGGGTGTGGGTGCGCAGACGGACTTCGGTCCCCTCATTGCCAACCCGAAGAGCTTCCTCCTCGGTGCGGCAGCACAGTTTGGTATTTTCGCCGCATACTTCGGCGCTATCGCCCTTGGCTTTAACGACAAGGCAGCTGCAGCCGTTTCCATCATCGGCGGCGCAGACGGCCCTACCTCCATCTTCCTGGCCAGCAAGCTGGGACAGACCGGACTCCTGGGTCCCATCGCCGTTGCGGCATACTCCTACATGAGCCTGGTGCCCATCATCCAGCCTCCCATCATGAAGCTCTTCACCACCAAGAAAGAGCGTGCCATCAAGATGGGTCAGCTTCGCCCCGTATCCAAGCTGGAGAAGATCCTCTTCCCCATCGTGGTTACCATCGTGGTCTGCCTGATCCTTCCCACCACCGCTCCCCTGGTTGGTATGCTGATGCTGGGTAACCTCTTTAAGGAGTCCGGTGTGGTCCGTCAGCTGACCGACACCGCTTCCAACGCCATGATGTACATCGTGGTCATCCTGCTGGGTACTTCCGTTGGTGCTACCACCAGTGCCGAGGCATTTCTGAATGTCAGCACCCTGAAAATTGTGGTCCTGGGTCTTGTGGCATTCATGTTCGGTACCCTGGCCGGTGTGCTCTTCGGTAAGCTCATGTGTAAGGTTACCAAGGGTGCCGTCAATCCTTTGATCGGTTCCGCAGGCGTTTCCGCCGTCCCCATGGCAGCGAGAGTCTCCCAGAAGGTCGGCGCACAGGAGGATCCCACCAATTTCCTTCTGATGCATGCAATGGGCCCCAACGTGGCCGGTGTCATCGGTACCGCTGTTGCAGCGGGAACCTTTATGGCAATCTTCGGTGTCTTTTGATCGAAGGGTAAATACCTAATCAGATCACAGACGCCGGAAGCGTCTGTATCGGAAACTATGAGAGGATAATAGAATGGCTGAAGTAAATAAGAAACCCATTAAGATTACGGAGACCGTGCTGCGTGACGCACACCAGTCCCTGATCGCAACCAGAATGCCCACCGAGTTCATGCTTCCCATCGTTGAGAAGATGGACAAGGTCGGCTATCATTCCGTAGAGTGCTGGGGCGGCGCTACCTTTGACGCATCCCTGCGCTTCCTGAAGGAAGATCCCTGGGATCGTCTGCGCAAGCTGCGTGACGGTTTCAAGAACACCAAGCTGCAGATGCTGTTCCGCGGACAGAACATTCTGGGCTATCGTCCCTATGCGGACGACGTTGTGGATGCCTTCGTTGAGAAGTCCATCGCCAACGGTATCGATATCATCCGTATCTTTGACTGCCTGAACTACCTGCCCAACCTGCAGGAGGCAGTGAACGCTACCAATGAGATCAAGCGCCGCGAGGGCCGCGGTCACGCACAGGTAGCTCTGTCCTACACCCTGGGCGATGCATACACCCTGGAGTACTGGGCAGACATGGCAAAGAAGATCGAGGAGATGGGTGCTGATTCCATCTGTATCAAGGATATGGCAGGTCTGCTGCTTCCTTACAAGGCTACCGAGATGATCAAGGCCATGAAGGAGAACACCGATCTTCCCATCCAGCTCCACTCCCACTACACCTCCGGTGTGGCAGGAATGACCTATATGAAGGCTGTAGAGTCCGGCGTGGACATCATCGACACCGCTATGAGCCCTCTGGCAATGGGTACTTCCCAGCCCGCTACCGAGGTTATGGTTGAGGCCTTCAAGGGCACTCCCTATGACACCGGCTTTGATCAGGATCTGCTGGCTGAGATCGCAGACTACTTCGCACCTTACCGTGAGGAGTGCCTGAAGAACGGCCTGATGAATCCCAAGGTTCTGGGCGTTAACATCAAGACGTTGCTGTATCAGGTTCCCGGCGGTATGCTTTCCAACATGGTGAGCCAGCTGAAGGAGCAGAACGCAGAAGATAAGTATCGCGCAGTGCTGGAGGAGATCCCCAGAGTGCGTAAGGATCTGGGTGAGCCCCCTCTGGTTACCCCTTCTTCTCAGATCGTGGGTACTCAGGCAGTGTTCAACGTCCTTATGGGCGAGCGCTACAAGATGGCTACCAAGGAGACCAAGGGCATGCTTCGCGGCGAGTACGGCCAGACCGTAAAGCCCATGAGCCAGGAAGTCATCGACAAGGTCATCCCCGGCGAGACCAGACTTACCGGTCGTTTTGCAGATACTCTTGACAACGAGATGGACAAGCTGGAGTCCGAGATGAAGCAGTGGAAGCAGCAGGATGAGGACGTGCTGAGCTACGCTCTGTTCCCTCAGGTTGCTACCGACTTCTTCAAGTATCGTCAGGCACAGCAGGAGAAGGTGGATGTCACCCAGGCAGACACCGAGAACAAGGCTTACCCGGTGTAATTCCGGCCTCATAAAACAAAAAGTCTCATAAGAAATAAAGCGATCCTGCTTGCATGGATCGCTTTATTTTTTTTGAGCCCGCGGCATACAAAATTTCTTCCATTTTCTTCGTTCCGTGAAACGTTTGATTTCACTAGGTTTCACGAATACAAGCGGGTTTGCGGGCTATTGACTTTATTTAACCTCTTCCGTAAAATAACATTCGTTTCCGTTTTTGAGAGAGGAGAATCATTTCATGGCCCGTAAAGAAACCATTACCATTGACCATATCACGGACACCGCGTTTGAGATGACGAGAGAAGAAGGCTTCGCTTCCGTTACCGCCAGAAAGGTAGCGCTGAAGGCCGGTTGTTCCACCCAGCCCATTTTCCGCGTGTACAAGAATATGGAGGAACTGCAGGGTGCGGTTTACCTTAGGGCCGTCGATTATTTCAGAAGTTTTTCCG
This sequence comes from Lachnospiraceae bacterium, assembly GCA_016286555.1. GTDB lineage: Bacteria > Bacillota > Clostridia > Lachnospirales > Lachnospiraceae > AC2028. The sequence continues at coordinate 18,666 of JAEETA010000010.1, read as the reverse complement.
CAGGATTTCCCAAGCGCGGCATCGCGCCTTTTTCCGATCTGGGTATGGCTTATATTGCGTTCGCGAGACAGGAGAGGAATCTGTTCCGCCTGCTTTTCGTAGAGGATAAAAAGAACGGGATCAGTATGTACGAACTGCTGAACGGCGATGCCGGCAATGTGGTCCGTGAGATCAACATGGCGAAGGACATGGGCTGCAAGGAGCCCGGAAGCCTCTTCATGCGCATGTGGATCTTTATTCACGGTGCAGCCTGCATGACCCTGTCCGGGGATTATGATCTGACGGATTCCGAGACCGAGCAGCTGCTGGTAAAGGCATACGAATCCTTCGTCAGGGAATAATGTTTGAAAGAAAACGCTGATGCGATTTTCTTTCAAACAGGAATTGGTGTGATTCATAGATGCTACGCATGCACACCAATTCCCCGATTCTGAGAATTTGCATTCGCAAATTCTCATCACAGGGAATAATGTTCTGAGAATTTGCATTCGCAAATTCTCATCACGGAGTAACTAATTTATGGCAGAATACAACGATGTACTCCGGCTCATCCGTGAGCAGATGCCCACCATGAGCAAGAGCCAGCGTAAGATCGCGGAATATATCGTGGACAAATATGAGCAGGCCGTTTTTATGACGGCTGCCCAGCTGGGGGAAGCCCTGGATGTCAGCGAGTCCACGGTGGTGCGCTTTGCATCCGCATTGGGATATAAGGGATATCCCGGATTTCAGCAGGCACTCATTGACTGCGTGAAAAACAAATTTTCCGGCATGCAGAAGATCGAGGAAAAATACGGCCGTCGCAGCCGTTCTGAGGTCCTCACCAGCGTGCTTCGCGCCGATATCGAGAAGATCCAGGATACCATGGAAAATCTGGATGCGGACGCTTTTGACATGGCAGTGGATATGCTGCTGGAGGCAGATACCGTGTATATCATGGGACTGCGCAGCAACGAGCCCCTGGCTTCCTTCCTGCATTTTTACCTGAACATGTTCCGCAAGAACGTGATCCTGGTGAATACCACCTCCGTCACGGAAACCTTTGAGCAGATGATCCGCATCGGCGAGAACGACTGCTTTGTGGGCATCAGCTTCCCCAGATATTCCATGCGCACATTGAAGGCAATGGAATTTGCCAACGACAGGCGTGCGGGCGTCATTGCCATCACGGATACCAAGTATTCCCCCATGGCCATGTATGCCTCCTGTATGCTCTTTGCAAGAAGCGATATGGTGAGCATCGTGGACAGCCTGGTGGCACCCCTTTCCGTCATTAACGCCCTGGTGGTGGCCCTCTGTATGAAGGCTCCCGACGCAGTGCGCAATGACCTGAAAATGCTGGAGGATGTCTGGAACAATTACCAGGTATACCTGAACGACGAGATCAATTTTGTGGACGATGAACCCATGCTGGATTACACGCTCCGCAAAAAAGAAGACCCCGAGGACTGAACCGAAGGATTGCAGATGAAAAAGATATGGATCATTGGTGGCGGCCCGGCAGGAATGATGGCCGCCATTTCTGCGTCTGAAGCAGGCGCAGAAGTAACCTTAATCGAGAAAAATGAAAAGCTGGGGAAAAAGCTCTATATCACCGGAAAAGGCAGGTGTAATGTCACCAATGCCGCGCCCATGGAGGACTTTTTCGGCGAGGTGGTGAGCAATCCCAAATTCCTCTTCAGCGCGTTCCGTGCCTTCACCAACGAGGACATGAAGCGGATACTTGAAGAGGAAGGCTGCCCTCTGAAGGAAGAGCGGGGCGCCAGATACTTCCCCGTATCCGACAGATCCTCCGACGTGACCGCAGCCCTCCAGCGCCGCATGAAGAAAAACGGCGTCCGGATCCTGTTAAACACTGCGGTAAAGGATCTGCTGACGGCAGAGACCGAGGACGGAAAGCACCGCGTTACGGGTCTGCTCCTGAGCGATGGTAAGGAAGTGCCCGCGGATGCGGTGATCCTGGCCACCGGCGGCTGCAGTTATCCTTCTACGGGCTCCACGGGAGACGGCTATGCTTTTGCCAAAAAGTTGGAACTGAAGGTGGTGGATCCCGTGCCTTCTCTGGTGCCTCTGGAGTGCAAGGGAGAGGAATGCCGGGAAATGCAGGGATTGTCCCTGAAAAACGTGGGATTTCGGCTGGAAATCGACGGAAAAACAAGATATGATGGGTTTGGTGAGATGCTCTTTACCCATTTCGGAATTTCCGGGCCTCTGGTGCTGACTGCCAGTTGTTATTTCAATAAGTCCGGAAAAGCGCTGGGCATCATTGATCTGAAACCTGCTCTGACGGCGGAGGATCTGGATAAACGCCTTTTGAGGGAGTTTTCGGAGCAGCCGAAAAAACAGCTGAAGAATATCTGCGGGGCGCTCCTTCCTTCGGGTATGATCCCGGTATTCTGCAGGCGATTAAGCTTTTCCGAGGAACTGCGGGCCTGTGACATCACGGGAGCACAGCGGGCAGAGATTGTGAAACTCCTCAAATACTTTCCTCTGGAGATCACGGGAAAACGCCCCTTTGCGGAGGCTATCATCACCCAGGGCGGTCTGGGGGTGAAGGGATTTTCTCCCTCTACCATGGAGTGTAAGCAGGTTGCGGGACTCTATGCGGCGGGAGAGGTGCTGGATCTGGATGCTCACACCGGCGGATTTAATCTGCAGATTGCCTGGTCCACCGGGTACCTTGCCGGGAAGAGTGCAGCGGAAGCTGAGTGACAGAAAGCGAAGCGCTTCGCGGCGTTTGAAAAAATATAACGGAGAGACTGATTATGTTGAATATTGCGATCGACGGACCGGCGGGGGCCGGCAAGAGCACCATTGCAAAGCTGGTGGCAAAGGATCTGAACATCATCTATGTGGACACCGGTTCCATGTACCGTGCCGTGGCACATTACCTGCTGCAGCAGGGCGTGGACATTCAGGATGAGGCTGCTGTTTCTGCGGCCTGCACCGGTGCCGACATTACCATCGCTTACGAGGATGGCGCCCAGCAGGTTTATTGCAACGGAGAAAATGTGACTCCCTTCTTACGTAAAGAGGAGACCGGCAAGGCGGCTTCCGTCACCAGTGCGGTTCCTGCGGTGAGGGCACATCTTCTGCAGCTGCAAAAGAATCTGGCTGCCACAAACGACTGCGTCATGGACGGCAGAGATATCGGCTCCGTGGTGCTGCCCGGTGCAAAGGTTAAGGTGTATCTGACTGCCAGCAGCGAGGAGCGTGCGAGACGCCGCTTTGAGGAACTGAAGGCAGCCGGGGGAGATCCCGATTTTGCACAGATCAAAGAAGACATTGAGAAGCGGGATTACCAGGACATGCACAGGGAGATTTCTCCCCTGATCCAGGCTCCCGATGCGGTACTCATCGACTCTACGGACATGACCATCCCTCAGGTGGCCGCAAAGATTGAGGAATTATGCAATGACTGAGATCAAAGTGGACCCTTCCGCAGGATTTTGCTTCGGCGTCCAGCGGGCGGTAGACAAAGTATATGAGATGCTGGAAACCGGCAGGCCCATCTACACCTACGGCCCCGTGGTCCACAACGAGACAGTGATCGATGACCTGAAATCCAGAGGTGCCATCGTTCTGGAATCGGAGGAGGAGCTCCGTGCGCTGGAGGCACCGGAGAACGCCGCCATCATCATCCGTGCCCACGGGATCCCCAAACGGATCTATGAGCTGATGGAAACCAAGGGCGTGGAAGTGGTGGACTGCACCTGTCCCTTCGTCATCAAGATCCAGAAGCTGGCGGGTGAGCACAGTCGTGCGGGAGAGCATGTCCTCATCGCAGGAAACCCGAAACACCCCGAAGTTGAGGGAATCGTGGGCTGGTGCGAGGGCCCGGTGGATGTTTTGGAAACTCCCGAAGATGCGGAAACCTTCCCCTTTTCCGATCAGGAAACTTACTTCCTCGTTTCCCAAACGACTTATCAATTGAATAAATTTACACAAATTGTTGAAATATTCGAGAAAAGAGGGTACAATGATAACGTTGTGAACACTATCTGCAATGCTACGCAGGTACGACAGCAACACGCCGAGGAACTTGCATCCGAGGCGGATGTGATGATTGTGATAGGTGGAAGGAACAGCTCCAACACACGGAAACTCTACGAGATCTGTGCCGCGAGATGTCCGGAAACTCATTACATACAAACACTGGATGACTTGCATTTAGAACGATCTAAAATTGTAAGACTGGTGGGTATCACTGCGGGGGCTTCCACCCCGAAAAAATCTATTGAGGAGGTTCAAAAATATGTCAGAGCTTACTTTTGAACAAATGTTGGAAGAGTCTTTCAAAATACCACATACGGGGGAGATCGTCGAGGGCACAGTCATTGATGTTAAGCCGGAAGAAATTATCCTGAACATTGGCTGCAAGGCTGATGGCCTGCTGACCAAGTACGAATATACCAACGACAACAGCGTTGATCTGACCCAGGTGGTAAAGCCCGGGGACACCATGGAAGTCAAGGTGCTGAAGGTCAACGACAGCGAGGGCACCGTTCTGGTGACCTATAAGAGACTCCAGCAGGAGAGAGGCAGCAAGAAGATCGAGGAGGCTTTCAACAATCAGGAAGTCCTCAAGGCTGTGGTTACTCAGGTACAGGATGGCGGTCTGACCGTGATCGTGGACGAGACCAGAATCTTCATTCCCGCAAGCCTGGTTTCCGATTCCTACGAGAGAGATCTCACGAAGTACAAGGATCAGGAGATCGAGTTCGTTGTCATCGAGTTCAATCCCCGCAAGCGCAGATGCATCGGTGATCGCAAGCAGCTGCTGGTTGCCAAGAAGGCAAAGATGCAGGAGGAGCTGTTCTCCCGCATCCACGAGGGCGACATCGTTGACGGCGTAGTCAAGAACGTTACCGACTTCGGTGCATTCATCGACCTGGGCGGCGCAGACGGTCTGCTTCACATCTCCGAGATGAGCTGGGGCCGCGTAGAGCATCCCAAGAAGGTCTTCAAGGTCGGCGAGGAGCTGAAGGTTCTCGTAAAGGAGATCAAGGGCAGCAAGATCGCTCTTTCCCTGAAGTTCGAGGATCAGAACCCCTGGAAGGATGCAGCTGAGAAGTTTGCCATCGGCACCGTAGTCACCGGCAAGGTGGCACGTATGACCGACTTCGGTGCTTTCATCGAGCTGGAGAACGGTGTGGATGCACTGCTTCACGTTTCCCAGATCTCCAAGGAGCACATCGAGAAGCCCCAGGATGTTCTTACCCTGGGCCAGGAAGTCACCGCAAAGATCGTTGACTTCAACGAGAAGGATCACAAGATCTCCCTGAGCATCAAGGCGCTGACCGCACCCGATGCTTCCAAGGATGATGACGAGGATATCGCCAGCGTCGACATTGATGCTGTAATCTCTGCCGAGGAGGAGTGATCGTTATAACGGTCACGAGTGAGTGGATATGGCATACGACTACGAGTATTTCAAAAAAGAAATCCTTACCATGACCGGCATTGATCTGAATTCCTACAAGGAAAAGCAGATGAAGCGCAGGATCGACACCCTGATCGGACGCAGAGGTATTCAGGGATATGACAACTATGTCAAGGCTCTGAAGACCGATCACGAGATCTTTGATGAGTTCATCAACTACATCACCATCAATGTGTCCGAGTTCTACCGTAATCCTGATCAGTGGGAATACCTGGACAAGACCATTATTCCCGATCTGTTGAGCCGCTTCGGACAGAATCTGCGGATCTGGAGCGCAGCCTGCTCCACCGGAGACGAGCCTTATTCCCTGGTCATGGCATTTTCAAAGCACATTCCTTTGAACAAGATCAAGATTTATGCCACAGACCTGGATAAGACCGTCATTGCGAAAGCAAAGGTGGGCTTGTACGATGCCAAGAGCATCGCTGCGGTTCCCGATGAGTTCAAGAAAAAGTATTTCACTCAGGTGGGACCTTCCTTCAAAATCTCCGATGAGATCAAATCCCGCGTAGAGTTCCATGAGCACAACCTGCTGAAGGATCCCTACAAGAAGGATTATCACCTGATCGTTTGCAGAAACGTGTTGATCTACTTCACGGATGAAGCAAAGGACGAAGTGTTCCGCAAGTATTGTGACTCCCTGGTGAAGGGCGGATACCTCTTCATCGGAAGCACGGAGCAGATCGTCAACTACAAGGAAGTAGGGTTCATCAGAAAGAACTCCTTCTACTACGAGAAACCCCAATGATATGTTCAAAAAAGGTACAGGATAAAACCTGTACCTTTTTTATATTCAATGCTTACTTCGCATTACTTTTAAAACGTGGGACGCATAGTCTGAGAACCCTTTCTTGTCCCGTTTGAAATCCTCTGTCAGTTCGAAGAACATTTCCCGGCTCTCATAATCCTCCCTAAAGATGGGAGAGAAGACGTAATCCCACTGGGGCAGGTACTCCGAAACCTTTCTGGTGTAACAGGTGGCTGCGGTAGCCTGTACTCTGTGCTCCTTGTCCACAAAGGTGGCCACGGACTTGTGCAGTGCCAGATCCTCCTCGGGGAGGTAGTAGTAGGATTTGTAGTCGGCGTAGAAGTACTTCATTTCGCCGCATGTAATGGGAATGCAGAGGCGAAGTACATTTTCCTGGTAGCGGATCTCGCAGCCCGCTACAGAGGCGCTGAAGGGCATAGGAAGGGGCACGGGAGGCTCCAGGGTGATGAGGAGGTCCTTACGGGTTTCATCCTCCTTATTCTTGTATGTAACGGCTTCTACACGTTTTGCCACGGCGCCCTTCTCAAAGAGATCGTAGTAGGAGAGCATGGGCAGGATCTGCAGCATTCCCTTCAGATCGTCCTCGTTGTGGAGAAGCAGCGTATCCAGGGCAAAGGGCGTGGGATCTTTCACATAGTCCTGATAGATGCCGATGAGGTCTCCGCCGCTGAACACATCCTTCCGCTCGATCCCAAGGAAGAACTCCAGGGTACGCTGTTTGCAGTTCTGGAGCTTTAAGAGATGCTTTACGGATGCGACTCTTCGGTAGAGGTCGATGCCGGTGAATTCCATCGTGTGATCCGGCACATCCAGTGCCTTACATTTCTGCTGCAGATAAGGGATATCGAACTGGTTGCCGTTGTAGTGGACCAGGGTGTCGTAATCCTTTGCAAATTCCCAGAAGGCCTCGATGATCTCGGACTGCTGATCGGGATTTTCCGCAAAGAACTGCTTCGTGCAGAAATGTCCCGCCTCATAATAGGCACAGCCGATGAGATACAGATCCGAGGAATGGGCGGTAAACCCCGTGGTCTCGATATCGATGAAAAGGAGCTTCGCAGGATCCCCAAGGGCATCCAGAGGGTACTCCGCAGTAAAGGGCTCCAGGGTTTCGGTGATGAGTTTCATAATCAAAATCTCCGTATTTCGGCACTTCAAAATTACCAAATAAATCATATCACAAATGTGGTATTTTGCGTGTAAATTTAGTAAAATGGTGTAGGATTTTGATACAATTTTTCAATATCCCGAAAGGATGAGAGGTATGACAAAATACACATTTTCAGGGGGGGTCCATCCTTTTGACGGCAAGAGTCTTTCCAAGGACAAGCCCATCACAAAGCTGGACGCCCAAAAGGAGATGGTCTACCCGCTTTCCCAGCATATCGGGGCTCCCGCAAAGGCTATCGTAGCCAAGGGAGATCATGTGAAAGCAGGGCAGATGATCGCCGAGCCCGGCGGATTTGTATCCGCACCGGTGCACAGCAGTGTATCCGGCACCGTCAAGAACATTGAACCTCGCAGGACCGTGACCGGGGACCGGGTCATGAGCATTATCATCGAGAACGATGAAGCTTATGAATGGGTGGATCCGCAGCCCGTAGAGGACTGGGAACACGCTGACCGGGAGACTGTCATTAACGCCATTCGAAATGCCGGCGTGGTGGGAATGGGCGGCGCAGGCTTCCCTACTTCCGTAAAGCTTTCTCCCAAGGAGCCGGAGAAGATCGAGTACATCATCGCCAACTGCGCGGAGTGCGAGCCGTATCTGACCAGCGACTATCGCCGTATGCTGGAAGAGCCGGAGAAACTTGTGACGGGCTTAAAGATCATCATGAGCCTGTTCCCTCACGCTCACGGCATTCTCGCCATCGAGGACAATAAGCCCGACTGCATTAAGCTCCTGCAGGAGAAGACGGCGAACGAACCTGACATTGATGTCAGGGCACTTCAGACAAAATATCCCCAGGGTGCCGAGCGTGCCCTGATCTTTGCAACCACAGGTCGTATGATCAATTCCACTATGCTTCCCGCTGACGCAGGTTGCATCGTGGACAATGTGGACACCATCGTTGCCATTTATCATGCGGTAGTAGAGGGCAGACCACTGACCGAGCGCATTGTCACCGTCACCGGCGATGCGGTGAAGGATCCCAGGAACTTCAAGATTCCAATCGGCGTCAGCTACGATTACCTGCTGGAGGCAGACGGCGGTTTTGCAAAAGAGCCCGAGAAGATCATCTGCGGCGGTCCCATGATGGGATTTGCCATGTATGGTCTGGACGTTCCCACCACCAAGACATCTACCGCACTGCTGGCCATGACAAAGGATGAGGTTGCAGCTTCCGAGCCCGGCCCCTGCATCCGCTGCGGCAAATGCGTGGAGGTATGTCCCGGCCATGTGATGCCCTTCCATCTGGCCAATTGCGCCGAGCATGGAGACGAGGAAGGCTTCCTGAAAGGCAACGGAATGGAGTGCTGTGAATGCGGCTGCTGCAGCTTTGTCTGCCCCGCAAAGCGCCACCTGACCCAGTCCATCAAGTCCATGCGAAAAATACAACTAGGAAAGAGGAAGAAGTGATCTGTCATGAGTGAACAAGTCTATCATGTATCATCCAATCCCCATATCCGGAGCAAGGTGACCACGTCCTCCATTATGCTCCTGGTGCTCATCGCGCTGCTTCCCGCCACCGGCTTTGGGCTATGGAACTTCGGCTTCAGAGCGCTGGCTGTGGTGCTGGTATGTATCGGAAGCGCTGTTGCGACGGAGAGCATTTTCTGTATCATCGTTAAGAAAAAACAGACCGTAAAGGACCTGTCCGCAGTGGTGACGGGACTGCTCCTTGCACTGAACCTGCCGGTGACCATTCCTCTGTGGATGGCGGCCCTGGGCAGCATTTTCGCTATCCTGGTGGTGAAGCTCCTTTTCGGTGGTCTGGGACAGAACTTTATGAATCCGGCCCTGGGCGGCAGATGCTTTATGCTGATCTCGTTCCCCACGGCCATGACCGCATTCTCCACCGATGCCTACACCGGCGCAACGCCCCTGGCAGTCATGAAGAACGGCGGATCCGTCAATGTGATGGATATGATCATCGGCCGTACTTCCGGTACCATCGGTGAGACTTCCGTTATCGCCATTGTCATCGGCGCCTGCATCCTTCTGATCTGCGGCGTCATCGATTTGAAGATCCCCGCATCCTATATCCTCAGCTTCGCATGCTTTGTCCTGCTCTTCGGAGGCCACGGATTCGATCCCGCCTTCCTGGCAGCACATCTGGCAGGTGGCGGATTGATGCTGGGTGCCTTCTTCATGGCAACGGACTATGTCACCAGTCCCATCACTCCCATGGGGAAGATCGTCTTCGGTATCTTCCTGGGGATCATGACCGGTATCTTCCGTATCTTTGGACCCGGCAGTGAGGGTGTTTCCTATGCCATCATCATCGGCAACCTGCTGGTTCCCCTGATCGAGAAGGTCACGGTACCTACGCCCTTTGGATTTACGAAGAAAAAGACGGCGAAAGGAGGGAAGCAGGCATGAATGAAATGACGAAAGGAAATGACATTCGCGTCATGCTGAAGGAAGCCTTTACCCTCTTTGCCATCACCCTCATCGCAGGATTGATGCTGGGCTTTATCTATCAGCTGACCAAAGACCCAATAGCACAGCAGGAAGCACAGGCTGTACAGAATGCCTGCAGAAGCGTCTTCCCCGCAGCAGACTCCTTTGAACTGACGGGCCTTACCCCTACCGATGCTCAGGCTGCAGAGTATGCATCCGTCGGCGTTACCATCGGAGAGGTTTATAAGGCATTGGACGGCTCCGGGAATTTCCTGGGCTATGTGCTTCGCTCTACTTCCTCCCAGGGCTACGGCGGCAATATCGTGCTGTATCTGGGGGTTGCGCAGGACGGCACATTGCAGGATGTTTCCATCCTGGAGATCTCCGAGACTGCGGGTCTGGGCATGAATGCGGAATCCGTGCTGGTGCCTCAGTTCCATGAAAAATCCGTTTCGAAGTTTTCCTACACGAAGACCGGCGCTGCCGCAGAGGATGAGATCGATGCCATCAGCGGCGCCACCATCACCACCAAAGCTTTTGTAAATGCCGTCAATTGCGGCCTTTCCTTTGCACTGGATGAAATGAAGGGAGGTGCCGGCAATGAATAAAGTCAGCGAACGCCTGGTTAACGGCATCGTGAAAGAAAATCCCACCTTTGTCCTGGCGCTGGGCATGTGTCCCACTCTGGCGGTCACCACTTCCGCCATCAACGGACTGGGTATGGGACTGACCACCACTGTGGTCCTGACCTTAAGTAATCTGATCATCTCCCTGCTGCGGAAGGTGATCCCCAATCGGGTGCGTATCCCTGCATTCATCGTCATCGTGGCTTCCTTCGTGACCATGGTGCAACTCTTGTTGCAGGCTTACCTGCCCTCATTGAACAGCGCTCTGGGCGTGTACATCCCCCTGATCGTTGTAAACTGTATCATCCTGGGCCGTGCGGAGAGCTACGCTTACCACAATCCTCCGATCCCGTCCTTCTTTGACGGCATCGGTATGGGACTGGGCTTCTCCATCGCCCTGACCCTTATCGGTATGCTCCGTGAGCTGCTTGGAGCGGGAGAACTCTTCGGCGCCCGCGTAATGCCCGCCTCCTTCGTACCCATCAATATCTTCATCATGGCTCCCGGCGCCTTCTTCGTGGTGGCAGCCCTGACGGCAGTGATGAATGTGGTAAAGGAAAAAATGGCAGCCAAGGGCAAGGACGTATCCAAGTTCGGCAACGGCTGCGGCAGCGAGTGTGCAAGCTGCGATTTGGCCTGCGGCTCCCGCAAGGCTGACTTCGTACCTGCAGAAGCTGAGAAAGGAGGCCGGGAATGATCAAAGAATTATTAATGCTCCTCATCGGATCCTCTCTGGTTTCCAACGTGGTCCTGAGTCAGTTCCTGGGTCTGTGCCCCTTCCTGGGTGTCTCTAAGAAGATCAAGACCGCTTCCGGCATGGGCGCGGCGGTGATCTTTGTCATCACCCTGGCCAGCGCCGTTGCGGGCGTGGTCTACAAATTCATCCTGACACCCCTGCATCTGGAATACCTGCAGACCATCGTCTTTATCCTGGTGATCGCAGCGCTGGTGCAGTTTGTTGAGATGTTCCTGCGGAAAGCAATGCCGGCTCTGTATCAGGCCCTGGGCGTGTACCTGCCCCTGATCACTACCAACTGTGCCGTGCTGGGCGTAGCCCTGACCAACGTGCAGAAGGAGTACGGCATCGGCACCGGTATCGTCAACGGTTTCGGTACCGCAGTCGGATTTACCATTGCCATCGTCATTCTTGCGGGACTCCGTGAGCGGATGGAATACAACGATTTTCCCGGACCTATCAAAGGACAGCCCGCAGTGCTCCTGACCGCAGGTTTGATGGCCATCGCTTTTTGCGGATTTTCCGGACTGTTCTAAAAACGATCATCGTGGAGGATTGAAAAATCTATGAGCGTAACAGGAATCCTGGTCGCTGCGGGGATCGTGGCGGCAGTAGGTATCTTTGTAGGACTGTTTCTGGGGATCGCAGGTATCCGCTTTAAGGTGGAGACGGATCCCAGAGAAGAAGAAGTACTGGCGGCGCTGCCCGGCAACAACTGCGGCGGCTGCGGCTATCCCGGCTGTTCCGGATTGGCAGCTGCCATCGTCAAGGGCGAAGCACCGGTGAACGGTTGTCCCGTGGGCGGTGAGCCCGTGGGCAAGAAGATCGGTGAGATCATGGGCGTGGATGCGGGAGAGAGTACCCGTATGGTGGCTTTCGTGGCCTGCGCCGGAGATTGTGACAAGGCTGTCAAAAATTATGAATACACCGGTGTGGAGGATTGCTCCGTTATGGCATTCGTTCCCGGCGGCGGTCCCAAGGGATGCAGAAGCGGCTGCTGCGGCTTCGGCTCCTGTGTGAAGGCATGTCCCTTCGATGCCATCCACGTGGTGAACGGCATTGCCGTGGTGGACAAGGAGGCCTGCAAGGCCTGCGGCAAGTGTGTGGCTGCATGTCCCAAGCACCTCATCAGCCTGATCCCTTACGAAGCAAAGCACATGGTGGCCTGCAGCTCCATCGATAAGGGTCCCGATACCATGAAGGCCTGCTCTGTGGGCTGCATCGGCTGCGGCATCTGTGTGAAGAACTGTGAATTCGGTGCCATTACGGTGGAGAATTTCCATGCCATCATTGATCAGGAAAAGTGCACCGGCTGCGGCGTCTGCGTCGCAAAATGTCCCAAGAAGGCCATTCTGTAACGGACCTGACCGGAAGGAGTATCTGATTTGAAACTGCCCGGAATGGATGACGACAAATTAAAGATTTCGCCCCATATCCTGACTGCCATTGTTTCTGCCGGCGTGGTATTTGTCATCATCCTTGCTATCGTGCTGGGGATGAACAAAAAACCGCAGACCGTGCAAACGGCTCAGGCGGATACCACAGCGGCGACGGGAGAGGAGCAGCCGGAGATCACTTACGGTACCGGTCATCCTAATGACCTGGACTTCTGGAACCTTTATCCCGACGAAAAGACGCCGGATACGGTTCCCATCGAGGAGGTGAAGGAGGATCCCTTAGGCGGGGAAGCACCGGATCCTTCCACCGACGGCAAGCATACCCTGGTGGTGCTCCCCGACGGCAGTGAAGAATGGGTGACCATCAACCGGTATCTTCCGGAGAACAACTACGATTACACCAATCTGGTGGCTCAGGGCGATCTGATGGAGTACTACATTGACGGTCGCAAGGCTTCCACCCTGGGGATCGATGTTTCCAAGTATCAGGACTACATTGATTTTCAGGCGGTGAAAAAAGCGGGCATCGACTTTGTTATGATCAGAGCGGGGGTGCGTGGCTATACCACGGGTCAGCTTTCACTGGACGAGATGTTTCTGGACAATCTGGACAGAGCATCCAAGGCGGGACTCCTCATCGGACTTTACTTTACCTCCCAGGCCCTGACGGCAGAGGAGGCGGAGCAGGAGGCATCCCTCATCCTTTCCAACATCGGCGAAGCCACCATCACCTATCCCATCGCCATCGACATGGGTTATGTGGACAATGACACCGCCCGGATCGAAGGCCTCACCAGAGCGGAAAAAACAGAGGTTACCAAAGCCTTCCTGGACACCATTGCAAAGGGCGGTTACACTGCCATGATCAAGGGCAACAAGGAATGGCTCATCAAGGAGATCGACCTTTCCAAGCTGACGGACTACGATATCTGGCTCTGCCAGAATCAGGACCTGCCGGATTACCCGTATCAGTACTCCATGTGGCAATACAAGCTTTCCGGCAAGGTTTCCGGTGTTACCGGGTATGTGAGCATGGATATCTGCTTCGTGGATTATACGGCGAAGTAGGAAGCAAAGATAGAATCAAAGAAGTAAAGAGAAAGAGCATCCCGAGTAGGGATGCTCTTTGAGCATATATCCGGCTGCCATATGCTGTTGGATGCTCCCCTGATATGCGAAGAGGAACGGATGGGATGGAACTAGATCGGCCCGAAGGTTTTCTCTACTTTCTCAGACACAGGAAGGGACGCATAAATATCTGCGTACACGCGGGGAGAGATATCAAGGAAATTCTGCAGGTACTCTTTTTCGATGCCGTTTTTCTGCAGGATGTCCACTGCCTTGTTATAGGCGATGGCAGCCTCCAGCGCGGAAGGGTAGATACCGATCTGCAGATAGCCGTTCACATGGATCCTGGCCATGTATCCGTTTTCCACGACACGGACCCCATGGTAGACGTTCAGAATCTCCAGATTTTCTCTGCGATAGTCCAGTGGATCCCCGTTCACGAATCTATAATCCACCCCCTCCACAGCGTAGGGCTTGATGCCGTGTCTGGTGGGAACGGAGATCTGGGAGCCGTAGTCCGCCACAAAGAGATGCCCGCCCCTGCGCATGATGGTGTGCTGGGAGTAGTAGAAGAGGTCCTCAAAATCAAAGGTCAGCACATCACTGGGGCTCAGGTGATAGGTGAAGATCCGCTGGCCCAGGACAATGGGGGTCTTAAAATACAGCCCACTGTCCCGGAAGTTTACCAGGATCACCCATTTGTCGAAGAAAAGGGGACCGTCCGCTTTTTTTCCGTGGGAGGTATAGTCCTCGGGGCCCAGATCGGAGGAGAGCAGATATTTCCCCTGGAGATAGGCCTTGTGGGCTTCCTTCGCCGTGGAAAAGCTTCCCAGGGAGATGTGCTTTCCTTTGTATGTCAGGGAGGATCTGTAGTATTCCGTCCCATCTTTTTTCACTGCCCGGTAGACGCCCTCGGGGAGAGGAGCGCCGACTTTTTCGGAAGAGTTTTTCATAAATCCACTTTAACACAGGAAAGCAGTAAAAAAAATGGCTTTTCTATTTCGAAATTCAGTGTAAAATAGGAGTGATCATTTATTTTCAGAAAGGAAATGCATATGGAAGTCAAGTACAGCAGCACCAGAGGCGCCGGCGATTGCGTAACCGCATCCCAGGCGATTTTACGAGGCCTTGCGGAGGACGGCGGTCTCTATGTTCCCGATCATATTCCTTCCCTGACCACCCCTCTTTCCCAGCTGGCTCAGATGAGCTATCAGGAGGTGGCCCTGGAAGTAATGCAGCTCTTCCTCACGGACTTTACCAAAGAGGAACTGCAGAATTGCATTAACAAGGCTTATGATTCCAAATTCGATACCGAGGAGATCGCTCCCCTGGTTTCCGCAGAAGGTGCGTACTACCTGGAGCTTTTCCACGGTGCCACCATTGCATTTAAGGATATGGCCCTGTCCATCCTGCCTCATCTCATGACCACTGCAGCTAAGAAGAATCATGAGGACAAGGAGATCGTCATCCTCACCGCCACCAGCGGCGATACCGGAAAAGCGGCTCTGGCAGGCTTTGCTGATGTTGAGGGTACCCGGATCGTGGTCTTTTACCCCAAGAACGGTGTCAGCCCCATCCAGGAGCGTCAGATGGTAACTCAGAAGGGTGCCAATACCTTCGTTGTGGGTATCCACGGCAATTTCGACGACGCACAGACCGGCGTGAAGCAGCTTTTCTCCGATAAGGAGCTGGCTGCTGAGATGGCGGAGAAAGGCTTCTGCTTCTCCTCCGCAAACTCTATCAACATCGGCCGTCTGGTGCCTCAGATCGTGTACTATGTCTACGCTTACTGCAAGCTGCTGAAGGAAGAGAAAATCAAAGAAGGCGAGCTCATCAATGTGGTGGTGCCCACCGGTAATTTCGGCAACATCCTGGCAGCTTTTTATGCAAAGACCATGGGCCTGCCTATTGCTACTCTGGTCTGCGCATCCAACTCCAACAAGGTTCTGTACGATTTCCTGGGAAGCGGCGTCTATGACCGCAACAGAGAATTCATCCTGACCTCCAGCCCTTCCATGGACATCCTGATCTCCAGCAACCTGGAGCGCCTCATCTATCGCGTTACCGGAAATGATGCAGCCCGCACTGCGGACCTGATGAAGGCACTGTCCTCTCAGGGCAAGTACGAGATCACTTCCGAGGAGAGAGATCAGCTGGCAGGCTTCTGCGGATTCTACGCAGACGAACAGGAGACCGCGGATGAAATCCGCCGGATCTATGAGGCCTGCGGCTATGTCATCGATACTCATACCGCAGTGGCTTCCGCAGCTTACGAAAAATACTTCCGGAAGACCGGTGACCGTAGATCCACCGTTATCGCATCAACTGCAAGCCCCTTCAAGTTCGCCCGCAGCGTCATGAAGGCTATTGATGCAAAATACGATGCCATGAATGACTTCGATCTCATCGATGAGCTTTCCCGTATCGGTAACGTGAAGGTGCCCAAGGCTATCGAAGAGATCCGTACCGCTCCCGTTCTCCATGACCATGTGTGCGAGAAAGAGGAGATGAAGTCTGTAGTGAAAGGATTCCTGGGAATCTAAGGTTCTGACAGGATTGTCATAAGATGGGAAAAGATGTATTTGCGCTGCGGATCGCGCAGCTGAGAAAACTGATGGAGCGTGAGGGCATGGACGCCTACTTTGTGGTGACCGATGACTATCACGCCTCCGAATATGTGGGTGATTATTTCAAGGAGCGGGAGTTTTTATCAGGCTTCGACGGCTCCGCTGGAGAACTGGTGGTCACCGCCAGGGAAGCACTACTCTGGACCGACGGTCGCTACTTCCTCCAGGCGGAGGATCAGCTTTCCGGCACCGGAATCCGCCTGATGAAAATGCGGGAGCCCGGTGTCCCCACCATTCCCGAGTATCTGGCACAGACCCTTCCGCAGGAAGGCGTTCTGGGATTTGACGGCCGTACAGTCAGCAACGCCACCGCAGAAGCCATTGAGAAGGCCTGTAAGGGGCTTCACGTGCGTTTTGTGACGGATAAGGATCTGCCTGCGGAACTTTGGCCGGACAGACCTGCCATGAGCGCAGAGCCCGTCTGGGAGCTTTCTGCGGAGGTGACGGGAGAGAGCAGGAAGGCAAAGCTTGATCGAGTCCGGAAACAGATGCAGGAAAAGGGCTGTAATGCCCACCTCACCGCATCCCTGGATGATATCGCCTGGGTATTGCAGCTCCGCGGCAATGACGTGGATTACAATCCTGTGTTCCTGAGCTATCTGCTGGTGCTCACCGGAAAAGCCATCCTCTATGTGAACCCTGCCATTCTCTCCGATGAGATCAAGGGAAATCTCAAAGCGGACGGCGTAGAGGTTCGCCCTTACAATGATATTTACAGTGAGCTTTCCGGACTCCTTTCCGGGAAGACAGTGCTGCTGACCAAGGCGAAGGTGAACAAGGCACTGTTCCAGCGGATCCCCGTGGATGCCAAGGTGGTGGAGGACCTGAGTCCGGAGACCCTCTTTAAGGCATGCAAGACGGAGCGGGAGATCGACAACGAGCGCCTGGCCCACATCAAGGATGGCGCCGCACTGACGAAGCTTATTTGTTATCTGAAGACGCAGTTAAACGGCTCTGCGGAGCTGAAGGAAGGCAAAATCACGGAGCTGCAGGTTAGTGACCGTCTCTTAAAGCTTCGTGAGGCACAGGAGCATTTCCTGGGCCAGAGCTTTGCCCCCATCATCGCTACCGGCGCTCACGGCGCCATCATCCATTATGAGCCTACGGAAGCCACGGACATCCCCATCGAGGACAATACCTTCCTCCTGATGGATACCGGCGGACAGTACCTGGAAGGCACCACGGATGTGACCAGAACCGTGTTGCTGGGACAGGGAACCGACCTGATGAAACAGCTTTATACCGCAGTGCTGCGGGGCCATATCCGCCTGGCAAGCGCTGTCTTTAAGAAGGGCATTACCGGTGTGAACCTTGACGTACTGGCAAGAGGTCCCCTGTGGGAGCTGGGCTATGATTACAATCACGGCACCGGCCACGGCGTAGGATACCTGCTGAACGTTCATGAAGGCCCTCAGGGCATTCGCCTGCTGGAGGCAGGAAGAAAGCTGGGCGCGCCCTTAGAGCACGGCATGATCACCTCCAACGAGCCCGGTGTGTACCTTGCGGGACAGTTCGGTATCCGCCTGGAGAACCTGGTGGTCACCTTAAACGGACCTGAGACAGAAATGGGGAAGTTTATGAAGTTCGAGACACTTACCATGGCTCCCTTCGACCTGGATGCGATCCTTCCCGAAATGCTGACGCCCCCCGAGAAAGCATGGCTGAATGCGTATCATGCAACCGTGCGCGAGACCTTGCAGCCGTATCTGACGGCAGAAGAGAACGCATGGCTCGCGGACGCGACCAGAGCGATCTGAGCACAGCAAAAGAACCTTGCAGCAAATGCAAGGTTCTTTTTTTTGCGGCATGGGAGAGGAAGCGATAAAAATTCCCCGGGGAGAAATCCCCGGGGATTTTTTATCTTCAGTGACGTTCCATTTCTTTATGAAATCCGAACATTACAACTGAGGACCTGCAGCAACCAGAGCCTTGCCTGCGTCGTTGCCGGTGTACTTCACGAAGTTCTTCTGGAATCTGCCTGCCAGATCCTTTGCCTTCTCCTCCCACTGAGAAGGATCAGCGTAGGTGTCTCTGGGATCCAGGATGCCGGTGTCAACGCCGGGCAGCTCGGTAGGAACCTCGAAGTTGAAGTAAGGAATGGTCTTGGTAGGAGCGTTCTTGATATCGCCGTTCAGGATTGCATCGATGATGCCTCTGGTATCCTTGATGGTGATTCTCTTGCCGGTGCCGTTCCATCCGGTGTTCACCAGATAAGCCTTAGCGCCGGACTTCTGCATCTTCTTTACCAGCTCCTCTGCATACTTGGTAGGATGCAGCTCCAGGAATGCCTGGCCGAAGCAAGCGGAGAAGGTAGGAGTGGGCTCGGTGATGCCTCTCTCGGTACCTGCCAGCTTTGCGGTAAATCCGCTCAGGAAGTAGTACTGGGTCTGCTCGGGAGTCAGAATGGAGACAGGAGGCAGAACACCGAATGCATC